>NZ_JBFRDZ010000004.1:0-428084 GCF_052114025.1 Allobosea sp. RAF48
TCCCGTCAGCGTCACCGCCAGCGGGTTGATCGTCACCGTGCCACTGCCGCCGACCACGGTGTAGTTGCCGTCGCTGACCGACAGCCCCGCTGTGTTCAGCGCCTGCGCTCCCGCGCTGACATTCGCCGAGGCGACCGMCCCCGTCCCGGTCAGCCCGATCGAGGCCGCCGTTGCGCCGGAAACGCCGTTGGTGAGGGTCAGGCCACCCGCCGCAACGCTGGTGCCACCGCTATAGGTCTGCGATCCCGTCAGCGTCACCGCCAGCGGATTAACCGTCACCGTGCCGCTGCCGCCGGTCAGCGTGTAGTTGCTGTTGCTCAGCGACAGGCCGGCCAGTGAGGACATCGCCTCCGCACCGGCATTGGCCGAGGCCAGCGTGCCCGTCGGTGTGCCGCTGATCGTCAGCGTATCGCCGGCAATCTTGTTGCTCGCCGTCAGCGCCGCCGTGATCGCCGTCAGGCCGTTATAGGTCTGCGATCCCGTCAGCGTCACCGCCAGCGGGTTGACCGTCACCGTGCCGGTTCCGCCGACCAGCGTGTAGTTGCCGTTGCTCAGCGACAGACCCGCCAGCGACGACATCGCCTCCGGCCCGGCATTGGCCGAGGCCAGCGTGCCCGTCGGCGTGCCGCTGACCGTCAGCGTGTCGCCGGCAATCTTGTTGCTCGCCGTCAGTGCCGCCGTGATCGCCGTAAGGCCGTTATAGGTCTGCGATCCCGTCAGYGTCACCGCCAGCGGGTTGACCGTCACCGTGCCGCTGCCGCCGGTCAGCGTGTAGTTGCTGTTGCTCAGCGACAGGCCGGCCAGTGAGGACATCGCCTCCGCACCGGCATTGGCCGAAGCCAGCGTGCCGGTCGGTGTGCCGCTGATCGTCAGTGTATCGCCGGCCACCTTGTTGCTCGCCGTCAGTGCCGCCGTGATCGCCGTCAGGCCGTTATAGGTCTGCGATCCTGTGAGACTCACCGCCAGCGGGTTGATCGTCACCGTGCCACTGCCTCCGACCAGGGTGTAGTTGCCGTCGCTGACCGACAGCCCCGCTGTGTTCAGCGCCTGCGCTCCCGCGCTGACATTCGCCGAGGCGACCGACCCCGTCCCGGTCAGCCCGATCGAGGCGGCGGTTGCACCGGCTACGCCGTTGGTGAGGGCCAGGCCACCGGCCGCGACGCTGGTGCCACCATTATAAGTCTGCGACCCCGACAGCGTCACCGCCAGCGGGTTGACCGTGATCGTGCCGGTGCCGCCGGTCAGCGTGTAGTTGCCGTTGCTCAGCGACAGGCCGGCCAACGACGACATCGCCTCCGGCCCGGCATTGGCCGAGGCCAGCGTGCCGGTCGGTGTGCCGCTGACCGTCAGCGTGTCGCCGGCAATCTTGTTGCTCGCCGTCAGTGCCGCCGTGATCGCCGTCAGGCCGTTATAGGTCTGCGATCCCGTCAGTGTCACCGCCAGCGGGTTGACCGTCACCGTCCCGCTGCCGCCGGTCAGCGTGTAGTTGCTGTTGCTCAGCGACAGGCCCGACAGGTTCAGCGCCTGGGCTCCCGCGCTGACATTCGCCGAGGCGACCGACCCCGTCCCGGTGAGCCCGATCGAGGCGGCGGTTGCACCGGCTACGCCGTTGGTGAGGGTCAGGCCACCGGCCGCGACGCTGGTGCCGCCATTATAGGTCTGCGACCCCGACAGCGTCACCGCCAGTGGATTGACCGTCAAAAAGGTGGGGGTTTTGCCGTAGTTGACAATATAGCCGGAGGCGGTCCCTCCGCTGGCCGAAAGGAGGTAACTGCCTGCATCGGTCGATGTCGTCGTGCCCGACGCGCTACCGGTGCCCGCGACCGTTATCGACAGGCCGCTCAAGGTGACGAAGCTGCCTCCCGTCAGCGTCGTGCCGGCGAACGTCTCGGTATAGGCCGACGATGTCTGGTTGAGCGACGAAGCCGTGCCGTAGGTGGCGGTTTGCGCCGACAGGTTCACAGTAATGACCTTCGGCCCCAGGAACGGGTAGAATCCAGAAACGGCGCTCCAGATCGAACTGCTGAAGCCCGTCGGAAGCGAGCCGTTTTTCAGGGTCGCGGTAGTCAGGCCCGTTCCGGCGCCGGCGCCCACCGAGCTGATGCCGGAGGTCGTCATGTCCCAATATCCGTTGGTGGCCGTCCCGACACCATTCGTGGTGTCGTTCTCGCCGATCAAGCCGCCGCGATAACTGCTGGCACCGCCACTGACTGCCCCTGCGGCATAGGCGCTCGAAACCACGCCAGCATTGAGCCCGATCAGGCCACCGGTCGAACTGCCGGGGCCACCAGTCGTACCCGCGCCGCCGGTCCCGCCGCCGCCCGTGACTGCTCCTGTGGCATAGGCGTTCGTGATCGTGCCGACGCCGAAGCCAGCACTGTATCCATCGTTGTAGCCCACCAGGCCACCGACCCAGCTGCCGGTCACCGTGTCCGTGACGCTTCCGCTAGCGCGGACATTGCTCATCGTTCCCCAGTTATAACCGACCAAGCCCCCGACCATCCCACCGGTGGCAGTGCCGGTGACCGAGGTCGACGCAGAAGCGTTGAAGATCGTGCCCGAGCTCGTTCCCGCCAGCGCACCGACGCTGGTGCCAACCCCGCCAGCGATCACCGAACCACCGCTCAGAACGAGGTTCCGGACTGTGCCGGCCGAATTATTGGAAGCATCGCCGATCTGCCCGAACAAACCGACGACGCCCGAGCTGGGCGCGTTGATCGTCAGGTTGCTGATCGCGTTGCCCAAGCCATCGAAGGTGCCGAGAAAGCCACCAGCCGTCGAGGGGGAGATCACGCCATCGGTATAGGTATGGCCGCCGAGGTCGAGCGATCCGGCCAGAGCATATCGGCCCGACAAATTATTGTTGACGTTCACAAGGTCCGTGACCGAGTGGATCAGCGTATAGGCCGAGCCGTTGATCGTCAGCGTCGCGGAGCTGCCGAGCAGCTCGGCATTGCCGCCACCGAGGAAGTTCACTGCGCCGGCGCTGTTCGAGCCGCCGATCTGGTTATTGGCCGTCAGCACCAGCTTGCCGTTACCTGTCGCGGAAATCGACGAGACGATGTTGATGCTGTTATAGGCCGACAGGGTCAGCGTATTGGCGGTGCTCCAGCTGATCGGGGCGTAGACGTTGATATCGCCCAGCCCGGCGGATGTCGTGCCCGGTCCCGACGTCGTGGTCGCCGTCGTCTGCAACGTGACGTTCGCCGTTGCCAGATTGCCGTTGATCGTCGCGGCGGCGGCGGCGTCGACAGTGAGGTCGATGGGGTCAAGCAGCCACGATCCGGTCTTGCCTGCCGGCGCCGACGTGTCGATGCTCACCCCGGTGAAATCCAGGGCATGGCCGGATGTTTCGACCAATCCGCCATTGCCGCCATTCGGCCCACCTCTTGCGGTGATGAGGCCGCGAACGCTGGTCGCTCCCGTGGACCAAAGCACCACCTCGCCGCCGTTTCCGGCGCCGGTCGCATCGGCGCGGATCGTGGTCGCGGCATCCATCGTGACCGATCGGGCCTGCTGCAGCGTGCCGCTGCCCTGCGCGTCGCCGCCGATCTTGATCGTGCCGCCGCCCGTCTTGCCGGAGGCGTCGACGGTGGCTCCTTTCAGCTTGATCTGCTGCCCGGTCACGGTGACGGTGCCGCCGCCGTGACGACGCGAGCTCGCATCGACCCGCCCCGAGAGCTTGACGCGGCCGCCGTCGCCGCCGCCGATAACGATCGATCCGTTATGGCCGCCGATCGAGCGGGCCTGCACCAGCCCGGAGATATTGACCGCGTTGCGGGCCGCCTCGCGCGCCGTCGCGGCGCTGATGATGACGCTGCCGCCGTCGGCCACGATACTGCCGGCGTTCTTGATCAGAGCGCCTTTGGCCCCGGCGTTCGTCGGCATCGCGACCTGCAGGAACCCGTCGCCCGAGAAGTCGAGCGTCGCCTGCTCGCCGGAGCCGAGGCCGGCCTTGCCGAGTGGCACGCTGATGCTGCCGGAATTCGACACCGTGCCGCCGATCAGCGCCGCGTAGCCGCCCTTGGCCACCGTGATGCTTCCAGCGTTGCTGACCCCCGCCGACGCGCCGTTGCCGGTGAAGGTGCGTTTGCCAGTCATGAAGTCGCTGTCGGAAATACCGAGCGTTGAAGCGACGAAGCCGGCCGCGCTGACAACGCCATTTTTGGTGATGGCGATGCCGTTGGGGTTGACCAGATAGACCTGCCCATTGGCCGTGAGCGAGCCTGCGATCGTCGAAGGCGTGTTGCCGGTAATGCGATTGAGCATGGCGGACGACGCATTCGGCTGCACGATATTGACCGCACTGCCCTGCCCGATCGAAAAGCTCTGCCAGTTGACCACTGCACTCTGGCTCGATTGGGTGACGGTAAGCCGTGTCGCGGAGGGTTGCGCGATCGTCGCGCTGCCGGCAGCGACACTGCTCCCGGTCGGCAGACTTTGCGCGAATGCCGGGCTGATCAGAGCCGGGCGTGTCAGCGCGGTGGTCGCGAGCAGCAACGCCGCAATCGAGCCTTGGCGATACCGGCGGTAGCCGCGGCTGCGGGTCTGCGTCGAGGGGCGTTCGTCGATACGGCTCATCGCGAATGGCCTTTGTGAAAGTCGGTCCGCAGATCGCTCAATGTCATAACCAAGCTGGAACCAGTGTTGAGCGCTAGAACCTGAACGCCGAAACGACCGTGAAGCGATCGCCCGTTGGGACGCGGTCGCTGCGATGGGCGCGGCCGTATTCCAGCGTCAGCGATCCGTTCGACAAGGTGCCCGGAGCCGCGCCGCCAAGGCGCAAGCCGGCGCCGTAGGATGTGGCGCGGATCGAGGCCGCTTCCAGCGCGGTCGGATCCTGAAGCGTGACCTTGCCATAGGCGGCGAACACATAAGGCGTAGCGACCACGCCGATCGCGGATGTCGGCAGCGGCACGCTCCATGGCGAAGACAATTCGCCCCGGACCACGTAACCCTGATCGCCGGCGATCGAACCCGCATCCAGCGCCGACAGCCCGGTGGGGCTGGCAATGCCGATCTGCTCGCTCTGCGCCAGCGGCGCGCCGAACGAAGTCTGCGCCCGCGCCACGACATTGGCCACGAGATGCTCGGCCAGGGGCTGGATGTAGCCCAGCGTGATATCGAGCTTCTGGAACGTGGCGTCGGCGCCCTGTCGCGAGAGGGGAAGGATTGCCGAGGCGTCCGCCGCGCGGCGTGCGCCGAGCGCGTCGATACCGAACGAGGCTATGGCACGGCCGGAAATCGTCGCACCCCACGGGGTCAGCATGTCGCCGTCGCTGGCGAAACGCACGATCCGCAACCGATCTTCCCACAGCGGCACCCGGATGCCAGCAACCCACAGGCTTTGCGTCTCGTTCTGCGCGTCGAACCACAGTTCGCTGTTGAAATTGGCGGCCCGTCCGCGCAGCCAGGCGTAGCGCAGACGTAGCGACAGCCGGTCGAAGACGTCGGTGCTCTGTACTCCAGCGCCCCGCCGCGGCGCGGTCCGCGCATCCGTGTATTCGGCGTTGAAGGTCAGCCCGTCGAGCCACAGCGGCAGCACAAACCCGGCCGCCAGCGCGCGATTGCGCGGGTAGCGATCGAAGAAACCGTTGTCGCCACCGATCGGATAACCGCCGGCGCGCAGATAAACGAGCTCACCGAAGCCGGCGACGCTATTGAAGTCCAGTCCCAAGCCCGAGGTCGTGCGTCCGAGCGCTTGCGACAGCGTGTTGTCGAAGGTGAGCGTTGCGCCGACAGCCTGATAATTGCCGTCAATCACCAGCACCGCGGCACCGTCGACCTTGCCCGGCGCCAGCGTGGATCGCAAGATGACGCCGGGAGTATCGCCCGCCAGCAGCACGCGGCGCTCGATCTCCTGCAGTGTCAGTCCGCGTTGTTGCGTCAGCGGTCCGAGCAAGGTTTCGATACGCTGGCGCACGCGCTCCGGCACACCCTTGGCCTCGATCCGCTCGATAAAGCCGTCGACAACGACCAGCGACAATCGCGCGCCATCGACTAGCCGCTGCGGCGGCAGAATAACCCGCACCAGCACGTAGCCGAGCCTGGCATAGGCGGCCTCCAGATCGCGTGCCGCCGCGAACATGTCGGCGCCGGAAATCTTGTGCCCGGACAGCCTGGCTTCAAGATCGGCGGTCGCCGCCGCTAGCTGCGGAAAGCCGCCCTTGATGCTGACGCCGGACAATCGGACGAACAGTTTTTCCGCTCCCGCGGGCGTCTCCAATCCCGGTGCGCCGGAGAGCGCGAACCCACCCCGGTGGGTAAGAGCGGGGCGAAAACTCTCTGGCGTGATTTGGGACGCAGTCTGCGCAAACGCTGCGGACGGCAGCAGGGCCAGCACGGCAATTCCCAGGCCAGATCTGGCAATTCGAAGCATCGCGACTTACTCGAGGCCTGTCGGGGTCAACCCCACGCCAATCATCGCGATCGATCGCCGGCCGTGGGGGACAATCGTTCTACGGGAATTGGTCGGAGAACTGGCCTTTGCGTACGCGCGTCTCTTGGCGGGGATTGTGGCGGATTCGTCGGCCGAGCTCATCAGATGCTTTCGTTTCGCAATGCCGTTTCTGTAAAAATTCTCTAATAAATCCAATGATCCAGCGATGCGCAAAGAGAAAAATGAACGCCAAAACGCCAAAAAAACCCGGCGCGCGCACCGCCAGCGCAGTCGAAGTTGCATGGAATGTTACGTTACGCAATCTCTCTTTCAACAGCGCCGTCCGGGCACCTCGACCACGTCGTCGGGGGGGCTTGCCGACCGGAGCCCGAGGCCTGAGCGGAGCATGATTGAAGCGGCGCATCCGAAGGCGCATCGCACCATCACGAACCTGCTCGGAAAGGGCTGTTTTGCTGCGTTTCGGGCGAATAGAGGCTGGCTGAACTCCAAGTTCCAGACCGTCTGCGACGATGAAGGCCGCCCCATCGCCATGCCGCTCTCGGCGGGCAAGGTGGATGATCACAAGGGCGCGAGCTTCGTGATCGCTGCCCTGTCGCCGGCCAAAACACTCTTCGCCAACCGAGGCAATGACGAACCCCGGTTCCGCCCGGCACTCACAGCCATAGGCATCGCGCCCTGCACCACATCGAATCGAACCCGGAAAAACCCGTCTCCGTGGGACAAGGCGCTCTGCCGCCGGCGCCAACTCCATCGTTCGGCCACCGGCACTTCACGAAGAATGGTGGCCAACTGCCCACGCAATGCGGCCGCGCTAGGCTTGTTGAGGTAGAGCAGTTGCAGGCACCTTGGCCCTCATGTGTCAGTGAAGGGCCTGGTCTGCGTCGCTCCACTCCTCCGCCGCCGCGAGAAAGGCAGCACGCAACGCGGTGGCATTCTCGGCCTCGAACAGCGTTTCGTGGTTGCCGGGAATATCGATGATGCGGAGGTCGAGACAGCGTCTGCGCCAAAGATCATCGTTCGACACCGTGACACGCGTGCGCAGCAGAACTGCGGGCGCGCGCAGATGAGTGACGCGATCGTCCAGGTTTGGCATCCATGTGGCGGCGATGCGGATCAGGAGCCGCATGTTCAGCTCTTCTTCGAAAGCCGGATCGATCTTGCCGATCCGATGAAGCGGCGCAGAATAATCTCGCGCAAGCACGGGCAGTCCATCTCCGGCAAGGCGAAACAGGCCGCGCCAGGCGAGCTGCCGGGCGTGAAGCGCAAGCGCGCCAGGACGGCCGCGCCGGAGCAGATCGGCCGCATGGGAGACGAGGCGCGCTTTCCAGTGCACCGATCGCGCCGCCGTGATGGCTCCGGAATCGATGATGCACAAGCCCGCAACGGTGCGGCCGAGGCTCTCGAGACGGAGCGCGACTGCATAGGCGAAATGGCCGCCGATCGAAACGCCGAGCAGCACGACCGGCATCTGCGGGACACGATCCATGATCTCCGCCGCTAGATCTTCGACCAGGGCTTCTGCGGTGAGACCGGCATCGACATAGGTCTGCCAGGTTGGATAGCGCAGCGCGACGATGCGCTCCCGGTCCGACGCTTCGGCGCAGAACGGCGCACAGTCCGGCGCGTGGCCGCTCGCGCCCGGCAGGACGATGAGAGGCAGGCGCGCGGCGTTCATGCGCGGGCCACGGCGGTTCGGGACAATGCCGTCGCGATCGTGCGCGCGGTGTACTCGGCCCCGGCAACGAAGCGGAACACCGGGCCGAAGCTCATCGACGATGCCGGACCGACGAAGCGCAGGCCCGGGACGGAGGACTGGAAGGACGCATCGAGCCGTGGCGCGGAACCGTGCCGGGCAATGGCGCTGCGCAACTCGGACGCCAGAAACGGGATGCGCTCCACGTTCACCTCGTAGCCCGTGCCGGCGATCACCCGGTCGACGAGCAATTCGTGATCCTTCTGGTCCGCGCCGCGTCGCAAGCGGAGCGACACACGATTGCCAACCTCCCGCCCCTCGACGATCATGGTGTCGTGTTCGACCGGCACGAGTGCCTCGACCCGCTCGCGGAGCCACCACGCGCCCTCGGGTGGAAGGAAATTTTTCAGGACGAGCGGGCGCGCGCAGGCCGGGAGCCGGTGGAACGCGCCGGGCAGTTGCATCAGCGCCCATGCCTTCGGACTGCCACCCAGCGCGGAGATCGGCCAGCGGATTCGCTGCCAGGGCGTCGGCGTGCGGCTCCCTCGGTTCATCCACAGGGTCGACGGCTTGCGGATCAGTAATCGTGGCGACGCGCCGGCTTCGTGAAGCAGTGCGGCCGCCTCCAGGGCGGACTGGCCGGAGCCGATGACCGCGACCTCGAGGCCCTGGAAGGCGGCGAAGCTGTCGACTTTGGCGCTATGCGTGGCGACCGTTCCGGGCAGCGCCCGCAAGGCATGCGGCATCCTGGCGAAATTCGCGAGTCCCGTGGCGACGATGACGTCCGATGCCTCGACCTCGTCGCCATTGCTGAGCGTCAGGATGAAGCCCTGCTTCCGCCGGAAAACATTGGCGACGTCCACGGGCTCGATCCAGTCGACGTGCTTCTCCTGAAACCAGCGACCGTATGCAGCGAAATTCTCGATGGAACACGGCTCGAAGGTCTCCAGGCCGCGCGGCTCATTGTAGTCGGCGAAGGTTGAGCCCGGGCGCGGCGACGAGATGTTCGTCCCGAAGCAGTAGGATTTGAGATAGCGCCGCGGCCCGGCGCGGGCGATCTGGCTCCAGAAGGCCATGGGCTGGCCGAAAATCCGGTGCGCGACATTACGGGCCGCGAGATGGCTCGCGAGCGAGAGCCCGTAAGGTCCGCCGCCGATGATCGCCACGAGTTGCTTGCTCATCCTCACAACCCGCGCGCGACCAGGGGAGAGGACGGGAGCATGGTCCGCACGAACCGCGGCGCTGCCCGAAATCCGAGATAGATTTCGGACAGGATATGGATGATGCCCGGCATCGGATCGTTGCGATCTGAAGCGAAGTGGACCATCTGCGCGCGATTCTGCCTCGCCCAGCCTCGCCAATACGCAAGATCCTTGAGGCTTGCCCGCATGCAGAGCGTCTGCGCCAGCAAGATCGCATGGAGGGTGAAATTGTCACAGAACACGACCTTCTCGGCCGGGCTCTCATGCTGCGCCTCGGCAGCGAGCGCCCGCACGGCGTCGGTCTCGCCAAGCGCGTCCAGATAGGCCAGCATCGGCATAGGCAGCCCGCGTCGCAGGTCGAGGCCGATCTGGTTGAACAGGCGCGGGTTGAAATCGATGACCGCCCAGGCGCCGTCGTGCTGGATGAACTCGATCTCGAACAGGCCGAAGTAATCGAGCTCACGGCAGAGTCTATGGACCGCCCGCGACAATGCGGGATCGGCTGGGCACGACTCGTAGCACACGCCGACTCCCACCGGCCGCGAGCGCTGGAGAATCTTGGTCGAGCGCCGGGTCACGAACACATCCGCGCTGCGTCCGATGAAGCCCGAGATGGACACCACGCCTTCGCGCCCGATCTCGACGAATTTCTGGATCACCGGGCGCACCGCGTCGGGCGGGCGCGGTGTATCGTCGAAGCGATACCGCTCGCGGGCAAGGAAGCGTGGATATTCCGCCGCGAGCTCGTCCGGCGAATGCACGACCACGCCCTTGTCGTTTCGCAGGCGATGGACATGGGTCCGCGGCTTGATCAGGACCGGATAAGGCAGGCGCGGCGCCAGTTCGGCGAGCTCGTCCAGGTTCTGAGGATCCCAGCTCGGCAGGACCCCAACCCCGGCGATGGTTGCGGCCTGCTCGAGCAAAGCCTTGTCGAGGATGCGTTTGATCGTTTCGATCGACGGCTGATACAGGCGGAAATAGCGCGCGAGGAGCGAGGCGTTGGAGGTGTAAAGCCAGACCAACTCGTCGGAGGTCGGCAGCAACACCTGGCCGGGATCAGCCTTTCCGATCGCGAGCAGCCAATCGAGATAGCGCATGCTGTCGCTTTCGACCGGCCCCGCATAGCGGCGCCCGACACAGCGCGACCATCCGGCCGGGCAAAAGGGGTGATCGGCGACGACATTCACGCCAACGCCGTAGGCGGCGAAGTGGCGCAAGGCTGCGATCGTCCCCCCCGAGGACGCCGATCCCAACAGAACGGAAGGCCGTTTGAGAATGGGTTCGTCCATGCCAAGCCCCGATCTTATGGAAGCCATCTGGCCGCCGCAGACGACTCGCGGGAGTGAGCGACTACTTCTAGAAACGCGTCAGAATGCCGCAGTGACGCAATGTTCTCGGAATAATTTTGATTGGCTTGCGAGAGCTGAGGGGCCACACCTCCGTGGCGTGAAGCGTTGCGATGCTTGCGCTAGCCCATTGCTATCGGGCGGCGCCCAGAGCGGGAAAGGATCACGCGGCTGATTTGATAACGCCCTGACGACGAGAGCCGAGACTTCGTGCTGATCAAACGCGCAACCAGTTGCGCTTTGCGTACCAACACCAAGTCGGAGCCGTGTGCGAGACCTGACGCGCGCAGCAGCATCATAGAACCGGCGCTCTCCATTTTCGTTCAGGGGTAGAGCTGCCATCTTCACAGTCCGGCCACTTCTCGATTTCGCCGAAGATGAGTACGGATGCCAACTTTCGTTCACCTCCAACCAGGGTGCCATCCAGCGCCGGATATGTTGCGAACAATCTCGGCGGATACTCGCTGGGGACGCTTATCGTCCAGTTCTTGCGTACGGCGCCCGCGCGGCGGACCGCGACGCGAACGATCCTGTGGAGCATCATCGATCAGGGCCACTCCATGCGGGACGAGTTCCCGAACGGCGATATTCTCCACAGTCTCGCGGAAGAGAAGGCCGTATTTATGCCAGAGAAATCGGAAATTACTGGAATACATCAACATAACCTACCAATACCTCCCGCTTAATAGCAAAGCAAAACAATCCAAATTTTGCGACCACCATTTAAACAATAGGCGTCACGGCCTGACATAGGTCCAGCCTCTCTCTTGCAACTCCATAACGCGCACCACGCCGGATTTTACGACCGACGCCTCGGGGATGATAGGAACTTCCTTGTTCTCGGCCTTGCTCATATTCTCTTGAGTATTGCCGCAGGCTTTGAAGGAAATCGCTGGAGTGCTCGCTGCGATCGCCTTGATCCGCGCCTTAACCGGAGAGGTATCATCCCGAAGCATATGCAAGCCCGGACCGAAAGTGACGATCTCTATTTCTACCGGCTCTCCAATATCCTTGTAGTATTGCGCGACGTTCGTCGCATTGTTGAGCGCCAGGTTCATTGTTGCGGGCTCGTTGGAATTTACCTGTAGAATAAGGTGGTGGACTTTTGTCTCGGACGCGGGTCGCTTTGATGCCTGCGCAGTGGTCTGCTTCTTTTCCTGCGCCGCTGACGGCGGCACGGCGATGAGGAGCGCAGCGATGCCAACCAGTGCAGCCCGGGCGGTGTTCTTATAACCAATCATCACTGCTTCTCCCGTGTTGGTTCGAGGATTATCGGTTGTTTGGCTTGGCAACGACGTTCGGCCACTTGCACGCCGCGGCGACCTTGGCTCGCACGACCGCCAGTCCGGCTAGCGCAAACTGCCCTTCATAGGCAGTGCCGGTGCGGGGCACGAGGCGGACATAGAGGCCGGCTTCGTCAGGCAAGGAACGCAACAGCTGCACGACATCGGCCCTGAACGCGGCGCCAGAACCGAATGATGGCGCCGCTGCTGCGACTTGCAGCGGCTGAGCGTCATTGATGCGGTAGATGATGGTAGAGTCAGTGCTGCCACCGACCAGCGCCGGCCCTGAAACCGCCAATTCGGTTCGGCCGCTACGGCAATAGATCGACAGCCGCGTCAAGGTGCTCTCCGATCCACTGCTCGCAAACGTCGTCGCGGTGACGATGGGAGTATAGTCGATCGGCGAGGTCGTCTCGCTGACGATCCAGTTGTCTTCGCCAAGCGCCGGGCGGTCAATCGGCACTATGCTACGCGACAGCTTGTCCAGGCAGTCTAGCCGCGCAGCAGGCTCCATCACGGCGCAAGCGCGAAGATGCACCATCGGATCGGCCGCATCCTGCGCCAGCGCGACTCCGCAGGCGATCTCGAACGCGATGGATAGCGGGATCGCTTTCATCGCAGAGCCCGGGGTGCTCGCGGTTGACGATCCAACCATTCCTGCGCTGCCGGAAAGCGGTCGAGGCCGGGGACGGTGGCGGCCAGGTTGATCGACTTCCATTTCGCGTCGAAGCCGGGGGCCTGAAGCCTGTCGATACGCGAGAACAGCACATCCACAAAACGGGCGACGCGTTGATAGCGGTTGGTTTGCGCCGCCCAATTGAACGCGACGAGCGCGGTCGGCACCGCAATCGTCTGCACGCGCTCGCCTTGCTTGATCAACCCCGGATACTCGTTCGCCTCCAGCACGGCCGGAAGATAGTAATCCTCGAACTTGCTGTCGTATTTGACTGGAAGGAACTTGAAGCCGGGTTCGAAGCGCCCTCGCACGAACGCATCGACCGGCTTGGAGGTGATGAAGACGACCCCGGCGATCTCACCTTTGCGCATCTGCTCGAGCGCAAGCTGATGAGGGATGAATGTCTTTTCCGCGTTGATGCCGAGCCGGCTGAAGATCAGCGGCCCCGAATATGCGGCAGCGGTTCCCTGCGTGTTGAAGTTCACCTTCTTCCCGGCGAGATCCTCCAGGCTCTGGATCTCGGGCCGAACGAAGATATGCAGCTCCGACGGGAAGAGGTTGAGGATGTAGGTGATCCGACGCCGGATCTGGGGCAGTTGCGCCTTGTATTCTTCCAGTGCGTCGGAATTGATGATCGCCGTATCAACGCCACGCAGGTAGAGCAGCGAGTTCAGATTCTCGGTGGCGCCCCGCGTAACGATCGGCAGGACAAGCAAATTCGGTCCATCATCGACGACGCGAGCCATCTCCGCCGCGAGACGAAGGGGCGCTCCTTCTATCAAGCCGGCGGCAAGGCCGACGGTCCAGGCGTTCATCTTCTCCTGTTCCGTCGCCTGCGCTGAGGTGCGACGCGCCGAGGTCGTGGTCTGGGCCTCAACTTTGGCTGTCTGCGCGGACAGATCAGCCGGCTGGAGCCCCGGGGCAAGCGCTATCAAAGCCGTCAGCAGGAGCAGGCTTTTTCTGGGGAACCGTGTCATCCTCGAACTCCCTCGCAAGGCACCAAAATCGAACGATGAGCCGGAGCAGCACGGCCTGACAGGCGCTTCACCGACCCAAGGTGTCGAGCCTCTCCTTCGCCTCCCGAATGCCGCCCGCATGCGCCTTCGCGTAAAGCTCGCGCGCCTTTGCCACCTCGCCCCGCGTTCCAAACGTTCTCCAGGCAGAGAGAATGTTGGGGTCGTATGTCTCCGCCAGCATGAAGACCGCGCGAGCACTGCCCAGCTCTGCGGCACGTTCGAGGACGGTCCGCGCAGCACCGATGTCGCCTTGGCCGAGCAGCGAGGCAGCGCGCGCAATCATTCTCACCGCCTCGGGGCTGCCTTGCACGTCCGAGGCAGCCGGCGACGCCATGGCTGTGCCGGCCGTAGATGCGATCTCCCGCGAAAGGGGCATGTTTGTCGCCGTTTCCGGCTGAATGCGCGCAGCAGCCGCGCGTCGCGCCGCATCGAGTTCGGCAGCCCCAGCTGCGGCTTGGTCGCGCTCTTGCCTGAGCGCCTGTTGAAGCCCCGCCACTTCCGCCTCATAGGCTCGCCTGCGGAGTTCCGTCTGTTCGCCGATCAGGCGAAACTGCACGGCCAGCCTTTCGTTCACCTGCCGCGCCGTCGCCAGCTCGCTCTCCAATGCGGCGCTGCGGGCTCGCTCCTCGTCGAGTGCCTGGGTGTGCCGCGCCGTGGTTGCCAGCAATTCCTGTCGCGCAGCCGCGGCGTGCTCTGCGAGGACTGCGGCCCGCTCGCGCTCCTGTTTGAGCACCTGCTCGGCCGTCGGCCCCGCTTGCAGCTGCGCTTCCAAATGCTCGATGGTACGCCGGGCTTCGGCGAGTTCCTGCTCCAGGGCTGCCTCTTGCGCCAAGACTTCGGGCGGCTTCCGGCCCGGGGATTGCTGCGCATCTGGTGCGGGCGTCGCCGCGGCCGGCTGCTCCCGCACAGTCTGCGCCTCTTCCGCGGGTGGGCTGGCCTGGCTGTCGACGGCTCGCCGGACCTCCGGGAGGGCGGTCTTCGAGTCCCTGCTCGCCAAGCCGGTATCTTGAGCGACGATGCCATCGCTGACAGGTGTTTCGGCAGCCACTTGCTTTACATGGTAAATCAGTATCGTCGCCGCAGCGATTACAGTGACGACGGGCGTAAAGAAGCGCCGCCAATGCGTCGGCGCGATCTTGATGGGGCCGTGGTCCTCCCCACCCCAATCGCCCGCCTCCGGCGACCGGCGACCGACGTCGTAAATCGCATTCGCATCGTCCTCGACGATGACGCAATGCCCGTCTTTCGGTGCGGTCTCGATCGCGTGGCGCATGTAAAAGACGCCTGCTTTGACGGCGTTATCGAACCATAACTTCTCCGCTTTGCCTACGAAGGAGCCCTAATCTCCGCATGGCAAGTATGGGGCACAGTATCCCGAATTGCGGCGCTACGCCACACGGACTTCGGGGCGTGCTGACGTCTTGCGACGGCCTGTCTCTATGAACCGCCTCCGGTACCGGCCGCCGCAATGCGACCCGCACTCAATTGTCTCATTTCTCGCTTGTTAGCCGGGGCATTCGATGCGAGGCCGGCCTGCCCGCCGGGTCACCTCGCGTCGCTTTCAAGAATGCGACGACATCGTCGAGAACCGGCGCCTGCCATTGCAACAACCTGGAGATCGCAGTTGCCATTCCCGCGTGGTCGAGCCCCGGATAAATCTTAAGCGAGACCGACTTGGCGCCAGCACTTTTGAGCGCCTGGGCCAGCCGCTCGCTGTTGCGTGGCAGGACCGTGGTGTCCTCCGAGCCCGTCGCCAGAAAGATCGGCGGAGCGTCGCGGCGAGCAAAGTTGACCGGCTGCGTCTGGATAAGGTCGCGGGCGTTTCCGAACGCCTCCTTGGTGACGTCGATGTCGAGCGGCAGAAAGTCATAGGGGCCGGAGAGCCCGACGGTGGAGCGGATGTGGTTGGCGCGCAGTCCAACGGCGGCAAGATAGCGATTGTCCAAGGTCAGCATCATCGCGTTATAGGCGCCGGCCGAGTGCCCCATGAGGTGCAGCTCTCGCGGCGTACCGCCGAAGCGGGCGATGTTGTCGCACACGAAACGCAGCGCCAGCGCGCCGTCCTCGATGAAGACCGGAAAGCGGACCTCGGGCACCAGGCGATAATCCGCGATCACCGTGACGAAGCCGCGCGAGGAAAGCGCGTCTCCGACGAACGCATAGGTCTCTCTGGCACCATTGGCCCATGAACCACCATAGATGAAAAAGACAACCGGCTTGGGAGCATCTCCGCCGCCCCGCGGAACATAGATGTCCATTCGCTGCCGGGGATGCGGGCCATAGGCGACGTCACGCGCCCCCTCGGTCAGACCGCCCGGGCGCAGCGCGGCGCAACCCGGAAGCGCCGCCGCAGCAAGCATGGGAACGATCGCGCGGCGGGAGATTTCGGTCGTCATGGTCGCCATCGGCCTGAGGATCATCCCACTCAATACGCCCCGCTCACCGGGATGGATCTGCTTCCCGGCTGCGCGAAAGCCCGATGTGATACTGAACCGCTAAGGCCTGCGCGACGTATCTCCTGCGCAACCCTGGAGGTCGTGATGCGCTTCGTCGCCGGCTACGTCGCTTTTCTTGTCGCCTTTGGGATCTGCGATGCCATCTGGCTCGGCACGATGACCGCGAGGCTCTATCGGCCTGCGCTCGGCGACCTGATCATAGAACAAGTGCGATACTGGCCGGCTGCGCTGTTCTATTTCGGCTTCCCTCTTGGCGTGGTCCATTTCGCGCTGATGCCGGCGTTGCGCGACGGCGGCGGAAGCGCCGCGCTGGTCAACGGCGCGCTGATCGGCCTGCTCGCCTATGCGACCTATGACCTGACGAACTACGCCACGCTGCGTCCCTGGACGCTGACGATCACACTCGCGGACCTCGCCTACGGCACGGTCGTCGTCGGTTTCTGCAGTTGGATCGCCTATGGCGCGGTTCGCCGCGCCATAGAATGGGGATGGGTGTAGGCCTCGCCATCGGCTCTTCGATCAGGCGGGTCGCAACCTGTAGTGGTGGACGCCCCAGGCGTCGCCGTTGGCATGGCCGAACAACCCGCTCGTCGCCAGAAAGAACAGGCGCCAGCGCCGCCGCCAGAGCGGCGCTTCCGTGCCATAGACCTCCCGCAGGATCGGATCGATCATCGGCAGGTTGCGATCGAAATTTGCCAGCCAATCCTCTGCGGTGGCCCGGTAGTGTTCGCCGTTCCAGCGCCACTCGGCCTCGACGGCGAATAGATCGGGGAACTGATGCGCGAGCGTCGCGCTCGGCATCAGGCCGCCGGTAAAGAAATGCTGCGCGATCCAGTCGCCCGCATCGGTGGCGTCGAAGCGGTAGCAGCCTTGCGTGTGGGCGAAGACATGGATGAAGAGCCGGCCGTCCGGCTTCAGCCACTCGCGAATCCGCCCGAGAAGCGCGCGCCAGTTCGCCATGTGCTCGAACATCTCCACGGACACGACGCGATCGAAATGCTCCTCCGTCGCGAAATCGTTCATGTCCGCGGTAACGACGCGAAGATTTCCGAGGTGGCGGCGCTGCGCCTGCTCCTCGATGAAGGCGCGTTGCGAACTCGAGTTGGAGACAGAGACGATCCGCGCCTTCGGATAGCGCTCCGCCATCCATAGTGACAACGAGCCCCAGCCGCAGCCGAGCTCGAGGATATCCTGCCCGTCGGCGAGGCCGGCATGCTCTGCCGTCAACGCCAGCGCCGTCTCTTCCGCCGCTGCGAGCGTGTCGCCGGGGTCGGCGTAATAGCAGCAGGAGTATTTGCGCCTGGAGCCGAGTACATGCTCGAAGAATGCGGCAGGCACTTCGTAGTGCTGGGCGTTGGCGGCGTCGGTATGAACGGCGATCGGAAACCCTGCCATATCGCCGGCAAAGGCGGCCGCCTCCGTCGATCGCGCTGCGAGCGAGCGATTGGTGCGCCCGACCAGCGAGGCGATCACCATCCGGCTGACCGCGTCGGGAACGGGGAGGCCTTCGCCCCAGTTCGAGAGCCTCTGCATGATTGTCATGGCGTCGCTCCTTTCGGCGGCAGCGGAATCAGGGCGCTGGTTCGGCGCTGGTAGTCGCGATAGGCCGCTCCATGCTTGGCGAGCATGTGCTCTTCCAGAGGCGGGATGCCGGAAATGCGCGTCAGCAGCAGCGTGATGCAGGCAGGTGCCAGCAAGGCGAGCCAGCCCCAGGGGTAACCGGCCGCCGGCGCGATGACCGCGTAGCAGCACCAGAGCAGGCATTCGAAGAAGTAGTTGGGATGGCGCGACCAACGCCAAAGACCACGGTCGCAGACGCCGCCCGTGCCCGAGCGGGCGAAGGCGTGCAGTTGCCCGTCCGCGACGGCCCCGCCTGCAAGGCCCACGACAAAAATGACAATGCCTGCGAGGTCCCTCCAGGCCAGCGAAGGTGCGGTATTATGGGCTGCCAGGACGATCCCAAGCACCAAGGGGATGCTGACCAGCGCCTGTATCTGGAGCAGCCGAACCATTTGCCGAGGCGCGTCGCTGCCCCAGCCGCGCTTGAGCTTGGCATAGCGCGGATCCTCGGCGATGCCGCTCGTGCGCCGCGCGATGTGCAGGCCGAGCCGAAGCGCCCAGGCCAGTGCGAGCGCGGCCACGAGCAGACGTCGAGACATCGGCCCCGCCCCGAAAGGCAGCAGCGCGGCAACGACGCCCGTGGCACCCACCCCGAAGGTCCAGACAACATCGATCCAGCCGGAGTTGCCGGTCCGGCGCTCGATTACGGTGGCCAATGCCATGAACGCCGACATCGCCACTGCCGCGAAAGCAACAGCCGCGGCGAAGGAGGCGATCGTCAAAACCGCACCAGCGGCTGCAGCAGCCGGCCGAGCCAGCCTTGGAGCAGCACGTTTCCGGTCATGGCGACGATACAGGTGCAACCCTCGACAGGATCGACGCGCGGCGTGTGATCGTGCTCGGAATCGGCTTCGTCGAAGTCCCCGGCCGCATAGCGACCGTATTCGTGCTCATAGGCGCCCGCGAGGATCGTGGTCCATTCGAAGCCGCTATGCTTGTGATGCGGCAGTGCGATCCCCGGCCCGGCACGCAACATGAAGACGCGTGCATCCGCGCCGGGAACGTCGACGCGCCGCATGGCGATGCGGATGCCGATCGGGCGCCAGGGACCGAGGCCATAGGGGCGCAGGACTTGTGGCATCCCGGCTTCGAGCGTCGGACCGGCCGCAACGGATACCGGCGCGGCTTGTGCTGCGGTGCTCGTATCGCGTGGGCCGGAGGCCATCGCGACGGGCTCCTCGGCTTCCAGCAGCGCGCCCTGCACGGCCTCGAGTTCCCGCAGCCGCTGCCGGCTCTGCCGATCCGCCTCGATATGACAGGCGACAACCACCGCCAGGCCTTCGTCGAGCTGTCCTGCGGCGAAGGCGGCGAGCGTCTCGTCGGATGGGCGATGCACGATGCTCATCGCAGATCCTCCAGCCGGCCGCGCAGATGCGACAGAGCCAGGCGCAGGCGGGACTTCACCGTGCCCAGCGGAATGGCGAGGCGATTGGCGACATCCTGGTGGCTGAAGCCTTCCAGGAAGGCGAGTTCGACCACACGGTACTGATCGGGAGAGAGCTGGGTCATCGCAGCGCGCACGCGTGCGTCGCGTTCGGCGCCAGATAGTGTCGCATCGGGTTGTTCGGGGGCTTCTTCATCCAAAATCTCGTAAGCTTGCGACAGCCGCGAGCGCGTTTCGCGACGGGCAATATCGATGCGCAGATTGCGCGCGATCGTGGCGATCCAGGTCGAAGCGCTCGCTTTCGCGGGGTCGAACAGCGCCGCCTTGCGCCAGACGGCCAGCAGCGTCTCCTGTGCGACTTCCTCGGCCAGCTCGGCCGAGGCGCCGCCGCGCATCAGCAATCCCTTCACCCGCGGCGCGAAATGGTCGAACAGCGCAGCAAAAGCCTCCCGGTCGCCCGAACGCGCGATGGCGGCAATCAATACATTCGGGTCGAACAAGACGACGAACCCACCTCCTTGCGCGATAGCTCCCGCCTTGCGCATGCCATCGACAGTCAGGGCGAGTGCGGGAACCATATGACAGTTACGCGGATGTCGGCACGTTGGATCACTAGCCCTCGCTTCATAGTGACTTCGGCCGGCATCACTCGACGGCCTTCCAGTTCACGTCGCGGCAGATCAGGCGCCCGACGATGCAGCCGCGTGTGGTGAGCGCGCCCGCCGTTGCCGTGATCGTCATGGAGTAGCTCCAGTCGCGCTTGGGATCATAGGCATTTCCGGAGAAGGTGCCGTCGGGCTGGCGGGCCAGTGTCATGATGAGCCTGTCGCCGGCGGCCTCGCCCTTGCTGGTGTCGCCGATCCAGAGATTGGTTGCGCAGATCTTGTCGCCGCACGGTGCGATCCGCACGCGGGCATTGCCGTCGTCGCGCAGCCAGGTCCCGTCGAGATCACCCGCGGCCGCACCTCCAGCCGAAAGAGCAGCAAAGGCGAGAGCGAGCAGAAAGCGCCTCATGACGATGTCCTTTCAGCGAATGCGTCTCGTCTACGCTCCGCTTGCCTCCGTGGTTTCATCCGAGCGCGAAATTGTGTCGAGGCGCGCGGCGACAAGCCAGCCGATCAGCGCGGTCAAGGATGCGGCGCTCAGAAAGTTCAGGCGCTGCAAGGCCGCGTATTCTCCGGCCTCGTAGAGGTGCAGCGGCGTCCCCAGCAACGCTGCCGGCAGCAGATAGGCAATGAAGGCCAGCGCCACGAAGCCCAGTGCGAAGAGGCGCTCGGAGCGGCGAAACAGCATCAGCGCGAGCATCAGGCAGGGATACAGGAAGGCCTCGACCCCTGAGCCGGTACCGAAGGCGACGCGGCAGAGCAATGTGTTGCCGATGCCCGCCAGGAGAAGCAGCGATCGCCCGAACAAGGGGCTGCACCGCATGGCCGCCGGCACGGCCGCAAAGAACGGCGTCGACAGGAAGGTGACATAGGACGGCGCGATGGCGGGCGAGACCGCCCAATAAAGATAAAGTGGATAGAAGGGCTGGTTCGAGACAATCACGAGCGCGACGGTATTGGCGATCGCGGCCCGCGGGTCGGGATGCGCTGCATAGGCACCGATCGCAGCGGACACCCGCTTCAGCTGCCTCACGAGCATTATCCAACCCTCTCGCGGAATGCTTCATCCATTCTGCGCTTACGCAGGAACCCCGGCGGTGGGTCACACGGCCTGCGCGTTTTTAGTGAGGCCGGGGCAAATCCAGTCCGGTCCAGGCCGCGTATACCCGTCATGAAAAGCGGAGACGCGACGATGGAGCGGGCACAGGGAGAGGCGACGAGGGTCGCCGTGATCGGTGCCGGCATCTCCGGCCTCTCGGCTGCGTGGCTGCTGGGGCAAGCACATGACGTGGTGCTGTTCGAGGCGGCGCCCCGCCTCGGCGGCCATGCGAACACGGTTCGCGTCGCCGGCGATGGCGGCGAGACGGCGGTCGATACCGGCTTCATCGTCTACAATGAGGCGACCTATCCGAACTTCATCGCCCTGATGGAGCATCTTGGCGTCGCCACGCAGCCGACCGAGATGTCCTTCGCGGTGTCTCTCGATGGCGGCCGGCTTGAATATAGCGGCACCAGTGTCTCCGGCCTGTTCGCCCAGCGCAGCAATCTGATGCGGCCGCGCTTCTGGGCGATGCTGCAGGACATCACCCGCTTCTACCGAAACGCATCCAGGGACGCGCTGGCGGGCGGTGCGGCCGACGTCTCGCTCGGCGACTACCTCGCCGCCGGCGGCTATGGCGCCGCGTTCCGGGACGACCACCTGCTGCCGATGGCGGCTGCGATCTGGTCGGCACCCTGCTCGGAGATCCTGTCCTATCCGGCCACCGCCTTCCTGCGCTTCCATCACAATCACGGATTGCTCCAACTCACCGACCGACCGATCTGGCGCACCGTGACCGGCGGCAGCGGCGTCTATGTGCAGAAGCTGCGCACCGCCTTTTCCGGCGAGGTGAGGGTCGGCTCGCCCGTGAGGCAGGTTCGGCGCGGAGCCAACGATGTCGTTCTGATGGGCGACGGCTGGAACGAGACGTTCAGCCATGTCGTCTTCGCCACCCATGCCGACCAGGCGCTTGCCATGCTCGCCGATCCCGGCACGGCGGAAGCCGAGGCGCTCGGCGCCTTCCGTTACAGCCGCAACCGCGCGGTGCTGCATGGTGATACGGCGTTGATGCCGAAGCGGCGCCGCGCCTGGGCGAGCTGGAACCATATTGGCGACCGCGCCCAGCCGGATTCCGCCTGCGCCGTCACCTACTGGATGAACCTGCTTCAAGGCCTGCCGGAAGGGCGGCCTCTCTTCGTCACCCTCAACCCGCCCGACACGCTGCGTGCGGACACCATCCTCCACGAGGAAACCTACGAGCACCCGCTCTTCGATGCGGCGGCGCTCGAGGCACAGGCGCGGCTCTGGTCGCTGCAAGGGACGCGGCGCAGCTGGTTCTGCGGCGCCTATTTCGGATCGGGCTTCCATGAGGATGGCTTGCAGGCCGGGCTCGCCGTCGCGGAGGCGCTTGGCGGCGTCCGTCGGCCCTGGCGGGTTCGCAACGAGTCCGGGCGCATTCCAGTCGCACCCCGGCTGGAGCAGGCCGCATGAGCTGGCAATCCGCTCTCTATGTCGGTCGTGTCAGGCATCATCGGTTCCGGCCCCGGCCGCATGCGCTGGCCTATCGCGTTTTCTGGATGCTGCTCGACCTCGACGAGATCGATCGGCTGGCTGCGAAGCTCACGCTGTTCTCGCGCAACCGCTTCAATCTCTACGCCTTTCGTGACGCGGACTACGGGGATCGCAGCGGACGGCCGCTGCGCCCGCAGATCGAGGCCGCCCTGGGCAATGCCGGGATCGAGCATGATGGCGGCCCGATCCGGCTGCTGACCATGCCGCGTATCCTCGGCTACGCCTTCAATCCGCTCAGCACCTATTTCTGCTACCGCCGCGACGGCAGTCTCTGCGCCACCATCTACGAAGTGCACAACACCTTCGGCGAGGTTCACAGCTATGTCGCGCCCGCCGATAGCGCCGGAGGCGCGCTGCGGCAGGAGGCGGACAAGCTCTTTCACGTCTCGCCCTTCATGGGCCTCGACATGCGCTATGCCTTCACGGTCGTGCCGCCCGCGGAGCGTGTCTCCGTCGCCATCGACGGCCATGACTCCGAGGGACGCCTGATCACGGCGGTGCTGAGCGGCGAGCGAACGGTGCTGAGCGATGCAGTCCTGCTGCGACTGCTCGCAACGCATCCGCTCCTCACGCTGAAGGTCACTGCCGCCATCCACTGGCACGCGCTGCGGTTGTTGGCAAAGCGCATTCCATGGTGGCCGCACCCGACTGCGCCGGAGCGCCCCTTCAGCCTCGGCAGCGCCGTGGCGCCGCATGCGAAAGGACCGATTTAGCCATGAGCCGGCCCGATGCCGAACAGCATTTTCGCATGCCCGAACAAGCGCTCGCGCTGCCGCGCGGCATCGGGCTGTCGCGCTGGTTCCTGCGCCGATTGCTCTCAAGCATCGCCATCGGCCACCTCACCGTCTTTACGCCTGACGGCGAACGGCTTTGCAGCGCGCAAGGCGCGCCCGGGCCGCAAGCGACGATGATCCTGACCAACTGGCGGTCGATACGCCGCCTCCTGCTCGACGGGGATATCGGCCTGGCCGAAGCCTATCGCGACGGCGACCTCCATACGCCGGATCTCACCGCGTTGATCGAGCTCGGCGCGCGCAACAGTGCGACATTGCGAAAGCTTGTGTCAGGCGTCTGGCCGGCGCGCCTGTTGAACCGATTGCGTCACCGACTCAACGCTAACACCCGCCGCGGCAGCCGCCGCAACATCACCGCGCATTACGATCTCGGCAATGAGTTCTACGGCCACTGGCTCGACACCAGCATGATGTACTCCTCCGCGCTCTATGAAGCGCCGACGGAAGCGCTCGAGGCCGCACAGCAGCGCCGGCTCGACCGGATCGTCGCCATGCTCGGCCTTTCGGGCGGCGAGCATATCCTCGAGATCGGCTGCGGCTGGGGCGCGCTGGCGGAGCGGCTGGCCCGCGAAGGCTGTCGCGTGACCGCCATTACCTTGTCGCCGGCGCAGCTCGAGGCCGCGCAACGGCGCATCGCTGAAGCCGGCCTTGCCGAGCGCGTCAGCCTGCGGCTTCAGGACTACCGCGACATCTCCGGCCAGTTCGACCGCATCGTTTCGATCGAGATGATCGAGGCGGTGGGGCGCGCCTATTGGCCGTCCTACTTCGCGACGCTCCGACGCTCGCTGCGGCCCGGCGGACGTGTCGTCCTGCAAGCGATCACGATCGACGACGCCCTGTTCGAGGACTATCAGCGGGGCACCGACTTCATCCAGCGCTACATCTTCCCCGGCGGCTGCCTGCCATCGGTGCCGGCGGTGAGGAGCAGCGCGAAGGCGGTCGGTCTCGGAGTGGTCGAACAGCTCGACTTCGGCGACAGCTACGCCCTGACTCTGAAGGATTGGCGCCGGCGCTTCCTGGAGCGCTGGACCGAGATCGCGCCGCTTGGCTTCGACGAGCCATTTCGCCGGCTGTGGGAATTCTATCTCTGCTATTGCGAAGCCGGCTTTCGCACCCGGACGATCGACGTCAACCTGATCGCCCTGCGCGGCCGCTAAGGAGCGGGGCGTTCCACATCGGCGTTCTGCGCGCCCGCCGGTAGACTTCGAGATCGCAGCCGCCATTCACGGCGTGACCGTCCGGTGAAGGAGGGACGCGGCCGCGATGCTGCGACTGTAAATCGAGTCGGCTCGAAGCTGGGAGACGACTTCGGACGGGCGCGAGGGCTTCCAGACACTCTTCCTCCGCCGCGGGCGGGCCGGAAACAGCACCGTCGCGACGACGATCGAACCCATCCCACGGCTGGAAGAAAACCTCGGAGCGGTCGATCTGAACCTGACAACCAGCGATCTCGCCGAGATCGACGCAGAGGCCTCCGCAATCAAGGTGCAGGGAAAGCGCCTGCCCGAAGCCGTTTTGAAGATGACCGGGCACTGACAGCAACGAGGACGATCGCCGTACTTTCCAGGCACGACGGCTGGACAGGCCATGTTCAAATTCGTGTTCGACGCCATCGGGACATGTTGGGAGATCGATGCGCGGCAGCCTCTCTGCCTCGCTGCGACAGGTGAGACGCCGCCCCGAGGAGCCGTGGACTCTAGGAGCCGTGGACTCTTGGGATTCCCACAGGCGCTGAGGTGTGATTCAAGGCTGTCTTTTGGAGGCAGCCATGGGCGTTCTGGACCGCCTGATTCTTCGGGACGATCAATGGGAGCGGCTATCGCCCCACATCATCGGCGATGAGCGGACGCGCGGTTCGTCTGGCCGCGACAACCGGATGTTCGTGGAAGCGGTCTTGTGGATCGTGCGAACCGGTTCGCCCTGGCGCGATCTGCCCGAGGTTTTCGGCGACTGGAACAGCGTCTTCCGGCGCTTCAGCCGCTGGAGCCACAAGGGCGTCTGGTGGCGCATCTTCGCGGCGATGTCGGACGATCCGGACTTCGAATATCTGATCGTCGATTCCACGATCATCCGCGCTCACCAGCACGCGTCGGGTGCTAAAAAAGGGGCCTTGAAGATCAGGCCCTCGGCCGTTCCCGCGGCGGCCTGAGCACCAAGATCCACATGGCCGTCAGAGGCCTTGGTTGCCCAGTGCGCTTCTCCCTGACCGCTGGACAGCAAGGTGATTGCCCGCAGGCTCACGCCCTGATCGAGGGACTGCCCGCAAAGGTCGTCATGGCGGACGCTGCCTATGACGCCGATCCCCTCAGACGAGAAATTGCCGAGAAGGGCGCCATCGCCGTCATTCCCAACAACCCGTCACGGGCGCGCAAATATCCCCTCGACAAGCACCTCTACGCTCAGCGCCACCTGATCGAATGCTGCTTCTCAAGGCTTAAGCAGTTTCGTCGTGTCGCAACGCGCTTCGAGAAGACAGCCAGGCACTACCTCGCCGTCGTGACAATCGCCGCGACGATCCTATGGATCAGATAACTGTCCACGGATCCGAGGGCTTCCGTATTTTTGATGCGTGATTCAAGGCTGTCTTCTGGAGGCAGCCGTGGGCGTCCTAGACCGCCTGCTTCCTCGGGACGACAAGTGGGAGCGGATTCGCCCACATCATCGGTGACGAACGGACGCGCGGCTCGTGGGGCCGGGACCACCGCATGTTCGCCGAGGCTGTGTTGTGGATCGCGCGGACCGGTTCGCCCGGACTTAGCGACAACATTCTCAGGCCATTGATGCTCAGCGGAGGTTTGGACGTGCCCATGCCGATCATTCTGATCGGGGTGATCGGCGGCATGATTTCTGATGGGCTCTTAGGCCTTTTCCGTCGGCCCCGTCCTTCCAGCCATCAGCTATGTGCTGCTGATGGAGTGGATACAGCAGCAATTAGGGTGATGACCGATGGATAGTTCACGGTCTTGCCGCGGATTAAACCGGGGTAAAAGTGGATGACCGCCCATGAAAACAGCCCAGCCACCGGCTGGGCTGTTTTCGTCTCAATTCACCATTTGTAGTTCACACCAACCCGAAGAATGCCACCGCCTCCGCTTCGATCGGTGGTGGCAGTATAGGTGCCGGCCGGCAGCACCCCGCCGATTGGGTTGTTGAAGAATCGAGTCTTCCGGCCTTCGCTCGTCTCGACGTAGAGGCCTTCGACCTTAACCGACCAGTTGTTGGTAAAGGCGTATTCAACACCGCCGCCCAGCGTCCAGCCGACATTGCTCGTGTTGTTGCCCGTCAGCGGGTTACTATTCAGGCCGCCATAGGCCAGACCGCCTGTGACATAGATCAGTGTGCGATCAAAGGCATAACCAACACGGGCACGAACGGTGCCCAAATAGCCCCCGTTATTTCCGCCCCCGTTGCCCCACCACGTGTAGGGTCCCCACGCGACGCGGCCGCCGACATCGACATACTGAATATCGGTCTCAAGGCCGTACACAATCGCGCCGGATTGCCAGTTGTAACCGATCTGGCCGCCGCCGACGAAGGAGCCGTCGCCGCCGCCGCCAGACAAGATGCCGGAAGAGGCGGCCGTCGGACCGGTGACGATGACATCGCGGGAGTTAGTCCAACCCACGCCGGCGTTGAGACCTATGTAGAACCCTGTCCAGGTGAAAACGGGAACGTAGACGGGGGCCTGTTGTCGCACAGGAAGATCGGCCGAATAGGCGGAAGTCGCTAATCCGGTAGCTAGCAAGGCAGCGGCTGTGAGCGTTATGCGCATATTGTCCTCCAGCTTGTTTGTTTCGCCGAATCAACCATCGCAAATTAAGGGTAAGAATTCATTTTGAATAAATCCCTAAGACGCGATGAGGAGTCGATATTCATTTTTCGACGTACGTATGAAACTCAATTTCGATACTCATCCTTTGCCAACCGACACTATAATTCTGCGCCCACAGAATCCTGCTGCAATTAAAGCGTCGCACGATTGACTAGAACAGGCCCTCCATGCAGTGAGCCGAATATTTCCGATAGCATAGCGAGGCGTAGCCGAATGCTGATATTCAGTTTTGATCTTCGTCTTGAATTACTTGGAAAGCGGTAGTCATCGTGGCGGCGCCTGCGCATGCGCCCAAAACAATCAAAGGGCGCATTCTCAGAGCGTCGCGGCCGAAGAGAATTCCGAGCGTATGCGGGACGGCACCTAGACTAGCCCGACGACCATCACATGGGCGCGGTGCGCTGGCAACTGGGTAGGCATTCCTCATGCCCTACCGAGGCTCATGCGAAGCGAGCCAACGCTGACGTTGGGCGGGTCAGCGTCTGTGACCAGGTTGCGCGCGAGGACCGCCTGCATTGGCCTGCTCAATACGTCACGGCGCATTGGGGCATTGAAGAATTTAGTAGCAAAGTATGGATGACGTCGCCGTGTAGTACGCTAAGCTAGCCCGGCTGAGGTCTTTGGACTGGTCGCCACTGAAGTCGCCCAGGTCCGTGACCGTTGCGGTTCGCGGGCGCTGAGCCGACGTCGTCGAAGCGATGCGTAGCTCGGGGCAAATGCCATGAACATCGCGATCTCGCGTCTGCTCCTTTTAGCCGCTGCGACGCTTGCGCTGATCACGGCTACCAGCGTGGCATATCTGGCATGGTCGCGGCCCCTGCACTTGCGCGTCGCCGCAGGGCCAAAGGACGGAATCGACGCCAAGCTGTTGATTGCGTTGAATCGTCTGCTCGAGATCAACCGTGCCGGGGTGCGCGTGGATTTGGTCGCTACGGCCGACGTGCATGCGAACAATCAACTGCTGGAAAAACGGGAAGTCGATCTGGCTGTCATAAGACTCGACGATCCATTGCCTACAAGCGCGGGGCTGGTGGTGTTGCTGCGCACCAACGTCGTGATCGCTGTCGCACCGGCGCGACACAAGCTGGAGAGCCTTTCCGACGTGAAAGGTAAGCGCCTCGGTCTTGTCTCCCGCACGC
Organism: Allobosea sp. RAF48; assembly: GCF_052114025.1. Classification (NCBI taxonomy): domain Bacteria; kingdom Pseudomonadati; phylum Pseudomonadota; class Alphaproteobacteria; order Hyphomicrobiales; family Alloboseaceae; genus Allobosea; species Allobosea sp. RAF48. The sequence continues at coordinate 28,058 of NZ_JBFRDZ010000004.1, forward strand.
CGCTCGACGAACCTTCCTTCGTCAGGTTGCTCGATATGTTGGGCCTCACGCCGGCGGACGTTCATTTGACAATCGTCAAGCCCGAAGACATCGCCGGGCTTATCGCCAGCGGCCGGATCGACTGCCTCGCCGTGATCGGCGTGCCAGCAGATCCCGTGGTCAGGGCAGTGGTTGCCGCGGCGGGCGACAGGAAAAAGAATCCTCCAACCATCCTCAGTATCGAATTTGGCGAATCTCTTAAGCAGAACACTGCGGCCGCAAGCTCCGAGGCGATCGAGAAGTTCGCATTTCCGCGCCTATCTATTCCAGACGAGGACGTCGATACGGTCGGCGTTCCGACCGTACTTGCTGCCAATCGAGCCTCGACCGGCCCACTGCGCGTGCGGCTCTACAATAATGCGATCACGGAGGTGACCCGCAGCCTGCTCGAACGGCGCAGCGAGCTGGCGCGTGAGGTTCCACTGGCCAACCTGATAGCGCCGCCGGAAAGCGAGAAGGAGGACGCGCGCTTTCCAATTCACCCCGGCACCGCAGCGTATCTTGAGGATACGGATACGAGCTGGTCTACCCTCTTCAGCGATCAGATATGGAACGTCGTGCTAGTCGGCGGGGTCGCAAGCTCGGTTCTTGCCGCGGCCAGTAGCTACCTTAAGAAAGGCGGTCCCGATCGCATATCCGAGATCCTGGGCAGTTTGAAGAGCATCACTGAACGCGCCGGGGCCTCCACCGACCCAGCCGACGCGCTCGGCCTTTCGAAGGAGCTTGGTGTTCTTACGATCGACATGGCAACGCTCGGCTATCAACGCCGTTGCAGCTATGAGGAGTTCGCGCCGCTGCAACTCGCATACGAAAGCGCCCGCGACGCTGTGGCCATGCTGCATGCGAGACCCGCGACCGCGGCTCACACGAATGCGACAACGGAAGCAGCAGAGCGACCCGCGCCCCTGGAAAGAGAGCGCACGTCTTGAAACTTGGCCACAAGCGTCAGCGCGCAGCCGAGGCGGAGGCCCGCTGTGATGGTCGGGTTGAACCGACCCGGTTTGGCCGGAGGCCGTTTCGTTTGAGTCACGCCGCCATCGCTGGCTCATCCAGCCTGGCGTATTAGCGCTCGTCGGGTTCTGCTGGCGCGATATTGCCCATCGCCTCCAGCAGCCGGCGGTTGTTGAACCAGTCGATCCATTCAAGCGTCGCGAACTCGACAGCCTCGAACGGGCGCCATGGTCCGCGCCGATGGATGACCTCGGCTTTGTAGAGACCGTTGATCGTCTCGGTGGGCGCCGTTGTCGTCGCCATCGCCGACACTGCCAACCGGCGCTCGTCCCTCCCCCGCCCCAGCCAGGCGCTCTGTGTATTTGATCGAGCCGTATTGGCTGCCCCGGCCGCTATGATGCACGGGTCCGCCGCGATGCGTCGGAACTCGCTGATCGAGGGCCTGCTCCGGCGCGTCCAGCACGAAGCTGGCCTGCACCGTGCGGAAGCCCGCCAGCTGACGGTGCGACGGGCGCAGGCATCGATCACGAAGGCGACGGAGACGAAGCCCGAGGCGATCAGGACCGGTGTCTGCGGATGAAAGGGCGGTCGCGGATGCGCTGCATGCCTTTCCCGTGGAAACACGTCGCCTGCGACCAAACCTTTCGGCTTGCCAACATGTCGATAAAGTAAGTACACCAATTATCGGTAGGCCGTTCATATTAGACCGCCGCCCAAACAAACCGGACCGATAACGGCCCGGAAAGAAAGACACTGGGGGAGGCAAGTATGACGACGCGGTCGGCGGACCTGTGGTCCGGCCTTTTGTTAATGGCGATCGGCCTGTTCGGCTCGATCTGGGCCTATGCGTATTATCCCATAGGAAGCGCGGTCCGGATGGGGCCGGCCTATTTTCCGATTATCCTCGGCGCCTTGCTGGCATCGCTCGGCCTGATCATCACGCTCAACGCGCTGGCAGCCGGTGGGCCGCAGGTCGGCCGCTTCCACTGGCGGCCGCTGGCCCTCATTCTCGCCGCCATCGCAGGCTTCGGCTACCTCATCGGCCCGTCCGGGCTGCTTGTCGCGATCGTCGTCCTTGTCGTGATCGGCGCCGCGGCAGGCCACGAATTCCGTTGGAAGGAAGTTGCGTCCCTCGCTGCGGGGATGGCGATCTTCTCGGCGCTCATCTTCGTGAAAGTGCTGAGCCTGCCCTTCCCTCTTTGGCCATCATTCTGAGCGGATCGAAGACGCCATGGATATCGTCGGCAATCTTTGGTTGGGTTTCTCTGTCGCGGCATCGCCGCTCAACTTGCTGTTTGCGCTGGTCGGCGCGTTGCTCGGCACATTGATTGGCGTCCTTCCCGGCGTCGGTCCGCTCGCCACCATCGCGATGCTGTTGCCGATCACCTTCAATCTCGATCCGACCGGCGCGCTGATCATGCTCGCCGGCATCTATTACGGCGCGCAGTATGGCGGCTCGACCACGGCGATCCTCGTCAATCTGCCCGGCGAAGCGACATCGGTCGTCACCTGCCTCGACGGTTATCAAATGGCCCGCCGGGGCCGCGCCGGTCCCGCGCTCGCGATGGCCGCGCTCGGCTCGTTCTTCGCCGGCTGCGTCGCCACGCTCGTGATCGCCTTCGCGGCGCGTCCGCTCGCCGAGCTGGCGCTGGCTTTTGGGCCTGCAGAATATTTCTCGCTGGTCGTGCTCGGACTGGTGACTTCGGTGGTGCTCGCCAATGGCTCTTTGATCAAGGCCGTGGCGATGACGGTGCTCGGCCTCATGCTCGGCCTCGTCGGCACGGACGTCACGACCGGCACGCTGCGCTTCACGTTCGGCGTACCGGAATTGTCCGACGGCATCGGCTTCGTCATCGTGGCGATGGGCATATTCGGCGTCGCCGAGATCATTCTGAATCTCGAGCAAAAGGAAAAGCGCGAGATCTTCGTCGACAAGGTCAGCAATCTCTATCCGACCAAGGACGATCTGAGACGCTCCTGGAAACCGGTTCTCCGCGGAACGGCGCTCGGCTCCGCGCTCGGAATCCTGCCTGGCGGCGGCGCGCTGCTTGCGTCCTTCGCCGCCTACACGCTGGAAAAGAAGATTTCGAAACATCCCGAGCAATTCGGCAAGGGCGCTATCGAGGGCGTTGCGGCACCGGAATCGGCCAACAACGCCGGCGCGCAGACCTCGTTCATTCCGATGCTCACGCTCGGCATTCCCGGCAATGCGGTGATGGCGATGATGATCGGTGCGATGATGATCCAGGGCATCGCACCGGGCCCGCAGGTGATGACGCAGAAGCCGGAGCTCTTCTGGGGCCTCATCGCTTCGATGTGGATCGGAAACCTGATGCTGGTGGTGCTCAACCTGCCGCTCATCGGCATGTGGATCAAACTTCTGACCATTCCCTACCGCCTGCTGTTCCCGGCGATCCTGGTGTTCATCGGCATCGGCGTGTTCAGCTTGTCGAACAGCGCATTCGATTGCCTGTTGCTGTCGCTCTTCGGTCTGCTGGGCTACGCCTGCGTCAAGCTGGCGTTCGAACCAGCGCCGCTCATCCTTGGTTTCATCCTCGGACCGATCATGGAGGAATATCTGCGCCGCGCGATGCTGCTCTCTCGCGGCGACCCGATGACGTTCCTCCGCAGCCCGCTGAGCGCGCTCTTCCTGGCGATGTCGATTTTGCTCATGATACTGGTGGTCTTGCCGACGATCAAAAACAAGCGAGAGGAAACCTTCGCTGAATGACCGTCCTGACAGTGCGCGCCGCCGGAGCAAGCCGAGCATGGCCGCGGCGCGCAGCCTTCAGACACTTTCGTCCAGCAGTTGCTTCAGCGCTGCCAGGCCGGCAGCGACCGGGTGCCCCGGTCGCAGCGCATTTCGCGGCTAGCCGATTCAGGCGTCGATCGACCCCTTCGCGCCACCTTCTGCGCGCGACGTCTTTCGTCTCTCCTGCCCGGTCGACATACTCACCCAAGCTTGGGAGCAAACCGGGCGTAGGGATCGCAGCAAGGGCCGATGCCTAACAGCTTCGGTAAGGCGGGCAAGTCCACGCCGCCCTTGCCCCTGACACATCAGCAGGATGTATCTCGACCGCCCGCCGCGCGTCATCGAGGCGCGCGTTTTTCTCCGCGATGCCGGAAAAGGTCTGGCGGGCCGGCACTCGCAGCGCCTGAGTCGCCGCAAACAAGGGCGGTCAGCCCGTTGATTGCTTCTCGAAGGCCTGCATTCGACGCCAACAGCGACCGCTCTGTCGTCGCCAGCCCGTTGGCCGCGTCTTCACAGTATCACCCGGCGACGATTGGCCGCTCGTCGTCCGATGCGATGGCCCGCTGAATGAACCGAAGATTCGTCCGGACGGACGGCTTTCTATTGCAGACATGGAATGACCAGATGCAGATCGATGTGGAGGCCGGCCTTGTTCGGTCGCGCGCTGCGCGGCGGAATTCGCGACCCTCCGCAAATGCGATGATCTGCACATCGCGTCGAATGGCGATATTCATTTCACCGATCAGGGCCAGACCGGCTGCACTATCCCAAGGGCCGGGAGTCTGGATCGACGAGAGACGGCCGGCTCGAATGCCTGATCGCGAACCGCGTCAGCCCGAACCGGCTCGCCCTCGATCGTTGCGCCGCGCCGCAAACAAAACGCTGCCAATCACTTATCAGCCGGTTGTATAGGAGCCGCGGCGCCTCATCAGGTCCCATGCGGAGCGCTGTTCCGCCAGCCACATCGGATCCGGTGGCCGGGAAGAAAGAGGCGATTGCGATGAACGGACCGCCGCACCGGAGGCCCTGCTGACCTCCGATGCGGACCGTCATCGGCTTTCTCCAACAGAACGCACTTTCACTGTGCCTTGATGTTGGCCGCCTTGATCAACGATTGCCACTGCGCGAAGTCGGCGCGCATGATCCTGCTCATCTCATCCGCGCTCGTCGGCGCCGGATCGAGTCCGGCGGCGGTAAACCGCCCACGGATATCGGAAGCCTGCAGCGCTTTGGTGATTTCGCCGTTGAGTTTTGCGACCAGATCCGGCGGTGTGGCCGCCGCCGCCAGGAGGGCGATCCAGGAATTGACGGCGAACCCGGGCACGCCCGCTTCCGACACAGTCGGCAGATCAGGCATGGAGGGGGAGCGTTTCGGGTCTGTCATTGCGAGCGCGCGCACCATCCCAGATCGCACGAGCGGCAACACCGCGCCGGTGTCGACGATGCCGACCATCACCTCGCCCGACGCTATCGCAACCGACGCTGGCGAGCCGCCCTTGTAGGGGATCGCAAGCATATCGAGGCCGGCCTCGCGCTTGAGCAATTCTCCCGCGAGATGCGGCAGGCTTCCCGGTCCCGGAATACTGTAGGTGACATGGCCGGGCCGCTCCTTCGCGTATGCGATGAGATCCTTGACCGAATTGATCGGCAACTTCGCATTCACGGCCAGAACCAGCGGGCTGATCGCGGCCATGGAGATCGGCGTAAGATCCTTCAACGGATCGTAACGCAGTTGCTCGAAATGCGGATTGACGGTCAGCGCGCCGGTCGAAATCACGGCAAAGGTATAGCCGTCCGCCGGCATGCGGATCATCGCTTCAATGCCGATCGCGCCGTTGGCGCCCGGACGATTGTCGACAATCACCGGCTGGCCGAGATTTTCCTGCAACTTCTGGCCGATGGTGCGGGCGATCAGATCCGAGCTACCGCCAGGTGCATAAGGCACGATGATGTGCAACGGCTTGCTGGGGAACGACTGACCAAACGCCGTCGTGGTCGCCCCCGCCATGAGCCCGGCGCCAAGCCATCGAGAAACCGCCCGTCGCGTAAACATTCCATCCCTCCCGTTTATTGGCCAGACATGCTGGTCCGTTCATTGGCCCAGACGTGTCTGGACTTTTTGATTGTATACCAATCATTGTTGTACCATCAATATGGAAAGTTCGCATCGCAGCCGGGGAACCATGAAAATCATCGTTTGGACGTCACAGGCCACGTCCGATCTTGCGCAAGGTCTGCAAGCGCTCGGCGTCGATGTTGCGCGCGTGAATGACCAGGCCAGCTTCGCCGCCGGGCTGCCAGGCGCCGACGCGCTCGTCATGATGAGCCAGTTGCGCAACGCCGAGACGGCTCATGCGCTGCGCGATCTGGGCGCGGACGTTCGCTGGATTCAGCTTCTGCTCTCCGGCTACGATGCGGCGCGCGCGCATGGAATTCCGGCCGCAGCCCGGCTGACCACGGTCGGTGACGCCTATGCCAAGGCCGTTGCGGAGCATGCGATGGCGCTCATGCTTGGCCTCTCTCGCCGGCTCGATCTGTCGTTCGCTCGCCAAGCTGCTTGCGCCTGGGCGCCGGATTACGCCGACCGCATGCAGGCGCTCGAAGGCGCGGTCCTCACGGTCGTCGGGCTCGGAGCAATTGGACGGGAGGTCGCGCGCCGGGCGCGGGCCTTCGGCATGCACGTCATCGGCGTCAAACGCCAGGCGACGCCCGATCCGGTTGCCGACGAGGTCTGTGGCACCAGCGAACTCGACAGCGCCCTCGCCCGCGCCGACGTCATCCTGCTCGCTGCGCCCCTCACCTCCGAAACGCGGCACATGATCAGTGCAAGACAACTGGCGATCTGCAAGCCGACGGCGCTGCTGGTGAATGTCGGGCGCGGCGCGCTAGTCGACTCCGCGGCGCTGCGGCACGCCTTGCACAACAACACGCTCGGCGGTGCCGCGCTCGATGTCACCGACCCCGAGCCGCCAGCGGAAAACGACCCGCTCTGGGGCTGCCCGAATTTGATCCTGACGCCGCATATGGGCGGGCGCGGACACGCCCCGTCGCTCGCGCGGGCGGTTGAGCTGGTGATCGATAACGCCAGCCATTTCATCGCCGGGCGGCCGCTGCTGAACCAGATCGATGATCCGACGATCTATGGTCCGTGACCCCGCCCGCCCGCCGGCAGCTCCGGCGTTTCCGCTGCACGCACGGCGATGGACGCAGGCGGCTCGAAGCCGACAAGCCGGCGCATGATGTGGAAGAACTGGCGCCGCTCTTCATCCGACAACGGCGCGAGGATATCCGTCTGGGATCGGCGCACAGCGTCCTGAAGCGCCAGCACAAGCCGCTTTCCAGACGCCGACAGGCTCAGCACGCGCGCTCGCCCATCGACTAGCGAGTGATCGCGGCGCACGAGCTCGCGCCGCTCCAAACCGACGAGAATGCGCCCGACCGTGACGCGGTCGAGCGCGATCAGATCCGCCAGCGTCGCCTGGTCGATTTTCGGATGCAGGTAGAGCACCGTGAGAACCAAATGCTGCGGCGACGTCACCTTGTAGGCGGCCAACTTGGCTTCGATGTCGGCGACAGTAATCTGATGCGCGCGCCGGATGAGAAAGCCAGGCTTGTCCCTCAGGTCGGCGATATCCGCAATCTCATCAAGCATGGCCGGCGCTTTGCGAAATCGGTGAACACCGCATCAATAAACGTTTCAACTCCGGTCGACAACGACGCTCGGCGCTGGCCAGCCCGAACCGCCGAGAAATGGCTTGACAGTTAGGTAGCATGCTCACCATATTAGTGAGCATACTCATCAATTGCCTCATGCCGCGGAGACTTAGGACAATGGACGCCGCCGCCTTCAAATGCGCGATGCGCAATGTCGCTGGCACGGTCGCGGTCATCGCCGTCGGCAAGCAGAAGGGGCAACGGACAGGATTGACCGCGACATCGATCTGTTCGCTATCCGACGATCCGCCCGCCCTGCTCGTCTGCGTCAATCGAAACGCCAGCGCTCACTCCCGCATTCGCGCCGATCGTTGCTTCAGTGTGAACGTGCTGGCGGAAGATCAGCAGATGCTGGCGAACCGCTTCGCCGGCCGCGAACAGGTCTCGGGCGAAGCGCGTTTTGCGGTCGACCGATGGACCACGCTCGAAACGGGAGCGCCCGTTCTGCTCGATGCGATTGCGGTGTTTGATTGCGAACTTTCAAGCGAATATCAGACGCCGACTCACTCAATTTTCGTCGGACTTGTCCGCGACGCCCGCGAGCAGATCGCCGAGGCGCCGCTGGTTTATCTGCGCGGCGCCTATGCCGCGGTCCGGCCATCCCCGACACGCTTTTGAAATGAGCCGCATGATGCGATCTCGCGAAACGATGACGCTCGGCCTGTTTTTCAACCACACAGGCCATCACGTCGCCTCCTGGCGCCATCCGGACGCGCAAGCCGATGCGGGCGTCAACATTCGCCACTATCTCGACATGGCGAGAACAGCCGAGCAGTCGAAATTCGACTTCCTGTTCTTCGCAGATCAGGTCGCCGTTCGCGAGGCGCATCCGGACGCGCTTAGCCGCTCCGCGCAGTATACCGCGCATTTCGAGCCTCTGACGCTCTTGTCGGCGCTGTCGGTAGTAACCGACCGGATCGGACTCGTGGCGACAGCCTCGACGAGCTACAACGAGCCCTATCATCTGGCGCGCAAATTCGCGTCGCTCGACCATCTCAGCGGCGGCCGCGCCGGCTGGAACGTCGTAACGTCAACCGCGCATGCGGAGGCGCAAAATTTCGGGCGTGACCAGCATTATGACCACGCCGAGCGTTATGACCGGGCACATGAATTCCTCGATGTCGTCCGCGGTCTCTGGGATAGCTGGGATGATGACGCCTTCATACGCGACAAGCAAAGCGGCGCTTATTTCGATCCGACAAAGCTGCATGCGCTCGAACACAAGGGCAAGCACTTCAAGATTCGCGGGCCGCTGAATGTTCCGCGACCGATTCAGGGCCATCCGGTAATCGTTCAGGCCGGATCGTCCGAAGATGGCCGTGAATTCGCCGCCGCAACAGCCGAGATCGTCTTTACAGCCGAAATGGACCTCGCCAGCGCCCAGCAATATTATCGCGACGTGAAGGGGCGCATGGCGCGCTACGGCCGCCGCCCCGAACATCTGCATGTGCTCACGGGCATCAACCCGATCGTCGGCCGAACCGAGGCCGAAGCGAACGAAAAGCATGAGCACATGCAGTCGCTCATCCATCCGATCGTCGGGCGCGAAATCCTGTCGACCATGCTCGGCGGCGCGGATCTTTCGTCCTATTCGCTCGACGGCCCCCTGCCCGACCTGCCGCAGACGGACGCCAGCAAGAGCGGCCTCTATCAGAATATCGTCAAGCTTGCGCAGCGCGAAAAGCTGACGATCCGCCAGCTCTATCTCAGACTTGCAGGAGCGCGCGGAAAGCTGACGATCAAGGGATCGGTCGAGCAAGTCGTCGACAAAATGGAAGAGTGGTTCCGGCAAGGCGGCAGCGACGGATTCATCGTTCAGCCGTCCCATTTGCCCGGCAGCCTGGATGAATTCGCAACGCTGGCAATTCCGGAGCTGCAGCGGCGCGGCCTCTTCCACCGCGACTATGACGGCGAAACCTTGCGCGACGGGTTGGGCCTGCCGCGCCCCGAAAGCCGTTACAGGCTGGCGCGTCAGACCCCTTGATCATCGTTTTCATCCACCTGCCGCCACCACCGGGATCGCGCGCCAATGTCCATGATTGAGAGATTTTCCGATCCAACTCCGCGCGCCGAAATGGAGCGCCGATGGAAGGCCGTTCGCGAACGCATGAGTGAGCGAGGGCTCGACGCCCTGATCGTGCAAGGCGCCAACAACCTCGCCGCTGGCGGCGGCTATTTTCGCTGGTTCACCGGCCTTGGCGCGTTGCCGAACCCGGCGCAGACATTGATCGTACCGGCCGACGGCCTCATGACTCTCGTGTCCCATGGAGCCGCCGGGCGCGTCGTCGATCTCGATGATCGCGATGAGACATTACCCGGCGTCGGCCGCCGACTGTTCACCGCCAATTTTCCCATGGTGCGGTATACCGGCCAGCAGGACGCGGAAGCAGTCGCGGCCGAGATTACGCGCGCCGGGTTTCAAGCGGTCGGGCTTGTCGGCGCAAACGCCATGTATCACGGCTTCGCGTCCGGGCTGCAGAGGCGCGCCGGCAATGTCCGGTGGTCCGACGCCAGCGATCTCGTCGATGATGCGCGCGCTATCAAGAGCGAGGTCGAGATCGATTTCATTCGTCGCGCGGCGGCGATGCAGGACGACATCTTCGCGCGCATCGGCGCCTTCATCCAGCCCGGCATGCGCGATTTCGAAGTGATGGCCTACGCCTATTATCTCGGTCAGACGATGGGCAGTCAGACCGGCTATTTTCTGGGCTCCTCGGCCGCTGCGGGCGAACCGACTCCAATGCTTATCCGCCCGTTCCATGGCCGCACGCTGCGCGAGGGCGATACGTTGCTGCTGCAGGCGGAGAATAGCGGGCCGGGCGGATATTTCGTCCATATCGCGCGGCATTTCACGCTCGGCAAGGCGCCGGCCGAATTGACCGACGGCTTCGCTGAGATGGTCGAGGCGCAGGATTTCACCGTATCCCTTCTATCGGCTGGCGCACGGTGCGACGAAATCCTCGCGGTCTACAACGACTATATGGGCCATCGCGGCTTTCCGCCGGAGCGTCGCGTCCATTGCCATGGCCAGGGTTGCGACGCCGTAGAACGGCCGCTGGCGCATGCCGAGGAAACGATGACGATCGCGCCCGACATGAATATCGGCATCCATCCGAGCCTGTCGACAGAGCGCCTGTTCGTGACCGTCTGCGATAATTTCCTGACCCGATCCGATGGCATCGCCGAGCGGCTGCACAAGACGCCCCGCGCGATCGTCGAATTGAACTGAGGCTCCGGCCGGCCATCGAGGATCTAAGCATGTCGCCCAGCATTGTCGCCGTTGAAGAGCATTTTTGGACACCGAAGCTTCGCGATCTGCGGCGTGGCCATGACGTGATGAGCAGTGCCACGCTCGACGCGGCGCTCAGCGATCTTGGCGCCGGGCGCATCGCCGCGATGGACGCCGCTGGCATCGGCATGCAGATTTTATCCGAAGTGGAGCCGGGGGCGCAGAACTTCGAGCCTGCCGACTCCGTCCGGCTTGCGCAGCTGTCGAACGATTTTCTGGCCGCAGCGGTGGAGCGCTATCCCGACCGCTTCCGCGGCCTTGCTATGCTGCCGACCCCGGACCCGCAGGAAGCGGCCAGGGAGCTCGAACGACGCGTTTCCGTTGATGGCTTCCGCGGCGCCATGATCCATGGGTTGACCCGAGGCGAATTCATCGACGCGCGGAAATACTGGGGCATCTTCGAGCGCGCCGAAGGATTGGGCGTTCCGATCTATATCCACCCGGCGACGCCCGCCGCGCCGGTGATAGACGCCTATTACAAGGATTATCCGGTCCTGATCCGCGGCGCGCTCGGATTCACGGTCGAGGCGGCGACGATAGCCACGCGGCTGGTGCTCAGCGGCGCACTGGATGAATTCCCGAACCTGCAGATCGTGCTCGGCCATCTCGGCGAGGGGCTGCCCTTCATGATGGAACGCTGCGACGCGATCATCGCCCGGCATGTCACGATGAAGCGGCGGTTCCGCGACTATTTTCGCCGCCATTTCCATCTGTCAACGAGCGGAAACTTCTCCCACCCTGCCCTCGCCTGCGCTCTCGCGGAAATCGGCGCCGAGCGCGTGCTGTTCGCCGTCGATTACCCTTTCTGGTCGAACATCGACGCGCGCGCTTTCATTGATTCTGCGCCGATCAGCGAGCTGGACCGCGACAGGATTATGTCGACGAATGCACGGGCCCTGTTCGCGCTCCCAGCCGACGCAGGCGGCGTCGGCGTCGATGCCGCGCTCCTTCCTAAGCTGCACGCGTCGGAGGCCGCGCCCGACATCCCCCCGGATTTGCGTTGAATGCCGCGATAGCGACGGAACATTCCGCCTGCGGCTGGCTTGAGCTTGTTTGCGAGGAGACGGCTCCGATGTTCAAGATGTTCTACGAACTGTCCATGCTCGCCGCTGAAGCACAGCACGCAATTTGGCTGCGTACGATCAAGCTGTCGGCCGGCGGATCTGCCGCCGATCGCGAGGCGGAGTTGATGGTCGCGGAGAAATTCGCCGCTGCTCACCAGGCTTTCGCAAGCCTCGCAACAGGAACATCTCCGGTCGGAATTGTGCGTGCATATCGATCCAAAGTGCGCTCGAATGTGAGGCGGCTGTCACGATCGTAGGCACGACCGTCGGCGATTTTCTGCCTCGATTGCGTGAATGCGAGTATGTCGATTACCGATCGCCCGAAAAACCATCGAGAAACCTGACGTGCGGCAACCAGCGCAAGGACGCTTCGATTTCAGCCGGGCCGAGCGTTGGGCCGATGGAGTGGTCCATGTCCTCGGGGTCGCCCTGGGTCTTGGTGCGGTCACTGCCTTGATAGGTAGAGTGCTGGCAACAGCTTCACTGCCTGCTCTCGTTCCTGTCGCGATATACAGCTTCGCATTGATCGCCGTTCTGACCGTTTCTGCGGTCTACAACATGTTGCCGGTGTCGCCGATGAAGTGGCTGATACGGCGCTTCGACCATTCGGCCATCTACGTTTTGATAGCCGGCACCTACACCCCGTTTCTGATGAAGCTCAGCGAAACCGTTGTGGCGCAAGCGCTTTTGGCCTTGGTCTGGATCGCGTCGATTGCGGGCGTCTTGCTTAAGATCGCCCTGCCGGGTCGGTTCGATCGCCTTTCGATCGCGCTCTATCTCTTCATTGGTTGGAGCGGCGTGGTCGTGTGGGAGCACATTGCGCAGTTGCCGGCGGAAACCCTGTGGCTGATGTTGGCGGGCGGCATTCTCTACACAGTAGGGGTACTCTTCCACGTCTGGCAGAGCCTTCCGTTTCAGAACGCTATCTGGCACGCATTCGTGCTCGTGGCGTCCGGCTGTTTCTACGGGGCCGTGTTTCTGACTTACGGCCCAGCTTCATCGGCCTGAGTTTCCGGCGATGATCGCCAAACGTAGTTTGCCGCGGATTTTTGCGCGGTGATGGACCTGCTGCGGGTGTTCCTGCGGTCACGGGTCGCGATGTACTCGCTGCCGTTGAATATCAGTTCCTGGGCGACCATCCAGTATGGGCCGTAGCATCAAAGCGCAGTGCCGCCGTTCGATCCGATTGAAGAACCATTCCCGGTTGGGCGGAACATATCGCCTCTTCCATCGTTTCCTAGAGATCGAGCGGGCCGTAACGTCCGCAATGCGCTGGTTGTTTCGCACCGAGCGACCGGCTCCTTCCTCGACCGAAACCGCTCCGGCTCGCGCCTAGGTCGCCCGTGTCATCGCCATGAGCAGCCGCAGCGGCAACATGGCTCCTGCCAACAAGACCTACGTCGCCCACGTGAGCACCGCCCAGACCGGCATCAGCCGGCCTGAGGCTGAAAAGCGTATCACCGGCTCGATCGCGGAAGCCAAGCAAACCGCGGCCAAGGGCGAGCAGACTGCCCGCTAAACGGCTGACAGGGCTCGCAAGGCCGCCGCCTCCTTTGCCTTGGCGACTTTCATCGCGATGCCCATCGGCGCACTGGCCTCGATCCACGGCGCGACCGGAGGTGTCCGCGCCCGCGACAAGTTCGACGCCTGATCCATGCCTGCAACCCCGACAACCGGAGAATTCCCAATGGCCATGAATGCACCAAAGGCCCTCGACGACATGTTCCATGACATGCTCAAGGACGTCTATTACGCCGAGAAGCAGATCCTGAAGGCGCTGCCCAAGATGGCGAAGGCGGCCAGGTCGCCCGATCTCAAGAAGGCCTTCGAGACGCATCGCGAGGAGACCGAGGGTCATGTCGAGCGCCTCGGGGACGTCTTCGAAGTGATCGGCAAGGCGCCTCGCGGCAAGACCTGCGACGCCATCCTCGGCATTCTGGAGGAAGGCAAGGCGGTCATGGAAGACTACGCCGACAGCCCGGCGCTCGATGCTGGCCTCGTCGCCTCGGCCCAGGCGGTCGAGCACTACGAGATGACGCGCTATGGCACCCTGAAGTCGTGGGCGAAGCAACTCGGCCACAACCAAGCGGTGACGCTGCTCGACGCCACACTCACCGAGGAAACCAAGACCGACAAGTTGCTGACACAGCTCGGCGGGCCGGCGAATTCGGCCGCTGTCACGAGCGCCAAGGCGGCGTAATCCGCCGGGTTCATGTGAAGCCCTCTCTCCTCGCTGGAGAGAGGGCTTCACGCCATTCGTATCCATGTTTCAGGGTTGTTCGATGGATCCCGCAGAACCGATCATGAGCGGCCGGGACTTGGCGCTGCGCATGAAAGCTGCTTTTCCGGACCGTGACTGGGTCGCCCTCATCGCGCAGCGCTCGGGCCAGACCCGCGACTTCGTCGAGTGGCATCTGCAGGAGGATATGATCCCGCCGGATCCGATCATTGCCGCGGCACGCTCTCTTCTTGCGCAGGTGCCATGAGGAATGCGCCACGGCGATTGCTCGGACGCATTAAGGCCCCCGGCCGAATAAAAAGGCGCGCGCCTGCATCTTGATGCCCGCATGGAACTCCATCGCGCTGTCCTGAGTGAGATGCGCGGTGAAGATCGCCCTTTCATTGGCGCAAAATGGCAAGACTGCGGCCTGCCCATGCGCGAAATGATCCGACGAGAATCTGTCGGCCGATCACGCAATGATCGGTTCGATGGCATTTGAGTTGTGCCGTGCCGAGCCTTGTGTGATGGCCCCGCATCGTTGGTCAGATTGAATGAAGAGGTACGTCCATGCTCCGCTCGGTTGGGATCGGTCTCGCATTTGCTTCGGTTGCACTGACCGGTGGAGCATTCGCCGAGGCGCCAGGCGGCAAAATCCCGGTCACCGTTGACAATTTCGTCCGCGCTGAGACCGATAATTACCTCGCGGCGAATGCAAAGACCATCGGTGGGCTGGGCAGGTTTCAGCACTCCCGGGAACCCGCGGCGATCGATGGGCAAACGGTCATCCGCATGAACCGAGATACGCTCTATTCGTTTGCCGTGTTTGATCTTGCCGCCGGACCGGTAACGCTCTCGCTGCCTGACACGGGCAAGCGCTATATGTCGATGATGGTCGTCGATCAGGATCACTACCTGCCAGTCGTCGCCTACGGCACGAAGCCGGTTACGCTGACGCAGAAATCGGTTGGCACTCGATATGCGTTCGTCGCAGTCCGGACGCTGGTTGCCCCCAACAACCCGAAGGATCTGGACGAGGTCCACAGGCTTCAGGACGCCATCAAGGTCAGCCAGAAGGAGACAGGGAAGCTCGACCTTCCAAACTGGGACCGGGAGAGCCTCTCGGACATCCGCAATGCTCTGCTTGCGCTATCAAAACATCAGCCGTCGTTTCGTGGCTCCTTTGGAGCCCGGGGCCAAGTCGATCCGATCCAGCACTTGCTTGGCACAGCCTCCGGATGGGGCGGCATTCCGGAAAAGCACGCCATCTACGAGAGCTTCACTCCTGCGAAAAACGACGGCAAAACGGTCTATGCCATCAATGTGCCAAAGACCGTGCCGGTGAAGGAGTTCTGGTCGGTCAGCGTCTACAACTCAAAGGGCTTCTTCGAGAAGAACGCCAATAATGCCTATTCGGTCAACGACATCACCGCGAAGAAGAATGCGGACGGCTCGGTGACCGTCCAGCTCGGCGGCTGTGACGGCAAAATCCCAAACTGCCTGCCGATCGTCGAGGGTTGGAACTACACCGTACGGCTTTATCGTCCGGAGGAATCCCTCATCAGCGGCAAGTGGAAGTTCCCGGAGGCCAAGTCCTTGAACTGAGCCTCATCGGCAAATGCGGGGGCGCGGGGTGCGTCATCGATGCAGGCATGGGCGAACTCCCAGCCAGCTCCGATGCTGCGGCCGCCGCCGCCATCGCCGGTGACACGATGACCCGGCTCACGGAAACGATTGAGCTTCCTGATGTCGATATGGGTCAGTTCGCCTGGGAGGGCGCGCTCGTAGCTACGCACCGGCCGGGCCGGGCCGAGGGCGCGCTGAAGCTTCGCAACTTCAGCTTCCTCGCTCGGGACCGGAGGGACAAGCAATTGAGAGCTCACATCTAGAGCTGCTTATCCTTCTCCAGAGCGGCTGCCAGCTCTACGGGATCGACCAGGATAATCTGAGAGGAGCCATGTGAAAGTTCGATGGCCGGGATCTGCAGCATCGTGGCGGTACGGCGGAAGGCCTGGAACGACGGACCCAGGATCTCCTCCTCGTCGGTGACGACCCGGTAGGTCCCGGGCGGCTGAGGGTTCGATAGAACGCTCAGCCTGAAGGAATGGCTGAACGTGACCTCAGATTCTGTGCTTCGGTCAGCCATGATCCGAACCCGCAATTCTCTGCCACGGTATCATGGCAGCACGTTCAATTGTCCGTTGGATGCTACGGCTATCTCAGATTGCCGAAAGGATTCCTCTGCGTGAGGTTGGCCCGGATCTGATGCTCTTCGATGGCGCGCTCGAGGCCATCGTCTCCGCGAACCCGGTATTGCCTCTGTCCTCGTTCGTTCACCGGCAGCACCCGTATGATCTCGAAGTTTCCGACCGCCGGCCTTTCCGGGAAACCGAAGGACAGGCTGATGACGTCACCTTGGTGGTAGTCGCTCGGCATGACTCGGCTCCTCAATCTTGCAGCGTTAGTCGAGCAGCCTTCCAACGAAGGTCGCCCCATCGCTGCTGTGGTCGGTGATCGCGAGGTTCACGACCTGTCCGTCGTCGCAAATCAGCCTGGCCTCATGGAAGAGAAACGGGCGATGAGGCTGGCGAAGATCAAGGTCGAAATGCCCGCGGCACCTGCCGCTTGCGTTCCCGGACGTTTCGAATCCGTACCGCACCGACTGGCGCGTGCCATCGCGCCAGACGATCTGGCCCAATCCTTCAAACCAAATGGCTTGCCGCTGATTTTGCACGATATTTGCCCCGAATTCCGGCGTCAGATTGACACCGCGGCTCGCTCTCGGTTCGGGCTTAAAAGGAGGCGACAAT
Organism: Allobosea sp. RAF48; assembly: GCF_052114025.1. NCBI lineage: Bacteria > Pseudomonadati > Pseudomonadota > Alphaproteobacteria > Hyphomicrobiales > Alloboseaceae > Allobosea > Allobosea sp. RAF48. The sequence goes on from NZ_JBFRDZ010000004.1 coordinate 44,895, forward strand.
TCAGTAGGCGCTTGTTCAATAGAATACGCAAGCGCGATTCTGCGTCACCTTTGCAGAAGCGGCAAAGGGACGCTGATAGGCTAAGGACTAACGAAGTTGTGACCCGGTGAGATTCGCTTCCCTCCGGCAAAAGCGCAATATTCGCTAGCCGACAGCTTCCAAAACATGTGGTGCCGGCGGAGGCGGGCCAGGGTGCCTAGCCCCGGCGGAGAGGTGGACATCATGTCCTCTGCGCTGCTGGCTCCCGAGAATTTGGGGATGATCGAGCGATTGCTCGTCGAGCTAGGGTATCCGCCTCGGCGCGGGGCCGGCCAGGAAGCGTCCCGAGCCCGCCTGCTCCGTGATGCCGTCAAGGGCAGCGTGTCGCTCGAAACTGATCTGCGACGACTTTTGGCCGAGCGCGTCAAGCCAGCGAGGCGGTGGCGGCGCACGTACTCGCCCGGCAAGATCGGCTTTCCGTATGGCAGACAGGAGCGCATGCTTCCTTCGCCAGAGGAGGAGTTTAACGTTGCTGGGCTGAGTTTCCCAATCGGCAGCACCGACCACAGCGACACCGTGGGTGGTAGCGAAAAATGCGGCTGGAAAAACCGCGACCGCGTCGCCATGAATAACGGGTACGCTTTGGCTGCTGCCGTCCGAACGCAGGCAGGGTGATGGAAGAGCGGGAACAGACGATCCGAGAGCTCCTTTCCGAGGCACTGGACCTTTGTGTCCGTGCGCGGAAGATGGACGCAATGGACAGACGGGCTGCCGCGCTGGCAGCCTCCAGCGATCCAGCGGGGTGGCAGGCGAGCGGCAGTTTCGGCCGCTATGTCGAGCGGCACAATGTCCGGTACCCGCTGAGACCGATATCGACCCGCAGCGGGACCGTCTCGCGCTGGTTTCAGGATCAGTACGACAAGGACCTCGTGGATTGGGAGGCTCGCACTCGCAGGGCTTTGATGAAGAAGCCCCGCGACGACTGACTTGAAGGCAGAGCTTTCAGGGGCAAACTGGCAGTCAGTATCAGGTGAACATCAGCAGATCGTGGCTTCTGCCGTCGATAGGGACACGGACGGGTCGATCGGCGTCTGCGCCACGCACTCCGTCGAGAACCCAATAAGGCTCGTTCTCCTTGCCCGCGCCGAGTGCGCGAAGCTCGATCCGGCAGATCGCCTCACCGAGCCTCACCGTCGCCTGGAACCCCGGCCAAGCTGAAGGGATGCAGGGGTCGACAAGGAGGACATCGCCCTCCCGGCGAATGCCCAGGATACCTTCCACGCCGGCTCGATGCATCCAGCCGGCCGAGCCCGTATACCAGGTCCAGCCGCCACGCCCGGTATGGGGCGCGACTGAATAGACGTCGGCCGCCACGACATAGGGTTCGACCTTGTAGCGCTCGGCCTCTTCCGGCGTGCGGGCATGGTTGATCGGATTCAGAAGGGCGAAGAGATCATGCGCATTCTCTCCTGCACGCAGCTTGGCGAAGGCGAGGATCGCCCACATGGCGGCATGGCTGTATTGCCCGCCATTCTCGCGCAGGCCCGGCGGATAGCCCTTGATGTAGCCCGGATCGAGCGGCGTCTTGTCGAACGGCGGTGCAAACAGCAGGGCAAGGCCATCGTCTGTGCGGATCAGGTGACGCGCGAATGAAGCCATCGCCGTCGCCGCCCGCCCGGAATCGGCGAGGCCTGAGAGCACCGCCCAAGACTGGGCGATGGCGTCGATTCTGCACTCGCCACTGTCCTTCGAGCCGAGCCAGGTGCCGTCGTCGAAGGTCGCCCGGCGATACCATTCGCCGTCCCAGGCCGAGCGCTCCAGCGCCTGCCGCACCGCCGCCGCATGGGCGCGCCAGCGCCCGGCGCGGCCGTGAGCTCGCTCTTCCGCCAACGGTGCGAAGAGTTCGATGGTGCGGATGAGCAACCAGCCGAGCCAGACGCTTTCCCCTCTTCCGCCCGCGCCGACATGATTCATGCCGTCATTCCAGTCGCCGGTTCCCATCAGCGGCAGGCCACGTGCGCCGATGAGCGAAAGAGCGTGATCGAGGCCGCGGGCGCAGTGCTCGAACAGCGAGGTCGTTTCATCGCTCTGCATCGGGTGGAAGAGCTGATCGGTTTCCTCCGGCCGCAATTGCGGCCCATCGAGATACGGAACGACCTCATCGAGAATCGAGATATCGCCCGAGCTCGTGACATAGGTAGCGGTCGCGAAGGCGAGCCAAACATGGTCGTCGGATATGCGGGTACGTATCCCCTGGCCCGTTTGCGGGAGCCACCAGTGCTGGACGTCGCCCTCGACGAATTGCCGCCCGGCCGCCCGCAAAATATGGCCGCGCGTCTCCCCCGGCAGGGCGAGCGTCAGCGCCATGCCGTCCTGCAGCTGGTCGCGGAAGCCATAGGCGCCGCTCGCCTGGTAGAAGGCCGAGCGGGCGCGGATGCGGCAGGCGAGCGTCTGATAGAGCAGCCAGCCGTTCAGCATGATGTCCATGGCCCGGTCCGGCGTCTTCACCTGGACGACGCCGAGCACCGCTTGCCAGTGATCGGTCACCGCGGCGAGGACGGCGTCGAGATCGGCTTCCCGATACCGCGCGACCAGCACCCGCGTCTCTTCCATGGAGGCGCATTGCCCGAGCAACGATACGACTTCGACGGTCTCGCCGATGCCGAGTTCCACGGTCGCCTGCAAGGCTGCGCATGGATCCAGGCCCGCGCCTGTCCTTCCAGAGAGGGGGAATTTGCCGGTCAGGCCGAGCGGCGATGCGGGGCCGTCTTCCCGCCCGAGAAACTCGGTACGGTCCGCCGTCCAGGCAGTCTGCCGTCCGCAGAGATCGGCGAAGGCAATTTGCGAGGCGAAGGCGATGCTCCATGGGTTGCGCGCCAGCATCGCCCCATTCCGCATGTCGATCTCGGTGGTGATGAACGGTGCCGATGCGCCGCGCGAGGTGCCGAGCACCCACTCCGCATAAGCCGTGACGGAAAGCCGGCGCGGTCTGCCGGACAGGTTGGTGAGCTTCAGGCGGGAAATCCTGACGGGATCGTCCAGCGGCACGAAGTGCAGCAGATCGAGCGCAATGCCGTTGGCTTCATGCTCGAAGCGGCTATAGCCGAACCCGTGCCGTGCCACGTAGATTCCGTCGTCGCGGATCGGCTGAGCGGTGGGACTCCACAGATCACCCGTCTCCTCGTCCCTGACATAGATCGCCTCGCCGGGCGGATCGGCGACCGGGTCGTTCGACCACGGGGTGATCTGGTTCTCGCGGCTGTTCGCCGCCCAGCTATAGCCGCTGCCCTCGGCGGATATCTGGAAGCCGAAGCCAGTATTGGCGATGACGTTGATCCAGGGCGCCGGTGTCGTCTGCCCCGCACCGAGGATGGTCACATATTCCCGGCCGTCCTTGTCGAAGCCCCCGAGGCCGTTGAAGAATTCGAGGGCGGGCGCGCTCCGCGACGGCGCCGGGCGGGGCATCGCAGCCGGCCGATGGACACGGCGTGTGTCAGCCGGTGGGGCCAAGGGCTGCTGCAACTGCGCCAGGTGATTGGCGATGGGGCCGCGCCGCGCCACCAGGACCACGCGCGCGACCGACTGCAGAAGCAGGCGCGACTCCACGCTCATCAGGTCAGCGCGCAGCACATGGACCGAGCCGCGCGCCGGCGTCTCGCCAAAGGGCGGCCGCGACTGGTTGGCCCGGACCGCCGCCTCGATGGCGGTCTGGAGATCCTGGACATAGGAGGAAACGCGCTCGTTGATGATGACGAGGTCCACCGCGAGGCGCTTCATGCGCCAATATTCGTGGGCGCGGAGCAACTGGCGCACCTGCGCGATGTCCTCGACATCGTCGATCCGCAGCAGAACGATGGGCAGGTCGCCGGAGATGGCGTGCTGCCATAGACCCGATTGCGAGCCGGCGCCCCGAAGGATCACTTCCGACGGCGACCTGAAGCGGCGATCAGCATAGAGCAGCGGTGCCGCAAGGCGCTGGAAATCGGCGGCCTCTCCCGCATCAATGTCGAGATGGCGGAGCTGAACCTGTGCCTGTGTCCAGGCCAGGGTCTTCGCACGATCGAACGCACTGCGATCATGGTGGGTGTCGATCAGGTCGAGAAGCTCTTCCCGCGAAGAGGCGACGACGGTCCAGAAGGCAACGCGCGCAACCTTTCCGGGTTCGATGCGCACGCTCTGGCGCAGCGAAAAGATAGGGTCCAGTACTGTCCCGACGGTGTTCGACAAAGGCTGCCCGCTCGACAGGGCTTTCGCCGTGTCGATGCTGCGGCCACGGCCGATGAAGCGGGCGCGGTCGGTCTCGTATTGCGGGCCGGCGGTGACATCGCCTTCCACGACGGCAAAATGCGCCGCCCATATCTGCGGCTCGTCCGGCGTCCGAAGCCGACGGGTGGCGATCAGGGCTCCGAAATTGGCCAGATACTCGGTCTGCACGAACATCTTTGCGAAGGCTGGATGCGCATCGTCGGCGGCCGGCGTGGTCAGGACGAGCTCGGCATAGGATGTCAGCTCGATCTCGCGTGTCCGTCTGCCGCTGTTGGCGAGGGAAATGTGACGGACTTCGCCGTTGTGCTCGCCGGAAACGATGACATCCACCGTCGTCGACAGATCCAGATCGTGGTGCGTGAACCGGGCGTGGTCCTCGCTGAACATGACCTCCCCTTCACCGGCACCGCCCGCCATCGGCCGGGCGGTGCCGGACCAGACGGCGCCGCTGCGAAGGTCTCGGGCGAAGATGAAGGAGCCCCAATCGTCGCGCGTCGCATCTTCCCGCCAGCGCGTCACGGCAATGTCGCGCCAGCGGCTGTAGCCGCCCCCGGTTGCGGTCAGCATGACGGCATAGGTTCCATTGGACAGCAGATGCGTGATCGGTGCACCGGCGGCCGAGGCCGTCAGGCGCCGCGCCGTCTCGCCGCCGCCGGGTGCCTCCGCAGCGGAGGCGCGGACCCCCTCGGCGCGCGGAGACGACAGCACGACGTCGCGGGGAGCGCGTTCCTGCAGCAAGAGCTCGCTCGCCCGGATCATCGGTTCACGATGAAACCTGTCGCGCATGCGCCCGTCATGGAGGGTATTGGCGATGGCCACGATGGTCATGGCCTGATGATGGGCCATGAAGCTGCCCACGATCGCGACAGTCTTTCCCTCGGGAAGCCGCGAGCGGGTGAAGTCGAGCGCTTCACGGAAGCCGTAGCGACCCTGGGCGCCCAACCGGGCAAGGTGGGCATAGTTCTTTCGCGCGCCCTGCGGATCCACCATGCTGGCGAGGCCGGTCGCATAGGGAGCGATCACGGTATTCTCGGCGAGGCCGCGCTTCAGGCCGAGGCCGGGTACGCCGAAATTCGAGTACTGGTAGGTGAACTCGATATCCCGAACATTGTACGCGGATTCGGACATGCCCCACGGGACGCCCAGCGATCGGCCGTAGGATTGCTGCCGCGCGACCACGAGACGGCTGGTCTGTTCGAGCACACTTCCGGCCGGCGCGCGCATCACCAGCGAGGGCATCAGGTATTCGAACATCGATCCTGACCAAGAGATCAGCGCCGACCCGTTCCCGAGCGGTGTCGAGAGCCGGCCGAGCCGGAACCAGTGCCGTGTCGGCGCATCGCCCTTGGCGATCGCGATCAGGCTGGCGAGCCGCGCCTCGGACGCCAGGAGGTCGTAGCAGCTCGGATCGAGGCCGTTATCGTCCAGGGCATAGCCGATGGAGAGCAGCTTCCGTTCGGGATCGAGCAGGAAGGCAAAATCCATTTCCATCGCCATGGCGCGTGCGGTGTCGGCGAGCGCCGTCAGGCGAGTCCTCATCGCTGCGGACGCCTCGGCGAGTTGGCGGCGATCGCGGTCATGTTCGCGCAAGCCCTTTCCGAGCGCATCGACCCAATAGGCGATGTCGGCGAGGCCGTCGCCGCCCTCCTCCAGGACAGGGGCCGGCGTCATTGCGGAGGCCTTCTGCGCGAGGCGGATCAGCGCGGGGGTGAGCGCATCTATCGTCTGGACGCCGCTGAGCTGGGCGTCGATCTCTTGCAGGACGGCGGCCAATGCCCGTGCCTGTTCGCTGTTCGGGATGTCCGGGGCCAGCAACGCCTCGCGCGCCAGAGCGAGATGGTCGGCCGCGCCCTGTCGCGCTGTCGCGGCGATAGAGGCATCCGCCCATTCTTCGCATGTGTTGGCCAGCGCAATGAGATGGCCCGCGAGATTGCCGCTGTCGACGGACGAGACATAGCTGGGAGGCAGCGTGGCGAGGTCCGTCGTCCCGTACCAGTTGAAAAAGTGCCCTCGAAAGCGCGGCAACTGCTTCAAGGTTTCGAATGTCGCCTCCAGCCGTTCGATGGTCTGGATCGTGCCCGCCCAGCCGAAGTCTCGCGCAACTGCGGCCGAAAGCAGATAAAGACCGATGTTGGTCGGCGAGGTCCGGTGCGCGAGGGCCGGCTTGGGATCCTCCTGGAAATTGTCCGGCGGCAACATGTTGTCGGCCGGCGTGACGAAGGTCTCGAAATAGCGCCAGGTGCGCCGCGCGATGAGGCGCAGATCGCGCGCCTCCGAATCCGGAATGGCGAGGCGCTGTGGCACACTGGGCGAGCGGCTTGCCCATTGCGCCACGACGGGCGCGCCGAGCCAGAGCAGCGCGAATGGAAGGACGAGCGGCCATGACGACGGCGCGAAGGCGAGCGCGCTCCCCGTCGTCAGGAGGGCCAGCGTCGTGCCGCCCGCCATCTGGCGATAGAAGCCCGGAACATCCAGCCTCGGGCTCGCAGTTGACCTGGCGGCCGTCGTCCATTCCAGCAGGTGACGGCGCGTGACGAGCAGCCGCACCAGGGTTCGGGCGATGGCATCGCCCATTCGCCAGGCCTGATCGGGAAGGAAGACAAGCGACAGGAACGTCTGGGCCGCAGCAAGCCGCAGCTCCGATGCCAGCCTGACGAGGTGACTGCGCAGGCGGATGTTGCGCCGACCAGGAAGCACCGAAAAAACGATCGGCAGGAAGGCGGGAACCACAATCGTCGCCACCGTCAGGAACGTGCCCATGATCGCTGCGGGCATGGGAAACAGCCAACTCAGGCCGAGCGCGAGCAAGGTTATCGGCGACAGGACCGAGCGCCGGAGATTGTCGAGCATCTTCCAGCGGCCGACGGCCGTGAGTGCTCCCGCTCCCGCGGTCAATCCCAGGATCCAGGGGAGAAGCTGCCAATCGCCGCGTGCCCAGCGGTGATGGCGCTTCATGGCGACATCGTAGCGCGAGGGAAACTCTTCGACGACCTCGACATCCGAGGCGAGTCCGGCGCGCGCGAACGCACCTTCGAACAGATCGTGGCTGAGCAGCGCGTTTTCCGGAATCCGGCCGGCAAGGGAGGCCTCGAACGCGTCGATCTCGTAGATGCCCTTGCCCGTGTAGGACCCCTCGCCGAAGAGGTCCTGATAAACGTCGGATACCGCCGCTGCGTAGGGGTCCATGCCGCCGGGGCCGGAGATGACCCGCTGATAATAGGAGCCTTCATTGCCGGTCGGCAGCGAGGGCGTGACCCGCGGCTGGAGAATGGCGTAACCGCTGACGACCCGATGTTCGGCAAGGCTGAATCTCGGACGGTTCAACGGATGCGCCATCTTGCCGATCAGCCGGAGCGCGGCGTCCCGGGGCAGGCGCGTATCGGCGTCGAGCGTGATGACGTAGCGCACATCGGCCGGAACATGCGGCAGGTGACCGGCCACGGACATGAAGGAGGTATCGTTCGCTCCGCGCAGAAGGCGGTTGAGTTCGTGCAGCTTGCCGCGTTTTCGCTCCCATCCCATCCATCGTTTCTCGCCTGGATTGAAGCGGCGGCGGCGGTGCAGCAGGAGGAAGCGGTCGCCTCCGGGACCGGGGCCGTAACGCCGGTTCAGTTCCTCGATGGCCTTCACGGCCACTTCGAGCAGCGGCGCGTCTTCGGCGAGGACCTCCCGGTCGGCGTCGACGCCGTCCGACAGCAAGGCAAAAGTGAGATCGCCGCCTGCGCCGGAAAGATGATGGACCTCCAGCCGCTCGATCTGTTCCAGGAGATCGGCTTCGCCGGTGAGCAGGGTCGGCACGGCGACGAGGGTGCGCAGGGAGGTGGGCACGCCGCCCGCGAGTTCGAGGCCGGGCAGCGCGGCGGCGCCGAACATGAAAGCCACCGCCCGGTTGACGAGGGCGGTCGCGACTTCGCTCGCCGGTATGAAGCCGACCAGCGCAAAGGCGGTGAGCCCGCCGGCGGAAAGACCCGCTGCGGAAAGCGCCCAGAGTGCGAGCGCGGTCAGGCCGAGTGTGACTGCGAGGATCGTGCCGACATAGCCGCCGAGGCCGAGGCGGATGCTGAGACGGATGAGGCGGAGCCGTGGTGGCGGACGAAATCGAATCGTCCGCTCGAACGCGGTTCGCCCGCCGGCTATCAGATGATAGCCGGGATCGCGGGCTGCTGCGGTTTCACCGTCCTCCGGCGCCGTGGCTTCCGCCGTCGCTGCGGCCTTCAGCGCACGCCCGGCGATGTCGAGCTCGGACAGCCGGGAACCGCGAGCGAGCTGCTCGATCGCGCTCCGATAGAGGTTGCGGGTTGGAAAATCCATGGCGCCGAAGGCGCTGCCTGCCCGTAGCCGGTCGTCGACGAGACTCACGCTCTCGAAGAGCTCGGCCCAGTCGATGTCGGAGATCAGCCGCATGCTGGTGATGATATTGCGCACGCTGACATTCGAGGCACCCAGCCGCCGCTGGGTTTGCTCGACCGCGCCATCGATCGACGCGCCCTGGGCTCGCAGCCGTTCCTCCAGCCACCCTAGGGCAGGTGTCGTCCAGGGGTCCTGGTCCCTGAGCCGCTTGGCGAGCTGCGCGGCGAAGACTTCACTAAGTGGCCCGGGAGAGCGACGAACAATGTCCGCCTCGAGCGCCGAGCGAGCTTCCCCCGAAGCCAGAAGCCGGTCGGCCAAAAGATCGGCCTCCCGACGGGAGCGGCGCCCATCCGTGATCTGATCGGCAAGTCGACGAAGATTCTCGATGAGCACGATGCGCAGCGTGATCGCGACAGCCCATAACTCGCCAATGGTCAGCGGCTGGACCTGCTGATAGGCGACGATGAAGCGGCGCAGCATCTCCGGATCGAAATGACTGTCCGTGTGCGCGACATAAGCCCAGGCCAGGCCCAATACGCGCGGATAGCCGGCGAAGGGGCCCTCGGCGAGCTTCGGCAATTGCCTGTAGTAGCCGGGTGGCAGGTCACCCTGGATTTCGCGGATCTGCTCCTCCACGAGATGGTAATTGTCCAGCAGCCATTCAGCGGCGGGGACGACCGCGTGCCCGCTCTCTACGACGACTGCCGTCGCCCGGTAGGCGGCGAGCAGCACGGCCGCATTGCTCTTCAGGCGTCCGTGCAAGGAGGGAACGGATGGAGGCCGAGTCGTGACCGGCTGAGCCGCGGCCAAGCTGCCGGCGTGCTCCTCCAGCCGTTCGACCCCGAACAGTTCCTCCCGGATTGGCGCCGTGTCGCTCCAGATGGAACCTAGCCAAGCGGCGGTTCCCCGCTGCAGCAGTTCTGTGCGGCGGCGACGCAGGGTGTCAGCAATTGCGTTCATGGCCGCCTTTCAGTCCACACTGGCACGATGTGGACGACGCCCAGGGACGAGCTTCGCCGATAGGCGAGACAGAAGATGTCCGACATCTCCTCCGCGTCGACCACCGCGCGACAGGTCCCGGCAGGCTGCTCGCGGCGAAGAGCGCTCGGCTTCAACATGACCCTATTTTTTCTGGCTCGGGCGCTCATGCTTGCTCGTGTTCGTCGGGGGGGCGATTGGCATCGACGTCCCGCGGACCGGGGTCGGCACCGCCGCGATTTCCTTTTTCTTCTTCGGTTTCTTGGCTTCTCGATTGCCGCGTAGCTGTCCTTTGGCCATGGCCACCTCCTGAGGGTTGCGGCGGTGAGCGTCTCTGGCGACAGCCGCGTGAAAGCGCCCTTCCCTCCTGCCGCCGGTGGGCGGGCGGAAGACGTCCTCGCCGCTCGGGTCTCATCCGTTGCGAGGCTGAAGCCCCGCGCGCGGGGGCAGCCGTGCTGACCCAGGCACTGGCCTTGGCGTTGGCCTGAAACCGGAGGCACCTGCGGGTCTCGCCGGCATGAACGGGCGGGCTCGAACGAACCGCTCTTCGTGTCGGCGAGCCCGGGCGCCAATGTCAGGCTTTTGCGTCTTCGCCGGCTCGCGCAGGAATCTCTCCGCGCAGCCCGTCAACATCTCAGCTCTTCTGCATGCTGAGCGTTTCGGCGCATGCCTTTGCCACGGCCGAGTCCGGCGAGGTGCTGCCCACCATCGTGGCCCAGCCGCCTTTCGCGATGTAATCGCCCTGTTGCCAGGAGCTGATCTTCTTCAATTCGCCGAGAGCAGCATCAGGATTCGGCTGCTGCTGAAATCTGTTCACGCAGATCGGAGACAGGGCGGCCACGACGGCATTTTCGGCCCTCAGCGCGGCCAGGCGTTCGCTTGATGCGGCCGTGGACCAACCTCCCCAGGTGAATCCGATTACTGCGAGAGCAATCGCGCCACCGACCGCGCCCCAGATTGCAGGCTTGGTTTCTGCAGGGATTTTCATGGGATTACCTTTCGTTCCACGGAAGAGAAAGCTCCCGTAGAGTACGGTATCATATTTCATTCTCAGAGATTCAAAATAATTTTGATATTATCGAAGTGTTCGTCTGATTTTTTCGGCGCTTTATCGACATCACTGCTTCGCAGGAAGAGCAGCGCGGCGCGATTTCGACGGCAGGGAAATTGCCTTCGTCTAGGCGGCATCTTGGTTTCGGGTAGCGAAATGTTCCGCGTAGCGACGTTGATTTTCGGTCGTGTTGGCCAATCCACGAATGTCGAGCCAAGCGATCAGGCCAACCGGACGGATCGTCACGATTTGCAGGGCCCGCCCCGTGGCGAGCCACGCGCTGACAACGGCAACGGCGCTTCGATGCCAGGTGTCGTAATCGGGCGGCGCATCGCCCCCGTCGCTGGTCATTGCCCAGAGTTGATCGAAATCCTCCGGTTCGTACCACGGGATGGCGACGGTATAAGCCTCGACTGTCGGTTTCACGATAGAGCCGATCGTCCGCGCGCGGCGCGGGAAACGAGATGAAGGCGGCCAGCGAAGCCTCTGAGGATCAAATGCAAGCGGAGTTGCCGCCGACCAAATTCTCGATAGAGATGACGGCCGGCTCAAAGACTCAGGGCTGGGTTTCGACCATCGCATGGTCATGACCCGCGCCGGAATTCAGAGATCGATGGTCCGGGCCGGAACTGGCTCGATGACGCTTCTCCCCGGCTACCGCACCACCTTCATTCTCCCAGCTCTCCAGAGAGAATGGGATGGGCGGTTTCAATCCCTCTCCGATCGGGAAGCCCTGGCGAAGCGCTTCTTCTGCGATTGCGGTGGCAAGGTCGATCCCCGCCGCCCTCCAATTGGGAAAGATACGTCGAATAGCGTCCGCCGCAGTCGCCGCCGATACCGCGCCAGCCTCGACCTGGCAGACCGTTAGAAACGCCGCAATCGCCGACTGAAGATCAAGGTGGGACAGGAATTCCGGCTTGGCGTCTACGTACGCTCCTCGGCCGGAATGCTTCCGCTCTTCATCCGTCGTCCAGGTTGATGGAATCCAGTGCGTCGCCGCGAATGGTTCGTCGTTGTCGCACCGCGCCCAAAATCCATTTGGCCGAAGCAAAGGACCGTCCGAGAGCCATCGGATCAAAGCCGCTTCGCCGCTGAAATTCCGTCCGATGATCAGGACATCGGTATGACCTGCTGTTGAAATTGGCAGAACTTCCGGCGCCGCATTCAGCTCCTCATCCGGCGAAGGGAGCATGTGCTCTTGTCGAAGAAAGGGGGTGTCCCCCCTGCCCGCTCCTCCGGTATGTTTCTCCAAGTGTCGGCCGAAGTTGGTGTCGATGCGGGCACCGCTGCCATAGGCACGAGCGAAGAGCTCGGCACGGGCTTTCTCGATATCGATGCCGCGCTGCGCCCAGGATTCATAGACCTCATCGAGCAGGTGCTCGATCAATTTTGTGTCGCCTGCTGTCAGAAAGGTTGAGGACATCGAGTCCTCCCCGGTCAGGGCCAGAGCGTGAACGCCCTCAGCCGACAGCGCCCTGATAAGAGACTGCCGATAAGGGCATCATAGGCCGCCCTTAAAAGAAAACAAAATAGTAAAATCAAAAGACCATCGATATCTCTAAATAAAATGATGAAAATGGACTTTTCAATGCCCAGGTGTTATTGTCCAAAAACGCCTCATATGACCGTTCTTATTATTTGAAGGTCATTTTGATGACTCGGCAGGCTTTCTGCCCTGGGCCCAGGATTTGGAGCCCGATATGACAGCGATCTCAATACGTTGGTATTTCTATCGCGTCTGGATAGCTGCGCGATATCTCGGCTGGATGGCCCATCTGGGCTTGATCGCGGCCTTCGCTCTCGCCTTCGCTATCGTGCTGCTTTGACGAGGTTTCGAGCGGCGCAAGAATGACGCCCCGGAAGTCGACGATGAGGGGCTCCCTTGGCATCTCGCCGCTCGATGTCGGGCTGGGGCACGAGCCGCTGCAAAGCGGAAAAGCTGTCAAATTCGGGCCTGCCGAGCGGAATTGGATCGACAACCCGCAGTTCATGCCGGCCCAAGGAGAGAAGCGAAAAGAGCGAGACGCCTTTCACTCATCTCGCATCGCATGGACCCGCAATCTCGACGGCGTTGCATGGCCGAAATGGACCGTGTTGCGCGCGATGTTCCTGGCGCGCCCCTTGCCCTCAGGCGCGCCTGTATTCGGATTCACGTCGAACTTCGGAAAGTTCGAAGACGAAACGTCGAGGCGGATGCGGTGCCCGGCCTTGAACAGGTTGGCCGTCGCAAAAAGCTCAATAACGATCTCGAAACGTTCATCGCTCCGGATTGCTTCGGGGTTCTCCCACGAATGCCGATAACGGCATCGAAAGATCCCATCGCTGAGATTCATCGCGAAGCCCGTCGGATAATCGACGCTCGGCGGATGGACATCGATGAGCTTGGCCGTGAAGTCGGTGTCGGGCGCATCGGACGAGACCCAGAGATGCAGCTTGACCGGTCCGATGATCGTTAGATCTGCGGCCAACGGTTCCGTCTCGAACATCAGCACGTCCGGGCGCGACGACAACGGCAGGCCCGGTGTGCGGCAGCCGAAGAAGCGCGTGTCTTCGCGCTGGTCGAAAGCTCCACCTTCGAAGACGGGCTGGCCGCTCGTCAACGCGCCGCCGATCGTCGGCACCGGGTCGCGCGGATCGAAATCATAGGAGAGCGCTTCATCCGTCGCCGCGGCAGCGTTGGCGGACAGCGTTCCGTTCGCGTGGAGGTGTAACGCCGCCTCGCAGACCTGCGGAGGTGGCCATGCGGTGGTTTCGATCCAACGCCCGCCATGATCGATAAAGCCGGCCTCCGTCTTCCTCCCTGTCCCGCCCCCCATCACGAAGAGCCGCACCGAGGCGCTTTCCGTGGCGTCGGTTCCCTTCAGCCACCGATCGAAGCAATCGATCCGGAACCGCAGCCAGTTTTCGCCGATGTTTCCGTCGAAAGGCGCGGCAGGGCCGAAATCCACGTCGCCGAAAATCCTGTCCTGTTGCCGTGTGTCCACGGGCCCATCACCAGTTCCGGTCGGTGGTTGCCGCGGCTCAGCCCGGCGAGGTTCTCGAACGTCGTTGGAACATAGACGTCGTACCAACTCGACATCAGCAGGATCGGAATATCCGGAATTTGATCGTAGTAGCCGGCAGCGTAGATGCCGAGCGCCTTCCAATAATCACCAAAGGCGCCGTTCTGCCACTGCTCCAGCAGATAGCTTTCGTACTCTGGCTCCCACCGAATAGGGGAATTGCCGCGGCTCCAAGGCATGCGGCCGAACCAATCGATGATATTCTCGGCGGCAAGCGCAGCAGCCAGATTGGGGTCATCGGCGCAGGCGCGACCTTCCCTCGCCCGACTATAGGCCCAGGTTGCCTGCTTTAACTCGAACGCTCCCCCCTGCCGGATCCCGCAGCGATAGGCATTCGAGAAGCCGCCGGAGTCGAGGATCATCCCGGCAAGCGCCGGAGGAGCGAGGCAGGCAGCAGCCAATTGCGTGTGGGCGGCGTAGGATAGCCCCATCGTGCCGACCTTGCCTGAGCACCACGCCTGCTCTGCGATCCACTGGATGGTGTCGTAGCCATCGGCAGCTTCCGACAAGTACTTCGTGAATTCTCCCTCCGATCCGTAGCGACCACGGCAATCCTGGAAAATCACAGCGTATCCCGCGCGGCAGAACGCAGCCGCGACTTCCATCCGGGACATCGGGCGATCGTTGCCGAGCGTCAACTCCGACCGAGAAGCCAGGTGCTTTCCATAAGGCGTCCGCTCCAGAATTGCATGAAACGGCCCATCCTGCTGGGCGGGCAGATAGATATCCGTGGCCAGACGGACGCCATCCCGCATCGTGACCATCACGTCACGAAGCATCTTCGGGACGTCCGCCGAAGCGCTTGGCTGTGCAGTCGCGCGCATAGCGTCAGGCTCCAGGCTGTCCGGCGGCCTCGCGAACGACCGCAGTGGCCGTCGAAGCCTCGAGGCTTGCCGACCGCAACAAACTTGATGCTTCGCGCAGGCTGTGGCTCAGGCGGTTGCGGGCCCGGACAGCATCCACGGCCGTGAAGCGGTAGTCCTCATCCAAAGAATCCGAAGTCAATCGCCTGATCGGGTCCAGAACCGGCCAGGGGGAGAGCGACAGAGCGGGATCGTGAACAAAGCGATCCCCCTTGGTGTAATCCAGGGGTACCAAAATGCGGCTCAACCGCATCAGAACGTGATTGTGCGTGGCCGGATCGAGTCGCCCGCTGTTCAGGTCGGCGATGGCGCCGGCAAGCGACCCGGCTTCCTCGGTAACCTCTTCGATATCCAATCGCCCATTCAATTGCCGGCCGAGCTTGGCGAGTTCCTCGACAAGCGCACCAACTTGACCGGCATAGTCGACCGGCAGCCGCTCCTCAGTGAGCAAGCCCTGAACCACCCTCAACACGACCTTGGTATCTCGGACGAGAAAGTCGGGATCGATCTTGTCGAGAAGGTCGTGCTCGGTATGCCACCACCAGCCGAGGTCGTTGCGCATCTTGAGCGGGCTCGGCTCCTGCAGGCTGAGGCTGCCGAAGACGGAGGGAATCCCGATTCCTGGAAAGGAGTCGTCGGCGGAGCGCGCCTTGCGCCGCCCGACCAGTTCCTGACCGGTCTCTGCCGCGATCGCATCCGCCGCGATCCGGAAAAGGCCGCCGGCTGAACCGGTTCTGGTCAGATCGTTCGCGCCGATCCCACCGGGGCTGTCGAGATTGACATGCGCGGCACAGCGGGCGTCGAGCTCGGCCCAATGGTTGTCGGCATACCAGGCCGAGCCCGAATAGCGGCCCTGTGAATGGCCGGACCAGAAGCAGATGCGAAGCCCGCGCTTCCATTCCTCATGCTTCTGCGCGCAGAGCCGCACGACCTCCAGCATCGCGATGTTGGCCGAGCCATTGTCCATGACGCCGTGGAACCAGGTGTCCACATGGCAGGAGAGCAGGATGAAGGGACCTTGTGGATCGTCGGCGCACGGGAGATCGGCGACGAGAAGCGGGGTCTTGCGCCAGCCGGTATCGACGGCCGCGTGAAGCGTGACCTCCCCCATGCCTGCCTTCAGCGTATCCCGCAGAGCTTGGCCTGCCTCGTTGCTGACGGTGATGACGACGACCTTTGGCAATGCCGGGCGCGTCTCGGCCGAAGGGCTACCCCAGATTGGCGAAACGCACATCTCATGCAGCAGATGGTGGGGACTGATCTGCACCACGCCTATCGCGCCGGCCTGCGAGGCGAGCAATGCGATACCGGGACTGGCGATCCCATCGACCAGGACGATCCGGCCGCGGACATCTCGCTCGGCAAAGGATTTGCGAGCCCCCTCGCCGAGATCGACCAGCAATCCTGTCAGGCCGCCTTCCGGAGAGGAGAGCGACATCGAATGCGTAATTGCCGGCACGGTTCGCCCGTCGACGACAAGCCGGGCAGGCCCGGGAATGCTGATGTAAGCGTCATGGGCGATGAGCTCTGCCTTCAGACCAATCTGATCGAGCTGCTCCTTGAGCCAAGCGAAGCTCGAGGCTTCGCCGGCGGTTCCCGCAACTTTGGGCCATCGGGCCAACGCCCTGAGCCCGGTCATCATGCGGTCCGCCGAGACTCTGTCGACAAGCGCCCCCTCCACGCCCCCCTTATTTTGCGTTGCTAAAGCCATGGTGATGGCATCCTCGTCCGTGGGTTCTGCATGGAAGGGGGCACCGCCGAGAACTCAGGCGGTGGATCGTGATGCGCTCAGCAGCACCGAGAGTTCCCGGGCTGCGCTGCGAACTGTTTCGATATGACTAGGGAGAAGGCTCTCGCTCACCCGCCCTGTTGGCGCACCGATGTGGATCGTTGCGATGATTTTTCCGTCCGGGCCCATTACTGGCGCGGAAATCGAGATCAGGTCGGGGCTCACTTCGCCATGGCTGACGTAGAAGCCTTGCTCGCGAACGTTCGCGAGAACCTGCCGAAGGCGTTCCGGGTCAACGCAGGTGCGGTCCGTGAATGCCTTGAGCGGCTCTCTGAGAACCGCTTCTCGAAACGTTTCATCCTGAAAGGCAAGAAGGACGACGCCAGAACCGGCGTGCATTGGCCGGCTTCCGCCGATGCCGGCCAGGACTTTCACTGCTCTTTCTGGCTCCCAGCCAGCCACACATAGGCTGTTTCGACCATCTCGCACGCGAAGTTGGACCGTCTCGCCGGTGCTGCTTCCGAGCTTCGCGATGATCGGTCCGGCTACCCTCGCTATGTCGATTTGCCGTTCGGCTGCATTTCCAATCGCCAGCGCAGCCAACCCCAGCCGGTAGGTGCGTTTTTCCGGCGTGGAGCTGACGAAACCACTGGCCTCGAGGCTGCATAGAAGCCGGTAGACTCTCGCCTTGCTCTGTCCCGAACGGCGCGTGATTTCCGAGAGTCCCAGGTCCGGTGTCTCCGCAATGAGCTGGAGGACGCCAAGCGCGGCATCAACCGCATCGACCCGGTATTTCTCGATCTCTTTTGGCGGGTCAGCACTCATCTTCGGCGCACTCCTTCTGCTCAGCCCCTGGCTGACGGGGCCAACTCCTCGTGAGTTCGCCATTAGCACAGCTCGATTCGGTTCGCTAGGTGAACCATCGGTTCAATAATTTGACATCAGCCTGGCGCCGACGCAGGGTTCCTCGAAATCGACCTTTGGCAGCCGCCGGACGAAGCGGCGCGCCATCGAGATCGAAGGGAACGAAAAGCCGATGGCTTCAGATGCAAAAGATCGCGTTGGCGGGATCCAGTGGCCGAACCAGGCGCGGGCAGTCGTCTGCGTGACGATCCATGTCGACGGCCCGGCGGTAGAGGCCGGCCGCGGCCAGAACGCGCTGGGGATCAACAGCCGCGGCAATTACGCGCTGCGGCGAGGCGTTCATCGCTACCTCGACATGCTCGATCGTCACGATGTGAAAGGCACGTTCTTCTGCTGTGGCTATGATGCCGAGCATTGGCCCGAGCCATTTCACGACATTCATCGAGCCGGCCACGAGATCGCCGCGCATGGCTACCGGCACGAGGGTTTCGACCTCGGAGACCGAGAGCCGGAACTCCTGGAAAAGACCCACAGGATCCTCTCCGCTTTCGGTTCTCGCCCCCTTGGCTGGTGTTCGCCTTCCGGCCGCAAAAGCCAACTGACGCTGCCGACGTTGCGTCGCCTCGGGTACATCTACGACGCAAGCGAAAAGGACGAAGACATCCCCTACCTGCTGGAGGATGGCTTCATGATCCTCCCCAACAACACAGTCTCGCTCGATGACTTCCCGCTGTACTTCAGCGGCGGGGCCTCAGCTGCCGAGGTCGAGCGCAATTTCGTCCAGGAGTTCGACGCGGCGCTGGACCGCGACGGGTATGTTCATCTCACGGTTCACCCGCGAGCAGGCGGTGGATCAGGTACGCCGGCGCGTGCGGCGGCTATCGATCGCTTCCTGTCCTATGCGAAGGCGACGCCCGGCGTGCAGTTCATGACCTGTCGTGAGCTGGCGGAATATTGCTTGAGCGAGCCTGCTCGCTGGCAGGAGGCGCGGGCATGACCGGCGCATTGCTGATCACCGTGAATGTGCACGGCATCGGTCCCGAAGCCGCCAACATCCCGGAGGCCGAGCTCTTCGGACGCGACGCCCACGGCCGCTACACTTATCGGGTGGGGTTAGCCCGAGTGCTGGACGCGCTCCGGAATTACAATCTTCCGGCTACATTCTTCTGGCCGGCGGCCGAGGCTGAAAGGCTGCCCTGGCTCGTCGAGCGCTGCCTGCAGGAAGGCCACGAGCTCGCCTGCCATGGCCGCGCTTTCGAAGATCATGCCAAGCTTGAACGCGATGAGGAGTCCTCTGTCATCGGCGAGGCTCACGAAACGTTGCAACGCCTGAGCGGTGCCGCCCCTCGCGGATTTCGGTCTCCAACCGGCACGCTGTCCGAGAATACGATCTCCATCCTCCAGGGTCTCGGATACCTCTACGATTCGAGCTTCCTCGACGACGATTGCCCCTACGCGCTTGGCCAATACGGCGGCCATCAGATGGTCGAGCTTCCGATTTCGGAAGGCCTCACCGACGCCACTCATTTCCGCCGGCGTGTGACCCAGGACCGGGCGGAAGAGCTCATGTGCGAGGAGCTTTCAGCGCTGCTCGCGGTCGATGGCTATGCCTGCCTGACGTTCCATCCGCGTGCCGACATCGGGGTCGGCCGGCTTGCCCGCCTGCCCTTGATCGAGCGCCTCGCCAAGCTGGCAGTCGACCACGGCGTCAGCCCCAAGCTTTGCAGCCAACTGGCACAACACGTCCGCGCCACGAGTGCCGCGAACGCAATCGAATATGTCGGAGAATAACATGCGAGCTGTTGCGGTTCTCACCTTCGGAATCGCCGCATTTGCGGCTGCTGCCGGGGCAGGTCATGCCCAAACGCTTCGGACGATGATCACCTCGGATATTCGCGGCGTCATGCCTGGGCGCAGCCCGGACACCGCGACGGGAAGTGTCCTGCAGAATATCTACGAGGGTTTGGTCGCATGGCGCGCAGACGGCAGCGTTGCGCCGATGCTGGCGGACAGGATTGACGTCTCCGCCGACGGCAAGACGTATATCTTCACCCTTCGCGAGGGGGTGAAGTTTCATAACGGAGCTCCGCTGACGGCGAAGGAAGTCGTCTGGACCTGGGAGCGCTTTCTCGACCCCAAGTCGGCGTGGCCGTGCCGAGGAGCCTTCAACGGTACCAACGCCACGAAGGTCGAGTCCGTGAAGGCTCTGGATGACCGTCGGGTCGAATTCCAGCTTGCAGAACGGAGTGGTTCGTTCCTGAGCGCGATGGCCCGCGGCGATTGCGACTCCTCCGGCATCGCTCACCCCGATGCGGTCGATGCAAACGGCAACTGGACAACGGCTATCGGGACCGGCCCGTTCAAAATGACCGAGTGGCGCAAAGGCCAGTTCGTCGAGCTCTCGAAATTTGCCGATTACAAGTCGCGAACAGAGCCTTCGGATGGCCTCTCCGGTGCGAAGGAAGCCAAGGTCGAGAAGGTCAGGATCAACCTCGTTCCGGACGCCCAGGTCGCAAAACTCGGCATCCTGCAGGGCCAGCTCGATCTGTGGACCGACGTCGATGCCGCTTCGATCAAGGACTTCGCCAACGACAAGAACGTCACCGTCACGACCACGCCCGTCGCCGGCATCTACACGATCCCGCTGCAGTCACGCGACCCGGTGCTGGCCGACCCGCGTATCCGTCAGGCGATCAGCCATGCCATCGATCGGTCGAGCCTCGCCAAGGCGGTTCTGGACGATGACAGCATCGCCTCGCCATCCCTTATCCCGCTGACAAGCCGCTTCTACGGCAAGGTCCAGCGCAGCGGTGCGGAATACGACCCGGACAAGGCCCGCGCCTTGATCAAGGCCTCGGGCTACAAGGGCGAGCGAATCGCCCTGATCACCAGCAAGGCTTCGCCGATCATGGGCGATACGGCGATCTATCTCCAGTCGATGCTGCAGGCTGTCGGCCTCAATGTCGATGTCGAGATCATGGAGTTCGCGACGCAGTTCGAGCGCTTCTACAGCGGGCGCTACCAGATGATGGTCTGGAACCTCACTCCCTATCTCGATCCACTTTTCATCATCGAGCGCTTCACCGGCGACAAGGCGCGCCAGGCCGACAAGGTCTGGGATAGCCCGGCCTCGAAGGAATTGCTGAAGAAGCTCATCCTCGCAGATGACGGCCAGGACAAGCGGTCGCTCTACGACGAGTTGCACCGTCTGCAGATGGCCGAGGCACCGCTCATCGTATGGGGCACTCGCGCCACGACGGTGGCCCTGCGGAAGAACGTTACGGGCTTCCAGCCCTGGCCGGGTCAAAAGCCGCGCTACTGGAATGTTTCAGTCGCGCAGTGAACCCCGCAAGGACAAGGCGATGGCACGGCCATCGCCTGGAATTCCAACACGCTACGGCCGAGGGCCCGATGACGCTTGCGACACTCTCCGATCCGGCAGCCGCCGGTATTTCCTCCGAACGGTTGAAGCAGACGGTAGCCACTCTGGCTGCTCTCGGTCGCAAGCTCCCCGGTTCGGACAGCGCCAACGCAGCCTGCCGCCATATCTGCGAGCAGCTGACAGCGCTCGGGGTCTCGAACGAGGTTCTCGAACTCGATGCCTTCGTCAGCTGGCCTGTTTCGGCATCGCTGACCGTCGGCAACAAGGTGCTTCCCGCTAATGGCTCCGCCTTCACCACCTCCGCCAACGGCCTGACCGGTCGCGTCACCCGTTCCTTGGAGCTGGAAGACCTGAAAGGCGCCTTTCTGCTGATCGACGGCCTGCCGCGCTGCGATGCCTGCATCAGCGCGCAGCGAGCCGGTGCGCTCGGCGTCATCGCGATCTCGCATGGCCCTCAGCGCCATTACGTCCAGGCCTCGCCGCTTTGGGGCGCGCCGACCTGCCCGGACGACCTTGCTCTGCTGCCCACTGTGCCGGCCATTCAGGTCTCGCGCGATGACGCGGCGGTTCTGGAGCAGGCAGTCGCCGAAGGCTCGCAGGTCACGATGGCCAGCGAGATCCGCACCGAATGGCGCGCCGCGAAGCAGCCTGTCGCCGAGATCGAGGGGCGCGAGCCGGCCTATGTCCTGCTCGGCGCTCACTACTGCACATGGGGCGACGGCGCGACTGACAACACGGCTGGCGTCGCTCT
The DNA here is from genome assembly GCF_052114025.1 of Allobosea sp. RAF48. Classification (NCBI taxonomy): domain Bacteria; kingdom Pseudomonadati; phylum Pseudomonadota; class Alphaproteobacteria; order Hyphomicrobiales; family Alloboseaceae; genus Allobosea; species Allobosea sp. RAF48. The sequence goes on from NZ_JBFRDZ010000004.1 coordinate 66,170, forward strand.
GCTCATTGAGCTGGCGCGGCTGATGAAGCAGCTACCCAAGCCTCGATACGGCATCAAATTCGCGTTCTGGACCGGGCATGAGCAGGGCGGTTACGCCGGCTCGTCCTGGTATGCGGACGCGTTTCGCGACTCGCTCTACCGCGACGCCATCGCCTATCTCAACGTCGACATCGTCGGCAGCCGGGGCGGCACCACCAAGGCCCTGCGAAACACCACAGCAGAGCTCGCCGATTATGTCCGGCAGGTTCTCGACGGGACGGTCGGCAAGCAGACGCCGGAGGAAGAAGAGTTCGTCGATCGCTCGGTCAAGCGGCTCGACCCCTATATCGATCCCAGGCGCTCCGCCCGGAACTCGGATCAGAGCTTCAGCGGCATTGGACTCGCCACTGCTCAGGTCAGTGCATTCCTCCCGGCTGCCAGCCCGGAACATCTTCACGGCAGCGGGCTCGCCTGGTGGTGGCATACCGATCAGGACACGATCGAGCATATGGATGCCGACGTCCTGGCCGTCGACACGCTGATCTACCGAAACCTCGTCGAGGGATTGGTCGACGCGCCCGCCCTGCCCTTCAGGCCCGGCGCCATGGTGGGTGACGTGCTAGCGGGCCTGCGTGCCTATCGCGAGGCCGCGCCCGACCTCGACGACATCGCGCGCCTGACCGGCCTCGCCGAGAGACTGGCCGATGCGCTCGCAAACTGGACGCCGACGGGAGCCGACGACCGGTCCCTCCTGCGGCTCGGCCGCCATCTCAACCCGGTGCTCTATCACGCGCGCAGCGCCTTCGAATTCGACCTCGGCCGAGCCAGCCGCATCCTGCCCGGGCTGGCGCCGGTGCTGACGCTCAATCGTCTCGATGCCGATGCCTACCGGATGGCACGGGTGCAATTGCGCCAGCGCGCCAACCGCATCGCACACGGTCTCTCGGAGGCCATCGAGCTGGTCGAAGCCAGACGCGGCAACGCTCTCTGACGACTCGTATTTGGATCAATCTCCGCTGCCCCTCGGGCGGTGCAAAACGATGGGGACCATCATGGATCGACGCAGTTTCATGAAGGCCGGCGCGGCCGCCGCACTGGCAGGCATCGGCGCTCCGGCTCGTTCACAGTCATCCCGGCAGAAGGTGCTGCGGTTCGTGCCTTACACGGACCTGACGATCTTCGATCCGATGTGGTCGACGGTCGACGTTACCCGCGACTACGGGTACATGGTCTACGATACGCTGTTCGGACTGGATGCGAACTTCCAGCCGCAGCCTCAGCTCGCGGAGGGCTTGCTCTGGGGCGATGACGGGCGCAGCTGTACCATCACCCTGCGGACCGGCATCACCTTTCACGATGGCGAGCCGATCCGCGCCCGCGACTGCGTCGCCAGCCTGAAGCGCTGGTCGCAAGCGGCCCCCATGGGCGCCACGCTTTTCGCGCTGACTGACGAACTCGTGGCCGTTGACGACCGGACGCTGCGCTTCCGCCTCAAGCGGCCGTTTCCGATCCTGCCTGCCGTGCTGGGGCAGCTCAGCGCTCCCGTCCCGCTCATCATGCCCGAGCGGGTCGCGCAGACCGATGTGAGGACCCAGATCACCGACCGGACCGGCTCAGGCCCATTCAAGTTCAAGGCGGACGAATTCCAGCTCGGCAATCTCGCGGTCTTCGAGAAGTTCCAAGGCTACCAGCCTACGCCAAACACAGCGCGGGGCCTCACGGCGGGCCCGAAGACCGTTCATTTCGACCGCGTGGAATGGCGCCGCATTCCCGATGCCGCGACTGCTGCGGCAGCCCTCCAGACCGGTGACGTCGACTGGATCGGAGGCCCCACCTCGGAAACGGTCGAGCTACTTGCGGGCTTCAGGGATATCGATCTGCCACGCCTCGAGGACATTCCTTCGATGGCGATGATGCGGATCAACGCACTCCATGCGCCATTCAACAACAAGAAGATCCGGCAGGCCCTCCTCCCTGCTATCGACCAGGCAGAATTCTGCATGGCCGTCGCCGGCACCAACCCGCAGAACTTCGCCACCGGGAGCGGCTTCTTCCCACCGGGCACCGCTCTCGCCAGCGAAGCCGGTCTCGATCCGCTGAAGGGACCGCGCAGCATCGAGAGGGCCAAGCAACTGCTGAAGGAGGCCGGCTACGCGAACGAGCGCGTGCGCCTGCTCGGCGCGGCAGACAGCCCAGCCTCGACCACGCCCCTGGCTCAGGTTGCCGCCGATATGCTGGGCAAGCTGGGCCTGAATCTGGATATCGCACTCCTCGACAATGCGTCGGTCGCCCAGCGCCGCCGTTCCGAAGAGCCGATTGACAAGGGCGGCTGGTCGTTGAGCTGCTGGCTGTTCCCCGGCACCTGGTTCGTCGATCCCGGCACGAACATCATGCTGCGCGGCAACGGGCGCAATGCCTGGTTCGGCTGGCCGACGATCCCGAAGCTGGAGGAGCTCCGCGACGCCTGGTTGAACTCGCCGTCGGCCGACGATCGCAAGCGCATCGCTCAGGAAATGCAGGTCGTGGGCATGGATGAGCTGCCGGCTATTCCGCTCGGCGCCATCTATCGGCAAACGGCGCTCAAGAAGTACCTCGTCGATCGGGTGCCGACTGCCACGGTGTTCTGGAACATTCGGCGTGGCTGACTTCGCCACCCTTACGGCGCGGCGGAGTTGATCCCATGCTCGCCTACATCGTGAAGCGCAGCCTCGCGACGATTCCGGTCATGCTGGTCGTCGCGCTGACCGTGTTCTCGCTGCTGTTCCTGGCGCCTGGCGATCCCGCAACGATGATTGCCGGAGACCAAGCCTCGGCGGCGGATATCGAACGGATCAGGCAGAGTTTGGGCCTCGACCAGCCCTTCCTTGTCCAGTTCGGCAACTGGCTGTGGCGACTGGCCCATTTCGACCTCGGCAATTCTGTCTTCACCGGCCAGCCGGTCACGGCGCTGATGGCCGAGCGGGTGGGGCCAACCGTGTCGGTGATGCTGCTGACGCTTCTGTTGTCGATTTCCATCGCCGTTCCGCTTGGCGTAGTCGCGGCCTGGAAAAGCGGAAGCTGGATCGATCGGGCGATCATGAGCATCTCCGTCGTCGGTTTTTCGGTGCCGCTGTTCGTCGTCGGCTACATCCTCGCCTGGACCTTCGCGCTGAAGCTGCAGTGGCTCCCGCCGCAGGGATATGCGCCCCTATCCGAGGGCGTTTGGGCCTGGCTTGAGCGCCTCATTCTGCCGGCCATCACGCTGGGCCTTGTCTACATCGTGCTGATCGCCCGGATCACCCGGGCATCGATGCTCGAAGTGCTGCAGCAGGACTATGTCCGCACCGCGCGCGCCAAGGGCTTGGGACCTCGCACGATTCTGTTCCTGCACGCGCTCAAGAACGGTGCGGTACCCGTCATCACCGTCATCGGCATCGGCTTCTCCGCCCTGATCGGGGGCACGGTCGTGACCGAAACCGTCTTCACGATCCCTGGCATGGGACGCCTCACCGTCGATGCCATCCTGCGCCGTGACTACCCGGTGATTCAGGGCCTCGTGCTGGTCTTTTCCTTTATCTACGTGCTCGTCAATCTGGCCGTGGACCTCGTCTACACACTCGTTGATCCGAGGATCCGATATTGAGCTCCCCCACAATCCACGTTGGAGCCGCGGCAACGCGCACAGAGGGATCCTTTGGTGCCGAAGCTCTCAAGCAGATGCGTCGCCATCCCACCATTCCGCTCGGGGCGGCCGTGCTGATCATCATGGTCGCGATCGCGGTGCTCGCTCCTGTGCTGGGCACAACCGACCCAACGGCCACGTCCCTGGCCCGCCGGCTGCGCGAGCCCTCGGCGCTGTTTCCGTTTGGCACCGACATGCTCGGTCGCGACCTTTACTCACGCGTCCTGTATGGCGCCCGTATCTCGCTTCTGGTCGGTTTCTCGGTCGCGATTTTCTCGTCGATCGGTGGTCTGCTCCTGGGTCTGATCGCCGGCTTCATCAAACGCGCCGATGTTGTGGTGATGCGCATCATGGATGGCCTGATGTCGATCCCGTCGATGCTCTTGGCGATCGCGCTCATGGCTTTGACAAAAGGGTCGGTGATCAATGTGATCGTCGCCCTGACGATCGTCGAGATCCCGCGTGTGACCCGGCTCGTGCGCTCGACCGTTCTTTCCTTGCGGGAGCAGCTCTATGTCGAAGCTGCCGTCGCCGCGGGCGCGAGCACGCCGAGGATCATCTTCCGCCACATCCTGCCGAACTCGCTCTCGCCCCTGATCGTTCAGGCGACCTACATCTGCGCGGCGGCGATGGTCACCGAAGCGGTCCTTTCCTTCATCGGCGCAGGCACCCCGCCGATCACCCCGTCATGGGGAAACATCATGGCTGAGGGGCGCACTCTGTGGCAGCTCAAGTTCTATATCGTGCTGATACCGGCCGCATTTCTCTCGGTGACAGTCCTCGCCGTCAATCTGCTCGGGGACGGTCTGCGGGATGCTTTGGATCCTCGCAGAATCTATTGAATTAAACTCCACTCCAATGTCGCAGAATCACCAGCAACGCCGCAATTCCGGCAACACAAGCGATTGCTCCAACTGCGGGCACTGACTTATCGCCAAGAAGCGGACGTTCCGGAAATGAGGTTGCCCCTTGTGTGAGGCGCGGTCGGCTAGTCGTTGACGATCGCCCGGAGGAAGCGCCGGGTGCGTTCCTGGGTCGGATTGGCGAAGAAGCTGCGGACCGGCGCCTCCTCGACGATCTCACCGGCATCGAGCAGCATCGCGCGACTGGCGACGCTCCTGGCGAAACCGATCTCGTGCGTCACAACGACCATGGTCATGCCGTGGTCGTGATGAACCTGGCGGATCACCTGCAGCACCTCCTCGCGCATCTCGGGATCGAGCGCCGAGGTCGGCTCATCGAACAGCATCAGCGTCGGCTTCATTGCGAGCGCACGGGCGATGGCGACGCGCTGGCGCTGGCCGCCGGAAAGCTGAAACGGGTAGGAATTGGCCTTGTCGGCCATCCCGACGCGTTCGAGGAGCCGGCGGCCTTCGTCGCTGGCCTCTCGTGCCGGTTGGCCCAGGATCTTCATCGGCGCAATCGTGATGTTCTGCAGCGCCGTCATATGCGGGAACAGGTTGAAGTTCTGGAAGACGAAGCCGGTCGAGAGCCGGATCGCCTGAAGTTCCTCCGGCGTTGCAGTCGCGACATTGCGGCCGCCGACCGTGATGGCGCCGGCGTTGATCGTCTCCAATCCGTTGATGCAGCGCAGCAGCGTGCTCTTGCCGCAACCGCTTGGCCCGCACAACACCAGAACCTCTCCCTCGGCGACATCGAGCGAGATCCCGTTGAGGACTTTCACATCGCCATAGGATTTATGGACGTCGTGGATCCGAATGAAGTCCTGCGCGGCAGGCATGGCCGCCGCCGCCCTCAGATCGCTTGCCATTGCTGCAGCCTTTCGATCATCCGCATCAGGATGGTGTAGCCCCAGATCAGCGCGACATAGAGCAGCGCCGCGCCGGTGTAGAATTCGAGCGGGCGGAAGAACTGGACCGTCAGTTCCTGCGCACGGAACATCACTTCGGGGACCGCGATCAGTACGGTCACGGTCACGTTCTTGATCACGGTGATGTGGACGTTGGTCAGCGAGGGCAAGGTGGCGAAGAAGGCCTGCGGTAGGGTGATGTAGCGCATCACCTTCCAGCGCGAGAAGCCGAGCGACTGCGCCGCCTGCACTTGCGTCTGCGGGATCGCCTCGAGCCCGCCGCGGAAGGCTTCGCAGGCCAGCGCCGCGCCGTTGAGCGAGAGTGCGATGACCGAGCTCGCCGTCGGCGACAGCGAAGCGCCCGTCAGGATCGGCAGCACGTAATGGATCCAGATCAGCAGGACCACCACGGGCAGCGTGCGGAACAGATCGACGAAGACGACGGAGGCACTGCGTACCAGCCTGCGTTGCGACATGCTCATCGCAGCCAAGACGACGCCAAGCAGGGTCGAAAACAGGATGGCCGGGAAACTCGTCCACCAGGCATGCCAGAGGCCGCCGGCGAGATACGGCCCGTAATCGCTGAGAACGCCGAACTGGAAAGTGTAATTCATGTCCCGACCCCGGCCGGAAATCCAGGCAAAAAGGGACGCGCCGACGAACGCAGCGCGTCCCTGGGTGAGATCAGCGCGGCCCGGTCGCGAGTTCGGGCGGCAACTTCCACTTCTCTGCGAGGGTGCGGTACCAACCACGAAGCTGCATCGCCCGGACATAGGTGTTGAGGAACACCACGAGATCGAGATCCGAGTAGCGGACGGCGTGGTTCATGGTCGTCCACTCGGTCTTGTCGGCTGCAAACTTGACGTTGCGCAGCTCGGTCGGGCGCTCCTCGGCGCGCATCGCGTTCGAGACGGAATCGCCGATATAGGCGGTCGACCGCCCCTGCATCACCTCCAGCACCGCGGCGGCGGTGTCGGAGAGCGGGTTCACCTTGGCGTTCTTGAAGGTTCGCTGGGCGAATTGCTGGGCGGCCGTGCCGCTGACGACCGAGACGACATTGCCGGGCTTGTCGAGATCCTCGAAGCTCTGCACGGAGCTGTCGGCGCGCACCATCGCGGTCGACGACAGGTATCCGATCGGGTCGGTGAAGGCGACGGCGATGGCGCGCTCGGGCGTGGCGCCGAGGCCGCTCATCACCACATCCCATTGCCCGGCCTGGAGCCCGGCGACGAGCCCGCTCCAGGTGGTATTGACGAACTGGACCTTGATCCCGGTCATCTGCTCGAAATTATGGATGTCATCGGCGATGAAGCCCTCGTATTCCCCGCTCTTCGGATTGAGCAGGACGAAGCGGTTCCAGGGCGCGACGCCCACGACCATCTTCTTCTCCTTGATGATCCGGTCCAGCGTCGGGCCGGCCTTGGCGGCGGAGGCCGTCAGTGCTGCTATGGCCGTGACGGCAACGGCCATCGTCATGGCTGCGATATGTTTCAACATGCTGTTCCCTCCCTGTTTGAGGCTGTCTCTCCGGCAGCCCTTTGATCTTGTGCGAGCGTGGCGTCAGTGAACGGCGTCGGCGGCGAGGATGGTCTCGAAGCCGACGATCGGCGCCGTGGCGTCCGGATCGATCACGACGTCGAGGACGTAAGGCGCTCCCGCCGCCTGCCCGCGCGCGAGGCCATCTGCGATCCCCGTCGGATCGGTGATGCGCTCGCCCTTGCATTTCAGCGCGCGGCCGAGCTCGCCGAAGTCGATGTCGAGGAAGTCGCATTCGAGATAGCGGCCCATCGCCTTCTGCTCCCAGTGCCGCTGAAAGCCGAGCGTGCCGTTGTTGAAGACGACGACCAAGACCTCGACGCCGTAGCGGGCTGCAGTTTCGAGCTCGTTGAAGACATAGCCGAAGGCGCCGTCGCCGGTGACGCAGACGACCTTGAGCGAGGGGTCGGCCATCTTGGCGCCGATCGCGGCCGGCAGGCTCCAGCCAATGCCGCCGGTGCCGCGCGGCGAGAGGATGAAGCGGCCGGCGCCGGGCACGTCGATATGGCTCATCGCCCAGCCGGTGACGTAGCTGGCATCGGTGACGATCAGGGTTTTCTCGTCCGTCCGCGCCGAGATCTCGGCGAGCAGCCGCTCCGGCCGGATCGGCGTCTGGCCGGAGGTGGCGACGGGGCGGAATTCCTCGCGCCAGGCCCGGGTCAGGGCGTTGAGGCGCTCGCGGGTCGCCGCGTCGGTGCGCGCCAGCCCGTGCTCGGCGCAATGGGCGAGGAGGTCGCGCAGCGTGTCGCGGATATCGCCGACCATGGCCACGTCGGTCGCGAAATTGCGGCCGATCTCGGCCGGGTCGATGTCGAGATGGATCAGCTTGGTGCCGGGCTTGGGCAGCGACCAGTCGCTGTAGCAGATCTGCCCGGTGCGCGAGCCGAGCACGAAGACGACGTCCGCCTCGGCGAACAGCGTGTTCGAGATGCGGCCGCGGCCATAGCGCCCGCCCGTGGTCGAGCCGAGCGGGCCCGCGGCGAGAGGATGGGTGTCGGGGATGGCGCCGCGCCCGGTCATCGTCGTCGCGACCGGCATGTCGAAGAGCTCCGCCAGGATCCGGATCTCCTCCTCGGCGCCCGAGATGATCGAGCCGCCACCGGCGATCAGCAGCGGTCGGCGCGCGCCCGCCAGCAGTTGGGCAGCACCGGCGATCGACTCCCGGCTCGCCCGGACGCGGTTGGCCGGAAAATGGGCATAGGCCGGGTCCGCCCAGGTCTCGGCCTCGGCCTCCGCCGCCATCACATCGCCCGGGCACAGCAGCACGACCGGGCCGGGGCGCCCCGTCGTCGCGATCCGGAACGCCTTGCGCACCGCATCGCCCGCCTGCTCTGGCATGTCGATGCGAATGACTTCCTTGACGTAGGGACCGAGCGCCACGGCGTGGTCGAGCGCGCTGCTGGCATGCTTGTTCTTCAGCCGCAGCGCATGGTCCTGCACCAGCGCGATCACCGGCACGGACGAACGCTGCGCCTCGAGGAGCCCCGTGATCAGGTTGGTCGCGCCGGGGCCGAAGGTCGCGGCACAGACGCCGGGACGGCCGGTCACCTGGGCATAGCCATGCGCCATGATCGCCGCATGCTTCTCGTCGCGGACGGTAACAATCCGGGTGAAGGACCGATCGACCGCATGGAAGACGTGGATCGGATCCTCCATCCCGAAGAGGCACCTCACCCCATGGCTCTTCAGGGTCGCATAGAGCAGCGCGCCGCCGGTTCCTCGCATCGTCTTCTCCCTTGACGTTTTGATTGTGTTGCGTATTGTGCAACATGTTGTTTATTCATCGTGGCGGCGCTTTGTCGCCACGTCAAGCCGCAATGCGAGGCTGGATGAAATCGATCGAGAAGGCCGTCAGCGCGTTGCAGCTCATGGTTGAATCAGGCGGAGAGCTGCGGGTCGGCGACGTCAGTCGCCATCTCAAGGTGAATCGCAGCACGGCTTCGCGTCTGCTGGCTTCACTGGCAGGTGGCGGCCTGATCGAGCAGGACCCGCTAACCCAGCGCTACGGCGCAGGAATTCTCGCCGTCCAGCTCGCCGCCGGCTTCCACCGCAAGTTCGACATCGTCGAGCAGGCGCAAAAGGAAATGGAAGCGCTCGCACGCGAAACGCAGCACACGGTATGGTTGGGGGTTCTCTCAGGAGCGGAGGTCGTCGTGCTCAAGACGGTGCGCGGCTCGCAGCCGATCCAGTTCGCCGTCGAGCCCGGACACCGCCTGCCGGCGCATGCAGCGGCGATGGGCAAGGCCCTTCTCTCGCTCAAGCCCGATGCGGAGATTCGCGGCCTGTTTGAAGGCTCCTTGGCTGCGACCACCCGGCAGACGCTGCACTCGGTCGACGAATTGCTGCGCGAGCTGGCCCTGACGCGACTGCGTGGTTACGCCATCTCAAATCAGGAGCTCTTCGACGGCGTAAAGGCGGTCTCGATCGCCCTCACGGAGAAGCACAAGGGCACCTCGATCGCCGTCAGCGTCTCGTATCCGCTCTTCGCCCTGGCTGACGGTAACGATCAGCCGATCATCGATGCGCTGCTTGCCTTTGGCCGTCATTTCGGCGCCCGCATCGGTGACGCCCGATGGACGCGTTAGGCTGTCGAACCGAGAGAAACCGCGCAGTTCGAAACGCGGAGATCCATGTATCGAGGTTCTGCCAGTTGGAGGGCCTTGAAGCGACAAGAGCGGAAGTTTGCACGTCGTCCGGAACCGGACGCTCACAAATCCGCAGCCAAGTCCGCTGGCAACCCTGATGCGACCTCCGGAACGCCTTGCCCGGCCTTTCCAGCATGCCGCCCCGCGTGCTCGCGCTGCCGGAGGCGAACGCTCTGTCAGCCCGGCGGGACCGGCGCAACTACAATGCTGCTCCGGAACCCTCGGCGGACTCTCCCTTTAGCACCCGGGAGCAGAGCGGCTGGAGCAGCGCGCATATGGTGTCGGCGCCGCGTTCGCCGGTGCGCAGCATCTGGAACATGGGGAAGCTCGTCAAAGCGAAGAGCAGGTCGACAACGTCTTTCTGCTTCGCTTCGTCACCGCCCCGGCGGCGAACAATCACGCCCAGCGCCATGCGGCGGCGCTCGTTGCGCAGCGCCAGGCTTTCCGCCAACTCCGTATCGATGGCAGCTGTCGCGAACAGCCCGGCCAATGCATCATCTGAACTCCAGAAATCGCAGAAGACCCGGACCAACCCGGCAAGAGCCTCGTGCGGATCCGCGAGCGCCATCGCTTCCGTCAGCGTCGCCATCGCGCCCGCTGCCGCCAGATTGTCGAACGTCTCCTCGAGGAGGCCGCGCCGCGAGCCGAACTGATTGTAGACCGTGAGCCGGGTTACCCCCGCGGCTGCGGCGACGGATTCCAGCGAGAGCGCCCCGCCGCCCGGCTGGCGGAGCAGCGCCGTAGCGGCTGCGAGCAGCCGACTGCGCGTTTCCGCCGCCTTTGCATCACGCTTGGTGCCCGAATAGGGCCTTGACGTACCGTTGCGAGTCATGACTATACAGTATGTATATCTAAATTTGACGCATGTTCAATCTGCGCCACCGGAGCTTAGCCGATGCAGCCCCTGCCGATCATCATCGCCGTGCATCTTCTCTCCTCTGTTTTTTGGGCTGGGACGACCTTCGTTCTGGCGCGGGCCGGCGGAGCGGATGCCGCCGGGCTGGCCAAACCCCAGATGGGAGCCGCCTTTGTCGCGATGGGCTCCGGCATACTGCTTTGGCAACTCGCTCACGCAGGTGGTTTCGGCAGCATGGAGGCGACCCTCGCCGTGGGAGCGGCGACGGCGCTGACGGCATTCGCAATCCAGGCGATCGGCGCCCTATGGGCTTTGCGATCTGGTGCCGCCGGTCCTGCGGCCACGCCCGGTCGCATCCAACGCGTTGCCGCCGCCCTGCTGATGGTCACGGTGGTCTGCATGGCTATCGCGCGTTACGCCTGAGGAGCGGTGAATGTTTTCGATCCCGATCTATCCCGATCTCGCCGCCAAGACGGCCGTCGTCACCGGAGGCTCCGGCGGCATTGGCGCTGAAACGGCGCGCTGGCTTGCCTGCAACGGGGTGCGCGTCACGGTGGCGGGGCGTGATCCGGGCCGGCTCGACGCAACGCTCCGCTCGCTGGAAGCAATCTCAGCCGGGCATGCCAGTGTCTGCCTCGACTGCACCAGTCGCGAGGAACTGGAAGCTGCGCGCTCTGTGTTCGCGGAACGAGAGGACAAGCTCGATATTCTGGTCGCGTTTGCTGGCGGCGGGAGTGGTCGCCCCGCGCCGCTGGAGGACGTAACCGAAGCGGACTGGCGCTCCAGTCTCGACCACAATCTGACCGCGACCTTCCTGACGCTGTCCGTCTTCTTGCCCAGCCTCAGGCAAGGGCGTGGAGGGGCCGTCATCACCATGGCCTCCTCCGCGGGCCGCGCGCCCTCACAGGCGCCGCTCGGCTATGGCGTCGCCAAGGCAGGCATCATCATGCTGACGCAGCAAGCGGCACATGACCTCGGCCCGAGCGGGGTGCGCGTGAACTGCGTTGCGCCCTCCGCCGTTCTGACGGATCGCACGGCAGCGCATATGCCACCCGACATCCAGGCGCAGGTTGCCCTTGCCCACCCGATCCGGCGGCTCGGCTCCCCGGCGGACGTAGCGGCAGCAACTCTCTTCCTCGCCTCCGAAAGCGCGAGCTGGCTGACGGGCGCGACACTCGATATCGCGGGCGGGCGGCTTATGCATTGAAAGCAGCCGCTGCGGCCCCGCGCCGGCATCGCCGAGCCGTCCCGTCACGGGTGGATCGAGCATCAACCGCAAGAACGGGTCGGATGCGGCATGCGCCATCGCGGCCGCCGCCATATGCAACTCGCGCGACAGGCTGTTCACCGCAGCCGGGATTGATGCCGCGGCAGGTCAATCCGAACTCCGCTTCACACGACCTTTACGCGTCCGCCGAACCCGGACCCAAACAGGGCCTCGTGCGCATTCTGATCAGGGTCGTAGCAGCAGTCCCGGACCAGTCTCAGATCGTAATCCGCATCACTGGCCCAGGCGACACTCGAAAGAACCACGCCGGTCGTGCTTATCCCGGCCATGACGAGCGTGCTGACACCGCGCGCCCGAAGGTCGGCGTCGAGCGATGTGCTATAAAAGACGCTGGCGCGCGGGCATGCATAGACAAGATCGCCCCGTTCGATTGCGAGGCCTTCTACGGGCAGGCCGGTGCGAAATCGTCCGCTCGAGAGATAGGGCGTGATCTGACGGTTTTCAGCCGGCGGCGCATGTTCATAGCCTTCACCCAGCGAGAAGTTGGGGAACAGCACCGGTCGACCGGTGGCGCGCCAATGCCGGATCAGTGCGTTGCACCGATCCAGCAAGGGCGATGGCTGCTGCCCGAACAGGATGTCGAACACATCGACCTGATAATGCATGACGACGAGGGCCGCCCTGTCGATGTAGCTGCCGTGGAAATCGACCGACATCACGATCACCCAAGGTTGAATTTGAAACAGGCATCTAGTCTCATCGGCAGAGATATCGGCCTGGGCCTAGGGATCTCTCGCCATCGAAAGATTCCGGCGCCACGTATTCAATTGCTCGACTGTCGATGTCGCCCCGCCGCAGACGATGACCAAGATTTTTTGATGATCGGCGAGGTCCGCGACATTCTGGTAGAGCGTGGCGAGGCTTGCCCCGCATGCCGGCTCGACCAGGATGCGATGGTCGTCCAGGAATCGCAGGCAGGCATCAACCGCCTGAAGATCCGAGACGACGGCGCAGTCGATGCGATGCTCTGCAAGGAGAGCGAAGGCATGCTCCGAGACCTGGCGTGCACCGAGCGAAGTGGCGATGCTTCCGATCGCCGGTAGAACGATGCGCTCGCCCCGGGCAACCGACTGGGCAAATGAGGACGCACCCGTCGTCTCCACCGCAAGAACGGGAATGTTCAGCTTGTGGCGCTGCAAGCCTTCGACGACGCCGCTCAGCAATCCGCCGCCACCGACGGAGAGCACGACGAGGTCCGGCTGCACTCCGTCCTCGACCATCTCATCGATGATCGTCGAGTGCCCTCGCCACACGACCGGGTCGTCGAAGGGGTGGATGAACGCGTCGCTGTCGCCCAGCATCGAAAGCGCGCGCTCGTTTGCCTCCTGCCAGGACGCACCCTGTACCAGGACATCGGCATTCATGTCCGAGATCAGGCGACATGCCCTTGGCGATGTCGTCTCGGGAACGACAACCGTCACCGGGACGTCGAGTTCACGCCCGGCATAGGCGACGGCGATCCCGGCGTTGCCGCCAGACGAGCTGACGAAGCGCTTGACCCCGCGCTTTGCATGTTCCTGACACGCAAGCCCGATGCCGCGGAGCTTGAAGGATCCGGAGGGTTGAAGGGATTCAAGCTTCAGCCACACCTTGCGCTCGCTCGCCCGAGAGAGAGAAGGCGAGCAGTAGGTCGGCGTTCTGACATGGAGGGACATCATGACCTTCCCCAGCATAGTCGATCAGCGATCAGCAGCACTATGCGCATGCTGGACAGGCCCGCTGCCACGATCGTCCAAAGGCGCGGTGGAGTGCCGGATCTTGAGTTGCATCCCCACGGACAAGCGCTCCGACGCCGCTTGCGGTTGCTTGTCGGACATTTTCTTCAGCAGAAGAGTGGCTGCGAGCTGGGCCACTTTCGTACCATTGCCACGCACGGCCGTAATCGACGGCGTCATGACTTCCAGGATACTGGCGTCACCGATCGACACGATCGAAAGGTCGCGCGGCAGCACGAGGCCGCGCTTCGCGCAGAAATGCAGGATGCCGGGGATCTCGTCGATATTGGCGATGATCGCTGTGATGGGCCGCTCTCCACGGCACAGGGCCTCCAATTTGCGAGCCCCGAACGCCCCCACCTCGAAGATGCGACCTGCCGGCGGCTCCAGCCCCCTGTCAGTGAACGCCGCATCGAAGCCTGCCCGTTGCTCCCGTCCGACCCAGGTATCGAGGTGACCGGCAACAAGCGCGATCTCGCGGTGCCCCAGCTCCAGGAGGTGCTCGGTTGCCCTGCGGGCACCGGTGCGATGCTCCGTCAGGACGGTATCGAATCCGCCATCGGGGCTGCGCTCCCAGAGCACCATGGGAATCGTGATGGCGGCGAGCCGTCGCGCCGTCTCCGGATCGTTGTCCCGATTGACCGCCAGGAGCATGCCGTCGACGACGCGGTTCTGCAGCAATGACAGGATCTCGGCCTCGCGGCTGTCGTCGAAATGCGTACTGGCGACAATCAGCGTGTATCCCTCGCGACGCAGGGTGTTTTCCGCAGCCGCGATCATTTCAGCCGCTATGGGCTGGCGGATGTCCGTGACGAGGCAGCCGACGGCGTAGCTCTTTCCGAGCCGCATGGAGCGCGCCACGGAATTGGGGTGATAACCCAGATCCTGTACGGCCTTGAAAACCTGCTCGCGCAAATGAGGCGCGACATTCTCGTTGCCGTTGAGAACCCGCGAAGCGGTGCCGAGCCCGACACCGGCCCGGCTCGCGACATCCTTGATCGTGATCGGCCTGGGCTCGTCCGCCGACTGCCTCGTCCCCATTTTAGCCACGCCCGTCCCTCTCCTGCCCCAGGCCGACATACACGTGCGGCAATGAGCGCGCGAGCCGCGGGACCAATTCGATGACCGTGATGCCGATGGCCCTGGCGAGGTCATGGATCGAAATCTCTTCGGCTCCCTGCCGCCCGAGGACCACGACCTCGTCGCCGGGCGCGGCGTCGGCGATCCCGGTGACGTCGATGACCGAATGCTGGAAGGTCCGGCGCCCGAGCACCGGGCAGCGCCGTCCTCGGATCAGCACCTCGCCAAGAGGCGGAATATGGTTCAGCCCATCCCAGAAACCGATCGGCGCGACCGCCGTGCGCATGCTGCGTTCGATGGCGATCGGCGCACCATAGCCGATCCCCAGCACTGTACCCGGAGGATGCTCCTGGACCTGGATGATCCGGGACTTCACGGCCGCGAGCAGAGGCGAGAGGCCACCAATCTCCATCCAGTTTTCATCGAGCCCCCCGCCATAGATCAATCGCCCGGGGTCGACCGCATTGAAGAGCATCTCCGGATAGGCCAGCACCACGCGGCTCGACGCCAGCATGAGAATGAGATCGTCATGGCCGGCGGCCGCAGCATCGGCTGCCGCCTGCCGGAAGAGTTCGGCCTGGGCCCGGCTGATCTCGGGATCATCCGGCGTGCTGAGATGCGAGTACAGGCCCCGCACCCTGACATGATCGGCGGCGCGAAGGCACTGCAGGACGCCGGGCCACTGCTCGGGGCGCAGACCGTAGCGGCCAAGCCCGCAATCGACCTCGACAAAGACCTCCATCCTATCGCTCGCCGCAAGCACCGCTTCCATATCGGCTATGCTCTGCACCGTCACCGTGGCACCGAGCCCGGCAGCGGCCGGCAGGTCGTCCGGCGTGGTCGAAGCGAACAGCAGGACGGGAAGCGTCGTGCCGGTGCTGCGGATCGAGACGACCTCGTCCGGGCTGCCGGCGCAGAAGCCGTCGACGCCGGCGCGTTCCGCGGCCTTCGCGACCGCAGCGGCGCCAAAGCCGAAGCCGTCGCCCTTGCAGACGAAGTAGATGCGAACATCCGGGCCGACCAGGCTGCGCGTTGCCGCGACATTCCGGCTCAATGCGCCGAAATCGAGTTCCGCCCAGCTTGGCCGCAGGAGCCGGGCGCGATCGTGCCGGCGGCAATCGGTCCGGCGCTCGCCCGGGCCCGTTACCGGAAATGCGGCTAGCGCTGTCATGCCAGTTCCCCCTCATGTTCCCGGCTCAGCGCCGCCCGGCTTCGATCGCCCTGCATGAAGAGGCGCAGCTGCGCCTCCGCCAGCTTCGGCAAATCGGCTGCCAGGCCTTCGCGACAGGCCTCCGTCGCGATCGGATCGGGGCGCCCGTTCGCGCCTGTGACGACGCCATAGACGTCGCGAGCGAACTGCGCGGTGAAGCGGCCTTCGCGGACATCGGCGGCGACATGATCCGGGTCACGCTCGAGCGGGTCACCATTGCCTGCCCCACCGGGGGCGACATGGGTGAACAGATCCCCCTTGCTCAGGGCAAGCGTCCGCATCGGCATCACCGGCAGGAGTTCGGTCTTGCCGTTCCGATCGATGATGTTGAGAGACGGAGAGCCCGGACATCCGCCGAAGAGACCCGGCGGCAAATGCGCGCGCCGATCCGAACGGATCGTCAGTTGCGCGTCATCCCCAAGGACACGGTACGAGCGCGTGATCGCCATGCCGCCACGGCGACGGCCGGCGCCGCCCGAATTTGCGACGAGACCATAGGTCTCGATCCTCAGCGGATAGCGCGCCTCGATCAGTTCGATCGGCATGTTCGAAAGGTTGGCGCCGGGGTTGGCGATGCCGTCGACCCCGTCCTTTGTGGCTCGGCCACCCCAGCTTCCGAGAATTCCGTCGGTGATCAGCCAGGTCTTCCCCTCGTGAGTGCCGCTGAGCGACACTGCGGAGGGGCCACCTTCGCCCGCGGCCGGCATCCGGTCCGGCACGATCTGGGCGAAGGCGTTGAACAGCACATCGAGCATGCGATAGGCCATGACGCCGCGGGCCGCGCAGGCCGCGGGCGGACGCGGGTTGACGATGGTGCCGAGCGGAGCCACGACCCGGACCGGTCGCGTATAGCCCTCACAGTTTGGCACGGCCGCCTGGACTGCGCAGCGCAATGCGGCATAGGCGACCGAATAGGTGATCGCCACGGGTCCGTTGATGGCGCCCGGCACCTCCCCGCTGGTCCCCGTCCAGTCGATTTCGAGCTCGTCGCCTGCGACGGTGATCGTGACCTTGAAGCGGATCGGCCCGCCGCCCTCGCCAAGGCCGTCGATGAAGTCCTCGGCCTCGTAGACGCCGTCGGGCATCGCGCTGATCTCGTCGCGGACGAGCTTTTCCGCATAGTCGTGCAGTTCCGCGAGCATGCCGCGCATGGCCGGCGCGCCATATTTTTCGAGCACCTTGCCGAAGCCCCGTTCGGCAGCGGCGCAAGCGGCGATCTGGGCACGAAGATCGCCCAGAACCTGCTCCGGCACGCGGGAATTGACCTCCAGGAAAGCCAGAAGGTTCTCGTCCATCCGGTCCTCGTGCATGACCTTAATGAGCGGGATCCGCAATCCTTCCTGGAAGATCTCCGTGGCATGCAGCGCCATGCTGCCCGGCGCCATTCCGCCGAGGTCGGTGTGGTGGACAAGGCTGGCAACGAAACCTTCCACATTGCCGGCGTGGAATACGGGCTTGACCAGATAGACGTCCGGCAGATGCATGCCGCCGGCACCGTAGGGGTCGTTGGTGATGTAGCCGTCGCCCGGCTGCATCGTCCCGCCGAACCGCTTGAGGATGTTGACCATCACGCTCGGGAACGAGCCGAGATGCACGGGATTGGTGAGGCCCTGAGCGATGATCAGACCGTCTCGATCGCAGAGCGCCGTCGAGTAGTCCATCGAGTCCCGGACGATCGGAGAATAGGCGCTGCGCAGGATGACCAGCGCCATCTCGTCCGCGATGGACGCGAGGGCATTCTTGACGATCTCCAGCGTCACCGGATCGGAGCGCGACAATGCGGGGGCAGAATGGGGGGCGAGCATGACGTCACCTTTCCGAGGCTGTGAGTACGAGGTTGCCCAATTCGTCCAGGCCCGCTGTCCAGCCAGGCGGAACCACGCATGTGGCGTCGTATTCCTCGACGATCAGCGGGCTTTCCCGGTCGCCGGCTGCGAGGTCGAGGCGCGTGACGATCGGCGTCTCCAGATGCCCCCACTCCGCTCCGAACCAGCATTTCCGCACCGGGGGAGAGCCAGACGTCACGGTTCGCGCGCCCGGGGCCGACGGCCGATAGGCGCCGGTCCTGTCGTTGCGGGGGCGGCCGGTCACGCGAATATTGACGATTTCCAGCGGATCGCTCGTCGATGCATGGCCGTAAGTCAGCTTGTGCTCGCTGCGGAAGGCCTCGCCCATGGCGGCGATGTCGATGGGGTCGCCGGGGCGGTCTGTGAGCCCGATCGTCAGCTCATAGGCCTGCCCGGCGTAGCGCAGGTCCGCAATCCGCTCGATTTCGATGTCCGCTCTGGCGAAGCCTTCGGCCTCGAGGCCGGCGAACATGCTGGTCTCGAGCTTACGGTAGGCCGTATCGAGCTTGTCGCCATCGACAGCGTCGAGCGCGCAGAAATAGGTCTGCATCAGGTCGTGCTCAGTCGTCGAGTAGAGCAGGCCGAGCGCGCTGAAGACGCCGGGATGGGACGGAACGACGACGCGCTTCATGTCGAGGAGACGCGCGATCTCGGCCGCCACCGCAGGGCCGTTGCCGCCAAAGGCGAACAGGGTGAAGTCGCGCGGATCGCGTCCGCGATAGGTCGAGACGGCCTTGACGGCCCGCATCATCGTCGAGGCTGCGATGGCATAGACGCCATAGGCCGCCGTCTCGAGGGCGAGCCCCGTGGGGGCACAGACCTGCTCGCTGATCGCGCGCCGGGAGCGCGCCGCGTCCAGGCGCACGGCACCGCCGGCGATATGCTCGGGATTGATGTAGCCCAGCACGACGAGCGCGTCGGTCAGTGTCGGGCGGGTGCCGCCCGTGCCGTAGCAGGCGGGGCCCGGGACGGCACCGGCACTGTCGGGACCGACCTGGATGAGGCCTCCGGCATCGACCCGTATGATGCTGCCGCCGCCGGCGCCGATCTCCGACACGTCGATGAACGGCAGCTTTACCGCGTGCCCGCCGCCCTTGATCAGCTTGCTTGAGATGTTGATCCCGGCCCCGACTTCGTACTCCGTCGTGCGTGCGGGCTGGCCCTGCTCGATGATCGCGGCCTTGGCGGTCGTCCCGCCCATGTCGATGGTGATGACATCATGGGCGCTTCCCGCCGCGCCAATCCGGGCGGCGGCGATGACGCCGGCGGCGGGACCGGACTCGATGATGCAGGCCGGCTTCTCGCTGGCGGCCAGCGCACTCATCACGCCTCCGCTCGATTGCATGACCAGCAGCGGTGCGTGAATGCCGGCGTCGCGTAGCCGCGTCGACAAGGCACGCAGATAAGAGCGTACGACAGGCCCGAGATAGGCGTTGACCACCACCGTGCTGGTCCGCTCGTATTCGCGGATCTCCGGCAGCACGTCGCTGGAACAGCTGACGAAGATCTCGGGGCCGAGCATCCCGGCGAGAATCTCGCAGGCCCGCCGCTCGTGCTGCGGATTGGCATAGGCGTGCAGGAAACTGACCGCGACGGCCCGCGTATCGCTGGCCGCTATACCGCGCGCCGCCTCGACCACGCTGTCCTCGTCCAGGGGCAGGACGATGTCGCCATGCGCTCCGATGCGCTCGGCGATCTCGTAGCGCCGATGGCGTGGCACGAGCGGCGTCGGCTTTTCGTAGTTGAGGTTGTAGAGTTCGGGCATGCGCAGCCGGCCGAGCTCCAGGACATCTCGGAATCCGCGCGTCGTCAGCAGCGCGGTCGTGGCGCCCTTGCCCTCCAGAATGGCGTTGGTCGCCACAGTCGTGGCGTGCACGACCTCCTCGATCTCGGTGGGCTTGCCGCCGATGCGGTCGAGCAGCGCGAGGACGCCTTCGACGATTCCGCGACTGTAATCGTCCGGCGTCGACGGGCGCTTGAACGAATGCACCGTCTGACCGTTTTCCAGGAAGGTGATATCCGTGAAGGTGCCGCCGATATCGGCCCCCACGCGAAACGAGCGCGCTGTCATAATTTGGTCTCCGCTAGGTTCTGGACCGAGCTCTGCGCGACGTGGCAACGGACGAGCCGGTCGCCGAGGTGAACCTCGGGGGGCTCGCTTTGCGCACAGATCGGAATTCGGTTGCTGCAACGGGGCTCGAAGGGGCAGCCGGCATGGCGGGCCGCTTCGGGCAGTGGCGGTTCGGCGGGG
Source organism: Allobosea sp. RAF48 (assembly GCF_052114025.1). Taxonomy (NCBI): domain Bacteria; kingdom Pseudomonadati; phylum Pseudomonadota; class Alphaproteobacteria; order Hyphomicrobiales; family Alloboseaceae; genus Allobosea; species Allobosea sp. RAF48. The sequence goes on from NZ_JBFRDZ010000004.1 coordinate 86,048, forward strand.
CGATTGCGCCCGGCGAGCCCGCGCGGAATGGCGGCTACCAGGCGCTGCGTATAGGGATGCGCCGGCGCCGCCAGGATCTTCGCGGCAGGCCCCATCTCGACGATCCGGCCGGCATACATCACCAGCACGCGGTCGCAGAACGCCCCGACGAGCCCGAGATCGTGACTGATGATCACCAGCGTCAGGTGTCTGTCGCGATGCAGCTGCTGAAGAAGCGCAATGATTTCGCTCTGCACGGAGACGTCGAGAGCCGATGTCGGCTCGTCGGCGATCAGGACCTCCGGCTGCCGCGCGAGCGCGCGGGCGATCCCTATCCGCTGCTTCTGGCCGCCGGAAAGCTGATGCGGCAGCCGATCGAGCAGTTCCGGCCCGAGACTGACCTGCGCCAGCAAGGCATCGAGCGCTCCGGGTGCGAGCGGGCCCGCGAAGGCTTCGCTCAGGCTGCGCGCGACGGTCTTGCGGGGGTTCAAGGCGGTGTGTGCGCCCTGGAAGACGAACTGGACGCGGTTTCGGAAACGCTGCCAGTCCGCGGCCGCAAAGCTGGCAAGGTCGCGCCCTTCGAACGAGACCTGGCCGCTGCTCGGGCGATCGAGCCCGACCAGGAGCCGCGCGAGCGTCGACTTGCCGCTGCCGCTTTCGCCAACGATGCCCATGACGTCGCCGGCCCGCACCTCGAAGCTCGCCCCGAGAAGAGCAGATGTCGTGCGCCGGTCGAGCAGGCGCGCCAGCGCCGAACGCGCGACGCGATAGCTCCGGCTTGCGCCTGCGGCGGCAAGGAGCGGCGGCGGGAATGCTTCGGCTTGGCTCATCTCAGGGCGCTCCGCCAGCAGGCACTCAGATGGGCCCCCTCGCCTCGCAGGCTGGGCCGCGAGGTGCAGTCCACATCCGCCTGAGGGCAGCGGGGCAGGAAATCGCAGGCGCCTTCCTTGGGGCTCCCGGTCGGGCGGCCAGGCGCTGGCGCGCGCAGCGGACGACCGGGTCGCGGGACGGCATCCAGCAGGAGGCGCGTGTAGGGGTGGCGCGGAGACGTGAAGATCGCCTCCGTGCTGCCGGTTTCAACGATCCGGCCGCGATACATCACCGCGATCCGGTCGCAGAACTCCGCGACCAGATCGAGATTATGCGAGATGAACAGCAGGGCGATGCCGAACGTCGCGCTGATATCCCGCAGCAGCGCAACGACCTGGGCCTGCACGGTCACGTCGAGCGCGGTCGTCGGCTCGTCGGCGATCAGCAGGTGCGGCCGGCAGGCGATGGCCATCGCGATCAGGACACGCTGACGCATGCCGCCGCTGAGCTCGTGGGGATGCTGGCCGCACCGGCGGCGCGGGTCGTCGATACCGACCTTGCCGAGGAGCTGTTCGGCCTCCGACCAGGCCTCCCTCGGGCCTGGATCGTCATGGCTGCGGATGGCATCGACGAGCTGCCGCCCGATCGTGAAAGCGGGGTTGAGGGCGGTCATCGGATCCTGGAAGATCATCGCCACCTTGCGACCACGCAGGTCGCGGCAGGCGCTCTCGGGAATGGACGTGATGTCCTCGCCCTCGAGGCACATCGAGCCACCCACGACCCGGCCCGAGCGTCCAAGCAGGCGCATGATCGCAAGCGCGGTGACGCTCTTGCCCGAGCCCGACTCCCCCACGATCGCCAATTTCTCGCCGGCCCGCACCTGCAGGGTCACGCCGTGAACGACCGTCCGGGCCGCGGCTCCCTGACCAAATGCGACGGACAGGTCATTCAGGGATAGCACAGGGGCGGTCATAGCGCCGGTCCCCCCTCACGCCGCCGGGGGTCGAGCACCGTGCGGAGTGCGTCTCCGATCAGGTTGAAGCCGATCACGGTCAGAAAGATCGCCAGACCCGGCCAGGTCGCGACCCACCATTCGTCCGAGAAGGCGAGCGAGCGCGCATCGGCCAGCATTCCGCCCCAGCTCGGGGTCGGCGGTTGCACACCGAGGCCGATGAAGCTCAGCGACGCCTCGATGATGATGCCGATGCCGATCAGCACGCTCGCCTGGACAAGGATCGGCGAGAGGATGTTCGGCAGGATGTCGCTGGCCATGATGGACCAGGAACCCGCGCCTTGCAGGCGCCGCGCCGCCACGTAATCGGCCCCGGCCTCGGCCAGCGCCAGGCCATGGGCGACACGCGCCAGCCCGGGGATGAAAAGCAGGCCGACGAGGAGAACGATCTTGGCTTCGTTGGGCAGCGCGAGCGGGCCGACCTGCACCGATCCGGTGCCGAAAATCCCCACGATCGCGATAGCCCAGACGAGCAGAGGAATCGCCGCGAAGATATCCATCACGCCGAGCAGGACGGTTTCGACGAGCGTTCCGCTGTAATATCCGGAGAGGATACCGACGAAGAGCCCGCCGCAGAGCCCGATCGCGACGGTCAGCACGCCGATCATCAGGGACCCGCGCGCACCCCAGACGAGCCGGGCGAGGATGTCGCGGCCGACCTCGTCCGTGCCCAGGAGGAACGCCGGCCCCGGCGGCTCCAGCCGATGCTCCATCATCAGATCGAGCGGGTCATGCAGCGGGAGCCAGGGAGCCAGAAGCGCGGCCAGGGCGACGAAGCCGACGATGACCAACCCCACCAGCCCGATGTGCGTCTGCGCAAGGCGACGCATGGTGCCGGTGAGCCCGGACAGCCGGCGCAGGGCTGGGATGCCGGCGACCGCGGCCACTGGCGCAGATCCAGGTGAGCGCACAGCGTCAAGCATGTCTCAGCCTCGGGTTGATCAGCCGCTGGATGAGATCCGCAGCGAGGTTCGACAGGATGAACATCGCCGTGACGACCAGGACGGTGGCCTGGATCATCGGATAGTCGCGTTGCGTGATGGCGGTCAGCAGGGCGCGCGAAAGACCCGGTATGTTGAAGACCAGTTCAATGATGATCGCCCAGCCGAACATGTAGCCGAACGACATGCCGGCGACGCTGACGAACGGTGGAAGAGCGTTCTTCACGACGTAGCGAGCCACCAGACTGCGCCTCAGGCCGAGCGCATGCGCGGTGCGGACGTAGTCCTGGCCCAGGATCTCGATGACGGAGGCGCGCATCAGGCGGCTGAGCGCGCCGATATAGTAGAGCGCGATCGACAGCGCCGGCAGCGCCAGGGAGGCGAGATGGGCGTGCCAGCCTTCCGAGAGCGGCGTGATTCCGATCGGCGGCACCCAGCCGAGCCTCACGGCAAAGACACGGATCAGGACCAGGGCGAGCCAGAATCCCGGGACCGATACGGCCATCAGGGACAGCACCCGGATCAGGTGGTCCGGCCAGCGGTCTTCCGTCAGTGCAGCGACGAGGCCGAGCGGAATCGCGCCGGCCAGCGTCAGCAGAAAGGTGACCACCACCAGCTCGGCGGTGACAGGAAGGCTCTCGCGCAGCTCGACATCGATCGAGCGGCCGGTGATGTAGGACGTACCGAACCCCGCCCGGGGAAGCTGTGCAACCCACGCCGCATATTGGGCGGGCAGAGCGCGATCGAGGCCGCGATCGTGCTCGAACTCATGGATCTGCTCGACGGTGGCATCGGCGCCGAGCACGATCCGCGCGGGCGAGAGCGGCGTCAGCCGCGTCAGCGCGAAGAGCACCGCGCTGACCACGACGAGCACTGCAAGACTGCTGAGTATGCGACTGGCAAACCACATGGTTTTTCGCCTCAGCGGAGGTCGGATACGGCCGCGTCGGTCAGGCGGAGCGTGATGCCGGTATTCGGCTCGAAGCCCTGCACGTTGCTGCGCCAAAGGTTGAAGCTGTGGACCGCTCCGATCCAGGTCGAGGGCGAGTCTGCGGCCAGAATCGCCTGCATGTCGGCCAAGATGGGCCCCAGCGATTTCTCGTCATCGACACGGAAGCTGTCGGCCAGGAGCGTATTGAGCCGCTCGTTGTTGTAGCCGGAGCCGCGCGTCATCACCTGGTTCGGCGTATAGATGCCCTGGATGATGAAGGTTGGATCGGAGGGGCCGATCACGGCCATGAGCGCGGATGTCTGATTTCCGCCGAAGACCTGCTCGATGAGCTGGCCCGTCTCGAGCGGCTGGAGTTTTACCTTGATTCCGAGCCGGGCCAGGGATGCCTGGATGAACAGGGCCGCATCGCCGACGTCGAGCAGATAGCCCTGCGAGGAATAGAGCAGCTCGAATTCTGCCCCGGAAGCGTAGCGGGATTTGGCGAGGTGAGCCTTCGCTTTTTCCAAATTGAAGGTCAGGCCTTCCGCTGCCTTGTCATTGTACCACCACGCCGAGGCTGGAGTCGGCACCGCCGAGGGCTCGACCAGACCGTTGAAGATCTTCTCGGCGATGGTCTTGCGATCGGTGGCCAGCGACACGGCCTTGCGGAAATCAGGATCGTCGAAGGGGGGCTTTCGGGTGTTGTGGATCATCAGCATCATGCTGCCGAGCGCAGGACGGCTCGCCCCGACGATGCCCTGTGCCTTGGCCTGCCGCAGACGCAGATAGTCGCGGACGGGCGGCGCGCCGATGATGTGCACCGATTTCGACATGAGCGATGCGATGCGAGCGGCCTCCTCTGAGACGATCCGCACACGCAGCCGGTCCCAGCCGGGGAGATCCTTGCGCCAGTAATTGGGGTTGCGGCGAAATTCGACGACATCGTTGGAACGCGCCGAGACGAAGATGCCGGGCCCGGTTCCGAGGCCTTCCGGCCTCTGCTGGAAGATCTCGTTGCCGTATTTCTCACGACTTCCGGCGGGAAATATCCCCATGTACTTGGTCATGTAGTCGAGGAAGGGCCGGAACGGCGCTTTCATCTTGAAGCGTACCTTATGGCGCGCCAAGACGTCGACGGATTGGATATTCGTCCAGACCGAGCGCCGCAGCGCCTTGTTGGCCGGGTCGAGAATATAGTCGTAGCTGTATTTCACGTCCTCAGCAGTGAATGGCTGCCCGTTCTGGAACGCGACGTCGTCCCGAAGCTCGAATGTATACTCGGTCCGGTCTTCGGAGATCGCAGGCAGCGACTTGGCAAGCAGAGGCCGGCGCCGGCCCTCCCCGTCGATCTCGATCAGGTTCTCGAAAATGAGCTGATTGACCACCATGGCATCGTGGTTGCCCTGGTTGATCGGATCGAAGGTCGATGGGTTCGATGGGATCGCCACGACCAGGGATCGCTCATCCGCCGCTCGCGCCGTGAGTGGAAGACCAAGCCCACCGACGGCCGCCGCACCGCCCTGAAGGAAAGCACGTCGATTGAGAGAGTCATAAGCCATGGCGATCCCTCGTGGAAACGTTTCCATCTTTAATGGAAACGTTTCACCATGAAACTTCTTTGTCAAGTGGCCCTGTCCGACCTCGATTGAGTGGCGCGGCTGCAATCTCCTGCAGAGACGGCTTTTCAGCCATGTTCGACGGCGGCACGATAGCGGCCGGCGCCGGCGGCTTGCAGCCGAGCGAAGAGTGCGGGCGCCTGGTGTGGCCGCGCTGACGCCAGCCCTCGATAACGGCCTTGCCCCCGGCGCGACTGGAAAAGATCTCGCCGTTCAGGAGCTCTTCGTAGATATTCGAGCTGAAGCTCTCGCGTCATAGGCGAATGCCGTCACCCCGATCGTGCGGATCACCTCGGCCACAGGACAACGTCGGGACAACAACACGTCGGCCTGCCGCAGATTCGCGACGATCTCTTCGGGTTTGCGCTTCTTCTGCGCCATAGCCGCATCCGCCAAAGGCTCAACGCCTACTTCACGGAGGGCCACTCTTCAGGGGCATGCCATAGGGGCTACCTGTGAAGCTCTCATTTCCCGTGGCGAATGCCCGCGCAGACCGCGGCAAGCACCACTCACCAAAGGCTCAACGCGATCTCGATCTTCGACAAAATCAGATCCCGGCGTGTCGAACACCTAGCCTTCGGCGATCCGCGCCGGGCGCGCCGAAGGTCTGTGTAAGAATAGCGAGATCCGATCCGCCGTTCAGTCGTGGGCGCCTATGTGGCTCGGCACGTCAGATCGGCAGCAGCGAAGAAGCTGCGCGGGCGTTGAGCGTTTCGCTCTCATCTATATCCAGACCGTCCTCACTCAGCGCGACCTTGTAGAGACTGGCCGCAGCATGGGCCGAAACCAATCCCTGCCTCACATCTCTCAGAACTGCCTTGGCATCGCGCCTGGCCGGATCGCCGAAACCACCTGCGCCGGCTGTCCGCATGCTGAGCACATCTCCCTTCCGCAGAGGGTACGTCCCCTTGGAATGCAGGTTGCGCTCGTCAGGTCGGCCCGGGTTCAAGATCGTGGCCGCGAGCGCGCCTGACGCACCGCCTTCCAGCCCATACGGCGCATTGACATAGCGATCGCCGAGATTGGTGACGAGCCCGGCATCGGCTAACAGCCGCACATCCTTCCGCACCGCCATGCCGCCTCGAAACCGCCCTGCCCCACCGGTATCGGGGATCAGTTCCATCCGCTCGATGAAGACCGGCGCGTTCATCTCCTGAACCTCGACCGGTGTGTTGGTGCCGTTTGTCGGTGAGGTCGTGGCCTCCTGGCCATCACGATGGCGATGCGCGCCGACACCCCCGATCGCCGTCATCCAGGCCAAGAAGGGCTTGCCCGTATAGGGGCTGACGAAACCGCTGACCTTGGGGTTGCAGAAGCCGGAGCTGGCAGCGATCACGCGGTCGGGCACGATTTGTGCGAGTGCACCCATCACCACTTCGTAGATGCGGTTGGCGTTGACGGCGCGGGCGCCGCTGGCCGCTCCAGGGTTGGGATTGACGTAGCTACCCTTGGGTGCGCGGATTTCGATGCAGCTGATGATGCCGAAATTCTGCGGTGAACGCGGCAACGTAACCGCCTTGATGGCCGCGATACAGTAGGATCGCGTGTACTGCATGTAGGCGTTGATGCCGGCTGGCCGCTGGGGACCGGTGCCGCGCCAGTCGCAGATGATGCGACCGTCCTCGATCGTGAGGGCGAGCTGGAACGGCACAGGTTCGGTATCCGGCCCAACATCGTCCAACACATCGTTGAAATGGTAGGTGCCTTTCGGTAGCTCCGCGATCGCCTCAACCATGGCGTCTCGGCTGCGAGCGACAATCTCGCGCATGCATTCGGCGAGCTGGGCGGCTCCGTACTGCCGCGCGAGCGCCTGCATCCGGGCGACGCCAGTCATGTTTGCCGCGTACTGAGCATGCAGATCGCCGAGAACGTCCTTGATGCGGACGTTTCCCTCGATGATGCGCAGGATTTCCCGGATCGGCTCGCCGGCCTTGTAAAGCAGAACAGGCATCAGCTTGATGCCCTCCTGGCAGGTTTCGCTAACGCCGACCACCTCCTCGCTGCCGGGTGCGCTGCCACCGACGTCGATATGGTGAGCGATGTTGACGGCATAACCGATCAGTTCGCCGTCATGAAACACAGGCGTCACCATGAAGATGTCCGGAAGGTGCCCGGAACCGATCGTCGGATCGTTGCAGATCACCGCGTCGCCCGGGCCGAGAGAGCCTTTGGGGTAGTAGTCGAGCATCTGACGGACAGTGAACGCCATCGAACCGAGATGGCCAGGGCTGTAATCGCCCTGTGCGATCATGTTGCCGTCGGCATCGAAAACACCCGTCGAGAAGTCGGAGCCTTCGCGCACCGTCATCGAATAGGCGGTGCGCAGCAGCGTGCTGCCCATCTCGGCGGCAGCTGACAGAAGCCCGCCCCACACCACGGAGAACGTGACTGGATCGATCGTGCTCATCGCAGTTTCCTCAACTCAGCGTGGTAATCAGGTTGCCGTGCGGGTCGACGGTCGTTTGGCTGCCGGGAGGCAGCACGATGGTGGACTCTCGCTCCTCGACGATTGCCGGCCCGGCGAAGGCGTCGTTTACGCTCAAACTGTAGCGATCATAGACGTCGCAGAGCGCGAAACCGTTGGTCTCGGGGAACCAGACCTGACGCTGTCCGCGCTTGGCGCGTTCAACGCCGCCCGGGAGCTTCGGCAGTTCGTCCATGACCAGCGTCTTGCCGACGGCGATCGCCCGCAGGCGCCAGTGGACCGCCACGATCGTCCAATCCGGATCGAAAGTTCGGGCACCATAGGATTTGGCGTAGGCCGCGTGGAAGGCCTTCCGCAGGGTTTCGAGATCGGCCTTCGCGTAAGGATAGGCAGGCAGATCCACGGCAATCTCGAAACCTTGGCCCGCAAAGCGCATGTCGCAGCTCGCCGAGAAGCTCTGCCTGTCGCGCGGGACGCCCGCCTCATCGAGCTGCCCGCGAGCCTGTTCCTCAAGGTCACGGTAGAGGGCGTTGATCTCCTCGATGGCGTTGCCATCGAGGTTCAACACGTGGGTGCGCGCCAGATCCAGCGAGGTCTCCGCCATCAGCAAACCGACGGCGGACTCAACGCCCGCTGCGCGGGGGAAGACGACCTTCGGACAACCCAGCATGCGTGCGAGACGGGTGCCGTGGACCGGGCCTGCGCCGCCGAAGGGCACGAGAGCGAACAGGCGCGGGTCCTTTCCGCAATTGATCGTCACAGCGCGCGCAGCCTGCGCCATCTGCGCGGTGACGATCTCGTGGATGCCCCAGGCGGCCTGCATGACGTCGATGCCCAGCGGGACGGCGACGTCCCTCTCGATCGCCGTCAGGGCCGCCTCGGCGTCCAGGCTCATCTCGCCACCGAGGAAGTAGTCGGGATTGAGATATCCGAGCACGAGGTCCGCGTCCGTCACGGTCGGCTTCGTGCCACCGCGGCCATAGCAAGCCGGGCCGGGCACCGAGCCGGCGCTTTCCGGCCCGACGGCGATGGCGCCAAGCTCGACCTTGGCGATGCTGCCGCCGCCCGAACCGATCTCGATCAGATCGACGGCGGGGATGCTGACCGGCAGCCCGCTGCCCTTCTTGAGGTGGGTCATGTCCACCTCGAACTGGCTCGTCAGCAGAGGCTTTCCATCCTCGACCAGGCAAAGCTTGGCGGTGGTGCCGCCCATGTCGAATGAAATCAGATTGTCAGTGCCTGCAGCGGGTGCGAAACGCGCCGCAGTCAGGACGCCGGCGGCGGGACCGCTTTCGATGATGCGGATCGGGAAGCGTTTCACCGTCTCGGCGGTCGCTACCCCCCCGTTGGACTGCATGATCAGCATCGGCACTTGCGCGCCCAATGCCCGGAGCTGCCGGTCCAGCCGCTCCACATAGCTGGCAACGCCCGGCATGACGTAGGCATTCATGACCGTCGTGCTGGTCCGCTCGAACTCCCGATAGAGTGGCGAGACCTCGCAAGAAATCGACACCATCAAATCGGGGGCTTCTTCCCGCAGGATCTCCGCGACCCGCTTCTCATGTGAGGGATTCGCGTAAGAATGCAGGAAGCAGACGGCCGCGGCGATCACTCCTCTCGCGACCAACTCGTGTGCGATCGAGCGGACTCCGTTCTCGTCGAGCGCAGTCTCGATCTCTCCGGTCCAGAGCATTCGCTCCTCGACCTCGAAGACGAAGTCCCGGGGAACCAGCGGTGCCGGCCGCCCTGCCATGTTGTCGTAGAGCTCGTACCGCTTCTGGCGGCCGATCAAGATCACATCGCGAAACCCTTTGGTGGTGATCAGCGCGGTCGGCGGTCCCTTGCGCTGGATCACCGTATTCGTCGCGATCGTCGTTGCATGAACGACCTCGGCGATCTCGCTCATCGGCCGGCCGCTCTGGGCCATCCGTGCTTTGAGGCCTTCAATCACCGCCTCGGCCGGATCAGCCGGCGTACTCAGCACCTTGCCGATTTCGAAATGCCCGGTCTCCGGGTCGAGCACCGCAAAATCGGTGAATGTGCCGCCGATATCGACGCCAACGCGCAAGCCCATCGTAAGGACCTCCAAGTGGAACGGCTTTGAGCCGGATCAGTGAGTGAGACTGGGCGCGAGGCCCGACGACCTGGGGGCGGAGGCCGAGACATGCTCTCCGCCAAGATATGCTTCCCGCACAGCCGGATTCTCGCGCAGTTCGTCCGCGCGGCCCTCCATGATCACGATGCCGTTGCGCAGGACGTAAGCGCGATCGACCAGCTCAAGCGCTTTGTTGGCGCTCTGCTCGACCATGAGGATGGTCAAACCTTGCGACTTCCAGCGTGCGAGGATTTCGTAGACCCGATCGACCATCAGCGGCGACAGGCCCATGGAGGGCTCGTCGATGCAGAGAATCTGGGGCTTACGCAGCCAGGCCCGCGCCATCGCGACCATCTGCTGTTCACCGCCCGACAACGTCCCGGCGAGCTGGTCCAGTCGGTTGGCCAGCCAGGGAAACTCGGCGACCGCCGCATCGATGTCGCGATCGAATTGCTGGCGCGGCAAGCGACGTCGCGCGTAACCACCCATCAGGATGTTGTCGCGAACCGTTAGCTCGGCAAACATGCGCCGGCCTTCCGGGATCGAGGCGATGCCCTGATCGATCACTTCAGCCGTGGATCGAGCCTCCAGAGGCCGCCCATACAGGAACACCTCGCCGCTGCGCGGTGTCGTCAGGCGGAGCACCGTCTTGACGGCGGTGGACTTGCCCGAGGCGTTGCCACCGAGAACAGCGACCGCTTCGCCACGGCCAACGTGCAAGGACACGCCGAAGAGAGCCTGGATCGAGCCATAGAAGACATCGACGCCCCTTAGTTCGACGGCCGGGCTATCCGGCTCTCCCGGCATCGCAACTTCGGGCTGGTGGTCGATATGCCCTTTCACGATCACCGAGCTGCGGGCATTGCCGCCTTGGCCGAGATAGGCAGCAGCCACCTCCGGATTGGCGAAAGCACGGTCGGGCTCGTCATCGACGATAACCTTCCCTTGCGCCATGACGATCGTTCGCTGCGTCAGCTTTCGCACGATATCGAGCTTATGCTCGACCATGACGATCGCCATCTGGGGGAAGCGTTGGCGCATATGCAGCAGCAGGTCAGCGAGTTCGTGGCTTTCCGTGGGGTTCATCCCGGCCGTCGGCTCATCGAGCAGCAGGAGATCGGGCGACGTCGCCAGCGCTCTGGCGATATCCAGGCGCCGTCGGTTCGCATAGGAAAGGCTGTGGGTCGGCCGGTCCCGGCGCGGCCAGAGCCGATCTCCGAACATCTTGAGGACAGCCTCGACCTTTTCGTCGGCCTCTAGGGTTGCCGCTCGATATCGCGGGAGGCCGAGAATCGCCCCGAGCGGCTCGGTGACATGCCCGAAGCGAGTGCGCTGACGACCACCGCCGATAAGACCGCGCTGCGTACCCACGCGAACGCTTTCGGCGATCGTCAGGGCGGGAAAGACGCGGCTGGTCTGGAAGGTACGGGCTACGCCCAATGCCGCGATGTCCTCCGGCGCGAGCCCGTCCAAGCGGTGCCCCTTGAACATCACGGATCCGCCGCTCGGTTTGACGAAACCCGTGACCGCCTGGATCAGCGTCGACTTTCCGGCGCCATTGGGCCCGACGATTCCGACAAATTCGCCCGGCGCTACAGACAGATCGACACCGCCGATTGCCTTGAGCCCACCGAAGCTGACCTTAAGGTCCGTCAGCTCTAGGCGGTGGTTTGAGTTCATGGTTCGCGTCCCGTGCATCAGCGGACTCCCGCAATCCCCTGCGGACGGAACCGCAGCGTGAGGTAGAGGACCGCCCCGAAGAGGATCATGCGGAATTCGGCCGCATCCCGGAGCATCTCGGGCAGGACGATGAGAGCGGCCGCGCCGAGCATGGCCCCCGTCAGATTGCCGAGGCCGCCGAGCACGATGATCGCGATCATCAGGAACGAGGTGTCGAGCCGAAAGCTGTCCGGGCTGATGAAGCGCTGAAGGAAGGCAAAGAGGCCTCCAGCCAATCCGGCACAGATGCCGGCCATGACGAAAGCGGTGACGAGATAGCGACGGACTGGCAGCCCGGCCGCGTGGGCCGCCACGCGGTCCTCCCTGATCGCCCTCCAGCTCAGCCCGATGGGCGAAGCGAGAAGTCGTCCCACGACGACCACCGCCACGATCAGCAGGGCTACGGCGAGCCAATATTGCGCCGAGACCGAAGACATGGGCACGTCGGGGAGAAAGGACAGCGATGGGYGCGGAATACCGAAGATGCCGTTGGGACCGCCGGTGACATCCGTCCAGTTCAGGAGAACGAGCCAGATCAGGACCCCGATGGCGAGAGTGGCGAGCCCGACGACATGCCCGGTCAGCCCGGCACAAACGAGGCCGACAATCCCGGCCAACGCGGCGCAGACGGCAGCGGCCATGAGAAGCGCGAGATCGGCCGGTGCTCCCTGCTTTGCGCTCAGTGCCGAGACATAGGCCCCGACCCCGAAGAAGCCCGAGAAGCCCAGGAACATGATGCCCGCAGCGCCCGACAACATCGTCAGCCCGGCAGCCAGCAGCCCGAAAATCGCGATGATCACGCCGACCTGGATGACGTAGGCCGAGACTGGAAGGACGGGCAGGATCAAGCAGGCGGCAAGGCCGAGGGCCAGTAGAGCGTAGGGCAGATTCAACGCCCGCACATGCGGCAACGGCTGGCCGCCCTGCCCGATCAGGATACTGGTCGAAGGCATGACACCGGAGGCGCCTCGCGAGCCGCCGAGGGCATCGAGCCGCTTATCGCCGAACAGGCCTTGGGGCCGGAATGTCAGGATGACCAGCAGGATGCCGAAGGCGACCATGTCGCGGAAGCCTTCACCGACGTAACCAACCGCGAGCGCTTCCAAGATGCCCAGCAACAGGCCGCCGGCGACAGCCCCGGGAATGCTGGCGAGGCCGCCGAGCAAGGCCGCAGTAAAGCCCTTGAGACCGAACGGCACGCCCATCTGCGGGTAGACGGTTTGATAGTACATCGCGACCATCACACCGGCGACGGCAGCCAGCGCAGCCCCCAGACCGAAGGCGAGGAGCCGCAGCCGATCGGTCCTGACGCCCATCTGCCGGACCGCGTCCATATCCTGCGACATGGCACGCAGCGCCCTGCCCGCCCAACTGCGGGTCAGGAACAGGTACAGCGCAACCATCGAGGTGAGCGATATCACGAGGATCGCTGCATCCATGCCGGTGACATAGGCCGCGCCGACAACGACGCTGTAGGCTGACAACGGGTTTGGAAACGGATGTGCTTCCGGCGTCCAGATGATCTCGGCCGCCTGATCGAGCATGAAGGTGATTGCCAGCGTCGAAAGCAACGGCGCAATCCAGGGCGCATTCTCAAGCGGGCGCAGCGCCACCCGCTCGATCAGCATCCCGACTGCTGTGGTAAGCGCCAGGGAGCACAGAGCCGCCACGGCCAGCGGCAATCCAAGCCGCACGCCGGTATAGGCGAAAAAGGCGCCGAGCATCAGGAGGGACCCCTGAGCGAAGTTGATCAGGTTCGTGACGCCGAAGATCAGCGAAAAGCCGATTGCGACGAGCGCATAGACATTCCCGATCACCAGTCCGTTCAAGATCTGACTGAGGAACTCGATCATGGTTGCGGCATCCCTTCTGAAGCCGGCGCCGATGGACGTTCAGTTGAAGGGCTCGTAGCCCTTGCCCTTCACGACGATGTAGTTGATCTCGCGCTCGCCAAGGTCGCCCGAGCCCTCGTATTTCAAGCTGCCGCTGACCCCCTGAATTGGTGCAGCGCTCGCAATCTGGTCGCGAATTGCCTGGCGGGTCAGCGGCTTGCCCGCTGCGGCCAGTTGCTTCATCGCACCGGTGACGATCAGCATCGCATCCCAGGTAAAGGCGGAGTAGTAGTTCGGCTCCTTCCCAAACTTCGCCTCATAGGCCTTCGAGAACCTCGCAGCCTCCGGCGCGGAAGCCAGGAAAAGTGTCGGCATCACGACCCCCTCGGCTGCACCGCCCGCCAACTCGATGAATTTGGGATCGTTCAGGGTATCGGTGCCGGCGACCTTGAGTTTCGGATCGGCTTGCCGAAGCTGCTGCATGAACAGCGCGGATTCCGCGTAGTGGCTGACCAGGAAGACGCCATCGGGAGCCGCAGCCTTGATCTTGGTGATCAGCGGGCGGAAATCCCGGGTCTCCGGGATCATCGCCTCCGACAGCACGACCTCGGCGCCAAGCTCCTTCAAGCGCTTGCTCATCATGGTGTTGGTCACCATGCCCCAATCGTCCTTGAAGTAGACGATCGCGATCTTCTTCATGCCGAGCTTCTTAAGCAGCATGTCGGCATGGGGCTGCACCATCGAAGCGTGTGTCGGCGTGGTGCGGAACTGATAGGGGCTGATCTTCACATAGTCCGGATGACCGGCGGTGGGCGCAACTTGCGCAAGTTTTGCCTCGGCGAGAATTGGGCCTGCCGCCATCGATTCCGTCGAGGTCTGCCCGCCGACCACCGCGAGCACGGCAGCATCCTGCGCAAACTTCTGCGCCAATGTCGCAGCCTCTCTGGGGTTGCCTCGGCTGTCCTCGATGCGGATCTCTACCGGTCGCCCCCCTATCCCGCCGGCACCGTTCAGTTCATCGGCGAACATCGTCGCCGCCTCCTTGAAGCGCATTCCTAGCGCCGAGCGCTCGCCGGACATCGGCCCAAACAGCCCGATGACGATTGGCTCGGCAGCTTTCGCGGTGAATTGCGCCGAGGTGGCCAGTGCGACGGCAACGGCCGCGCCCATCAAAAACGCAGAACCCTTCATGTGACCCCTCCCAGGGCGATGAGAACCATCGATGAAAGTTTATTGACTAAACTTATCGGACGGCAAGCGAAAATATTAGCCGCAAGAGCACTCACCCTGAAATACCTGCGATACACACCATTTAACATATTGCAATTATATGCTTTTTTTGAGAAATCGACAGAGGCTCCAAGAACGAGAATGGCGCAGCTTTGATGCGAAACTCAACACTACCGCTTAAATTTCGAGCGCGAGTCGCACTCCTGCCTGGCGCCACCTCGCGCACTGTCTACTAAACATTCTTCTTGATCGTGAGGCGATAATGGCGTTTGGTTGCACCATGACGAGAGCCAAGAAAACGGCCCCATCGACGGCCCGAGAATTCGAACTGTTTGACGAGCGCATGCCCGTTCGACGCTACAAGCTGCTGCTGCAGGCATTCCTGAAGCGCCGCGGCACAGGCGCGCGCCAGGCGATTGCCGAGTCGTTGGGTCACACACGCAGCTTCGTGACGCAGATAACCAGCCCCGCCTACGATCTCGCGATCCCGAGCAACCAAGTCAGGGCGATTGTTAAGCTCGCGGAATTGACCTCCGAAGAAGAGCGCATCTTCCTCGAAGCCTATGTCGAAGCGCACCCCGACCGCGCCTCCGAGGTTTACGCACCGACGCATCGCTCCTTGAGCATCGCACTTCCGGATCTCGGCGATGCTGGCGCGCAGGCGCGGCTCGAAACCCTCATCCGCCGCCTTGCCGAAAGCGCGATTGCGAGCTTCCTGGACGAGCCGCGCGCTCAACAGGTCGATGACGCGGCATGAACATCGATCTGACTCACAAAGGCACGATGCTCAGCGTGCTGGCACGCGATCCGCGCGACCGTACGCTCGGCATCGCCCTCGCATCGAGCTCGATCGCGATCGGTGCGCGCTGTCCTCATTTGGAAACGGAGCGAGCTGCGATCGCGAGCCAAGGCTTCACAAATTTAAAAGTCGGGCCTTTGGCGCTGGACCTGGTGCGTTGCGGGTTGACCGCCGCAGAGGTTCTTGAGGCGCTGCGTCAGCACGACCGCTGGCTCGAGTATCGCCAAATCGGCATTCTGACCGCCGACGGACAGATCGGTGCGCATACAGGCAAAGAGGCAACCGGATGGGCCGGCCACCGGATCGACGATGATCTTGTCTGCCTAGGCAACGGGCTTTCAGCTGGCGCAGCGGCACTCGACGCCGTCGCGGAGGGCTTCAAGGGCTCCTCACCCGGACTGCCGCTCGCAGACCGCCTGTTGACCGGCCTGGAGAACTCGAAGCGACTGCTGGGCGAGAGCTTTCCGATCACCTCTGCTTCGCTTCTCGTGCGCTCGCCTGGTGCAGAAAGTCAGATCGACCTGCGCATCGATGTGCCCAATCGGCCGGTCGAAGACGGCGGCAATGCTCTTGCCGACCTGCGTCGTCTCTATGCCGAATATCTACCACTGGTCGACATTTACGCCGCCCGCTCGGTGGCCCCCCGCGCCTTCTGACCCAAGCTGGGAGATCGCTCATGACCTTCACGATTGTCGCCCGCTGCCCTGAAACCGAACTGCTTGGCGTCTGCCTCGCCACCAGCCCGCTTGCGGTGGCTTCCCGATGTCCGCATGTGCGTGGCGGCGTGGCTGCGATTTCCTCGCAATGCCATTCCGACTGGCGGCATGGACTGACCGGCCTTGAACTCGCCAGCAAGGGCTGGAGCCCCGATGAGATTCTCGTTGCCTTGAGGCACAAGGATCCGTTCTTCGACTACCGCCAGATCGGTATCGTCACCGCCGACGGCCGTGCTGCGGCTCACAGTCCGATAAACGGGGCGGCCTATACGGGGCACCGGGTCGGTGACGGATTTGTCGCCATGGGCAACGGCCTCGCCGGTCAGCAGGTCGTCGACGCAATTCACGATTCCTTCGCCGCGAATGCAGCACTTCCATTCTTTGAGAGATTGGTGCGAGCGATCGAAGCCGGCGCTGCTGCCGGCGGTGAACCGATTGGGCATAAGTCCGCCGGACTTATTGCCTGCGCTCCAGGCGTGGAGAGGCCATTGGTCGACCTGCGCATCGATATGGCGAACCCCTTGCCGGCCGAGGGAGGAGACGCGGTAAGGGACCTGCGCCGCGTCTTCGACGCATACGAGCCGCTCGTGCCTTACTATGCAGACTATTGGTTGGAGCATCCGGACGTCTCCTATGCCCAATACCTCGATCTCGGCGCACAGGACCGGGAGCGCCCGACTGTCATGTGATGGGTCTGCTGCACGTTCCGCCGTTTTCCGATCAGCGCGGGCGCGCCCAGGTTTCTCGGCAGGAGGGAATTCTGATGTCCCTGCGGGAGCGGTTTCCGCTATCGACGAGGACGGCGTTGGGCGAGTCGGATGAAGCAAGGTGCAGGTGAGCTGCAAGGGGGAAATAGCGTGAAGAAGCTCATCAATGATCCCCGCCGGGTCGTCAGGGAAATGCTCGAGGGCATCGTCTCGCTCAACCCCAACTTGGCGTTGCTCGCGGAGCATGATGTTGTAATTCGTAACAACCTGCCCGAACCCGCTCTTCGCGGCGTCGCCGTCATTTCCGGCGGTGGCGCTGGTCACGAACCGGCGCACGCAGGGTATGTCGGCGCCGGCATGCTGCACGCCGCCGTTGCGGGAGACGTGTTCACGTCGCCTTCCGTTGATGCGGTGCTTGCCGCCATTCACGCAGTCGCCGGCCCAGCGGGTGCCGTTCTCATCGTCAAGAATTACACCGGCGATCGCCTCAATTTCGGTCTGGCTGCCGAAATCGCCCGATCGGGCGGAATCCCAACCGAGATCATCGTCGTTGCCGACGATATCGCCCTGCGCGAAATCGTACCGAAGGACCGAAGTCGCGGACTTGCGGGCACCGTCCTGATTCACAAAATTGCAGGAGCGCTGGCGGAACAAGGGCAGTCACTGCAGACGATTGCAGCAGCAGCTCGGGCTGCCGCGGCTTCGATAAGAACGATGGGTGTAGCGCTCGGTGCCTGCACGATTCCGGCGATCGGCGTCCCAAGCTTCGAACTGGGAGCCGACGAGATTGAGTTCGGCCTGGGCATACATGGCGAGCCTGGCATGGCGCGGCAGAAGATCGACTCGGCCGACGCCATCACCGACCGGTTGTTGAGTTTGATCCTTGACGATGGCGGCTATCCGGCGGGCGGGCGCGTTGCGGTGCTCATCAATAACCTGGGTGGCACGACGCAGATGGAGCTGTCCGTCATCGCCCGCCGCGCACTCGCCTATTTGCGCGAGCAGGGGCTGAAGGTCGAACGCGCCTGGGCTGGCACCTTGTTAAGTGCGCTCGAAATGCCCGGATTCTCGCTTTCCGTCATCGCTGTCGATGAGGAGCGACTGGATCTGTTTGATTCTGCGACACAGGCACTGTCATGGCCAGGGCCGGGAGCACTTTCGCAGACGATAGCAATAGCAACGTCGAGCGATGTGGGCTCTGCTGAAGAAGGAATGGCCTCGTCGGACAGCCTGGGAGCTTTGGTGCGAACGGCAGCGCTCGCTTGCGCGACGGCGTTGGAAGCGGCTGAGCCGCAACTGACGGAGCTGGACAGGAAGGCGGGAGATGGAGATCTCGGCGTGAGCATGTGCCGCGCCGCAGACGCTATCCGTGCTTCCTGCAATGCAGACAAATCCGACAGCGCCGCAGCTGTGCTCTCCCTTCTCGCAAAAGAACTGCGTCGCGCGATCGGCGGCAGTTCGGGACCGTTCTATGCGATAGGTCTTTTGAGAGCAGCGCGCCGCCTTGCCGCAGGGCCGAGCACCAGCCTGGGCGATTGGTCTGACGCCTTTGCACAAGGCGTCGAAGCTGTGTCGGAGCTGGGCGGCGCACGACCGGGGGACAGGACGATGCTCGATGCTCTTGTGCCCGCCGCGGAGGCCCTGGCCGACGCGGTTCGCCGGAATTTACCTCCGGCCCAAGCCTGGAGGCTGGCAGCCGAAGCTGCCACGGCCGGCGCGAAAGCTACGGCTGCAATGCGGCCGCGCCTTGGGCGGGCGAGTTATCTTGGAGATCGTGCCCTCGGTTCCCCGGATGGTGGGGCGGTCGCGGTTTCAACATGGCTTGAGGCGATTGGCGGTCGCTGAATGCCATGCATGTGCCCTACAGCCCGGTACTCGGCGGCGACAAAACTGCCGGAATCGAACTCGGAGCCGGATAAAGCCTGGGGGCAACGTCTCTGGCTGAAAGAGCCGTTGCAGACGTCGCGATTGGTCGCCTGCGGTTTCATCGTCGCCGCGCTTGCGCCGATGCGGCTTGCCTGACCTCAGCGCGCCATCATGGCTTCGGCCTCGACGAAGTCCTGGACCGTCTCGAAGAAGCCGCGCACCAGCGGAATGCGCCGGCGCTCGGCACGGCAAGCCGCATATTCGCCGACCGAGAAATCGGCGCCGGTGATGATCAGCCGCTTCAGCAGGGGATCGGACCGGAACTCCGCCTCGAAGATCACGCCAATGCCGAATCCGGCGGCGACGGCCTCGCGCACCGCCTCGCGCGACTGGACCTCGAGCAGGTTCGCCGGCTTGATTCCGGCCTCGGACAGGCGGGCCTCGAACGTCTCGCGCGTGATCGAGCCGCGTTCCCGCAACACGATGTCCTGGCCCGCGAAGGCCTCGATCGGGATGCTGTCGTGCTGCGACAGGCGGTGGTCGCTCGATGCGAAAGCGATCAGCCGGTCCGAGCGCAGCTTCACCGTATGGAGGCGCGGATCCGAGCTCTGCCGCGCGGTGATCGCCACATCGGCGGCAAAATCCATGATCTGGTCGACGACTTCGGACGAATTTCCGATCGTCAGCGAGAACGTCAACCCGGGGTAGCTTTCGCGCATCCGTGCGAGCGCGGCCATGACATGGGTGGCGCTGTCGGCGGCAATGCGTAGGTGCCCACGCTGCAGCGTTCGGCTGCCGGCAAGAAGCGATTGCGCCTCGTCCTGAGCGGAGAACAGCCGGGCCGTGATGACAAAGAGGCTCTGGCCGAGCGGGGTGAGCCTGGTCTTTCGGCCGACGCGATCGAACAGGCGCACGCCATAGGCGTCCTCGAGCGTGCGAACCTGCGCCGAGAGTGTCGGCTGGCTGACATGGCGCGCCTTGGCGGCGCCGGTAAAGCTCTCGGCTTCCGCCACCGCGTGGAACGCCGACAAGCCGGAATAGCTGATCGCCATGACATAGACACCCTCTATGGATCGCATGGATAAGATGTATTGGAGCTATGTCAAATCTCGCCCTACCGTTTCGCCATCCGCTGCAACGCAAAAAGCGAGATCGACATGGTCCACGCCCGCCGCCCCGCCGTTTCAGAGACCGGTGATCCCCTCCTCCTCACGCCCGGACCGCTGACGACCAGCAAGGCGATCAAGGAGGCCATGGTGCATGACTGGGGCTCACGGGACGCCACCTTTGTCGGCATCAACAAGGCCGTGATGGAGGAGCTTCCGAAGGTCATCCATGGCGAGGGCAGCTTTGTCACCGTGCCGATGCAGGGCTCGGGCACCTTCGCGGTCGAAGCCATGCTGACGAGCTTCGTGCCTCGCGGCGGCAAGGTTCTGATCCTGATCAACGGCGCCTATGGCCAGCGCGCCAAGCGCATCCTCGAGATCGCGGGTCGCGATGTCGCCGTCCACGAGACTGCCGAGGACATGCCGCCCGACCTCGCCGAGGTCGACCGAATGCTCGTCGCCGATGCCGCGATCAGCCATGTCTTCGTGGTGCATTGCGAAACGACGAGCGGCATCCGCAACCCGATCGAGGCCGTGGCGGCGCTGGTCAAGCGCCATGGCAGGCGCCTGCTGATCGATTCGATGAGCGCCTTCGGGGCGCTGCCGCTCGACAGCCGGGAGGTCTATTTCGATGCGGTGGCCGCCTCTTCGAACAAGTGCATCCAGGGGGTGCCCGGTCTCGGCTTCGTCATTGCCCGCCGGAGCGCCCTGGCCGAGACGAAAGGCAACGCCACCACGCTCGTGCTCGACCTCCACGATCAGCACGCGACCTTCGAACGCACCGGGCAGTACCGCTTCACCCCGCCGATCCATGTCATCGTCGCGTTCCATGCGGCGCTGCAGGAATTCTGGGCGGAAGGCGGCGTCGCCGGGCGCGGCGAGCGCTATGCCGACAATGCGCGCATCCTGATCGAGGGCATGCAGGAGCTCGGCTTCCGGACGCTGCTGCCGGCGGCCCGGCAGGCGCCGATCATCGTCACCTTCCACATGCCTGAGGACAAGAACTTCGTCTTCCAGCGCTTCTACGACACGCTGAAGGATGCCGGCTACGTGATCTATCCTGGCAAGCTGACCGTCGCCGACAGCTTCCGCATCGGCTGCATCGGCGCCCTCGGTGCGCAGGACATGAAGGCCTTCGTCGCCACGGTCTCGGACGTCCTGGCCGAGATGGGCGTCGGCCTGAAGTCGGCAGCGTGAGGATCCAGCGATGACAATGCACACGAAGATCGGCGCGGATGTCGTTGTGAATGGTCGCGAATATGCGCGGCCGCAGCGTCCGACGGTGGTGATCTGCATGGACGGCTCGGAGCCGGCCTATATCGAGGCTGCCAGCGCCAAGGGGCTGACGCCGAACCTCGACCGGATCATGAAGACCGGCGCCAGCACTCACGCCTATTCGGTAATCCCGAGCTTCACCAACCCGAACAACCTCTCGATCATCACTGGCCGCCCGCCGGCCGTGCACGGCATCGCCGGCAACTTCTTCTACGACCGCGAGGCCAAGGAAGAGGTGATGATGAACGATGCCCGCTTCCTGCGGGCGCCGACCATCCTGGCCGCGTTCCAGAAGGCCGGCTTCAAGGTCGCGATGGTCACCGCCAAGGACAAGCTGCGCACCCTGCTGGGCAAGGGCCTCGATTTTACCAGCGGCACGGCGATCGCCTTCTCCTCGGAGAAAGCCGACAAGGCCAACAAGGCGGAGAACGGCATCGCGGACGTGCTCGATTTCGTCGGCATGCCGGTGCCATCCGTCTACTCGGCCGATCTCTCGGAGTTCGTCTTCGCCGCCGGCGTCAAACTGCTGGACAGCTTCAAGCCGGACCTGATGTACCTCTCGACCACCGACTATGTGCAGCATAAGGCGGCGCCCGGCTCGGAGATGGCGGACTCCTTCTATGCCATGTTCGACGGCTATGTCGGCAAGCTCGATGCGCTCGGCTGCACGCTGGTCATCACCGCCGACCACGGCATGAACGACAAGCACCTGCCGAACGGCGAGCCGGATGTGGTCTATCTGCAAACGCTGATGGACGAATGGTACGGCAAGGGCACGATGCGCGTGATCCTGCCGATCACCGACCCCTATGTCGTCCATCATGGCGCGCTCGGCTCCTTCGCCACGGTCTATCTGCCTGATGGTGCCGACCAGTCCGAGGTCGCTGCCCGCATCTCCGGCATCGACGGCATCGCGCTGGCGGTGACCTCGGCGGAAGCCTGCGAGCGCTTCGAATTGCCGGCCGACCGGATCGGCGATGTCGTGGTCGTCTCGACGCGCCAGAAGGTGATCGGCACCTCGCCCGACAGGCACGATCTCTCCGGCCTGACCGAGCCGCTGCGCTCCCATGGCGGCATCACTGAGCAGCGCGTGCCGATGATCGCCAACCGGCCGATCACCGTGCCGCAGGGCCGGACCTTGCGCAATTTCGACGTCTTCGACGTCGCCCTGAACCTGGTGAACTGAGATGAACGCGACGGTGAAGCCGCCGGTGCGGCGCGAGACGATGCGGATCGCCGGCAAGCTGGTCTCGGCAGACGACATGGTCGAGGTCCGCAACCCCTATGACGACAGTGTCGTCGGCCTCATTCCAGCCGCCCGCCCCGAACATGTCCGGGAGGCCTTCGCGCAGGCCAGGGCCTTCAAGCCGAAGCTGACGCGCTACGAGCGCCAGCAGATCCTGCAGAAGACAGCCGAGCTGCTGCGCGACCGCAAGGAGCTGTTCGCGAAGCTGATCACGGCCGAGGCCGGGCTATGCTGGAAGGACTCGCTCTACGAGGCCAGCCGCGCCTATGACGTCTGGTCCTTCGCCGCGCAGCTCACCATCAAGGACGATGGCGAAATGTTCTCCTGCGACATCTCGCCGAACGGCAAGGCGCGCAAGATCTTCACGACGCGCCAGCCGCTGCTCGGCGTGATCTCGGCGATCACGCCCTTCAATCACCCTCTCAACATGGTCAGCCACAAGCTGGCCCCGGCGATCGCGACCAATAATCGTCTCGTGCTGAAGCCGACCGAACTGACCCCGCTGACCGCGCTGGCGCTGGCCGACGTGCTCTACGAGGCCGGGCTGCCGCCGGAGATGCTCTCGGTCGTCACCGGCAACCCCTCAACCATGGGCGACGCGATGATTACCGATCCCGATGCGGACCTGGTGACCTTCACCGGCTCGGTCAGGGTCGGCAAGCACATCGCCGCCAATGCCGGCTACAAGCGCATCGTGCTCGAGCTCGGCGGCAACGACCCGCTGATCGTCATGGAGGATGCCGATCTCGACAAGGCGGCCGAGCTCGCCGTCACCGGCGCGACCAAGAACTCCGGCCAGCGCTGCACGGCGGTGAAGCGCATCCTGGTGGTCGAGAGCGTCGCCGACGCCTTCTCCAAGCTGGTGGTCGAGAAGGCCAGGAAGCTGAAATGCGGCGACCCGATGGACCCGCAGACCGATGTCGGCACCGTTATCAACGCCCGCTCGGCCGCGCTCTTCCAGGCCCGCGTCGACGATGCCGTGACGAAGGGGGCCGAGGTGCTCTACGGCAAGAGGGCCGAGGGCGCGCTGTTCCACCCGACGGTGGTCGACCGCATCCCCTATGACTGCGAACTGGTGCACGAGGAGACCTTCGGCCCGGTGATCCCGATCGTGCGCGTGCCCGACGACATCGCCGAGGTGATCCGGATCTCGAACTCGACCGCCTATGGTCTCTCTTCCGGCATCTGCACCAACCGCTACGACTACATCCAGCGCTTCGTCGCGGAGCTGGAGGTCGGCACCGTGAACCTCTGGGAGGTTCCCGGCTACCGCATCGAGATGTCTCCCTTTGGCGGCATCAAGGATTCCGGCCTCGGCTACAAGGAGGGCGTCGTCGAAGCCATGAAATCCTTCACAAACGTCAAGACCTGGTCGATGCCCTGGACCGCTTGAAGACGAAGAAAGACCAAAGCCGGCGGCTCGACCCGCCGGCTTTTCCAAATCCAGGGGAATGAAGCGCCGCAAGAGTGCCCAAACTGAACATAACGAGGGGATGAGAACAATGAAGAGCTGGCTTGCTTCCTGTGTTATCGGCGCTTTCGCACTCGCGCTTCCCGGCGCCGCGCAGGCCCAAAAGACGAAGGTGACGATCTACACCGCGCTGGAGAACGACCAACTCGGGCCGTTCAAGGCCTCGATCGAGAAGGCAGTGCCCGAAGCGGAGGTCGTCTGGGTCCGCGACTCCACAGGCGTCATCACCGCCCGCTTCCTGGCCGAAAAGGACAATCCGCGAGCGGACATGGTGATGGGCCTGGCCGCATCGAGCCTGCTCATGTTCGAGAAGGCCGGGCTGCTGGAAACCTACAAGCCGGCCGGCGCCGATGCGCTGAAGCCGGTGTTCCGCGATGCCAACAGCCCCTATACCTGGACTGGCATGGACGCCTATCTCGGCGTGGTCTGCTACAATACCGCCGAGGCCAAGGGCGTGCCCGTGCCGAGCTCGTGGAAGGACCTGCTCAACCCGGCTTTCAAGGGCAAGATCGTGATGCCCCATCCGGCCTCCTCCGGCACCGGCTATCTGATGGTCGCCGGCTGGCTGCAGAGCATGGGCGAGGCCGAGGGCTGGAAGTTCATGGACGGGCTGCACGAGAACATCGCGGCATATCTGCATTCGGGTTCCGCGCCCTGCGTGCAGGCGGCGCGCGGCGAGCGCACCATCGGTCTGGCGCTCGACATGCGCGGCGCTTCCGAGAAGAGCAAAGGCGCGCCGATCGAGGTCGTGATTCCGAAGGAAGGCGTGGGCTGGGAAATGGAAGCCAGCGCCATCGTCAAGGGTAGCAAGAACCTCTCCGTCTCCAAGAAGATCGCCGACTGGTCGACGACCAAGGAGGCGAACGAACTCTACTCGAAGACCTACGCCATCGTGGCTGCGCCGGGTGTCGAGAACAAGCCGGCGAACTATCCTGCCAATGCCGAGGCGGGGATGATCAAAAACGACCTGACCTGGATGGCCGACAATCGCGAGCGCGTGCTCGCCGAATGGTCGAAGCGCTACGAGTCCAAGGCGGCGCCGAAGAACTGAGCCTTGCCATGCCGCCGGCCCGCGCAAGCGGCTGGCGGCATGGTCTGTGCAAGACGCAAGAGAGCGGCTTCGCCGTTGCACGCGAGCCTGATCACTGCCTGTTCAGATGAAGGTCGGCACGATGTCCACGACTACGGCCCCATTCCTCTCGATCCGAGCCCTCGCCAAGAATTACGGCGCGTTTCGGGCGTTGCACGATATCGATCTCGACATCCGCCGCGGCGAGTTCGTCTGCTTTCTCGGGCCGTCCGGCTGCGGCAAGACGACATTGCTGCGGGCCATCGCCGGCCTAGACCAGCAGGATGGCGGCACCATCCATATGGGCGGGCGCGACGTGTCGCGGGCAAGCCCGTCGGAGCGCGACTTCGGGATCGTCTTCCAATCCTACGCGCTCTTCCCCAATCTCACCGTCACCGACAATATCGGCTACGGTCTCGTCAACCGGCGTCGCTCCTCCGGCGACATCGCCCGCCGTGTCGAGGAGCTGCTGACGCTCGTCGGCCTGCCGGACCAGGGCAAGAAATACCCGATTCAGCTTTCAGGTGGGCAGCAGCAGCGGGTGGCGCTGGCGCGCGCGCTTGCCACCTCGCCGGAACTGCTGCTGCTCGACGAGCCGCTCTCCGCCCTCGACGCCAAGGTCCGGCTGCGCCTGCGCGACGAAATGCGATCGCTGCAGCAGCGGCTCGGCGTGACCACGATCATGGTGACGCACGATCAGGAGGAAGCGCTTGCGATGGCTGACCGCATCGTCGTGATGCGGGACGGTGCCGTCGAGCAGGTCGGCACGCCGGAGGAGATCTACCGGCGCCCCGCCACCCCCTTCGTCGCCGATTTCGTCGGGCACATGACCTTCATGGATGCGATCGTGACGGGGCCCGGCCGGGTCCGTGTGGACGAACTCGACCTGCTCGTCGCCAATGCGGCCCCCTTCGCCGTGGGAACGCCGGTGCGGCTGGCGATGCGGCCGGAGGAGGTTCGCACCCGCAGCATCGGTGACGATACGCCGAACCGCTTCGAAGCGCGGATCGGGGACCTGTCTTTCCTCGGCTCCTACTGCCGGGCGCATCTGGAGCCGACCGGCTCCCGTTCGACCCGGATCGCAGCCGATTTCTCGGCCAATGCGATGCGCGATCTCGGCATCACCGCGGGACAGGTGCGCGCCGTCGCCTTTCCGCCTGAGGCCCTGCACGTCTTTGCGGGGGGCGGACGATGAGCGACCTCGCCCCGCCGCTGACGATGATCGATGCGTCCGTGAAGGTATCGCCGGTGCGGATCAGCGAGCGCCATGTCGCCGCGGTTCTGATCGTCGCGCTTTGCGCGGTGCTGGTCCTCATCATCGCCCTGCCGCTCTGGGCGCTCCTCTCCAAGAGTCTCGAGGATACGCAGGGGCGCTTTGTCGGGCTGGCGAATTTCGTCAGCTATGCGACGACGCCGACGCTGTTCTTCTCTCTGCTCAACAGCCTCGCGGTCGCCAGTGCGACCACGGTGATCGTAGTGCCGCTCGCCTTTCTCTATGCCTATGCGCTGCGCCGCAGCTGCATTCCGGCGAAGGGCGTCTTCTATGCGGCGGCGATGATCCCGGTCTTCGCGCCGTCTCTGCTTTCGGGCCTCGCGCTGATCTATGTCTTCGGCAACCAGGGGCTGCTCAAGTCCTGGATGATGGGCGCCTCGCTCTACGGCCCGGTCGGCATCATCGCGGCGGAGGCGCTCTACAGCTTTCCGCACGCCATGCTGATCCTCGTCACGGCGCTCGCACTTTCGGACGGCCGGCTGCGCGAAGCGGCGGAGGCGATGGGCACGTCGCGCTGGCGCATTTTCCGGACGATCACCCTCCCGGGCGCGCGCTACGGCGTGATCAGCGCCGTCTTCGTCGTCTTCACGTTGGTCGTCACCGATTTCGGCATTCCCAAGGTGATCGGCGGGCAGTTCAACGTGCTGGCGACCGACGCCTACAAGCAGGTCGTCGGCCAGCAGAATTTCCCGATGGGCGCCGTGGTCGGCATCATCCTGCTGGTCCCGGCAGTGCTCGCCTTCTTCGTCGATCGTGTGGTGCAGCGGCGCCAGGGCGCCATGCTCTCCGCCCGCGCCGTTCCCTATGTGCCGCACCCAGACCGGCGCCGCGATCTCGCCTTGCTCGGCTTCGTCGGCGTGATCGCTTTCGCGATCGTCAGCCCCTACGCGATCGCCTTCTGGGGCTCCTTCGTCAAATATTGGCCCTACAACCTGTCCCTGACGCTGAGCAATTACGACTTCGCCGCGGTCGAGCCGGACGGCTGGAAGACCTATGGAAACTCGTTGCTGCTCGCGTCTCTGACGGCGGTGATCGGCACGGCGCTGATTTTCACCGGCGCCTATCTGATCGAGAAGGTGAAGCTGTTTCCGCGGCTGCGCGCCTTCGCCCAGTTTCTGGCGATGCTGCCGATGGCCGTGCCCGGGCTGGTGCTCGGCCTGGGCTACGTCTTCTTCTTCAATGCGGGCTGGAATCCGCTCGGCTTCCTGTACGGGACGCTGACGATCCTCGTGATCAACACCATCGCCCATTTCTACACTGTCGGGCACATCACAGCACTGACGAGCCTGAAGCAGCTCGACAGCGAGTTCGAGTCGGTTTCCGCTTCGCTCAAGGTGCCGTTCTGGTCGACGTTCCGGCGGGTGACCGCGCCGATCTGCATGCCGGCGATCCTGGACATAGCGGTCTATGTTTTCGTCAATGCACTGACCACGGTCTCTGCCGTGATCTTCCTCTATGGCGCCGACACCAAGCTCGCCTCCATCGCGATCGTTCACATGGACGAGGCGGGCGCCATGGCGTCGGCGGCCGGCATGGCGAGCATCATCATGTTCACGGCCATTGCCGTGAAGCTCGCCCATGCCGGCCTCGACCGCTTGGTCTTCGGCCGACTGCAGCACTGGCGGCAACGCTAGCGGCGCGCGGGAGAACGCGATCATGGCAGGGCAGACGCCGACCCAGATCCTGCTTGCGCTCGCCGGCGAGGTCGCCCTGCTGCTCTGGAGCGTGCAACTGGTGACGGCGGGGGTATCGGCCGCATTCGGCAGCCGCTTGCGAGCGCTGCTGGCCACCGGTCTCGACAGTCGTTGGAAGGCCTTCTGCGCAGGGCTGCTGGTGACGGCCGGACTTCAATCCAGCACAGCGACCGCGATGATGATCGCCTCGTTCTCCGGCGCCGGATTGATCGCGCTGGCGCCGGCATTGGCGATGATGCTCGGCGCCAATGTGGGAACGACGCTGATCGTCCAGCTCGTCGGTTTCGACACGAGCATCATGGTGCCGCTCCTGCTCCTGTTCGGCTATGCCGGCATGCGCCGCTTCGGCCGGTTGGCAGCCAACGAAATGGCGAAGGCGCTCTTCGGACTGGGCCTGATGTTGCTGTCCTTGCGCCTGATGCAGGGCACCATGGCGCCGGTTGAGCACTCGCAGGTGCTGCGCACGGTTCTCGGCTCGCTCTCTGGCGATCCGCTGATTGCCTTGCTCCTGGCCGCGGTGCTCAGCTTTGCCGCCCATTCCTCCCTCGCGGCAATTTTGATCGTGATGAGCCTCGCTGCGACCGGGATCGTCGGAACCCAGACCATGCTGGCGATGGTGCTGGGCTGCAATCTCGGCACGGCACTCAATCCCCTTGTTCAGGCCATGAACGGGAATGCCGCGGCCAGGCGCGTGCCGGTGGGCAACCTCGTCAACCGCATTCTGGGCTGCGCGGCTGGCCTGCTGCTTCTGCCCGTGCTCACACCGCTTGCGGAGCGGTTCGCGAGCCATCCGGCGCAATCGGCAGCGCTGTTCCACCTTGCCTTCAACATCGCGATGGCCGCGCTCTTCCTTGTCCCGCTGCCGGCTTTCGCGGGCATTCTGACGCGGCTGCTGCCCGATCCCGCTCCGGAAGCGGACCCATCGCGCCCGCGCTATCTCGATATCGCAGCGCTCACGACACCGACGATCGCGCTCGCCAACGCGACCCGCGAAGTGCTGCGCATGGCGGATGTCGTCGACGAGATGCTGAAGACGTCTCTGATGGCGTTCGATGGCGACGATCCGGCTCGGGTGGCCGAAGTGAGCCGGACCGACGACGTGCTCGACAACCTCTATAACCAGATCCAGCTCTATGTGGGCGCGATTGCGCATGAGACGCTGTCGGAATCCGACGAGCACCGGCTATCGGAGGTGCTGACATTGGCGATCAATCTCGAGCATATCGGCGACATCATCGAGAAGAATCTGATGCAGATGGCCGGCAAGCGCATCCGCGATCAGCGCCGATTGCCCGAGGAAGCACTCGGCCGCATCGCCGATACCCACGACAGGTTGCGGGATCATCTGCGCCTGGCGCTCACGGTCTTCATCTCGCAGGACGAAGCGACGGCGCGCCGGATCGTGCGCGAGAAGGAAACCTTTCGCGAACTGGAGCGAGGCGCGATCGAGGCCCATCTCGCCGAGATGCGCACCGGCAGCCGCGAAGCCGTGATCGTCAGCGCTCTGCAGCTCGATATCGCGCGGGACCTCAAGCGGATCGACGCTCATATCGCAGCAACCGTGCACGGACTTCTCGAGCAGAGGGGAGCCCTCATGGGAAGCCGCCTTTTGCGGGCAGCGGAGTGAGGGCACTTGCAGCCTGCCCGATCGGGCGCCGATTTCGTCGGCCTGCCTCGCATGCAGTACCCCGTGGGCACTCACACGCCCAACCATAGGAAGCCAACGTGCGCCTTGGCGTCATTGCCGATATTCACGGAAACCTGCCCGCCCTCCAGGCGGTGCTGTCGAGGCTCGACGCGCTGGGCGTGGACCACATCGTCAATCTCGGTGACTGCGCCTCGGGGCCACTCTGGCCGGTCGATACCGTTGCCCTGCTTCGCTCGCGTGCGCTGAGCCATGTCCGCGGCAACCACGACCGCGCCATGGCGGCCCGATCCCCTGACGGCCTCGGCTCGTCGGAGAGCTTTGCATGGCGCGCGCTCGACGCCGAGGCACGAAGCTGGCTGGCGGGACTGCCGGAAGAGGTCCGATTGGAAGAGGCGCTCTGCTTCCACGCCAGTCCCGGGTGCGACGAAAGCTATCTGATGGAAGAGGTCCGTGACGGCCGTCTCATGCCGGCTCGGCTTACGGCGATCGAGCAGCGCCTTGCCGGCAGAACCGCGCCGCTGATGCTGTGCGGGCACAGCCATCTGCCTCGGGTGGCGCGGCTGCGCTCCGGCACGGTCGTCCTGAACCCGGGTAGCGTAGGAAATCCGGCCTATCGTTCGGATGGGCCGCCTCATGTCGCCGAAACCGATACGCCTCATGCCCGCTGCGCGGTCGTCACGAATGAGGGCGGCATCGCTGCGGAACTTCACCTCGTCAGCTATGATTGGGAGCGCTCGGCGCGTCGCGCCGAGGAGAACGGGCGCAGCGACTGGGCCCATGCCTTGCGGACCGGAACCGCCCTGTCGCACCGATGACACAAGGTTCCTAGCGGAAGATGACCGTGCGTCGACCGGCCAGCATCACCCGCCGTTCGATGTGCAGGCGCAGGGCGCGCGCCAGGACGACGGCCTCGATGTCGCGGCCCACGCTGACGAGATCGTCGGGCGCGAGCGAATGATCGGCCCGGGCGACGTCCTGGTCGATGATCGGCCCCTCGTCGAGATCTGGGGTCACGTAATGCGCGGTCGCTCCGATCAGCTTCACGCCGCGCTCATAGGCCTGATGATAAGGCTTGGCGCCCTTGAAGCTCGGCAGGAAGGAATGATGGATGTTGATCGCCCGCCCGTCGAGAGCGCGGCAGAGGTCGTTGGAGAGCACCTGCATATAACGGGCGAGCACGACCAGCGACGCTTCGGTCTGCGCGACGATCTCCAGCAGCTTTGCCTCCTGCTCCGCCTTGGTCGCCGCCGTGACGGGCAGATAGTGAAAGGGAATGCCGTAGTTCTTCGCGAGCGGCTCGAAATCACGGTGGTTCGAGACGATGGCGGGAATCGCGATGTTGAGATTCCCCGTTGCCTGGCGGAAGAGCAGATCGTTCAGGCAATGGCCGAAGCGCGAGACCATCAGGACGACGCGTTGCGGGCGCGTTGCGTCGATGGCGTCCCAGCTCATGCGGAAGGTTCCGGCGACACCGTCGAATTCGCGTCGGAAGGCGGCATCGTCGAAGCGCTCGCCCGCGGCAAAGGCGACGCGCATGAAGAAGCGGCCATGGCGCGGATCGCTGAACTGCGCACTCTCCAGGATGTTGCAGCCGTGCCGGTAGAGCACCCCGCTGACGGCGTGCACGATGCCGGGCCGGTCCTCGCAGGAAAGGGTGAGGATGCGGGCAGGCTTCTGCACGACGATGTCCCGGGGCATGGCTGGCGAGAAGGGCGTGATCGCTCATGCCCGCACTCCGCGCACCGGCTTGCGGTCGAGCGGCGCAGCGAGGCTGGCGGTGACGGGTATTGCCGTGCCCGCGAGGTCGATCGTCCAGTTCCGCCCATCGAGCCACGCCTGGTCGATAGGCTCATGGCTTTCGGCCCAGCCGAGCGCGACGATGCCGTCGACGGTCGCGCCGAACGCCGCCGAGGTGATCTCGCCGACCGGCTTGCCATCGGCCAGGATCGCCTCACCGCCCCAGGCCATCTGACCATCCGGACGGGGGCCGACGAGCGCGATCAGCCGCTTGGTGCGCGGAGCTGCGCGGGCCGCGACGAGTGCGCTGCGGCCGAGGAAATCGCCCTTGTCCAGCCTCACGGCGAAGCCGAGGCCGGCCTCATACGGATTGACGTCCGGCGTCAGCTCGCGGCCCCAGGCGCGGAAGCCCTTCTCGATGCGCAGCGAGTCGACCGCATAGTATCCGACGTCGACGAGGCCGAGATCGGCACCGGCCTCGTGCAGCGCATCGTAGATGGCGGGCGCGAATTCGACGGGAACATAGAGCTCGAAGCCATCCCCCAGATAGGAGCGGCGGCAGGCCCAGCTCGTGGCATAGCCGATCGTGACCTGCCGGATCGCGTTGGCCGGGAATTCGGCTAGGTCGAAGGTGGCCGGCGAGACGCGGCCGAGGATCTCCACCACCTTCGGGCCGGCCAGGGAGAGCACGGCATAGGCCGAGGTCACATCCGTCAGCGTCACCCCCTCCGGGAGCTGGCGCCTGATCCAGTGCGCGTCGCGGGTCGCCTGAGCCGTGCCGGTGAGAAGGAGATAGGTGTCGGGCCCGATGCGGGCGGCGGTGAGATCGCTCTCGAAAGTGCCGCGCGCGTTGAGCAAGGCGGTGTAGACGGAGGTGCCGACCGGCACGGCGACATCGTTGGCCGCCAGGCGCTGCAGCGCCGCTTCGGCCTGCGGCCCCTGCAGCAGGAACTTGGCGAAGCTGCTCATGTCGACGAGCCCCGCCGCCTCGCGGCAGGCGCGGTGCTCGGCCGCGACCGTCTCGAACCAGTTCTGCTGTCCGAATGAATAGCGGATCGTGCGCTCATCCTCGTTGCGGGCAAAATAGTTCGCGCGCTCCCAGCCCATCTTGGAACCGAAGACAGCCCGCTTGGCTGCAAGACGTTCATAGAGCGGCGAGCGCCGGAATGGCCTTGCGGTATCGAGCTCGCGGTTCGGCCAGGGCATGGCGTAGTGGAGGCCCAGCGTCTCCTTGATGCGATCCTTCAGCCAGGCCGGATTGTTGTTGAAATCGGCGAAGCGGCGGATGTCGACGGGCCAGAGATCGCTCGTCGCCTCTCCCGCGACGATCCACTCGGCGAGCGCCCTTCCGGCACCGCCGCCGGAGGCGATGCCCATCGAGTTGAAGCCGGCGCCGATATAGATGCCCGCCACTTCCGGGGCCTCGCCCAGAAGGAAGTTATTGTCTGGCGTGAAGCTCTCGGGGCCATTGAGGAAGGTCTTGATCTCGGCCGTCTCCAGCGCCGGCACGCGCTGCAGCGCGTTCTCCATCAGGATCGAGAACTGATCCCAGTCGTCGGGCAGGAGCTGGAACTCGAACGGATGGGGGATCCCGTCCATGCCCCATGGTTTCGCATCGGGCTCGAAGCCGCCCATGACGAGACCGCCGACCTCCTCCTTGTAGTAGGTGTAGCCATCGGGATCGCGCATCACGGGCAGGTCCGGCGTCACGCCCTCGATCTTGCCGGTGACGATATACATGTGCTCGGCCGAATGCAGCGGCACCGACACGCCGCACATCTGTCCGACCGCACGCGTCCACTGCCCCGCGCAGATGGCGAGGACCTCGCACTCGACCCGGCCGTGGTCGGTGTGCACCGCCCTCACCCGTCCCTTCTCGGTCTCGATGCCGGTGACGCGGATACCTTCGCGCACGATTGCGCCGCCGTTACGGGCACCGCGCGCCAGCGCCTGGGTGATGTCGGCCGGGTTGGCCTTGCCGTCGCCGGGGAGCCAGACGCCGCCGACGAGATCGTCGGTGCGCATCACCGGCCATTTGTCGCCGGCCTCCTTCGGGCTCAGTTCCTCGATTTCCACGCCCTGAGCGCGCGCCGCCGAAATGGTCCGGCGCAGTTGCGTCATGCGCTCCGGCGTGCGTGCGACCGAAACCGAGCCGCAGCGCTTCCAGCCCGTGGCGAGCTCGGTCTCCTGCTCGAGCGAGGCGTAGAGCTCCGTCGAATAGCGGATCAGGCGCGTCATGCTCGACTGGCTGCGCAGCTGCCCGACCAGACCGGCCGCGTGCCAGGTGGTGCCCGAGGACAGGCGCCCCTGTTCGAGCAGGAGCACGTCGCGCCAGCCGAGCTTGGTCAGATGATAGGCGACAGAGCAGCCGACGATACCGCCACCGATGATGACAACGCGAGCTTGGGTGGGAATGGACATGAGCGCCTCCGCGATGGAGGCAGCTTAGCGGGCAAAATTCATAAAACAACAAAAAACCACAAAACGGGCAAATTAGGAAACGAGCAGGCGAACTCCGTTCTTCGTCAGATTGGAGGCGATCGGATCCGGAGGAAGCCGGTCGAGCAGCAGACCCGCGAAGGTCGCGTCACCGCCGATCCGGCTCGGCAGGACAAGGCCGAACTTGCTGCTGTCCGCCATCAGGAAACCTTGCTCTGCATTGCTCAGGAGCGCGCTTCGGATGGCCGCTCCGGCTCGCGTGTAGTCAGTCAGCCGTCCCTCCGCGTCAACGCCGCCGACGCTGACGAAGGAGAAATCCGCCGAGAGCCGTCCGATCGCCCGCAGGGCTTCGGCGCCCGAGGTTGCGTCCTCGTTGCGATCGAATTCGCCACCGATCAGGAAAACGCGGGCGCCCGGTAGCCGGCTGGCCAGCCGCGCATTCTCGAGCGAAGTCGTATGCACGACCAGTCGCTTTCGGTCCGATCGCACCAGCGCGCGCACCACCGCTTCGGTCGTGGTGCCGGAATCGAGCAAGATGGTCACGCCATCGCCAAGCATGGAGGCGGCGAGATTGGCGATCAGTTCCTTGCCTGCACGGTTCACGGCCCGGCGGCTGGCAAAGGATGCTTCCGAGCGCTCGGCTCGGATCGCTCCGCCGTGAACGACCGATAGCAGTCCCTCGGCCGACAACGCCTTGAGGTCTCGCCGGATCGTCTCGCGGGAGACGTCGAGCGATCGGGCAAGTTCCTCGACGCTGATCGTTTCCAGTCTTTCGAGACTTTCGAGGATGATGTGATGCCGTCGCGCAGCGATGTCGCGGGTCATGGAAACGAGGCCAAAAATCCTGGTCGGCAGGTGAAGCGACCATAATCTGCCACATATCGTTGATTCGTGCTTGGCAATCGAGCGGACACGGCCGGGTTCAACCGCAGCGCGGCAAACAAGGCGCGCAGCCAACGCAAGCAGCCTGAACCATCGCTCGAACGCCCCGAACGGCGGCATCCGGTTTTGATAGCCGGCCAGTTGCACGGGCCTGCCCCCCGACCCGGCGGAACTCAAGCCGCCGGCCGCAGGAATGCCGGCTCAGCGATCCCTTGCGCTTCAGGCGAAGGCGACGTTCTCGCGCTGCGCGCGCAGGCGGGGATCACGCGAGCGCACCTGGACCGGCCGCCCGTCGAGAACCTCGAAGCAGCGGGCGAGCGTATCGTCCGAGAGGCGCCGCATCGCCTCGACGGTGAAAAAGGTCAGGTGCGGAAAGAGAATGACGTCGTCGCGGCCAAAGAGCGGGCTGAGCACGTGCCCTGCCTTCGCCAGCGGTTCCTGGGAGTAGACATCGAGCCCGACGCCCCCGAGGCGGCCCGCAAGCACTGCCTCGACCAGCGCCGCCTCGTCGATGAGCGCCCCGCGCGAGACGTTGACGAGGACCGCGGAGGGCTTCAGGCAGGCGAGCTCGGCGGGTCCGATCAATCCACGCGTGGCTTCGCTCAGCACGCAATGGAGCGAGACGAAGTCGCATTCGCGCAGCATCGCATGGAGATCGTCCATTTTCTCGATCCCGGCCGCGGCGAGCGTCGCCCGGTCGACATTGGGGTCATAGCCCAGCACGCGGGCGCGAAACCCCTGCCCCGCCATCCGCGCCATGCTGCGGCCGATCTTGCCGGCACCCACGAGTCCCACCGTGGCACCGGCGATGTCGCGGCCGAGCCAGCGTTGTTCGGGCCAGATCCAGCCATCGGCCGCCATGGCGCGGCCGATTTCGGGCAGGCGTTTGGCCAGAGCGATCATCAGAGCGAACGCGCCCTCCGCGACGGTCTCCTCGGCGTATTCGGGGACGTTGACGACCGGGATGCCGCGCGCGCTAGCGGCGGGGATATCGATCGCATCGATGCCGACACCGTATTTGACGATGCCCCTGAGTTTCGGCGCAGCCTCGATGACGCGGGCCGTGATGGGCGTGTAGCACATCAGGATGAGCTCGGCGTCCGCGACGGCCTCGATCAGCTCGGCCTCCGGGATGCCATCGGGCAAGGTGACGAGCTCGACGCCACGTGCCCTGAGGCCGGCATCGATGTCGGGGCATTCCAGCTCACGATCCGTGCGGACGGCTTTCATATCGGACCCTTTCGATCGCAGGGAAGAGAGAGAGGCGCCTCAGCCTGCCGCGATCGCGGCCTCGACGATGTCGAGCGCACGGTCCAGGTCGGTTTTCGCGATCACCAGCGGCGGCGAGAGCGTCAGCACGTTGCCCTGGCTGATCTTGAAGCTCAGCCCTGCTTCGAGGCAGCGATAGTAGACACGTTCGGCGAGCGCGTTGTCGGGAGCCATATCCGCCTTGTCGGTCACGATCTCGACGCCGAACATCAGCCCGCGCCCGCGCACATCGCCGACATGAGGCGACCCTTCGCCGAAGGCGCGCAGACGGTCCATCGCCTGGCCACCGAGCTCGGCTGCCCGCTCCGGCAGCCCCTCCTCGCGGATGATCGCGATCGTGGTCAGCGCCGCGCGCGTCGTCACCGGGTTCTTCTCATGGGTGTAGTGGCCGATCGCGAAGTCGCCGGCGACATCGAGGTCGCGCCGCGCGATCGCCGCCGCGATGGGCAGGATGCCGCCGCCCAGCGCCTTGCCGACGACGAGGATGTCCGGCGTCACCTCGTCATGTTCGCTGGTGAAGAAGCGGCCGGTCTTGCCCAGCCCTGTCGGGATCTCGTCGAAGATCAGCAGCGTGCCGTGGCGGTCACAGGCTTCGCGCACCTTCTTCCAGAAGCCGGGCGCCGGCGGGTTCGGCGTCGCCCGCATCGGCTCGGCGACGAGGGCCGCGAAATCACCCTCCCGGCCGAGCACATAGGAAATCATGCTGGCGCAGGCGCGGGCCGAATCCTCCAGGCTGTTATGGCCATAGGCGCAGTGATGGTTCGCCCAGGGCGCGACATGCTCCGTGCCGGGCAGGAGCGGCCCGGCGATACCGGAGCGGAAGGTCGCCTCGCCACCGACGCTCGAGGCGCCGAAGCCCGCGCCATGAAAGGCATCCCAGAACGACAGCGTCTTGAAGCGCCCGGTGGCGGCGCGCGCGAGCTTCAGCGCCACCTCGACCGCATCCGAACCGCCCGTCGTGAACAGCACCTTCCCGAGATCGCCCGGTGCAAGGCGGCCGAGCGTCTCGGCCAGCTCGACTGCCGGCTCGCAGGTGAAGCGGCGCGGCGCGAAGCAGAGATCGTCGATCTGCTGCTTGATCGCAGCCTTCAGCCGGGGATGGCCGTAGCCGATATGGTGGACGCTGTTGCCATGGAAATCCATGTAGCGGCGCCCGGCCGTATCCTCGATCCAGATGCCCTCGGCCTTGGCGATCGCCGTGACGCAGGGGCTCGACAGGCTCTGGTGCAGAAAGGCCTCGGCGTCCCGCTTCAGCAGGCTACGCGTCGCCGGGTCATCGAGCCGCGCCGACCAGGCGCCGCGCGCTGCCGAGGTGTTCGACTCACCTTCAGTATGCACGAGTTTGGCGGAAAGACCTGACATCCTGAGGCTCCGTGCCGAGGCGATAAACCGGCGTTGCGGCAGGTCAATCCCGTCGCGACTGCTTTCGACGCCGGCATCATCGTCGGCGATGGGCCATCTGAAAAATCGTTATTTTCGATCGACTGATAAATTAAATCGTTGCATTAGGAATCGCCGTATCGCCTCCTTCGGTCCCAACCCGCCCGGATCCCCCCATGCGCTACGTCCAGCTCCGTGCTTTCCATSAGGTCGCGATCGCCGGCGGCTTTTCGCGCGCCGCGAGCGAGTTGAACCTGACGCAGCCGGCGATCTCCGATCAGGTCCGGAAGCTCGAGGAGGAATATGACGTGCTGCTGTTCAGCCGGCAGCACAGGCAGATCGCCCTGACGGCGATGGGCGAGAGGCTGCTCGCGATCACGCACCGCCTGTTCGATGCGGAGGACCAGGCGCGCGGGCTGCTCTCCGAGTCGCGCGCCTTGCGGCTCGGGACCCTGCGGCTCGCAGCCGATTCCGTCCACCATGTCCTGCAGGTGCTGACGGCGTTCCGCGAGATCTATCCGGGCGTGCGGATAACGGTGAGCGCCGGCAACACCGAGACCATCGTGGCGCAACTGCAGAGCTATGAGGCAGATATCGGCGTCCTCGGCGACATGGCTCCCCACCGCGATTTCGAGTTCATTCCGCTGAATGCGGCGCCGATCATCGCCGTCGCCGCACCCAATCATCCTATTGCCTCGCGCCGGTCGCTGGCGCTGGCGGAGCTCGCCGGTCTCCCCCTGGTGATACGGGAAAGCGGCTCGCGGACGCGCCGGCTTCTAGAACAGCGCGCGGCCGAGACCGGCGTCAGGCTGGGCTACGCTATCGAGGTCGAAGGGCGGGAGGCTGCACTCGACATCGTTGCGTCGGGTGCCGGCATCGGCTTTGTCTCGGAGGCCGAGCTGCGCGGAGATCGCGGCCTGGCCCGCATCGCTCTCGATGGGCCGCCAATCCTTATGGAGGAATCTCTGATCTGCCTGAGCGAGCGCAAGGAAAACAAGGCGATCAAAGCCTTCCTGGACGTCGCTCGAGGTCGCTGACGGTCAGGCCGGACTTGCCCGCACTCTTCGCTCGTACCGCGCCAGCACGCGCGCAGATGCGGACAGCAACGAGGCTCGGTGGGCGCCCATGGACTAGGCGTCGACCTCCAAGGGGATCGCCCGCCACAATCGCTATGGCTGTAATGAACGCCCCTGTCCTTCGCGCTGCCTGCATCGGCAGCGCAAGGATCAGGGGCTGACGCCGCCGCCTAGGCCGGCAGGACGACCACCTTCGTCTTGACCGGCGTCTGGTTGTAGAGATGGATCATGTCCTGGCTGAGCAGGCCGACGCAGCCGCTGGTGATGCCGTTGCCGATCGTCTCCGGGTCGCTCGACGCATAGATCGTGTAGAGCGTGTAGGCGCCGTTCTGATAGAGATGGAGCGTGCGGGCGCCGAGCGGATTGTCGAGGCCGCCCGGCATGCCGCGGGCGTATTTCGCCGCCTCGGGCTGGCGCTTGATCATTTCCTTCGGCGGGGTCCAGGTCGCCCATTCGGACTTGCGCCCGACATAGGCGTCGCCGTTCCAGCGGAAGCCGTCGCGGCCGACATTGGCGCCATAGCGGGTGGCGGTGCCGTCGCCCTCGACGCGATAGACATAGTAATTGCCGGGATCGACGATGATCGTGCCGGGCGCTTCCTTGGTCTCGTAGCGCACGGTCTTGCGGAAATATTTCGGATCGACCTTGCTGACATCGACCGCCGGGATCGGGAACTTCTCTTCGGGCACCGGCCCGTAGACCTTCTGCGCCTCGGCGAAGCTCATGCCGTCGGACGTCGCACAGCCGCCCAGCCCGAGCGCGCCGACACCGACGGCCGAGCCGACCAGAAACGACCGGCGGCTCAGAAGCCCCGCCCGATGCCCGAGCAGAGCGATCTCCTCCACGTTGCCGGCATCGGCATTCCTACCGTCCATAATCATGATTTGGCAGTTTCCCATGTCCTGTTGCCCGACGAGAGAATACTCCGGCAGACACCCGCTGAACCTCTTGCT
Source organism: Allobosea sp. RAF48 (assembly GCF_052114025.1). Classification (NCBI taxonomy): domain Bacteria; kingdom Pseudomonadati; phylum Pseudomonadota; class Alphaproteobacteria; order Hyphomicrobiales; family Alloboseaceae; genus Allobosea; species Allobosea sp. RAF48. The sequence goes on from NZ_JBFRDZ010000004.1 coordinate 125,244, forward strand.
GAGCTGAGATTGCCGTCACAAGGCGCGATTGGCAAGCTCGGGTCTAAGCTGCGCGGGGCTTGCGATGCGCCGAATTCGGTAACGTCCCCGCTGTCTCGCGGTCTGACTGCGCATGGCGCTCGGCGGGACGAAAATTCACGGACACGCACATTTGAGGACGGAATCCGATCGGCTGGGGCGGTTACGAACACCGAGGACCCAGGCTCAAAGAAGAGGTGAACGCTTCCGGAAGGATAGCCGCGGGCCATCTATTCGAGCTACACCGGCTCCACCGCCGCGCATCGGCGCGCTCATGGATGGCATGGGGTTCTGCGCGCCCGAATGCCTCGGAGAGAGATCGGCACCATGCGAGACAATCAGCCCACCGCCGGGCTTCTTTCCCCTCTCCCGCTCCGTGTTCAGCCGGTCACGAAGGCCGCCTTCGAGCCCTTCGGATGGGTGGTGGAAGCAGGCGATTCCGGCCGCGCTGCGAATAACGGCACGGCGCGCCGGCACGACATTCACGCGCTCGCGGCTGCGGATGTCAAAGCCGGATCCCGGCTGGTCACCTCGATTTTCGAAGCGAAGCGGCAGCCGCCGAACCCGGTGATCACGATGCTCGAGCGGCATGTGAATTCGGTCCAACTGATCGTTCCGCTGGATGGCGCCGGCCATATCGTCATCGTCAGTCAAACCAGCGAGGACGGCACGCCCGAGATTTCGGCGCTCGCCGCATTCGCGTTCACCGCGTCGCAGGGAATGATCTACCGACGGGGGCTTTGGCACCACCCGATCATAGCGATCGGGGCGGACGCTCGCTTCCTCGTCCAGTCCTGGCAAAACGGCACCGAGGCGGACTGTGAGATAGTCGCCATCGCCCCCTGGGCGGTATCCCCGGGCAGCGCAATCTAGAGCGTTTCCGCTGATAGACGCGCTGCGCCGATCAAATGCGCCATCATCGCGTCGACGTCACCTAGCCATACGCACTCGCGTCGAACCGCGATGAAGAATAGCCAAGGATATCCGCACCTCTCATGACCGGCGCCGCCCGCGCCGACTGGCTATTCTAGACAAGAAGAAGCGTCTTGATGGCGCGGCGCTCATCCATTGCGCGGTAACCTTCAGCCACGTCGGCCAAAGGAATAGTGAGATCAAACACCTTACCGGGATTGATCTTGCGACCAGCGGCCCGCAGCGGAGGCGGGCGGGTTCACGCCCAAGCCAACCGGCTCGCGTTCCCGGCGATCGACAAGCTGGAGCACGACACCGCGGTGCGGCGAGGCAATGTCACCAGGCCCATCATGACGACGGCTGAGGCGATCCAGACAGCCAAGGGTGCAAGCCCGTTTGCGTCTGGCGCTCGGCCGACGGAATTGAACGGCTATCCGGCGGGCTTGGGCGCTGGGCGAACGCTCGCTCACCGAGGCCGCAAGCCTCAACAGACCTTCGCGGCGATCTGCATGCCGGATATGACGCGCGCTACTGGGCCTTTAGCTTTCGATAGGTTCGCGTCTCCCGTGTGACCCACCCGCGGAATGCCACAACGCTTGGCAGCTGCGCCTTTCGTTCAGGGTAGACCGCATAATAGGAGTCGCCGGACAGAATTGGCGGCCCAAAGGGCATGTGGAGTTCGTTCCGCGCGAGTTCCGCTTCGATGTAGCAAACGGGCACGATGGCGATACCTATGCCCTGAACCGCGGCGTTGATGAGCATCTCGGTGTGCGCGAAACGAGTTCCCTGAATTCGACCCTGATAGTTGAGCCCTGACAGGCGCAACCAATGCAGCCACATACTGGGGCGGCTCGCGTTCTGCAGCATTGGGAATTTCGCGAAATCGCCGTTTTCGAGCTTCGTTCCGAGATTCACCAATTTAGGTGAGGTCACCACGGCGATCTCTTCAGCAAATAATTCAACCGATCTTGCGTTCAACCAAGTTCCCACCCCTCGCAGGATGGCAACGTCGAGACGCGTGGTTTCAAAGTCCAGATCGGCAGACGCGAGGGTTACTTCCACCGGAATGTCTGAATGCGCACGGATGAATGTTTCAATCCGTCTCGGCAGCCAACGCGCGCCCAGCGTAGGATGGGTCCCGATCATGAGGGAGCTATCGACGGAACGCCCCCGCACGGCGTCGATCGTGATTTCCTGGAGCTTGTCCAGCGTCAGCGCGAGGTCCCGGTAATAATTCGCGCCGACTTCCGTGAGGACCAGACGCGGCCCTGTTCGGTGAAACAACGGTACGCCGAGGAACTTCTCGAGATTGTGGATCTGCCTGCTGATGCCACTCTGCGTGAGGCCCAGGTCCTCCGCCGCCTTGGTGAAATTCATGAATCGCGCTGCCGCCTCAAACGCATGCAATGCTGACAACGATGGCAGATATCGTCTCATTAGAACCCCGGCGGCGACCATGATTAAAACTCATCCTAGACGAAATTTTCAACGTTTTTGTTTCGCCCGGGGCTCGGTCACACTCGATCCGTCCGGCTCAAAAACAAAAGCGCGAGCGTCTGATCCGAGGGGAACAGAGACCAGCTCCGTTGCGCACAATCAGAGCCACCAAACGAAGATTGAGAGGGGAAGAGTATGGACAGGCGCGAATTCAACAAGCTCATGGGCTTGGGCGCGGTTTCCGCTGCAGCAGGTCTTTACACCGGCAAAGGCGCTCTCGCGGCTGGCTCTCTCGAGCGGGTCAAGTCCTCGGGGACCCTGCGTATCGGAGCCGTTGCCGACGGTGCTCCCTATTATCAGAAGATGGTGACCGACGGCAGTTGGCGCGGGTTCTACATCGACATCTGCAAGAAGCTCGCAGACGATCTCGGGGTCAAGATGACGATCCTCGAGACGACCTGGGGCAACTCGGTGCTCGATCTCCAGGCCGACAAGATCGACGTCTTCTTCGGCCTCAACCCCACACCGGAACGGCAGAAGGTCATCGATTTCTCCGGTCCCGTCTTCAAGAACGCCTTCACCATGGTCACCAAGAAGGGGCTGGGAGCGAAGACCTGGGACGACTTCAACAAGCCGGAGATGCGGATCGCGGTCGACGCGGGTTCTTCACACGACGCTGCCGTCACCCGCCTCGCGCCGCAGTCCCAGATTTCACGGTTGAAGACGGCTAGCGACGCCACCGCCGCGCTGCAGGCTGGCCGCGTCGATGCACAGTGCCTGGTTCTGATCCTCTCGCTCTCGCTGCGGGCCAAGAACGCCGCGCTCGGCGAGATCGTCATGCCGACGCCTGCCGACTTCACCACTTCGAATGCGGGCTTCCGGCGAGAGGCGGATCAATCCTGGCGTGAATTCGTCGACGGCTGGATCAGCAAGGAGCGCGCCAGCGGCTTCATCAAGAACGCCGTCGTGAAGAACATGGAGCTCGTCGGCGTCAAAGAGAGCGACTTCCCCCCCGGCTTCGAAATCTGATGATCTCATATGGCGGGGCCTCGGCCCCTCCATATCCGGTTTCGAGCACGGGAACTCACCACCATGTATGAATGGGATTTCTCCATCCTGTGGGGCTACCGCTGGTTGCTCCTGCAGGGTCTGGGCGTGACTGTGGCTTTCACAGCCGCGACGATCGCCGGTGGCTTGGTCATCGGCATGACCGCGGCCATCTGCCTCCTGTCCCGCTTCAAGATTCTGCGCGGGATCGCCCTCGGCTTCATCGAGATCTTTCGCTGCACCCCGGTCCTGGTGCAGCTGATCTGGTGCTATTATGCGCTGCCGATGATCGCGGGCATCGAGATGACCCCGATTACCGCCTCGCTTCTCGCTCTATCCTGCTACGGCGGCTCGTTCTACGCCGAGATCATCCGCGGCGGCATCGTGTCGATCGATTCCGGCCAATCCGAAGCGGCTTCGGCGTTGGGAATGACACCGGCGCTGGCGATGCGCCGCATTATCCTGCCGCAGGCGCTGCGCCGGATGCTCCCGGCGCTGATGAACCAGTCGATTCTTCAGTTCAAGAACACGTCCCTGGTGTCCGTTCTCGCTGTTCCGGACCTGGTCTACCAGGGCCAGATCGCGGCCCATGACAGCTTCCGCCCGCTGGAAACCTACACAGCCGTGGCGGTCGCCTATTTCATGATCCTCTTCCCCCTGACGCTGTATGTGCGCCACCGCGAACGCCGGTTGGGAGCAGCCCGATGACAGCGACATCGCCAATGATCGAGATCTCGAAACTGCGGAAGCGTTTCGGCCAGCTCGAGGTCCTGAAGGACATCAATCTTCAGGTCCAGCAGGGCGGCGTCGTCGCCTTGCTGGGACCATCCGGGTCGGGCAAGTCAACACTTCTGAGGTGCATCAACCTGCTGGTGGTGCCTGATGACGGAACCATTCGCGTCGGGCAAACCAGCTTCCAGTTCGGCAAATCGGTTCAGGAACCGAAAGCAAAACCGCTTGCCGCGTTCCGCTCCCGTACCGGGATGGTGTTCCAGAGCTTCAATCTGTTCCCGCACATGTCGGTCCTGGGGAACGTCATCGAGGCTCCCATCCATGTGAAGGGATTGGACAGGAAGACGGCGACCGACCGTGCGATGGCTCAGCTCGAAAAGGTCGGGCTTGCTGACCGCGCTTCCCAGATGCCCGACACGCTGTCGGGCGGCCAGAAGCAGCGCGTCGCGATCGCCCGGGCGCTGGCCATGGAGCCGGAAGTCATGCTGTTCGACGAGGCGACCTCGGCTCTCGATCCGGAACTGGTCGGCGAAGTCCTGCAGGCGATCCAGAAGCTTGCCGCCGACGGGATGACGATGGTGATCGTCACCCACGAAATCACCTTTGCGCGCGACGTCGCGGACCGCGTGGTCTTCATGCGCGACGGCTATGTCGTGGAAGAGGGGCCGGCCCGCGACGTGATCGACACACCCAAGATGGACGCGACGAAGACGTTCCTGAGCCATTTCCATAAGGGCGCGGCGCCCCGGTAAGTGCCTAGAGAAGAGTTCGATACCATGGAAACAATCAGCAATCTCCGCGTCTTTCTGATCGAAAGCCCGATCAAGATGGCGAGGCAACAGGGTGTCGGCGACGTCAAGGGCACGGTGAAGCGTGTCCTGGTCGAGTTGACCTCTTCATCCGGCATCGTCGGATGGGGCGAGGCGGCGCCGTGGGAAGTGTTCACTGGAACGGCCGAGGCCGCCGTTGCGGCCATCGACATCTATCTGCGTCCGCTTGTCATCGGCGCCCGGGTCGACCGGATCCGCGCACTGACACTGCAGATGAAGAAGGCTCTCGTCGGCCATGGCGAGGCCAAGCTCGCGATCGAAACCGCAATGTTCGACATTCTCGGGCAATCGTCGGGGCTCTCGATCGCCGATCTGCTAGGCGGCCGCGTTCGTGACACCATCCCCCTCTCCTTCTCCATCGCCGATCCAGACTTCGACGCGGACATGCGGCGAATGGAAGAGATGGTTCCGCAGGGCAACCGGATCTTCAAGGTGAAGACCGGGGTGAAAACCCATCAGGAGGACGTGGCGCACCTCGAAGCGATGCGGAACGCCTTCGGCGACCGGATCGATCTGCGCATCGATTACAATCAGGCCCTGCAGCCATTCGGCGCGATCAAGAAGCTACGTGACGTCGATCAGTTCAAGCTGACCTTCATCGAGCAGCCGGTCCCACGAGATTGCCTGGCGGCCATGGCGTCTTTTACTGCGGACCTGGACACCCCGATCCTGGCCGACGAGAGCTGCTTCGACGCGCGCGACTTGCAGGAGATCATCAGGCTGCAGGCAGCCGACGCCATCTCGGTTAAACTGATGAAAACCGGCGGCATGCTCAACGCACAGGCGCTGATGGCGCTGGCGGATCTCGCCAGCATCCCCGGCTACGGTGGAACGCTGTACGAGGGCGGGGTCGCGCTCGCGGCCGGAACACAGTTCATCGCGGCGACACCAGGCATTTCGCTCGGCTGCGAATTCTACATGCCTCACCATGTCCTCACCGAAGACGTGCTCGAGGAGAAGATCCAGAACCGCAACGGCGAAGTCGTCGTGCCCGATGGACCGGGTCTGGGAATTCGCGTGTCCGAGCGCTCGCTGAGATCGAACGCGCGCGTTCTCGCAGAGCGCTGACGCCCGACTGAAAACCGCCGCTTTTCCTTGCCGCTCACGGTCCTGCCGTGACGGAGACGAGAACTCTTGCCCAAATGCCGGGGGAAATGGCCATGCCCAGCGCCGCCAGAACGCACACATTGGTCATCGGCAGCGGCATCATTGGCGCCTGCAGTGCACTGGAACTCGTGCGCGCAGGCCATGCCGTAACTCTGATCGACACCGGCGAGCCGGCGGGCAGGCAGTCCGCAAGCTATGGCCATGGCTGCTGGATCAGCCCGGCATCGGTCGTCCCGATGTCGATGCCCGGCCTCTGGAAAAAGATCCCGGGATATCTGCTGAACCCGAAGGGCCCCCTCGTCATTCGATGGCGCCATTTTCCGCGTCTCGTGCCGTGGCTGATTCGTTTCCTGTGGGCGGGCTCCTCCATGCCGCGCGTCGAGGCAACCGCCCGCGCGCTGAGCCATTTGCTTCATGACAGCCCCGCACGTCACCGAGCGTTGAGCCAGGAGATCGGCGTGCCGGATCTGATCCGCCGCGAAGGGCTGCTCTATGCCTATCCCGACCGGAGCGCGTTCGAAGCTGAGGCCCTGTCCTGGCATCTGCGGCGGATGACCGGCCTGCGATGGCGAGAACTTGACGCCAGCGCGCTAGCCAACCGGGAGCCTGGCCTCGATCAGCACTACACGTTCGGGATCCTCGCCGAGGACGGCGCTCATTGCCTGGATCCTGCAGCTTACGTCTCCAAGATCGTCGAAACCGCTTGCGCGCAGGGCGCAAAGGCGATCCGCGCCAAGGCGAACGGATTTGTATTCGACGGGGAGCGGCTTGTCGGCGTCCAAACCGATGTCGGCTTGATCAAATGCGACCAGGCGGTCATCGCGGCCGGGGCATGGTCGAAAAGGCTGGCGAGCGGTGCCGGCGATAACATTCCGCTCGAAAGCGAGCGGGGCTATCACGGCGTCATTCCCCTGAACGCGGGAGGACCGCGCCACCCGGTCATGCCGAGCGACGGCAAGATGGCGAACACGCCGACGCTGGCGGGCCTGCGCCTTTCCGGCCAGGTCGAGCTGGCATCGGTCGATACGCCCCCGAACTGGAGCCGCGTCGATATCCTGATCGGCCATGCCCGCAGGACCTACCCTGCGCTGACCCGGATGCAGGAGCTGAGCGTCGACAAATGGATGGGGCATCGCCCATCGACGCCAGACGGCCTTCCGGTCATCGGGAGATCCACGCGATCCCCAAACGTCTTCTACGCCTTCGGGCATGGTCATGTCGGCTTTGCCTCGGGCCCGGTGACCGGACGCATCGTGGCCGAGCATCTGGCGGGGCTCCCCGGCGCCTTCGACATCGACCCGTATTCGCCCCGGCGCTTCGGGCTCGGACGGATCGAGCCATGAGGGCCGGCATCGTCGGCTGCGGCATCTCGGGCAAAGCCGCCGTTCCGGGCACGCGGCTCCCGAATACGAAACAGGCCGTCCGCTTCCGGGCTCAACGGCCCCGTCGATAGCCAAGACATTGCAAGACATTGAAGGAGAAATCGGAAATGCGTGGCGCAGATATCCTCGTGGAGATGCTGATCGGCTATGGCGTCGAGGTGGTCTTCGGCGTGCCGGGCGACACGAACGTGCCGTTCTACGAAGCGCTGCAACAGCACGAGGGCCGCATTCGCCATGTCATGGCGCGCGACGAGCGTTCGGCAGGCTACATGGCCGATGCCTATGGCCGCTTCACCAAGAAGCCGGGTGTCTTCGAGTGCCCGTCGGGCGCCGGCGCCATGTATTCGCTGCCCCCGGTCGCCGAATCCAACGCCTCCTCGGTCCCGGTCATTCTTCTGACGATCGACATTCCCCTGCCGGGCGAAGGTCGCGGCGTCCTGACCGAGCTCGATTGCGCTCGGCTTTTCGAGCCGATCACCAAGATGTCCGTGCAGGTGAAGTCGGCGGAGAAGCTGCCTGAGATCATCCGCCGCGCGTTCCGCGTCGCCTGCTCCGGCAAGCCCGGCGCCGTTCACCTGCAGATCCCGGAGGATATGCTCCTGGCCGAGGTCGATCCGGCTCGCATCTCCATGCATGTCGAGGCGGAATGCATGGAGTTTCCAGCCTATCCGACGCTCCCTGCCCCGGAGAAGCTCGACACGCTGCTTGCTCAGCTGACCACCAGCAAGCGGCCGCTGATCGTCTCGGGCGGCGGGGTCAATCGCTCCTGCGCCGGCGCGGAAGTCACCGCGTTGGCGGAACGCCTGAACATTCCGGTCTGCACAACGATGACCGGACAGGGAACCATGCCTGACGACCATCGACTCGCGGTCGGCGTCATCGGCGACAACGGCTTCCACCCGCATGCCAATTGGGCCCTGGAACATGCCGACTTCGTGCTCTTCGTAGGCTCCCGAATGGGCTCGGTCGTCACCATCGGCTGGACCTTCCCCAAGATCACCCTGAACAAGCGCGTCGCCCAGATCGACATCGATCCCGAGATCATGGCGAACAACTATGAGAACGTGGTGTCCGTCCAGGGCGATGCGAGCCTCGTCCTGCGACGCCTGATCGACATGGCTCCCCCCAACAATGACGCCGGCAGGACGCAGGAGTGGGTGGATGAACTCAACGAGCTGCGCGCGAATTTCTGGGCGAACGCCGAAACCCTGCTAAGCTCGGAGGCGACGCCTCTGCGGCCGGAACGGGCGGTGCGCTGCTTCAATGAGGCTCTGGAGCTCTACGGCAAGCCCGCTCACATCTACTCGGACGCGGGTACGCCAACGCCTCACATGACGCGCTTTCTCAAGCTCAAGGATCGCAGGACGCGCTTCGCCATCCCGCGCGCCTTCGGCGGCCTCGGTTCGGCGCTGCCCGCAACTGTCGGCGCTTGGTTCGCGGACAAGGAGCGCAGGCCCATCGGCATGTTCGGCGATGGCTCATTCGGGATGTCGGTCGGCGAATTGGAGACGCTGGTCCGGCTACAGGTTCCAGCCATCCTTTTGCTGTTCAACAACGGCACCTTCGGATGGATCAAGGGCCTGCATCGGCTGAAAGGTCATAACCAGTGCTTCGGCGTCGATTTTACGCCTCCGCGCGGACAAGCCATCGCCGAGGCCTTCGATGTGAAAGCCTGGACGGCGACGAACTCCGAGGAACTCGACGCGGCGCTGGCCAAGGCCTTCGCCTACACCGACGGGCCGTGCCTGATCGATATCCACATTGAATCGATCGCCGATCGTGTGCCGCCGGTTTATTCATGGCTGACGAAGCGTGGCAAAGATCCGCTGAGCGTCGAGGCCGAGGAAGTGCGCTACTTCTGACGAGCAGAGATGCATCGGGGCGGCGATACGACCGCCTCGCCGCCGTCTGCATTGCCGCAACCGTCAGCAACTGGCTATGAGCCGAACCCTAAGCAGGGGGAGGGAAAGAGGACATACGGAGACAGTGCGCGAGCCCAGTCTCGATCCGGTCATCGCGGCGGAAAGCGTGCGCGACAAAGGTTCGTCATCAATCTGTCGTGGAGCAGCTTGCAGAACCACGGTTCTGCAAGCTGCTGCCGAGTCTGATGTTCCGTTTTCTTTCTCTCCGCCTGTTGCGTGCCCTCCTGACCGTGACGATCTGCGTGTCGGCCGTTTTCATCGCGCTGCGTCTGGCGGGTGATCCCGCCGACATCATGCTGTCGATCGACACGCCACCGGACGTCCGGGCCTACTATCGCGAGCTGTGGGGCCTCGACCGGCCGCTGGCCGAGCAGTATCTGCGCTATATCGCCAGTGCCGTCCGGGGCGATTTCGGCCTGTCCTTCGCCGACGATCGAGCCGCCTTCGCGGCCGTTATGGAAGCCCTGCCGAAGACCCTCCTGCTCGGCGCCTCGGCCCTGATGCTCGCGCTCGTCGTCGGCCTGCCGCTGGGCATCCTCGCGGCGCTCCGCCACAACCGCGCCGCGGACCGACTGGCCATGGCGGTCGCGGTATTCGGCTATGCGATCCCGGTTTTCTTCCTCGGCATCCTCCTGATCCTGCTCTTCGCGCTGAAGCTGCGTGTGCTGCCTTCGGCCGGCTCGGAGAGCCTCTGGCACCTCATCTTGCCGGCCGTGACGCTCGGCCTGCCTCTCGCCGGCCGCTTGGCACGCTTCGCTCGCACCGCGACGCTGGAAGTGCTCGGCAAGCCCTATATCCGGGCCGCGCGCGGGCGAGGCGTGATGCCGCTCGCTGTGATCATCCGGCATGCCCTGCCCAATGCGGCGGTGCCGCTTTTGATGTTCATCGGCATCGAGATCGGTCACATCCTCGCCGGGAGCGCGGTTGTGGAGACCATCTTCGCCTGGCCCGGCATCGGGCGGTTGCTGGTCGACTCGGTCTCGACGCGGGATCTCGCCGTCGTCCAGGCCGTGATCTTCACGGTGACGGTGATCATGGTCGGCGCCAATCTCCTCGTCGACATCGTGCACATCCTGATCGATCCGCGGCTCGGCGGCTTCTCTCGCGCCATGGGCAAGCCGGCCTGATGACAGCTCTCGACCTTCCATCCGCTCCGGCTCCTGCCACCCGTGCCCGCAAGAATGCGATGTCGCCGGTGGTAAGGCTCTCGGCCGGTTTCCTGCTCTTCATCGTCGTCGTGGCGCTGCTGGCCGACTGGCTGGCCCCGCTGCCCTACACCGCGCAGAACCTCGCCGCGCGGCTGAAGCCGCCTCTGACGGAAGCCGGCGGCACGATATACTGGCTCGGCACCGATCAACTCGGCCGCGACATTCTCAGCCGCATGATCTTCGCCGTCCGCAGCTCGATTTTGATCGCAGTGATGGGCACGCTGATCGGCGCGGTCGTCGGCACCTTCCTCGGCTTCGTGGCGGCGCGCCTGCGGGGCTTCGCCGACCAGGCCATCATGATGCTGGTCGATGCGCAGGCCGCGATCCCCGCTCTGTTTCTCGCGCTGACGATGCTCGCCTTCTTCGGCAACAACATCGTCCAGTTCATCATCCTGGTCAGCATCGACGGCTGGGACCGCTACACCCGGCTCGCGCGCGGGCTCGTGGTCTCCGAGCAGGAAAGCGACTACATCAACGCCATCGAAGCCTTGGGCGCGGAACCCTCCCGGGTCATCCTGCGCCATCTCCTGCCCAACATCGCGGCGGCGCTGGTGGTCCAGGCGACGCTGAACTTCCCCGGCACGATCCTGCTCGAAACCTCCCTCTCCTTCCTTGGGCTCGGCGTGCAGCCGCCTGGCACCTCTCTCGGGCTGATGCTCGGCGAAGGGCGCCGCTATCTGCTCAACGCCTGGTGGATCGCGGTCTTTCCCGGGCTGGTGATCTTCTTCACGACGCTCTCCATGAGCCTGTTCGGCGACTGGCTGCGCGACCGCTTCGACCCGACGAGCGACAGGCATTGAGCATGGCGATCGCAAATCTCGGCGCGTCTCATCCGCTGGCGATCGCGCATCGCGGGGGCGCCCTGCTCGGACCGGAGAACACGGCTGAGGCCTTCCGCGCTGCTGCGGCGGCGGGCGCGGCGATGGTCGAGACCGATTTGCGCCTGACGGCCGACGGGGAGCTGGTCTGCCTGCACGACGCCGATTTGACGCGGCTCGCGGGCGACTGCCGCCCGGTCGCGGACACCGACCTTGCTACCCTGCGCGCGATGCTGCCGGACTTGCTGACACTCGACGAGGCGATCTCCGCATCGGCTCCGCTCGGCCTGCTGCTCGACGTCAAGCTGCTGGACGCGGCGATCCTGCCGCCCATCCTGGCCGTGCTCACCGCGAAGGAGGCGCTGCAGCGCTGCGTATTGGGCCTCCGCGACAGCGCTCTCCTGTCGGCAGCGCGCCGGCTTTCGCCGAATGTCGCACTGCTCGCCTTTGCGACCGACCCCGATGCGACGGCCGAAGCAAAGGAGGCCGGAGCGGGCTGGTTCCGGCTCTGGCAGGCCGATGCGACGGAGGAGCGGATGGCGTCCATCCGCACTGCCGGCATGCGGTCGGTGATCATGGTCGGTCAACCGCGCTCGGTCGCCCTGCCGGGCTACCCGCCCTTCCCGGTCGGGCGCATCGATGCCGACGGCATCCGCCGGGTCACCGCGTTGCGCCCGGACGCGGTCATGCTCGACGATCCACGCCAACTCATTGCCTCGCGCGCTGTCACGGCCCTGTCGCCAAGCTGAGTCAAGGCAGCGGGACCGGCGCGCCGCTCCGATCCGCGCGCCGCAACAGCTCGACACGAGAAGGCTCAATGATGACGATCTCCCGCCGCCGTTTCCTGGAAGGTGCGGCCGCCACCCCGGTCCTGCTCGCCGCGCCGCTGGCGTTCGCTGCCGGCGATACCCGGCCGAACTTCACCGTCGCCGTCGCCGACCTGCCGGCCACGCTCGAGCCGGCTCGCGAGCTCTCCAATGTCGGTACCCGCGTCACCTATTCGATCTTCGACACGCTGATCCGCCGCGACTTCCTGGGCGCGGCCGATGGCGGCGGCTCGGAGCTGAAGCCGCACCTCGCGACGAAGTGGGAACGCGTTTCTCCGCAGGAGCTGGTCGTCACGCTGCGCCAGGGCGTCAAGTTCCACAATGGCGACGAGCTGACCTCGGAAGACGTGGCCTATACCTTCCGCGAAGGCCGCCTCTGGGGCGACAAGGCGCAGATCCCCGGCGGCAAGCCGTATTTCGGCATTCTCGCCAGCGTCGAGCCGATCGACCGCTACAGCGTCCGCTTCAGGACGAAGGTTGCGGATGTGCTGCTGGAGCAGCGCTTGGCATCCTGGTGCGCCTGGATCGTCAACAAGCGTGCCTATGAAGCGATGGGCTTCGAGGCCTATTCGCGCAAGCCGGTCGCGACCGGGCCCTATCGCGTCGTCTCGCACTCAGCGGCGGATGCGACGGTTCTCGAAGCCTTCGACGACTATTTCATGGGCAAGCCCACGGCGAAGCGCGTCACCTTCAAGCGCGTGCCTGAACTCGCTGCCCGCGTCGCCGGCCTGGTCGCGGGCGATTACGATCTCATCACCAATATCCCGCCCGATCAGATGGGCGTCGTCGGCGGCTACAAGGACATCGACGTGCGCTCGGTCGTGCTGGCCAATGTCCATGTGCTCGCCTTCAACGAGCAGGACAAGGTCCTCGCGGACAAGCGCGTCCGGCAGGCGCTCTGCTACGCGATCGACCGCCAGAAGCTGGTCGACACGCTCTGGCAAGGCACGGCCCAGGTTCCGGCCAGCCACAACTTCCCGGAATACGGCCAGATGTTCGTCGAGGGCCGCAAGCTGCCTTACGACCCGGCGAAGGCGAAGGCTCTGCTGAAGGAAGCCGGTTACAAGGGCGAGCCGGTCGTCTACCGCACCCAGGCCAACTACTACACCAACGCGCTGGAGGCGGCGCAGATCCTGGTCGAGCAGTGGAAGGCCGTCGGCGTCAATGCCTCCCTGCAGGTCGTCGAGAATTCCGCGCAGCTGCGCGGCCCCGGCGTGCAGATCTTCAACTGGTCGAACTCGACCCGCCTGCCCGATCCGTTGGGCTCGATCTGGGTCGCCTGGGGTCCGGCCGGCGAAGCCCAGGTCTCGAAGTTCTGGACCTCGGCGCAGGCCTTCAACAAGGCCGGCACGGCGCTGGAGGCGGAGGTCGATCCGGCCAAGCGCAAGGCGCTCTTCACCGAGATGCTCGACAGCTGGGAGGCCGAAGCCCCGGCGACGATCCTGTACCAGCCGAGCGAGGCCTACGCGATCAAGAAGTCGATCGGCTGGCGGCCGACGACCTTCTATTTCATGGATCTGCGCCCGGACAATCTCAGCTTCGCCAAGGCCTGAGGCTTCGGTCTGCAACCCAAGATTGGAAAAGGCGGCCGTGGGCCGCCTTTTTTTACTTTTCCGGAGAGGTGCGGGTCATCCCGGCGGGAGCGAAGCGCAGAGCCGGGATCGATGCCTGAACCTCGATCGGAAGCACTACAGCATGGATCCTCGGCTCAAGCCCGGGATGCCGGCGGGGCTCTCTGAAAAACCGCCAGAGGCTACTGCCCGCCGCCGAGGATGAAGCGGCGGCCGTCCTGCTCGACGACATCGACATGCTGGGCGAAGGCGCCCGCTCCCGCCGAATGCCGCACGACGCGGGCCTCCTGCCGCGCCGGCTGCGCGAGGTTGCGGCCGAGCATGCTGTCTGCCGGTGCCAGCCCGAGCAGGCCGAGCACGGTCGGGCCGATATCGATGATCCCTGCCGGCTCATGCGAAACCGAGGCGGCTTCGTTGCCGCCAAGGATCAGCACGGTGTTCAACTCGTGCGGATTGATGCCGCCATGCATGCCGCCGCCGAGCGGCACATCCCCGGGCGTCATCGCCCCAAGCCCGGGCAGCCCATACTGGTCCGGGTCGAGGCTCGATTTCAGGATGAACATCAGTTCGGGCCGGCGCGCGGCATGGCCAGCGCCCATCAGGGCGAGCGAGAGCGTGCCTGCGACCTCGCCCTCGACGCCGTTGCGGTCCGGCGAAAAGACGTGGCCGACTGCGGGATGCTGCATCAGCCACGCGGCAATACGGTCGATCTCGCCGCGATCGCCATCGCGCAGACGGATCTCGCCGCTGATGCCGCCGGTCGCGACCAGCGTCGCGCTGTCGATCACCTTCGCCGCACTGAGATCGAATCCGGCCTGCAGCGCCGTCTCGAACAGCGGTTCCACCGAGCCTGTCGAGATCTGGCCATGGTCGGAGGCGGCGATCACCGCGATGCGCTCAGAATCCGGCTGGGCCTCGACCCAGTCGAGAATGGTTCCGAAGGCCTTGTCCGCCTCGCGCAGTCCGGCCATCGCCTCCGGCGATCCCAGGCCCCGATAATGGAAGGTGGTATCCGGCTCGTTGAACCAGATCAGCGCGACATCCGGCTGGAGCTCCGGCAACACGAGATCCGTCATCACGCGGCCGCCATAGGCGACCTCCTGCAGCCGCGGCAACTCGCGCTCCGGCAGAGGGCCGAGCCGTTCGATCGCCTGCTCCACCGCCTCCGGCGTCTGCGTCGCGCCGGCGCCGTGCATGGAGAAGGTCCAGTGCCCGTTGGCGCGGGCGCGCGGATTGATGAAATGCGCGGAACCGGCCGAGCCGGTATGCACGACAGCCAGCCGCTTGCCCGCACGGGCCAGCATGTCGCCGAAGGTGTCGGCGGCGAGCAGGCGGCCGTCATGATGGGCCTCCGCACGGCGGATCATCGCGACATCGCTCGTGTCGAACATGCGGTCGGCGATGGCGGCGCGATGATAGAAGGCGTTGCCGACGATGCCATGCACGATCGGCGGCGCACCGGCTGCGATCGAGCTCGTCGCCACGCGGGTGACCGACGGGAAGACGCTGCGCGCCCGGCGGAACCATGTCCCGCGCGCAACCAGCCGCATGATGTTGGGGGTCAGCTCGGGCGTGACGAGGTCCGGCCGCAGGCCGTCAAAGACGGCGATGACGACGCGGTCGGTGGTCGGCTGGTCAGGGCGGCTCATCTCGTCTCCGGTGCAGGCAAAGGCTATCAGGTCAGGCAGCGGCCGCCGCCGGTGAGGCGGCGACCAGATGGCAGGCGGCGAGGCGGCCATCGGCCACGGCCTTGAGCGTCGGCGCCTCCTCCCGGCAACGGGCCACCGCACGTGGGCAGCGCGGATGGAAGGCGCACCCCCGCGGCCGATCGACGGGATTCGGCGGATCGCCCTTCAGAATGATGCGCCCCTGCGTGCCGCGCACCGGTGTCGGCACGGCCGAGACCAGAGCCTCCGTATAGGGATGAGCCGGCGCATGGAACAGCGCGTCCGGCGGCCCTTGCTCGACGATGCGGCCCAGATACATCACCGCAACCTCGTCGGCGGTCTGCCGGACCACCTTGAGATCATGGCTGATGAAGAGATAGGCCATGCCGAAGCGGGCCTGCAGGTCCTGCATGAGGTTGATGACCTGGGCCGCGACGGAGACATCGAGTGCCGAGATCGGCTCGTCGCAGACGAGCAGCACCGGGTCGAGCACCAGCGCGCGGGCCAGCACGACGCGCTGACGCTGCCCGCCGGAGAGTTCGTGCGGATAGCGTCCGAAGAGATCCGGCCTGAGGCCGACCGCGTCGAACAGCGCGAGCGCCTTCTGCCGCCGCGCGTTCTCGTTGTCCTCGAGCCGGTGGATGGCCAGAGGCTCGACGACCTGCTGCCCCACCGGCAGACGGCGATCGAGCGCGGCGAGCGGGTCCTGATGTACCATCTGCATCCGCCGACGCATGGCGCGCCAATCCCGGTCTCGCAGCGCCGTGACCGGGGCGCCCTCGAAGGTGATCTGTCCGCGCGTCGCTGGCAGCAGGCCGAGCGTCAGCTTCGCGGTGGTGGACTTGCCGCAGCCGGACTCCCCGACGATGCCGAGCGTCCTGCCGCGCTCGAGCGAAAAGCTCACGCCATCGACGGCGTGCAGGATCCGGCGCTCGCCTCCAGCCGTCGAGACGGGATATTCACGCGATAGGTCGCGAACGTCGAGAAGCGGCGTCATGCTGGCACCTCAGTCTGGCGAGGCAACGTCGCGGCGGGAAGCAAGCCATCTCCGGACACCGGCAGCTCATCGAGTCGCAGGCACGCCGCCCGCTGGTCTTGCCCGGCAAAGACGAGCTCCGGCAGCGCGCGGCCGCAGCGCTCGGCGGCAGCCGGGCATCGCGGGGCGAAGGCGCATCCTGCCGGAATGGCGGTCGGCGCGGGAACGGTTCCGGGGATCGGCGTCAGCCGCTGGCGTGGGCCGTCGAGTGTCGGCAAGGCCGCGAGCAGGCCCTGCGTATAGGGGTGACGCGGACGCGTGAGCAGGTCGCGCGTTGCCGCCGTCTCGACGATCCGCCCGGCATACATCACCGCGATGCGATCGCAGAGATCGCCGACCACGCCGAGATCGTGCGAGATCAGGATGAGTGCCATCCCCGTCTCGCGGCGGATGTCGCGGATCAGGTCGAGCACCTGCGCCTGGATGGTGGCGTCGAGCGCCGTCGTCGGTTCGTCGGCGACAAGCACGTCGGGCTCGCCCGCCAGGGCAAGCGCGATCATGACGCGCTGGTTCATGCCGCCGGAGAACTCATGCGGGTATTGCCTCAGCCGCCGCGGGCCATCGGCGATGCCGACGCGATCGAGAAGGCGCAGGGCTTCCCTGCGTGCAGGCTCCCCCGTCAGGCCGCGGTGCAGGCGCAGCACCTCGGCCAGCTGCGTGTCGATGCGCTGCACGGGGTTCAGCGCACTCGAAGGATCCTGGAAGATCAGCGCGATACGGCCGCCGCGAATGCGCGCGAGTTCGCGTTCGGACAGCCCTGCCAGGTCGCGCCCATCGAGCAGGGCTTCCCCGCCTGTCGTCACGCCCTGCCCCAGCAGGCGCAGCGCCGCGAGCCAGGTGATGCTCTTGCCGCACCCCGATTCCCCGACGATGCCGAGCGCTTCGCCTTTGGCGACGGATAGCTCGATACCGCGGACGATCGGCACGTCGCCCCGAATCGAGACGGTGAAATCGTGTAGGCGGAGCAAAGGCGCGCCGGCGCTCGCCGCGGCGAGTGCCGAGACGGACGCCGCAGGCCGATCCGGCGTTGGAACTGATGTTGGCTGCATGGCGGCTGGCATACCGCCGGCCTCATGACCGTCTTGTGACGAGGCCCTCAGAGGTTCAGCGCGACCCACAATTTGCGCCTGGCTGGCCAGCCACGCAGACGCGCCGTTCCCCGGGTGGCGCTGGCTATAGCGCGCCGGTAGAGCTGGACCGGCGCCCTGTCGAGCGCGATCGGGCCCTCGGTTACATCAGGGGGCGACAGGTCCCCGATAGGCCAAGGGGGGCGATCCGGGACCTTTCCTTGGCAACCACAGAGGCTACGGCGGAGAAGGCAGCCACGCTGCCCAGGCTGCGGGTCTCGCGCCGCGTAACGAGATACTCCCCGGCCACGATCTCGAAGTCAGAGACGGTGATTGCCCTGAGCCGAGGGTCGAAACCTCGCTCCTGATCGAGCACGATGCCGATGCCGATCCCCGCCGCAACCGCCTCCTTCACCGCTTCACGGCTGCCGAGGATGAAGCCAGACGGTATGGAAACTTTCATGCGCAACCTCTCCAGCAAGATGATCGCGCGTCTCGCCGCGACGGCGACATTCGCGCTCGCGAGCGGCGCTGCCCTGGCCACGCAGGTCGTGATCTACAACGCCTCCGACTGCGTCAACAGCGCGCTCGTCCGAGCCCGTATGGAGGGCGGTCTCTCGACGACCTCCATGGGCGACGCCAGCATCGGGTTTTCCTTGCCGATGACCGTCAGCGATTCAGAGCTCGATCTGATATTCGAAGCCGTCCGGAAAGTGGCCGAGGCGATCCAACGCTGAACGTCGGATCGTCCGCGCGCCGTCGGATATCGACAAAGGCTTCGGCAGCAGCCCCACCTGCGGCGAGTTCGGCGCGCGGTCGCCGCGGTTCGACAACGCCGTTTGCGGACGCTGGATGACCGCTGCGAAGTCCAGCCCGGGCTGACGTCTCCAAGCTGCGGGCACGCCGCGCTGGCGTGCAACCCGACGCCTAATCGCTCGGCAGGCTGCGAGCGGTGAAATCGCAGCATCGCTGCGCGATGGCGGCGACGCGCTCGGCCAATGGCGAAATATCGCCCTTGCGATGCACGGCGTAGTAGCGCAGCGGCGGGATCGGCGGCTCGGTCTTGATGACGCGCAGGCGGCCGCGGGCGATCTCCGAGCCGAAATGGCTGGCGGTCAGGAAGGTGACGCCGAGCCCGGCCGCGGCGAGCGCCGCCAGGACGTTCAGGCTGTTGCACTGGACCACGCGATTGGACTGCAGCCCGTTGGCAGCCGCCCAATCCAGCACCAGCTTCTGCAGTCCCGAGCCATAAGTCTGGCTCAGGATCGGGTACTTCGCCATCTCACCCAGCGGGATCACGTCCTCCTGCGGGCCGAACCCAGGCGCCGACACCCATTCGAGCTGGACGGAATCGAGCGGCAGCATGGCGAAGTCGGTGCGCTGCGGCGGGTTGAGACCGATGGCGAGATCGAGCTCGTTGGCGCCGAGCTTGCCGAACAGGTCGACGCTGGCGGCAACTTCGGGCACCGGCACGACATTGGGATAATCCTGTTTCATCGCGACGATCAGCTTGGGCAGCCAGGTCAGGGCGACGAGTTCGGTCGTGCCGAAGCGGAAGGGGCCCGAGAGTGTCGCGGCGCCCCCAGCCGCCTCGCGGAAGCGCGGCTCCAGCGCCAGTAGCTCGGCGGCGATCGGCAAGCTCGCCTCGCCGGACCGCGTCAGACGCAGGACGTGGCTGGCACGGTCGAAGAGCGGCCCACCGACCACGGCCTCGAGCTCGATGATCCGCTTCGATACGGTCGATTGCGCCAGATGGAGATGGCGCGCCGCCTCGGTGAAGCCGCCGAGCCGGGCAGTCCAGTAGAAGGCCTCGATCTGCCTCAGGCTCGCTGGCATCGCTCTCCCCGCCTTCTCTGCCGCCGCGTTTCCTAATGAAGAAAAGCGATCGATGCCGAGAAATATATTCGCTTTCTGTCATCGGCACCATGTCACATAATTTCTGTAATGACTCCCTACGGGACAGAATCTTCCATGCCGCTGATCGGTCATCGCAATAATCCAAGCGGCCTCGCCGTCCCCCGCGCGATCCTCGACGGTTTCCGGGACGCTCCGGTCTCGATCATCTCCGACGTGATGAACCGCCTGCACGGGACCAAGTCGCTGCGACCCTATCATCGCTCCGGCCGGCTCCTCGGCACGGCAGTGACGGTCAAGACCAGGCCCGGCGACAACCAGACGCTGCATCGCGCCTACGAAGTGCTGCGGCCGGGCGATGTCCTCGTCGTCGATGGCGGGGGCGACCTGATCCAGGCCCTGGTCGGCGAGATCATGATGAGCCGCGCACGCAAGATGGGCGTCGCCGGCTTCGTCATCGACGGCGCGATCCGCGACGTCGACGCGTTCCAGCAATCGGATTTCCCCTGCTACGCCCGCGGCGTGACGCATCGCGGCCCCTATAAGAGCGGGCCGGGCGAGATCAACGTGCCGATCGCGATCGACGGCATGGTGGTGATGCCGGGCGATGTCGTGGTCGGCGATACGGATGGCGTCGTCGCCTTCGATCGCGCCGATGCGGCCGAGCTCCTCGCCTTGGTGCGCCAGCAGGAAGAGCGCGAGGCAAACGCGCTCGCCGCGATCGCGGAGGGACGCGTCGACACCTTCTATATGGGTGCCGAGAAGGCCGCGCCGTGACCGCGCCTGCGATCTCACTCTCCGCGCGCGTCAGCCGGATCAAGCCCTCGCCCAGCATGATGGCGCGCCGGCGCGCCCAGGAGCTGCAGGCGCAGGGGCACGACATCATCGACCTGACCACCGGCGAGCCCGATTTCGACACCCCTGCCCATATCCAGCAGGCTGCGAACGCCGCCATGGCCGCCGGCGAGACGCGCTATGCACCGGTCAACGGCACGGTGCGCCTGCGCAAGGCGATCGTCGCCAAGTTCGCGCGAGAGAACGGGGTCAGCTACGCCCTCGACCAGATCGTCGTCAGCAGCGGCGCCAAGCAGGTGATCTTCAACGCGCTGGCGGCAACCATCGGCAAAGGCGACGAGGTTGTCATCCCCACGCCCTATTGGGTGTCCTATCCAGACATGGTGCTCGCCTGCGACGGCACGCCGGTGACAGTAGCCTGCGGCGAGAATGCCGGCTTCAAGCTCACCGCCGCGGCGCTGGAGGGCGCAATCACGCCGCGCACGCGCTGGCTGATCCTCAACACGCCCTCGAACCCGACCGGGGCCTTCTACGCCGCTGCCGAGATGACGGCGCTGACCGAGGTCCTGAAGCGCCATCCGCAGGTGGCGCTAATGACCGACGACATCTACGAGCATATCCGCTTCGACGACGGCGAGCCGGTCTGCCCGATCGCGATTGCGCCGGAGCTGCGCGAGCGCACCCTCCTCGTCAATGGCGTCTCCAAAACCTATGCGATGACCGGCTTCCGGATCGGCTATGGCGCCGGCCCGAAGGCGCTGGTCGAGGCGATGAACGTCATCCAGTCGCAGACGACCTCCGGCGCCGCCTCGATGTGCATGGCAGCGGCCGCGGCAGCGCTCGAAGGCGATCAGAGCTTCGTCGAGGAGGCGCGCGCCGCCTATCGGCAGCGACGCGACCGGGCGGTCGAGCTGCTCGACGCAATCGACGGGATGAGCTGCCTGAAGCCCGACGGCGCCTTCTACGTCTATCCGAGTTGCGCCGGCCTTATCGGCCGGCGCCGGGGGGACGGGCGGGTGCTCCAGAGCGATCTCGACGTCGCGCTCTACTTCCTCGAAGCGGCGGGCGTCGCCGTCCTCGACGGCTCGGCCTATGGGCTCTCGCCCTATCTGCGCCTGTCGATCGCGACCTCGCTCGCCACGATCGAGGACGCCTGCGCGCGCCTGAAGCGGGCAAGCGAAGCTCTGCAACGACCATAACAAGGGGATAAGGATGAAGGTCTTTTCGGTTCTCGGCCTCGCGGCCGTCCTCACCGCCGGCCTCGCGGCCACCGCCCAGGCCGACCAGCTCGCCGACATCAAGGCGCGTGGCAAGCTGATCTGCGGCACGCTCGGCACCTCCGAGCCGTTCTCCTTCCAGCATCCGCAGACACGCGAGATCGTCGGCTATGATGTCGACATCTGCAAGAAGGTTGCGGAGGCGGTCGGCGTCCCGCTCGAGCTGAAGACGATCGCGGTCGAGGCCCGCATCCCGGAACTGCTGCAGGGGCGGGTCGACATCCTTGCCGCCAATCTCGGCTATACGCCTGAGCGCGCCCAGCAGATCGACTTCTCCTATTCCTATTTCGTCAGCCAGCAGAAGCTGCTGACCACGAAGGAGTCGGGCATTACGACGATCGAAGGGTTCGGCGGCAAGAAGATCACCGCGCTCAAGGGCTCCACCTCCGAGCAGGGCGTGCGCCGGCTGATCCCGACCGCTGAGACCGTGACCTTCCAAGACACCTCCGCCGCCTTCCTGGCCCTGACGCAGGACAAGGTCGACGCCTTCTGCGCCTCCGAACTGATCCTGGTGAAGCTCGCCAAGCAGTCCAAGGTGCCGATGATCGTGGTCGAGAAGTCGCTCTTCGTCGAGCCGTGGGGGCTCGGCCTGCGCAAGGGCGAGGCGGCCTTCAAGGCTCTGGTCAACGAGACCCTCGCGAAGGCCACCGGCTCGGGCGAGATCGACAAGACCTTCTCGAAGTGGTTCGGGCCGGACACCGCCTTCAACATCCAGCGCGACTACAAGATCGAAGAGATCAAGGGCTGATCTGCAGCGGCGCCTCGGGAACCAGTCGATGACCTATGTCTTCGATCTCGGCAGCGTGCTGAGCGGGAAATATCTCGACTGGTTCCTGACCGGGCTTGCCACCACCCTGGCTCTGACGGCGGTGGCCTGGTGCCTCGCCATGACGATGGGGATCGTCCTGACCCTCATCAGGATGATCCCGTTCCCGCCGCTCGGCTGGTTCGTGGCGCTCTATGTCGAGTACCACCGCAACGTGCCGCTGCTGGTCCAGCTTTTCGTCTGGTATTTCGGCGTGCCTTCGCTGCTGCCACGCCCGGCCCGGCAATGGATCAACGCCCATCACGGCGAATTCCTGTTGGCGGCGGTCGCGCTCGGCCTCGCCGCGGCGGCTTATGTCGCCGAGGATATCCGCAGCGGCATCCGCTCGATCCCGAAGGTGCAGTACGAGGCCGCCCGTTCAATCGGCTTCGGCTATCTCGGCGCAATGGGCTATGTCGTTCTGCCGCAGGCGCTGCGCATCGCCGTGCCGCCGCTGATCAACCAGACGCTGCTCCTGTTCAAGAACACCAGCCTCGCCATGGCGATCGGCGTCGGCGAGCTGACCTATCGGACCCGCGAGGTCGACAGCTACACCTTCAAGACCTTCGAGGCCTTCGCGGTCGCAACCGCGATCTATCTCGCCATCTCCTTCGGCATCATGGCGCTGGGCAGCTGGTGCGGCCACCGCCTCAAGCTCGAGATGCGCTGATGCTCGAGATCCTGCAGAACAACTGGCTGCTCTTCCTGGTCGGGCAGTATCCGCACGGGCCGATCGGCGGCCTCACCATGACGCTGTTCATGGCCTCGATCTCGCTGGCGCTGTGCTTTCCCTTCGCCATCGCGCTGGCACTCGCCCGCTTGAGCCCCTGTCGCTGGCTGCGACTGCCGGCGACCGTGATCGTGCATACGGTGCGCGGCCTGCCGCTGGTCATGTTCATCTTCTGGGCCTATTTCGTATCGCCGCTGATCATCGGCCGGGCGGTCGGCGGGGTCGAAACGCTGGTGATCGCGCTCGTCGTCTACGAGGCGGCCTATCTTTCCGAGATCATCCGGGCGGGCATCGAGAGCCTGCCGAAGGGCCAGGTCGAGGCGGCGACCTCGCTCGGCCTGCGCTACTGGCCGACGACGATCCAGGTCGTGCTGCCGCAGGCGCTGCACAACATGCTGCCGAGCATGGTCAGCCAGTTCGTCTCGACCATCAAGGAGACCTCGCTCGGCTACGTCATCAGCGCCCACGAACTCACCTTCGCGGCCGCCCAGGTCAACAATGTCCTGCTGACGCAGCCCTTCGAGGTCTATGGCATCCTGGCGCTGACCTATTTCGCCCTCTGCTTCGCGCTGACATCGCTGGCGCGCCTCATCGGGCGGCGCATCTCGGCCGGCCGTGGCGGCACGCCCGGCATCGTGATCGCGGCGTGAGGCAAGCATGATCCGCTTCGAAAACGTCGACAAATGGTTCGGGGCGCTGCAGGTGCTGGCCGACGTCTCCGGCGAGGTCCGCCGCGGCGAGGTGAAGGTCCTGGTCGGCCCCTCCGGCTCGGGCAAATCGACTTTGATCCGCACCGTCACGCGGCTCGAGACGATCCAGGGCGGGCGCGTGCTGATCGACGGCGCCGACGTCGCGGCCCGCAGCCTCGACATCAACGCGCTGCGCCGGCGAGTCGGCTTCGTCTTCCAGGCCTACAACTTGTTCCCGCATCTCACCGCGATCGGCAACATCACGCTCGGCCTGACCAAGCTGCGCGGCATGTCGAAGGCGGCAGCGCATGAGCGCGCCATGGAGGAACTCGCCTGCGTCGGCCTGACCGAAAAGGCGAACGAGATGCCCGGCATGCTCTCGGGCGGACAGAAGCAGCGCGTCGCCATCGCCCGCTCGCTGGCGATGGACCCGGCGGTGATGCTGTTCGACGAGCCGACTTCGGCGCTCGATCCGGAGATGGTAGGCGAGGTGCTGGCCGCGATGAAGCGGCTCGCGGCGGCCGGCATGACCATGATCTGCGTCACGCATGAGATCGGCTTCGCTCGCGAGGTCGCCGACGAAATCTGGTTCATGGAAGCCGGCAGGGTGATCGAGCGCGGCAGGCCAGCAGAGCTGACGCATGCCGCCGCTTGTCCGAGGCTCGCAGCCTTCCTGCGCATGGTCGGTCATCACCGATAGGCTTCAGGCTGCCTTTCCCGAGCAAGCCGCGCCTCGAACGCGGACTGGCTCGGGCCGCCCCGAGCTGTTGGCGCTCGTTCCGCGCTTCGTTCGGCCTTGGTATGCCTGTGAGAACGGTTCTTGTTTCGCCCCCAAAAAAGCCCTTCGAGGCCGGCACTGCCACGCTCGAAGAGCTGGCCGGCGTCGGACTAGACCTCACTTCAGCTTCGTCTTCGCTGCCGGGAAATCGCGCCAGAAATGGCCGGTGCCTTTCCGGATGACCACGTCCTGCGGCAGGATGTCGAAGGGCGTGTGGGCCGGCAAGGCGCGCAACTCCTCGAAGCGGTTGGTGAAATCGGTGCCCCTGAGCAGGTCGAACAGGTCCTCGAAGCGGTCGATGACGAAATAGGTCGCCTGGAAATCGTCGATGTAATAGCCGGTGCGCAGCACGCGCTCGAGATCGAAAGCCAGGTGGTGGGCGGAGGGGTCGTCCACCACGTATTTCGCCTCGCCGAAGGACGAGACGATGCCGGCGCCGTAGATGCGGATGCCCTCGGGCTTGCGGATCAGCCCGAATTCGATGGTGTACCAGTTGAGGCGGGCGAGGAACTTCACCCCCTTGGTCTCGACGGCGACCAGTCCGATACGGCCATATTCGTTCATGTAGTCGGCATAGGCGGGATTGGTCAGCAGCGGCACGTGGCCGAAGACATCGTGGAAGATGTCGGGCTCCTCCAGATAGTCGAGCTGCTCGCGGCTGCGGATGAAGGTGCCGGCCGGAAACTGGCGGTTGGCAAGCATCTGGAAGAAGGGGCGCGACGGGATCAGCCCCGGCACCGCCACCACCTCCCAGCCGGTCAGCCGCCGCAACCGTTCGTTCATGCGCGCGAAATTCGGCACGCCTTCGGGGCCGATGCCCAGCGCGGCGAGGCCGTCGAGATATTCCTGGCACACATGGCCCCTCAGGGTCCGCAGCTGACGCTCGAACAGCACGCCCCAGATGGCGCGGTCCTCGGCGGTGTAGCGCTCCCAGCCCTGGTCGATGATGCAGTCCTCGACGGTCTGCGCAGTCAAAAGAGCATGTCCGGACATCGGTTCACTCCTGAGAGCCGGCCCCCAACTCCGGCAGCGAGGCTCCGCATAGCCATAACGAGCGACATGGCCTCGCAGATCCGGCAGCGCCGGGAGTGAATCCAGAATACCCCCTTGGCGGCCAGGCGCGAAGGACGTGAAAGCTTCAGAGCTGCGCTCCCTGCCTGCAGGAGAAAGTGGCCGTGCAGCTACCGGTGGGGCTGCGGCTCTCCAGTTTGCGTGGTTCCGCATGCGGCTTCGCAGGCCGTTTGACAGCTGGCGTGCGATGCAAAGAAAGCCGGTGCCAGCCCACGCGGCCACCTCCGTGGAGCGGCTCGCGATTGCCAGTAGGGTCGGGAAGGACAGAATCTACCGCCGCTTCCGGTCAAGGCGCGCCTTGTTCGCAGTCTATCATCAATCCTGTCTCTTGTTGGGATGCTGCATTTCCCAGTCGCGGACCGCCTCCTTGAGCGCTTCCAACTCGCGGAAACTGCTCCCATCCTGCACCGAGAGCGCCTTGATGCGGTGTTTGACGAGCGCGTAGTCTTCAACTGTCTCGATCGTGAAGCTAGGCGGGTCTGACCTGCAGGATTCCCGCCCGTGTTTGATTGCCGTTTTCATGGGCGACCTCCGCGGACGATAGAGCGTTCGATAATTGATACTCCAGATTTAAGCGCCGGCATTTGCGCCATATCAAACCGATCGCCGCTGCAGGATGGCCGCTGCGCGCGGCACTCCGCCTCCGCAGCCTTATCGCCGTGGCCTCCCACGGCCGACGCGGGGCCCGTCGTCTGCTCCCGGCCAGGCAGACCTCCGAACGCGAGCCAATAGTCGGGTTCCGGCCCAGGTGGTCAGATGGTGCCCACGTCGAGGAAATAGACGGAGCCGGATCGCCGTCATCTCGCAACCCGCCAGCCCGTATCCCTGAGCTTCCGAGCCGGCGTTTTTTTGATTTCTCTCAAAGTGGCGGACATCGATGCGTGTTTGGATCACTCATCGTCCCCGGCTGGCAGGGTGCCACGCGCCGGGCTTCGATCGAGCGGCGCGAGCGCGCAATCCGCGGAGTGACGCCGCCCGCCAAGTCTCACAGGAGGCGATCATGGCAGAAGCACCAACCAAACTCCCGATCAAAAGCGAAACGCGCAAGCCTGGCCTCCCTCAATCCGAATTGGTCGGATTCGATCGCTTCTGGAGCGAGATGGATCGATTGTTCGACAATTTCGGCTTCCGTCCGGGCCGGCGGCCCTTTGCGGCTCCGCTATCCCTCGATTTGTCTCTGCCCCGCTTCGAACGCTGGGGGAGCGTCCCTGCCGTCGACGTTTCCAAGACGGACACGCTCTACGAGATCACGGCGGAGCTCCCGGGCATGGCGCCGGCTGACGTGCAGGTCAAACTCTCGGACGGGCTCCTGACGGTCAGTGGAGAAAAGAAGAGCGAAAAGGAGCGCAAGGACGAAGATGCTTATGTCTCCGAGCGGCACTACGGCTCGTTCCTTCGCTCGTTCCGGCTGCCGGACGATATCGTCGCGGACAAGATCGAGGCTCGGTATGCGAATGGCGTTCTGAGCATCACCGTGCCGCGGCGGGCCAAGGCTCAGCCAAAGGAAGACGTCATCCCGGTCAAAGCGGCCTAACTCGACCGGAAGCCCTCGCCGGCCGGCGCAGTTGAAATTCTCATGAACCAGATTGCTCGCCGCGCCGGCCTCTCGAGCTGAAGACGGCCCCGCATGCCAGAGCGCCCGTCCGCGATCACGAGATCATCGCAAGCATCCGGGTGATTGGCTGGATGATGTCGAGGAGCGGCCATGCTTGCGACACAACTCACGAAGCATGAAGAGCGAAGCATTCGAAGAACCCACTCCGCGTTGATCCCTGCCTACATCTTGCGCGATGACGGCAGCGTCATGAAGTTCTGGCCAAGCGGACATGTCGAGCAGATCGTTCCCCCGCGCGGCGACGACGCTTGTCAGGGCGTCAAAAGAAGCGAGAAAGCGACCAGCTAGCGAGAAGAGGCCACCGGCGGCGCAGCCATCGGGCGGCCTCAAAGCAAGGCCGCTCACGCGCGTTCGTCGACCAGCTTTCTCTCAAGACGGTCAAGAAGTTCGCGTTGCGCCTCCAGGATGCGCAGCCGGGCCTCGGGAAGCGAAAACCACGCCGCCCGGTCGATCTCGGGAAAGCGGCGGATATGACCGCTGCCGCGCGGCCATTCCATCTCGACCTCACTACTGCAACGAGCCTGCTCCGCCGCCAGATCGCCCCTCAGCGCAAAAGCTTCAACGACCTTCCCCGCCCGTTGCTGAATGCATCCGAGCGCAACCAGGGGGCCGGTCGGCACCGTCCCCAATTCTTCTGCGAACTCCCGTCGCGCCGTTTCCTGCGCCGTCTCGCCCGGCTGCGGCTCGCCCTTGGGGATAGACCAGGCGCCTAGATCCTTGCGCTGCCAGAAGGGACCGCCCGGATGGACGAGAAGGACCTCGGCTCCTTCTTCCGCAAGGCGGTACATCAAGATGCCGGCACTGAATGAAGCCATCAAAAAACCTCGGCCCGCGCCCGAATTTGCGATGTGTCAAGGACCGGGCGACGCGGCCCGAGGAAACTCCGCACTGCCGCAGCTCAGGCGGCCGAGACAATCAGGAGGTTCACATGCCTACGATGAAGCCTGTCTCCGACTCCCTCGCTGCCGACCAGATCGGGGCCACAGCGATGATCAATGAAGGAATGCAGATCGTCAAAACCCAGCTCGGCTCGGCAACCGTGCTGCCGCAGAAGATCTGGGAAGCCCAGTTCGCCATGGTCTCCGAAGTCCTGGCCTTCATGGGGCGCCGAATGCAGGCCCAGGCGGAATTCTGCGCCAAGCTCGGTCGCTGCAAGGAGATCGCCCAGGCGGTCGACGCCCAGCAGGATTTCGCCAAAGGCGTCGGAGGCGCTTACGCCGACGAGGCAGAGAGACTGTCCACGCTCGCCCGCCAGAACATGGACGCCTGGACCGGGATCAGCACGCAGTACGCGTCGAACTGGACGAGCGCCCAGAAGGCCGCGGCCTGAGAGGCGCCCTCGAGCCCGTCCGAGCTGCGCCTCGCCGGTCAGCTCGGACGGCTCATCCGGCAGCCTTTGCCGTTCGATGTCATGATGCCGAAGCGGCAGTCGGTAGCAAAGGTCGCCCCGGACTGCCGTCAAACCGGCAGAAGCGGTTCGCAAACATGCACCCTGAGAGCCATATACTCCTTGAGCTTGATCAAGGCCGGCTCGGTATAGCGCCGGTACCGTTCCGTTGCGCGCTGGCCGGAGAAGCCGATGAGAGCGATGGTTCTGAAGGTTCCGGGTCAACCGCTTGTCGAGGAGCGACGCCCCGATCCAGTGCCCGCGCCCGGGGAGCTGCGCATCCGGATCGAGGTATGCGCAGTCTGCCGCACCGACCTGCATGTCGTCGACGGTGAATTGCCCGGCTTGAAATGCCCGCGCGTGCCGGGGCACGAGGTCGTCGGCCGGGTCGATCTGATCGGCAACGGCATCGCGCGCGAGCTGCTCGGCCGGCGGGTCGGCCTCGGCTGGCTGGGGCACACATGCGGACATTGTCGCTATTGCCGCAGCCTTCGGGAAAACCTGTGCGACGAGCCGGAATTCACCGGCTACACGCGCGATGGCGGCTTCGCCACTCATGTCATCGCCGACGCGGCCTATGTCTTTCCGCTGGACGGCTTTGACGATCCGGTCGCGGCCGCGCCGCTGATGTGCGCGGGGCTTATTGGATGGAGGAGCCTGCGTAGCGCCGGCGCGGCCCGGCGGGTCGGCCTCTACGGATTCGGGGCTGCCGCTCACATCCTCGCGCAGATTTGCCATTGGCAGGGCCGCGAAGTCTACGCCTTCACGCGCCCGGGCGACGAAGCGGCGCAGGCCCATGCGCGCGCGCTTGGAGCGTGCTGGGCCGGCAGTTCGGAAGACAAGCCGCCCGAGCCTCTCGACGCGGCGATCATCTTCGCTCCCGTCGGGGCGCTCGTTCCATTGGCCTTGAGCGCGGTAGCCAAGGGCGGGCGCGTCGTCTGCGGCGGCATCCACATGAGCGACATTCCGAGCTTCGGCTACGACCTGCTCTGGCAGGAGCGAGAGCTCGTCTCGGTCGCCAACCTCACCCGGGCGGATGCAACCGAGTTCCTGGGAATCGCCCGGCAGGCCGGGATCGTCACCAAAACCACCGCCTATCCTCTCGAAATGGCGAACGAGGCCCTGTCCGATCTGCGTGCCGGCCGATTGCAGGGCGCCGCGGTCCTGGTGCCGTGAGGCTGCGCGCCATCATCGCCGCGGCTTTCGCCCGGCCTTCCAAGTACCCGCGGGAAGGAGCCAGTGCGCCGGAGCCGCCACCGTCCTTGCTGCGTTTCGTCCTGATATCCGGCGGATGGCATCAGGCGGCGGTCTGTGCGCTGTCCGTCGCGGTCTCCCTGCTCAACGCAGCTCCGATCGAGACGCAGCGACGCATCATCGACACGGCGGTACACCGGGGCCCGATCGCCGTCATCCTGTCGCTCGTGTTGGCGCAATGCACCATCCTGATCGTCTACGGGTTGGCGAAGCTGGCGATGAACATCTATCGCGCCTGGCTCGGCGAATGCGCGACGCAGGACCTGCGCCTCGTGGTGACCCGGCGACTCGCGCAAGCGGATGAGCAGAATCCCTCCTTGGCCAACGGAACCGGCCTCGCCATGATCCTGGCGGAGGCGGACGACATCGGCGGCTTTGTCGGTGCCAGCCTCAGCCTTCCAATCGTCGAGGCCGGCTTCCTGATCAGCGTCTTCATCTATCTCGCTGCGCTCGATCTGGAGATGATGGCGGCCAGCCTGTTGATCCTGGCGCCGCAATTCGTCTTCATTCCAATGATGCAGCGCGCGATCAACCGGCGCATCGCGCAGCGGACCCGGCTGCTGCGGCGCTTCGGCGACGAGATGCTGTCTCCCGGCACCTGGGAGAGGGGCGCGCAGCGCCTGGACGAGGTCTTCACCGTCGACATGGGCGTGTTCAAGGTGAAGTTCTCGCTCAACTTCCTGATGAATCTGACGACGTCCGTCGGCAGCCTCCTCGTCCTGGGCATCGGAAGCGTGCTGGTAGTGCACGGCCGGACCGAGATCGCCACCGTCGTCACCTTCCTGTCCGCGGTCGGCAGGATCGTCGATCCCTGGAATGACATCGTCGACTGGGGCCGCGGTTTCGCGATGACCATGGTGAAGTACGATCTTGTCGTCCAGGCGCTTGCCGGCCCCCCTCCCCCCGACGATGGAGCCCGATCCGGAGCCCCCCGCTCAGAACGGGCCTAGCCGGCTGCGATGACCGGCAGGATGCCGCGAAGCGGGGCCGCGAGCGCCCCGCGAAGCCTTCATGGCAAGGGGTTTCAACGCCTCCGCCAGCGCGAGATAGACGAGCGCGATCGCCAGGATCGACGCCAGGATCGGGGCCGGCAGCGGCACGAAGCCGAAGGGGCGGCCGAGCGGTGTCAGGGCGAGGGCCAGCGCGGCGGCGAGCGCGCCGAGAGAGGTCAGGACGAGAAAGCGGTGCGGCCGGCTGCGCCAGAAGCGTGCCGAGGTTCTGATGACGAAGATCACCAGGATCTGCGTGAGAATCGACTCGACGAACCAGGCGGTGCGGAACGCATCCACGCCCGTACCGAAGACGCCGAGAAGCAATACGAAGGTCGCGGCGTCGAAGAGCGACGAAAGCGGCCCCATCACCAGCGTGAAACGCAGGACCGCACCCATGTCCCAATGCTGCGGCCGCGCGAGATCGCCAGGATCGGCCTCGTCGAACGGGATGCCGGTCTCCGAGAGATCATAGAGCATGTTGTTGACCAGGATCTGCAGCGGGTTGAGCGGCAGGAACGGCAGCACCATCGAAGCGAGCGCCATCGAGAGCATGTTGCCGAAATTCGAGCTCGTGCCCATGCGGACATATTTCATGATGTTCGCATAAGTGCGCCGGCCTTCGGCGATGCCCTGCGCGAGCACGCCGAGATCGGGAGCGAGCAGGACGATCGCCGCCGCCTCGCGCGCGACCTCGGTACCGCCCTCGACCGAGAGGCCGACATCGGCGGCGTGGATCGCCGGCGCATCGTTGATACCGTCGCCGATGAAGCCGACCGTGTGCCCTGCCCTGCGTAGCGCCAGCACGATGCGCGCCTTCTGCTCCGGCGCGATCCGGACGAACAGGTCGATATCTCGCACGCGGGCAGCAAGCGCGGCGTCACCCAATGCCGCGATCTCCTCCCCAGTCATCAGGCCACGCGACGGGAGCGCCAGAGTTTCGGCGAGATGCCGGACGACGGGAGCCGCATCTCCCGAGATCACCTTGACGCACACGCCGGCCGCCGCGAGCTGGCGGACCGCCACACCTGCCGAGGCCTTGGGTGGATCGACAAAGGCAGCACACCCGGCAAAGACGAGCCCGGCCTCATCCTCGCGGACCAGCGTGTCGGTTCCCGGCGCCATGGATCGGCGGGCGACACCGAGCAGGCGCAGCCCCTGTGCACCCCTGGCATCGATGAGGGCGAGAATCCCGCCCCGTGCCGCATCGTCGAGCTTGACGGCCTTGCCATCCGCTCGCTCGAACCGGTCGCACAAGGCGAGCAAGGCTTCGGGAGCGCCTTTGACGATCATCTCCCGCTCGCCGCCTCTCTCCACGAGGACCGAGGAACGACGCCGCTCGAAATCGAACGGCAGATCGGCCAGCGACCGCCAGGAACCGTCATCTTCTCCCGAGGTGGCAAGCAGGGCAGTGTCGAGGTTGTTGCGCAGTCCGCTGCAGAAGCGGCTGTTGACGCGGGCGAGCTCGGTCACGTCGGCGCTTTCGGTGCCGTCGCAGCCGAAGCTCCCGACATGGGCTATCCTCGCTTCCGTCAGCGTCCCAGTCTTGTCGGTACACAACACGTCCATCGCGCCGAGATCGTGGATCGCGGAAAGACGCTTCACCACGACCTTGCGCTGTGCCATCCGCATGGCGCCACGCGCCAGTGTCACCGTCATCACCACAGGCAGCAGCTCGGGCGTCAGTCCCACGGCCAGCGCGACGGCGAACAGGAAGCTCTCCATCGACAAGCCGTGCTGCACGAGCTGCGTCAGCAGGACGAACAGCACCAGGAAACCGGTGAGGCGCAGGATCAGCATGCCGAGACCGTGGACGCCCCGCTCGAAGGCGGTGGGCGGCTCGCTCGCCTGCATCGAGCGAGCAATCGCGCCCAACCGCGTTTCGGCGCCCGTCGCGGCGACGAGCATGCGGACATCACCCGAGACAAGGCTGGTTCCACCAAACAGTGCTGTATTGGTTCCGTCGTTGCCCCGGTCGGACGGCGTCGCCAGTTTCTCGACAGGGAAAGGCTCGCCGGTGAGCACCGCTTCGTCAGCCATCGCATCATGGCTTTCGAGGATCAGTCCGTCGGCCGGGATGAGATCGCCGGCATGAAGGGCGACAACGTCGCCCGGGACGACCTCCCGCACCGGAATCTCGACAGCTTTTCCACTCCGAAGTACCGTGACGTGCACCGCCACGGTGCGCCGCAGCGCGTCGACGGCGTTCTCAGCCTGTGTCTCCTGCACGACATCGAGGGCGATCGACACCAGAACAATCAAAACAATGATGAGCAGGCTCTGCCAGTCGCCGGTCGCGCCCGAGATCAGCGCAGCGATCAGCAGGATCGCGATCAGAGGTTCGACGAGCCGCTTCGCGATCTTGAATAGCAGCCCGCGCCGTAGGCTGGTCACCGCGAGATTGGGGCCACCGCTGCGCAGGCGCTCCGCCGCCTCGCCGTCGCTCAAGCCAACCGGAGTCGACCGAAGTCGTCGCAGCAGCGCGTTCCGGTCTTCTCGCCAGAACTCTCCCTCGCCTGTCGCTGCCGCTTTCGCGGGGGCCGTGGTCATTCCGTGTGCGACCCCCATGGGCATCATCGGGTTCTCGAGCGCCGTGAAGGCAGAGTTCAGCAGATGCGACCGGGAAACGAAACCGATCCGGCCCTCAGGGGGTAATCGCAACCTTGAGCACGCCGTCCCGCTGCTGCGCGAACAGCTCGTAAGCGTCCTTGATGCGCTCCAGCGGGAAGCGGTGCGTGACCAACCCGCCCAGATCGACCCGGCCGGACGCGACGACATCGATCAGGCGGCGCATCCGTTCCTTGCCGCCAGGGCAGAGCGTCGTGACGATGCGGTGGTCGCCGAGCCCTGCGGCGAAGGCGCCGAGCGGGATCGTCAGGTCGCTCGAATAGACGCCCAGCGAGGACAGTGTGCCGCCCGGCCGCAGCACGCGCAGCGCTGCAGAAAAGGTCTCCTGCCGCCCGAGCGCCTCGATCGCGACGTCGACGCCCCGCCCGTCGGTCAGGCGCATGATCTCGTCGACGGGATCGCCCTTCGAGAAGTCGACGATCTCGTCGGCGCCAAGCCTGCGCGCCATCGCCTGCCGCTCCGGAATGCTCTCCACCGCGATGATGCGCGTCGCCCCCATCAGGCGGGCGCCGGCCGTCGCGCACAGCCCGATCGGCCCCTGCGCAAAGACGGCGACGCAATCGCCGATCCTGACCCGGCCGCTTTCGGCGCCGGAAAAGCCGGTCGACATGATGTCGGGGCACATCAGCACCTGCTCGTCGGTCAGCCCCGACGGCACATGGGCGAGATTGACCATGGCATCGGGCACGAGCAAGTACTCGGCCTGCGCGCCGTCGATGGTGTTGCCGAAGCGCCAGCCACCCATCGCCTTGAAGCCGTGGCGCTCGCCGGGGCCGTCCTGCGAGGCGCAGCCGCAGAGGCAGGCGGCGCTGTGTCCCGAAGGCGTGATCGCGCCCGCGATCACGCGCTGGCCCTCCCGGAAGCCCCTCACCTCCGAGCCCAGCTTCTCGATCAAGCCGACCGGTTCATGGCCGATGGTCAGGCCGCGCGCGACAGGATACTCGCCCTTGAGAATGTGGATGTCGGTGCCGCAGATCGTCGTCGTGGTGATGCGCAGCAGCGCGTCGAGCGGACCGACATCCGGAACCGGCTTGTCTTCAAGCTCGATGCGACCTGCCTCCTGGAATACGGCCGCGCACATCATCTTGGGTCGGCTCGTCCGCGTTGCCCTCGGAGCGGACGGTGCGTCGGACTGAAGCATTGGCGACATGTTCGCTCTCCGAAATCGTCGTTGAGATCGCGTGGCCTCAACCTGCCGGGAATCCGCGCCGTTGGATTTGATTCAGCGCAAACCGCATGAAACCCGCGCGCATTTGACGAAAATCAATGCGGACAACCTGCTTCCGCCGCTCAATACTTGGACAAGGGTAGCACTATCGATGCGGAGGTCGGCATGAACGATATCATCCTGTCTTCGGGCACCACCGCAACGGTGCAGCCCAATCCCGGGACCGCCTATCGTGACATCGCGGTCCATCTCGACGGTTCGCCGGAAGACGAAGTGCGTTTGGCTCATGCCGAGGCGCTGGCAGTGCACCACGGGGCGCGGATCACCGGGATCTTTACGAATCTTCTGCCCGATCCTGCCCTTTTCGTGGGTGAATTCGGCACCTCCGCGATCGGGCAATTGGTCGATGACGTCACCGCGGAAGGAGACGCCAGCGAAAAGCAACTGCAACAGCGCCTGAGCCGCCTTGGGGCCGCTCACGAATTGCGCCGCCTGGACGCCTTCCCCGGCCTTCTCGAGCAGTCCGTCACCAGTGAAGCGCGCTGGAACGACCTCTTTGTCGCGACCTGTCCACGCGGCGACGGCCACGCGCGCTGGCGCCCCATGATCGAGAGCGTCTTGTTCGACGGGGGGAGAGGGCTCTACCTCCTCCCCCCGCAAGCCGTACCACGCTCCGCGATCCGAACCGTTCTGATCGCATGGGTCGACACGCGCCAGAGCGCCCGTGCGGTGGCAGAGGCATTGCCTTTGATCGCCCAGGCGACGCAGGTGCAGATTATTACGGTCAGGGAAGCAACGCATGGACGGCTGGGGGGCGCCGAAGTCCTTGCCGATATCACCGCTCACCTCGCGCGCCACGGTGTCGAAGCAGCCGCAAGCGTGCTGAATTCGCGGGGGTTCATCCCGGATGCCATTCTCGCAGAAGCTGAGAGGATTTCGGCAGACCTGATCGTCGCAGGTGCCTACGGCCATTCGCGTTTCCGCGAATGGGTACTCGGCGGGGTTACCGAGGAACTCCTCGCCAGCGCATCTATCCCGCTCTTGTTCGCGCACTAAAGCAGCCGAGGACATCCCGCGCCTCCTTCGAACAGCTCGCCAGGAGAGGTCGATGGATTCTGTTGATCCGGAAGACCCCGGACAAAAGAGCGAATTCGCGGTGCGTGTCCGGGAACTGCAGGTCGTGTTGGACGGCAAGACGATCCTGGACCACCTCGACCTCGACATCATGCGCGGCGAGATTCTCGGCGTTATCGGAGCGTCTGGCTCCGGCAAGTCGGTTCTGGCGCGCACCATACTGGGCCTCGTGCCCAAACGGAGCGGCGTCATCGAGCTCTTCGGCAAGAATCTCGATGACCTGAGAGAAAGCGAGAGACGAGCCCTCGAACAGCGCTGCGGCGTCATGTTTCAGCAGGGCGCCCTGTTCTCTTCGTTGACGATCGCCGAAAATATCCAGCTCCCGATGCGCGAGCTTCTGCATCTGTCGCCAAGTTTGCTGGCCGAGATGGCCATGCTGAAGATCGAGCTGGTCGGATTGCCGCTTGATGCAGCGAAAAAATACCCGGCAGAGCTCTCGGGCGGCATGACCAAGCGGGCGGCCCTGGCGCGAGCTCTCGCTCTCGATCTCGAGATCCTATTTCTCGACGAGCCGACCTCGGGGCTCGACCCGATCGCGGCCGATGCCTTCGATCAGCTCTTGCTGACCCTCAAGGCAAGCCTGAGTCTGACTGTGATGATGATCACGCATGATCTGAGCAGCCTTCACGCGACCTGTGACAGGATCGCGGCAATTGCACGAGGCAAGATCATCGTCGTGGGAACGCTGCAGCACCTGCTGGCGCACGAGGACCCGTGGCTCCGGCAGTACTTCGCAGGCGAGCGTGGCCGGACCATTTTCTCCGATGAAATCACCGCATGATGCTCGGCCCACCGTGGCGGGGCGAGACCGCATGGCTCCGAAACTTCCCGTAATCGCCGCCTGGAACCATGGCGGGACGTGTTCTGTGCGCGTCACTGACCTCCGTGTGGCAGCGCGCCGCCGCCAAAATGCTCGATGACACAACCACCATGTCATCCCGGCAAGGCGCGGACCGCAGCCCCGACGCAAATGATCAACATCATCGCAGGTACAGCCCAACGCAGATGCCAACGCAGTTCTGCGGCATGGCCGCGCCAACGGAAACCGGGGTGAGCGATGGCGACCGACAGGGCGATTTCGAACATCAGCACCGCGACGAGATAGAGGTAACCAAGCGATATCATCTCGGCGACGGGGGTATTGAGAGAGATCGACCCCGGAAAGGAGGATTCGAAGGTGAAGCTGATCGCGGCCAGGGCCAGTAGCGAGGAGAAGATCAGGCCTCCCTTGTCCTGCTCCTTCAAGCCCGGAGACCACAGCACGAACAAGGAGACCGCCAGCACGGCTGCAATGGGAACGAACACACGCAGAAGATAGCGCTCCGCGTAGCGCGCGATCGTCACGGTCGCGTTGAGGCGCGAGTAGGAGCGCGCGTTCCAGCCGATCGCCAGATCGTTGGTGAAACGCAAGCCGACAGGCCGCCAGTCGACGACCGAGAGCGTGTCTTCGACACCGGAGAACGGCCGGTCGGCCTCCGTTGTCAGAACGATCGCCTCCTGCTGCGCATAGCGCGGCAGCGAGAGACCGATCGTCAGGTGCTGCCGGTCGAATGGAAAGGCGTCCATGTTCATTCGAAAGCGGAAATCGCTTTCGAAGCGCTCGATCACCACCACCTCACCATTGGCGTACACCGAGAGAGCTACCGTGCGGGCGTCCTTGTCGCCGATCTGGTTGTCGAGCGAGAGTCCGGGTGACCAGATGGCCTTCAGATAATTGTCGGCCTCCTCGCCCACCTTGTCCTCGCGGGCGAGGCCATGCGCGACAGCGTCGAAAGCAAGGCGCGGGTCGCGCCAGCGCTGTGTCAATTCGAGGTGCAGCCGCCCCTGCCCGGAGACCTCCTTGATCTCAAGGACGTTGAGCACGCGTAACGCGATGTGGACCCGCACCGGCAATCCCGCTGCCTCCGGCAGCGTGGTTCTGCCACTGCTCGCCCTTTCCTCTCCCGATGCGCCCTGAGGCATACCAAGAAGGATCAAGAGAAGGAGGAACAAGCGGCAAGTCATGAAGCGAGCCGCCGCAGGCGCGAGAGCACGAGGAAGCCAACGAAAGCGAGTATGCCGCCGCAAAGGGCGATGACCCATAGCTCCGTGCTCAGGCGGCGCCAGTCCGACCCGGCGTCCTCCTTGAGCATCAGGACGGTTCCGACCAGCTTGCCGGAAAAGTCGACCAGCGGCTGGCTCATGAACGTGTAGCCGCGTTCGCCGATCTGCCTTCGACCGAACTCCACGTCTCGCTGCGGCTGCGCCGCCCGGGCACGCAGGAGGCTCAGGAACAGCTGATCGTCGGTCGACGCCATGATGCTGAGGTCGCCGGCCGAAGGCAGTTTGGGGTCGAGCGCAACGCCAACGAGGGACGCTGCGGAGATCACGGCGATTTCGCTATTGGTCGCCGTTTTGACCAGCTCGATCAACGGGCGAAGGTCCAGCCCGACCTCCATAGTCCCGAAGAACTCAGAACCACTTTGGACGAGTGCGACACCGCGAATGCCGATGCCGGCGATGCCGATCTCGATCCCGGTCTGGGCACGCCGAAGCCGGTTGGCGGCGACGATCATGGCGCGGAAGGCGGATATGTCGTCGCCATGCTGGTCGGGGCGGTGCATGCGCAGCAGGTAGCGCAGGTCCTTGCCGTGATAGCCGAAGATCTGCACGTTCGCCTGCCGGCTGAGGTATTGGTAGGCATCCTCAGACAGAGACTGCAGTCGACCGCGATCTTCAGCCGCCAGCGCTTCGCGGATCTCGGCGTTGCGCGCAAAAGCCTCGGCGAGCGAGAGCGAGAATTTTGCGGCCTGATCGAAACTGGAACTCAGCAAGGAGCCCACGAGCCGCATCTGCTCTTCCCGGCTACGGGATGCGACGTTCTCGAGGCTGCGATGCTGGTGCCAGAGCATCGCCCCGAGAATGAAGGCGATGAGAAGTGCCGGCAGGCCGGCGCCCAGCAGGCGCCTTCTGAAGGTTGGGCCCATTGACATCTCCCGGCAGCCTACCAACGGGTCATCGCCTGGAAGGCGAAGCGATGGGTCGTGGCACCCATGCGGAGGTCGCCATCGTAGGAGCCGGTCACCTCGATCTGCGGCGTGATGAAGCCCGACAGGCTGGCACCGATGACTGCGCCGTCCCGCGCGGCCTCGGGGCTTCGCGTCAGGAAGCTCGCCCCGAGCAGGCTGGTCTGCAGAACGGCGACATTGTCGGCCAGCTCGTGAGACCAGTAGGCCTTGATGTCGAGGCGCAGCTTCGCGTCGCTCGCCAGCGGCGTCGATAGCCGGGCGCCGAGCAGGGAGCGTGCAGAGGTCTGGCTTTGGCCGCGCAGGGTCAAGGCAAAAGCGCCAGCCTGGGTCTCGGTCAGGCCGTCCTGCTGGAAGTAGTTCAGGCTGATGCCGGCTTCGGGCGACAGATCGAGACCGGCAAGCGAGGCAAGACGATATCCGGCGATGACATTGCCGAAGACGCCGTAGCCTTCGCCCTCCCCATGCGCGAGACGCTGGACATTGCTGAGCTGGATCGTTCGGCGGACGTCCGTTTTGCCGTAGCTGGCTCCGATCGAACCGCGCAGCGTCACGGCACCGAAGTCGGCACGGCCATAGGTTGCGAGACTGTAGTTGTCGACCGCGTCGCGGCCGGCAGCATCGGTCTTCGAGTCTCCGTTCGAGCGTGAGTACCCCAGGGCGGCGCCGACCAATCCGGTCTCGAACGCGGTCCTTTCCGCGCCGACAAGGGCACCGGCGAGGCCGAAGCTCGAGCCCGCTCCATTCGCGTCTCGGCCTGTGCGCCCGAAACCGTAGAGCGCTTGCCCCCACAGCGCACCGTCCGCGACCGGTTGCACCCGGCCAGGCTCAGCCACGGCACCGCCAAGGCTGGAATAACCGGCAGCTCCCAGACCGGCCACCGGGTTGGAGCGAGCAGCTCCGCCAGCGGTCAGGCGCTGATCGAGTGCCGTGCCCACCGTCCTCTGCGCGTTCATCATCGCCATGCGGGCATCGGCATAGCTCTGGCCGGATAGCGAACTCAGCGAATTTGAAAGTGCGCTGGGTGCCGTGGTGTAGAGCGCATCGAACACCTCCTGCCGCGCCGTATCCGGGCGGGTACCCGCGGCCGGCCGAACGGTGTCGAGCGCCCTCGCGACGGACCAGGCATTGCCGCTCAGGCCAGCGAGGGCGGCGTAGGAGCCGGGGGTCACGATCAGCGAAAGCCCCGAGGTACCATACAGGGCGTCAAAGCGGGCATTTCCAGGCAGGCCGCTAGCCGGCTGGTCCAGTCCGCTGAAACTGCCGCTCAAGCCCCCCTCGGCCACCAACACACGGAAGGCGGTTCCGAGCGAAGGCGTAAAGACATTGCTCGCATCGCCGGTGATACCACGCAGTACCGGGACGATCCGCCCGTCTACCGTGACATGTCCCAACGTGGTCTGGGCGACGAGGCGGGAATAATTGCCCGCACCGTTGCCTGTGCCGGTTCCGTCCATGTCGAGGACGAAGCGGTTCGTGCCGCCGAAGCTCACCGGCCCCTTGACGAACAGCGTTCCCGGGGAGTTGCCGGGCATGACCGTGCCGGCGCTGAATAGGCCGGCCTCGATCGAGCCGGTTCCGCGCAATGTGCCCTGCCGACCGACGGACACGGCGGAGGCAACGGAGCCGTTCAGTGCGAGCGTCCCCCCGACGACGGAGGTGCCTCCACCATAGGTATTGCGGCCGGTCAGCTCGAGGCGACCTTCGCCCCGCTTGATCAGCCCGCCCACACCGGCAATGTCATTGCCGAACGTCGCCGAATAGCCTTTCGTGTCGACGTCGAAAGTCTGCACAAACTGGCCAGGGCCGCGCACCGCCTTGCCGACGTTGAGCAAACCCCAGCCGTAGATTTCGGGAGAGCCGAGATCGGTCGCTGTGGTCAGGATCGACTGGACCACCTGCGGAGCTGTCATGAACGGGAAGGCTTCGCGGACGAGGGCCGCCGCACCCGCCACATGCGGGGCGGCCATCGAGGTCCCGCTCGAGAGATTATACGGCTGCGTGGGAGAGATTCCCTTGTCCGGGGTCACGGTCGAGAGGATGTCGACTCCCGGAGCGGCGAGGCACCAAGCGGCCGCGATGCCGCAGTAGTTGCTGAATGATGCGATCTTGCGATCGCGATCCACCGCGACGACGGCGAGCGTGTACGGCTGGAGATCAGAGTAGTTCAGGTGGCTTGAGCCGACCTCGTCGCCGTTGTTGTCGAGAAAGACGTAGAGGTTCTTGCCGGCATTCTCGGGACGGATTGCCGGGTAGAATGCGGCCCCCGTCGGATTCTGGGCGATCACCGGCTGGTCCTCACGCTCGTTGCCGGCGGCGAAGACCATGACCATGTCCGCAGCGCCGGCCTGTCGAATGGCCGAGACTTCGGCGGAGGTGCCGTCGACATGGTAGGGCTGGATCGGGACGAGGCTGTAGTCCGGGTTTGGGCTGCCGTCCGGCAGGCTCAGCGAGGGATAGGACGGGCCGTAGCTGCCGTTCAGGACCTTTGCGCCCTGC
The DNA here is from genome assembly GCF_052114025.1 of Allobosea sp. RAF48. Classification (NCBI taxonomy): domain Bacteria; kingdom Pseudomonadati; phylum Pseudomonadota; class Alphaproteobacteria; order Hyphomicrobiales; family Alloboseaceae; genus Allobosea; species Allobosea sp. RAF48. The sequence goes on from NZ_JBFRDZ010000004.1 coordinate 166,503, forward strand.
TCGCTCGCGTAGCGGATGGCGGCGGCAACGTCACCGCCGGCCGGGACGATCGCGCGCAAGGCCAGAATCTCGGCATTGTAGGCAACGCCATGCATGCCGTTGCCGTCTCTCGCAGCGGCAATGGTCCCGGCGACATGTGTCCCGTGCGACGTCCTATCACGATCGAGGAGGTCGGCTGGATCAGGTCGGTCGAAGCCGAAATTGCGGGACAGTGGCGAAAGCCTGCCGGCAAATTCGGAATGAGCCGGGTCGATGCCGCTGTCGACCACCGCCACGAGCACGCCCCTCCCGCTGAGCCCAAGCGAATAGGCGTCGGCGGCGTTGATCTGGGCGAGTCCATAGCTGGCATTGTATTCGGGCGTCACGAAGTACGCGGGCGCCTGCATCGTGAGGGCCGGCGGGAGGCCGCGGGCCGGGCGGCCGTAGAAGGCATCCGGCAGAGGCGTCCCGTCCGACGCCATGGCGACGAGCGGCACGAGAGCCGCAAGCAGAGGTGCTGCGGTCGAGATGAGGAAGGCAGAACGAAGGCCGGAACAGCGCGCGGCGGAGATCGGCATAGGCAAGGCTCGTGGGCGTCGTCCACCAAGCGTGGACCAGTCGTTCGGCGCGTATCATGAAACGAAAATCGAGGAGATGGCTCGCAGGCGACGTTGCGTCCCAATCATCCGGAACGGCGTATCAGGGGGCGTCTGAATGCCTCTTGACGGTGGGCAGATCTCCGGCGTCTAGAGACCTCTCTGATGCGCGGCGACCGGCAGCGCGGCGTGGGCACGGGCGGGCTCGGCGATGAAGGAAGAAGGCAGCCACGCGCGCCGGATTTTCGGCGACTGGCGCGAGACCATCGCGCCGATCTTCGATGTCCGGCCGCTTGCAGCGGACTGGGATACCGGATTTCATGCCGAGCTCGACCGGCATCATCTGAGCACCGCGCTGGTCGGGCGCGTGGCGACGAGCGCCCAACACTACGAACGCTCAGAAGGCCTGATCGGCGCGGTCGGTGTCGATCATCTGCTGATCCAGCTCTACGAGGCCGGTCATACGACGCTCGACCTGGACGGGGAGGAAACGCACGCCGGTCCGGGCGACGTCCTGGTTTTCGACCTGTCCCGCCCGGTGCGGTCGCACGCCAGCGACATGCGGGCTGTCAGCCTGGTGCTGCCGCGCAGCCTTCTCGCCCTCGATGCCAGCAGCCTCGACCGCGTGCACGGCACCGTGCTCTCCTCGGCGAACCCACTCGGCTCCCTGGCGGGAGATCATCTCCGCAGCCTGCTGAAGGCGGCGCCCACGCTCGAACCGACCGCAGCACCCGATATCGCCAAGGCAAGCGCGCAGTTGCTGTCGGCCTGCCTGTCGCCATCGCTGATGCGCGACCGCGAAGCCCCGGCCACGCTGACGGCGACCGTCGCCATGATCTGCCGCTTTATCGACCGCCATATCGGCGATCCCGGCCTGGATGCCAGAATGCTCTGCAGCGCATTTGGCATGTCGCGCTCGGCATTGTACCGGCTGTTCGCACCGATTGGCGGCGTTTCGGACTACATCCGCCAGCGCAGGCTTGCGCGTGCGCGCCTCGCACTCAATGCCGCGACGCGCGGGAGGGGCGGCGTCGGAAAGATTGCGCGCCAGTTCGGCTTTTCGAGCGATGACGCCTTCTCGCGGGCCTTCAAGGCACAGTTCGGCATCGCGCCCCGGGACGCCGCGCATCTGCGCATATCGCCGTCGATCGAACCGGACGTTGGCAGCCTGGCGAACTGGCTACGACAGCTGGCGTGATCGTTAGCCCCCGAAAGGCCTGCAAAGGTCATTCGCGATGCATCAGTCCACGGCCCAGGTCGTGCGGAGCTAATGACTGACCTGTGAAGACGTAGCCAACTCCTCGCACGGCTTTGATGAGCGGGAGCGCATTCTTGTCAGCCTCGATCTTCTTACGCAGGCGTGAGATCTGCGCGTCAATCGCTCGGTCAAACGCCTCGTAATTGCGGCCTCGCGTCAAATTCATCAATGTATCTCGTGAGAAGACGCGCCCGGGATGCTTAGCCATCACCAGCAGGATGTTGAACTCTCCCGTCGTGAGATCGACTTCCGCTCCCTCCGGCGTCACCAGTCGACGTTGCCGCGCGTCGAGCATCCATCCATTGAATCGGATCACCTCCCCTTCTTCGGTATCGATCGATTGAAGGGGCCGTGAATGGTGGCGGCGCAGCACAGTGCGTAACCTTGCCAGGACTTCCCGCAGATGAAACGGCTTTGCGATGTAATCGTCGGCCCCGATTTCCAGTCCGACGATCCGATCCACAACCTCGTCGCGCCCCGTCAGCATGATGATCGGCACATCCGACCTTGTGCGGACCTCGCGCGCCAGCGCCAATCCATCCTCGCCGCCAGGCAAGATCAGATCCAGCAGAATGATGTCGATCGCGAAGCGCTGCAACGCATCGCGCATCCCCCGCCCATCCGCCACCGCGCTGACGTGATAGCCTTCCTCTTCGAAGTAGCGGGCCAACATCTGGCGGATGCGCGGATCGTCGTCCACGACCAAAATATGGGCGTTGCGGGACGCCGGTTCGGCCATGGCGGAATGTTCCGGATAGGGCCACGGGGCGGATGTTACGATCGGTAACAATTTTATGTACACGCTAACACGCAGACCGTTGCAGCGCCATTCGGCGCGCTTTCTTCCCGCCGAGCAGTTCCGCCCTCAGTTCGCCAACTGGCTGTGCCGGGACATGGTCAACGCTCAAGCGATACCGGTGTTGTTCGCCCGCAGGAATGCCGAAAAGCGCGTGTGCAATCTGGTCTGATTGCGTTTGCCGGCAGAGGCCTTTCTGCCAGTCACATTGAAACGCCCCCTCGCGGACGTTGATAGGCCCGAGACGGGTGGAAAGCGCACCTTGCAGAAAAGGCCGTGTCATGTCCGGCGTCAGAGCGCTGGCTGACCTGTCGCACGCTGCATTGCCTCCCTCGAGTGCGTCTGATCAACTCAAGCCACGACACCAGCAGAATCCATCGTCAGCAGTCAAAAACGCCAAAACCGCGATCCCGCTGTGCCGGGTCGATCCGACGGTCTGTGTGAAAGGGCTATTCCATGAAGGCGACGCTCGTATTGCATGCCACGATCCTCGCCCTCGCCACGGCAGGCATGGCCTCGGCCCAACCGGCATCGCCGGGCGGGAATTCCGGCGGTGCCATCAAGGTCACTCCGGACAACTTCGTTCGGGCCGAGTCCGATCTCTACTTCAGCAATGTCGTCAAGGACGGCGGTTTGGGTAAGTTCGTGCATCGGCGCGAGCCTGCGGCGGTCAACAATCAAACCGTGATCCGCCTGAACCGCGACACGCTGTATTCTGCGGCGGTCTTCGATCTCGATGCCGGCCCTGTCACGATCACGATCCCGGATGTCGGCAAGCGCTTCGTGTCGATGCAGGTCATCAACGAGGACCAGTACACCCCGCAGGTCAGCTACGGCTCTGGCGCCCGCACCGTGACCCGCGAGAAGGTCGGCACGCGTTACGCGATCGTCGCAGTGCGCACCCTGGTTGATCCAGCAGATCCGAAGGATGTCCAGCAGGTGCATGCCCTGCAGGACGCGATCAAGGTCAAGCAGAATGGCCCGGGCACCTTCGTTGTGCCCGCCTGGGATCCAGCGAGCCAGAAGAAGGTACGCGATGCGCTCCTCGTCCTGGCCTCGACGCTTCCCGATGCGAACCGCATGTTCGGCACGAAAGCGCAAGTCGACCCGGTTCGTCGACTGATCGGAGCCGCCTCGGCCTGGGGCGGCAATCCCGACAAGGAGGCCATCTACCTCAACGTCACGCCAGCCCGGAATGATGGAACGACGGTCTACAAGCTGAACGTCAAGGACGTGCCGGTGGATGGCTTCTGGTCGATCAGTCTCTACAATCCGGAAGGCTATTACGAAAAGAACCCGCTCGACGCCTATTCGCTGAACAACATCACGGCAAAGAAGAGCGATGACGGATCGATCACGGTTCAATTCGGCGGCTGCGACGGCAAAATCCCCAACTGCATGCCGATCATGAAAGGCTGGAACTACATGGTTCGCCTTTACCGGCCGCGCGCCGAAATCCTGAGCGGCAAGTGGAAGTTCCCGGAGGCGCAAATCGTTCGGTAAGCGCGGTGCGTCGGCGGCGTTCATGCGAAACGCTCACTGCTTTCAAGCAGAGCCGCCGGCTGCAGGTTCGCCGAATGGACAAAGCTCCGGCAAATTTAATCTTCACTGAGATGAGGTCAGCATGTTCCGCGCTCTCAGCATTTTCCTGATATCGGTTGTCGCTGCTCTTCCTCTGAGTGCGGGAGCACAGACTCCCTCTGCGGAGCAGGTGCGCGCCATCGCGAAGGAGGCCTACATCTACGCCTATCCGATCCTGGAAGGCTATCAGACCTGGCGGAAGCAGGCGGTCGACGACAAGGCGCCTGAATATGTCGGGGGCTTCAACAAGTTCCGGCATTATTCGGAGCCTTTCACTCCGGACAACAAGGACATCGTCACGCCGAACAACGACACGCCCTATTCGTGGGCGTGGCTCGATCTGCGGGCCGAGCCGATCGTGGTCTCCGTTCCGGCCGTGGCCAAGGATCGCTACTACGTGATGCAGTGGATCGACCTGTTCACGCAGAACTTTGCTTATGTCGGGGTGAGGTCGACCGGGTTCGGCGCCGGCAGCTACATGATCGCCGGCCCGAAATGGAAAGGCACCAAGCCCGCGGGCATCAAGCGGGTTTTCCGGGCCGAGACCGACATCGTCGGCACGCTGACGCGGACCTCGCTGTCGGGACCCGAGGATGTCGCGAACCTGAAAGCGCTGCAGGCGCAGTACAAGCTCCAGCCCCTGAGCGCATTCCTGGGCCATCCCGCACCTCCGCCGGCGCCCGCATTGTCATTCCCGGCCTATGACCCCGCCAAGGCGCGCACGCACGACTTCATCGGCTATCTCAACTTCATGCTGCAACTGGCTGAGCCGCCCGATCCCAGCGAAGTGGCCTTGCGCAAGCGCTTCGCAACGATCGGCATCGAGCCGGGCAAGGCGTGGGACCCGGCGAAGGTTGCTCCGGCGACGCTCGCCGCCATCGATGCTGGTGTGAAGGACGGCCAGACCGCGATCGACGCGCTCGCGGCGAAGACTTTCGATACGAACGGCCTCTTCGGCTCGCGCGCGCAGCTCAAGAACAACTACCTCAACCGCGCCGTTGCCGCGATGAAGGGGCTCTTCGGCAACTCGATCGAGGAAGCGTGGTATGGCGGCTATCTCTGCGACGGCACGAAGCCATCCGTCGTGCACTTCACGAAAGCCAGCCTTCCGCCGGGACGCTTCTTCTGGTCGATGACGATGTACACGCTGCCGGACCGGCTGCTGTATGCCAATGCGATCAATCGATACTCGATCGGCGATCGAACCAAGGGTTTGGTCTACGGCAAGGACGGTTCGCTGGATATCTACGTCAGCAATACCTCGCCGGGGGCCGGCAAGGAGAGCAACTGGCTGCCGGCTCCTGCCGGGCGATGCAGCCTCGTTGCGCGCGTGTATGGCCCCAGCAGGGCCGCCATGACGGGGAAATGGAAGCTGCCGCCATTGCAGCCCCTCGGCGCCGCACAATGATGCAGCCCGCCGGGCGCCTCTTCCAGAAGCCATGCACATCGAAGGAATTAGCGGTGCGTTCGCGTTTGCTCCTCGATCGAGAGTGCCTTCCGCGACAGAAACGATCTGAGGCAGCGTTCCGGCCCCCCAGTCTCTCGACTGAGCGCCGGCTCAGCAACACGGTAGCTTTGAGCGCGATCCCTCGTCACCTGCGAGACGGCCTGCGCTGCCGGCCTCCCGCTTATCCGATGCCGTGGGTTTCCGGTCGCGTGCAGACCGGATTCGGCCAGATCGCCTGCACCGTCGTGTGAGAGCCGATCTCGGCAAGGGCTGCGGTTGCGACGACGTCGACGTCGCCCCGCGCCGGGATCCACGCCCATTCCGTCGCCGCACCATGCCGGGCGATCTGAGCCATAACGACGTCCGGCGTGGCATCGGAGGGATCGCCGTGGCGCGCAGCCACGCGCTGAACGAGCATCTGTTCGGGTGCCTGGAGCCAAAGGCCGCAGAACGGCACACCGGCGCGCCGGGCAACCTCCTCGATCCGCTCGCGTTCGGCACGACGGTCGAACACGGCATCGGCGACAGCCGCGTGGCCCTGTGCCAGCGCGCTCTCCGCGAGTTGCGTCATCGCGCGATAGGTCCGGGCAGAGATCTCGTCGCTATAGGCATCGGCGGATAGCCGCGTCTCGGCGGCGACACCGCAGAGCTTCTTTCGGATCCGATCGCTGGCCGAGATCCGAGCGCCAGGCGGCGGCCCGAGCGTCGGTGCGACTTGCGCCGCGAGCGTCGACTTTCCCGAACCCGAATAGCCGCCGATGGCGACGAACATGGGCCGCCTCCCCTTCAGAAGGTCGCGGCAAAGCTGCAGATAAGCTTGCGCCTCGGACAACCGCGAAGCCGAAGGTTTGCCGCTATCGATGGCGGTGACATGTGCACGCACGGCAGCTCTCACCGCCATGAAGAAGGGCAGCAAGCGGATGCCGGTCTCATCGCCCGTGGCGTCGAGATAGCGATTGAACAGGATGTTCGCGAGCGGCGCGAGCTTGCGGTGCCAGAGATCCATCAGAACGAAGGCGAGGTCGTAGAGGACATCTACGGTCGCAAGGTCCTCGTCGAACTCCAGGCAATCGAAAAGCAGCGGCTTGCCCTCGACCAGGCAGATATTGCGCAGATGCAGATCGCCGTGCCCGCGCCGGACCTTCCCTTCCCGCGCTCTCCGGTCGAGCAGCCCCGCATGGCGCGCGAGCGCTTCGCGGCAAGCGGAGATGACGGGCTCCACCTCGCTCCGTGACAGTATATCGGCATGGGCGAAGGATCGTTCGTTGACGGTGAGCACGCGCTCCATTCGCTTCGCCCCGTCGCTGTCGGCCGAGACGGGCGCCGTGCGGTGGAAACGTGCGACCGCTCCTGCGAGCTCGGCCATATCGTCTGCCGTGAGACGCCCGCGCTGCGCCATTCGGTCGAACAGGAAACTGTCGTCGAAGCGTTCCATCTCCAGCACAGCGTCGACCAACTCGCCCTGACCATTCAGCGCCAGATCGCCGTTCCGCTCACGCGTGATCCTATGAACCGCACGATACAGATCTGGCGCGGTCCGGCGGTTCAGCATCAGTTCGTGCTCGCACATCGCCAGTCGCCGTTCCGGCGTCGACAGATCGACGTAAGGCAACTTGACCGGACGCTTCAGCTTGAGGGCGCGGGGGCCGATCAACAGCACAATCGAAATATGGGTGGAAACCATCTCGATCCAGTCGGCGCCACCACCGAAGCCGTCGGACGATCCCAGAAAGCAGATCGTTCCATTCTGGCTGGCAATCTGCATAACGAGACTCCGTTCGAACGAACGATCATTCTCCCGTCGCGCAAAACGGCATTGATATTCGTCAAGTTCAGCCGTCTTAAATCTCTTTCCCTTGGAAGAAGCGCGAACAACCGAACAGCGCAAAACGAAAAAGTGCGTCGGCGCAGTTCTCCAACCAGTCCGCGTGCTTGTTTCGAAGGGACAGCGGACGGCTCGCCGCCAATTTATAGGCAGAGCGCTTAGGAAGGCCGTCGCCATGCCCGAGCGAAGCGCGGTTCGCGAACGAATGCTGCGATGTCAGGTTGCAACCGAAGGAGCCCTGTCTGATACCCGAGACGTGCAACCTGGCTATCACGTCACCATGCCGTCAGGGTTGAGCAGGCGCGTTAGCGGCGCTGGTCTGCGTCGCCATCCATGCGGTCAGAGCGCGGCGCGAGTGGGCCTCTCCTGGCGCCACGTTGCAGAACGGCGCTGATCCCTATTTCACCCGGCGCTTGATGTAAGCGACGAGATCCGCAATCTCGGAACGCGTGAGCGACAGGTTCGGCATGCGCGTGTCATGCGGGTTCGCCAGGAAGGCTGCGAGCGTCGCTTCGTCGAAGCGCCCGGCCCTGCTGATCTGGGCGAAAGTCGGGACAGCGTCGGAGGCCCGCCGCTGCCCGGGAGCAACGACATGGCACTCGGCGCACCAGCGCTCGGCAATCCGCTGTCCTCTGGCGCTATCGGCGGCCGCTCCCTCACTCGCAGGTGCCACGAGCAGAGCCGCAACGACGCCCAAATATGCGCGGCGTCCACCTGCCATCCCCATAACCATACCCTCCCCCGAGTTCCCTTCGAGTGGTTCGCCGGCAACCCCGCGCCGGCGGCGACGCTCGCAGCAGCAGGCCGAGGAAGCATGCCTGGGCGCGGCTGCTGCGCGGTTCGGACAGATCGATGGGGCGGTTACACCAGGCCCGGCGCGCGGGAGGCCGCCGGCAAATTCGCCGCGCTCCGCCGTTTGACCGAGTGCTTTCGACTGCCCGTCACTGTCCCCCCTTCAAGCTGAGGATGTAGGCAGCGACATTGGCGATTTCGTCTGCCTCCAAGATCAGGTTCGGCATTGTAGGGTGAGACGTCCGGAGGAACGCATACAACGCCATCCCGGTCATACCGCGCGTGTTCGCGATCGCGCCGAACGGCGGCGCCTGGGCGTTCGGCGAAGAAGGCTGCCCGCGCTCCACCGCGTGACAAGCAGCACAAGCCTGCCGCGCGAACGCCAGCCCCTGTTGCGTGTCACCCGTCTGCTGCGCGCTCAGGCTTGCAGGCACAACCGAAAGGACCGCACCAACCGCAAAGCCCCGCAGGCGTCCCATGACCAGACCCTCGCTGTTAACGCATTTTATTGAATAGAACAGCAGATGGCTATACCGTCGGCGTCGCGATTACCTTGCGTTAGATCCCGCCCCTGGATCAGCGCGCGCTGGTCTGCAGCACGTTGACCGGCCCGTTCCGACCAGGGGCATTCAGCCCGATCGGATCCGGCTCCAGTCATCATCGTACGCCGCAATTCGTTGGGGCGCGAGACCGGAGAAAGCGATCCCGTCTTCGACGGCTCGGTCTGGGAATGAACGAATGGAGCGCTGCTTCACTCCCGAGAGGATGTGCGATGACCGCCGAAAACGTCAGTTCGTTGCACCGAGAGACAGTTTTATCTCCCTGACCATCGCCATGCAGCCTTTTACATCCTGCTTTTGCGCGAGGATACGGGCTTTGGCCAAGCGATCATCGAGCTCGTTCCAAGCCTCTTTGCTGGCCTGCGCCATCGATTGCGCAGTCGGCTGCCGGTGGAGCCTGGCCTGCGCCGTTTCGTCGTACTCAGGGGTCTCTTTCCGGCTCTGAACGAGCTGTTCAATCTGCGCGATCTCGCGCTGGCATTCTCCCGTTTGGCCAAAGGCCAAAGAGCTTTGAAGGCAGAGAACTATCGGCAGCGCCACACCTAACCGTTTCATCATGACGAAACCTTCGAGGCGTTGGACCCTCCCAAGCAACGAGCACCCTATCGCAGGGTTGGCACCTAACAATACGGATCGATCGCATCATGGCCGCGCTAGCCGCATCCGGGGTTCGGAGCTTTCAAGATCGAGCCGCCCGGTATGCTTCTCCGGTCTTCGGCGCGACCACGGTCATATCCACGGCTCGTCCGCGAGAACGCGCGCAGTGTAGCATGAACTCATCGAGAGATTCAGTGGCCACTTGAAGCGCTGGGCTATTGACTTGGAGCTTGCGGCGACGCCGCTGAGAACGGCGCCGATCTCGACCGCGCAAGATCCGCATGAGCGCGTCGGAGACAGATCAAGGCCGAACGCAACTGGCGCATCGGTGGACAGGAACGCGTTCCAGATCCGGCTCGGGCCTCCGAGATGCCGGATACATGCGCGGTTGCGGTATCCGTCTGAGCATCATCAAAGAGGTGGCAGATCGCGGGTCCATCCGCCGCCCAGCGCCTGAAACAGGCTCGTCGCGGCAAGAAAGCGGTTTAATCTGACCTGCGCCAGATTATCCTCGGCGGCAAAGAGCGTCTGCTGGCTCTGCAATACGCTGATGAGATTTGCCGTGCCGCCGCGCAACTGCGCTTCGGCGACTTCGAAGGCCCGGCGCGCACTGGTGACGACCTCTGACTGAAGCCTTTCCTGCCGGGTTATCTGGGTCAGCGCCACCAGTGCTTTCTCGACATCGGCAAAGGACGAGAGAACCGATTGACGGTAGGCCTGCAAGGCCTGCAGTTGTGCCCCCCTCGCTTGGTCGAGTTGGCTTTGCAGGAGCCATCCGTCGAAGATCGGCTGCGTCAAGCCGGCGGCCAGCGTATAGTACCAAGCACCCGGTCCAAACAGCGAGGTCAGCGCCTTGCTTTGGAAGCCGCCAATACCTGTAAGCTGGATCTGCGGAAAGAAGGCCGCCCGCGCTGACTCGACGCTGAAATTTGATGCGGCGAGCTGTGCCTCAGCCTCCAGCACATCGGGTCTGCGGTGCAATAGCTCCGATGGCAGGCCCGGCGTCACCCGCGGCACCGAAACCTTTGCCATACCACCGCTGATCACTCTGAAATTCGCAGACGCCCGGGCGAGCAAAAGGGCCAAGGTCACGTTGTTCTGGGCCGCGGCAAGCTCGAGTGGCGGGACCGTCGCCTTCTGCGTCGCGACGAGTGTCTCCTGTTGGGAGAGATCGAGCTGCGACACCGTTCCGGCGTTGAATTGCTGCCGCACCAGCGTCAGTATCCGCTCGGCCGCGGCGACGTTGCTGTAGGCGATCCGCAAGCGGTCGTTGGCCGTCAGGATCTGGAAGTAGGTATTGGCGACGCTGACGGTCGTACTGAGGGTGACGACGTCGCGATTGTACCTGGCCGCTATGGCATTCTCCTGCGCGGCATATAGGGTTGCTCGGTTTTTTCCCCAGAAGTCGATCATGTAGCTCGCCGTCAGCCCGACGCCGAACTGGGACTTCGTGCTGGACCCCGAACTGCCGCTGGTCGTCGGCAGCCGTATGCGCTCTGCGTTGCCAGTTCCAGTCACGGTCGGGAGCAACGGCGCACCGGCGATCCCGGCCTGCGCATCCGCCTGGACAATCTGTGCGACTGCGACCGCGATGTCGAGGTTGGCGGATTGCGCGGCTTCGATCAGGCTCGTGAGCTCTGCGGAGCGGAAGCCGCGCCACCAGTCGAGACCGGGCAGCGCCGCGTCGGGGCTTCGGTTTCCGCCTCGGTAGCTGGCGGGCACCTCCAAATCGGCAGCCGGATGCTCGCTGCCGAGAATGCAGCCCGACAGGCCGAGCGAAATGGCGACCAAGGCACCGATGCCGTGCCAACCGAACGAAGGCGCGTGCCTTGCCGAGATGCAAGTCGAAGCGAACGCAACGCGATCACACATGCATGGACTCCCCCGCCGATTCTCGGAGTTCATCCGATCGCGCCGCGAAGCGATAGACTTGGTCGGGAAACGGGGAAAGTTTCGGCATGGGGAGCCGTCGCAGCGCAGGCTCCACGGCCTCGCCGTCCTTCCCCATCATGCCGTGGCATCCGGGGCGGGCGCAGGCCGACGTCTGCGCAGCTTCCCGCACCAGGCGCGAAAGCGGTCAGCGTAGAGATAAACGACCGGCGTCGTGTAGAGCGTCAGAATCTGGCTCAGGACCAACCCGCCGACGATGGCGATGCCAAGCGGGCGCCGCAGTTCTCCCCCTTCGCCGAAGCCGATCGCGAGCGGCATCGCGCCGAGCATGGCGGCCATCGTCGTCATCATGATCGGCCGGAACCGCAACAGGCAGGCCTCCTGAATGGCTTCGAACGGGGGCAGGCCGCGCTGGCGCTGCGCGTCGAGCGCGAAGTCGATCATCATGATCGCATTCTTCTTAACGATACCGATCAGAAGGATCACCCCGATCAGCGCCATGATGCTGAATTCGACGCCGAAAGCCATCAGCGCGAGCAATGCGCCGACCCCRGCCGACGGCAGCGTCGAGAGGATCGTTAGCGGGTGCACGAAGCTCTCGTAGAGCACTCCCAGGACAAGGTAGATCGTCACCAATGCCGCCAGGATGAGATAGGGCTGGCTGCCAAGAGCGTCCTGGAAGGCGCGGGCCGTTCCCTGATAGGTGCCGTGGATGGTGACGGGCACACCTATCCGGTTTATGGCGGCCTCGATCGACTCGATTGCCGTGCTCAGCGACACGTCCGCCGGGAGGTTGAACGAGATGGTATTGGCGACGAGCAGCCCCTGATGGTTGACGGCGAGCGGCGTCGCGCCCAGCTCGAAGCGCGCGATCGCCGAGAGCGGTATCATCGTCTCCAGCACCGTGCTGACAGCCGAGCCGGTCGAGACCGCTCCCTTGCCGGTCGCGCCGATGGAGTTGGTGGCGAGATTGCGGGCCGCATCCGCCGCGACGCTGCTCGCCGGGGTCGATTTGCCCGCGGCCGCGACCGTGCCGGCGACCGCATTGGTTGCCTGAGAGCCTCCGACCGACCCGCCGGCAGTGCTGATGAAAACCTGCTTCAGCGTTTCCGGGTTCTGCCAGAAGCGCGGCGCCACCTCCATGATGACATGGTACTGGTTGCGCGCGACATAGATCGTCGACACCTGCCGCTGGCCGAAGGCGTCGTAAAGGGTGTTGTTCACCTGCGCCATGGTGAGGCCGAGGCGCGCGGCCGTATCGCGATCGACGATGACGTTGGATTCCAGCCCCTTGTTCTGCTGGTCGCTGTTGACGTCGGCGAGCGTCGGCAGCGCCTGCAGCGCGGCGGTGATCCTCGGCGTCCATTCCGCGAGATCCTCCAGGGTCGAGCCCTGCAGCGTATACTGGTACTGGGCATTGCCGACCCGGCCGCCTACCCGGATATCTTGAACCGCCTGCAGGAAGAGGCTCGCGCCGGGCACGACTGCCAGATCCCGCCGCAGGCGCGCAATCACCTGGTCGGCAGAGACGACGCGTTCGGCGAGCGGCTTCAGCGCGATGAAGACGCTGCCGGAATTGGTCTGCCCACCGCCGGTGAACCCGACGACGGTGTCGACGGCCGGGTCGGCCTTCACGATCGAGACGAAGCGCGAAAGCTTCTGCTGCATAAGCTGGAAGGAGATGCTCTGATCGGCCTGGATGGAACCGACGATGCGTCCCGTGTCCTGCTGGGGAAAGAAGCCCTTCGGAATGGCGCCGTAAAGATAGAAGTTGAGGCCCAGCACGGCTGCGAAGACCAGCATGATCGCCCCGGGATGGCCAAGCGCGACTGTCAGCGTTCGCCTGTATCCGCCAAGCATCCAGGCGAAGACCCGCTCGCTGCCGCGATATAGTCGGCCATGCCGAAGCTCGGAATTCCTGCGCAGGAGCGCGGCGCACATCATCGGTGTCGTCGTCAGCGAGATCAGCAGCGAGATGATGATCGCCAGCGAGGTCGTCATGGCGAATTCGCGAAACAGCCGCCCGACGATGCCCCCCATCAGCAGGATCGGGATGAACACTGCGACCAGCGAGATGCTCATGGACAGGACCGTGAAGCCGACCTCCTGCGCGCCCTTGAGCGCGGCCTCGCGCGGCTCCATCCCGCCCTCGACATGGCGCGCGATGTTTTCGAGAACCACGATGCAATCGTCGACGACGAACCCCGTCGCGACGGTCAAGGCCATCAGCGACAGGTTGTTGAGGCTGTAGCCCAGCAGGTACATCGCCGCGAAGGTGGCGATCAGCGATACGGACACGGCCACGATCGGCACGAGCATGGTCCGCCAGTCCCGCAGGAACGCGAACACCACGGCGATCACCAGCAGGATCGCGATCAGCAGCGTGCGCTCGACATCGTTGAGCGAAGCCCGGATCGTCGTGGATCGGTCGACGGCCGGCGCGAGATCGATGGCCGGCGAAATGGAGGCCCGGAGCGTCGGCAGGAGGGCCTTCACCCGGTCGACCACGCCGATGATGTTCGCGTTGGGTTGCCGGAACAACACGAGGAGAACGCCGGGCTTGCCGTCGACGAGCCCGGCATTGCGCAGATTCTCGACCGAATCCGTCACCTCGCCGATATCGGACAGCCGGATGGGCGCGCCGTCGCGATAGGCGATGGTGAGGGAGCGATATTGTTGCGCCTTTTCTGCCTGGTCGTTGGCATAGATCTGGTAACGGCGATCGCCGACATCGATCCCACCCTTGGGGCTGTGGGCGTTGGCGCTGGCTATGGCGGCGCGGACGTCCTCCAGGCCGATGCCGTATTTGTAGACGGCCTGCGGATTCAGCTCGACCCTGACGGCCGGCAGCGAACCGCCGCCGACGATGACCTCGCCGACCCCTTCCACCTGAGACAGTTTCTGCGCGAGCACCGTGGAGGCCGCATCGTAGAGCTCGCCCCGGGTCTTCGTGTCCGAAGTCAGCGTCAGGATGAGCACGGGCGCATCCGCCGGGTTGACCTTCCGATAGGTCGGATTCGCGCGCAGGCTTGCCGGCAGGTCGGCGCGAGCCGCGTTGATCGCAGCCTGCACGTCGCGCGCAGCGCCGTCGATGTCGCGCTTCAGGCCGAACTGGAGGGTGATCCGCGTTCCTCCGACCGTGCTTGACGAGGTCATCTCCGTCACATCGGCGATCTGGCCGAGATGGCGCTCCAGCGGGCTCGCCACGGTCGCCGCCACATCTTGCGGGCTTCCGCCCGGCAACGTGGCCTGGACCGAAATTGTCGGGAAATCGACCTCCGGCAGGGGGGAGACAGGGAGCTGGAAGTAAGCGACGGCGCCCACCCCGGCAAGCCAGACGGTCAGCAGCGTGGTCGCAACCGGTCGGCGGATGAAGGTCCCCGACGGGTTCATGACTAAGGCACTTCTTGGGCCGGCGGGACAGCCGCCCCGGCACCGGTGGAGCGCACAGCCAGCCGATCGAACCAGAGATAGATCACTGGCGTGGTGAACAGCGTCAGGAACTGGCTGACCAGCAGCCCGCCGACGATGGCGATGCCGAGCGGATGCCGGAGCTCGGAGCCCACGCCGGTTCCGAGCATCAGCGGGAGCGCACCCAGCATCGCGGCCATCGTCGTCATCAGGATGGGCCGGAACCGCAACAGGCAGGCCTGGCGGATCGCCTCGCGCGGCGCCCTGCCCTCGTTGCGCTCGGCGTCCAGCGCAAAATCGATCATCATGATCGCGTTCTTCTTCACGATGCCGATCAGGAGGATAATGCCGATGATCGCGACGATGGTGAGCTGTTGGCCCGCCATCATCAGAGCCAGCAGCGCGCCGATGCCCGCCGACGGCAACGTCGAGAGGATCGTCAGGGGATGGGTGAAGCTCTCGTAGAGCACTCCCAGCACGATATAGACTGTCACGATCGCCGCGAGGATCAGCAGGACCTGGTTGGACAGGGACGCCTGAAATGCCTGCGTCGTGCCCAGGAAGGTGCTGACGACGCTTCCTGGAAGGCCGATTTCGGCCTGGACCTGCTTGATCGCGCTGACGGCCTCACCGATCGAGGCGTCCGGGGCGAGGTTGAAGGAGATCGTGGCCGAGGGAAATTGGCCGAGATGGGACACCTGCAGCGGTGCGGTTCCCTCGCGGATCTTCGCGACGACCGCCAGCGGCACAGGTCCCCCGCCCACCGATGACGGCAGATAGATCGCCGATAGCGATCGTAGCGAGGTCTGCAGCAACGGATCGGCCTCCAGGATGACACGATACTGGTTTGCATTGGTGAAGATCGTGGAGACGATGCGCTGTCCGAAGGAGTCGTAGAGCGCGTTGTCGATTGTCGCCGGGGTGATACCGAAGCGAGCCGCCTGGTCGCGGTCGATATCGACGAAAACGGCGAGCCCTCGTGCGGAGATATCGCTGGCGACCTCGGCAAGCTGCGGAAGCTCCGCCAGCCGCTCGACGAGCTTCGGTGTCCATTCGGCGAGCTGAACCGCGTCGGCATCCTGCAGGACAAACTGGTACTGCATTCGGCTGACGATGCCCTCGACCGTCAGGTCCTGCACGGGCTGCATATAGAGCGAGATACCCGGCAGCGAGGCTGTGCGCTGCCGCAGGCGATCCATCACCACCGCGATGTTGGACGCGCGCTCCTCATGAGGCTTCAGATTGATCAGGATCCGACCGCTGTTCAGCGTGCTGTTGGTGCCGTCGACGCCGATAAAGGAGGATAGGCTTACGACATCGGGGTCCTTCAGTATCTCGGCGGCGAGCTCCTGCTGCCGCGTGGCCATCGCGGCGAAGGAGACCGATTGCGGCGCCTCCGTGATCGCCTGGATGATGCCGGTGTCCTGTTGCGGGAAGAAGCCCTTGGGAATGACGGCGTAGAGATACCCCGTCAGCCCGAACGTCGTCAGGGCGATCAGCAGCACCATCGTCTGCCGGTCGAGCACCCAGTCCAGCATCCGGGCATAGCCGGCGATGATGCTGTCGAAGGCCTCGCGGCTCGCGCGCTGGAAGCGGTTCTCCGTGGTCTCCGCCACTGGCTTCAGCAGCTTGGCGCAGGCCATCGGGACCAATGTCAGCGAGACGACCGCCGAGATCAGGATCGTCACCGACAGCGTGACGGCGAACTCCCGGAACAGGCGGCCGACCACGTCGCCCATGAACAGCAGCGGGATCAACACAGCGATCAGGGAGACCGTCAGCGAGATGATGGTGAAGCCAATTTGCTCGGAGCCGCGCAGCGCGGCCTCAAGCGCCGCATGTCCCTCCTCAAGATAGCGGGAGATGTTCTCGATCACGACGATCGCGTCGTCGACCACGAAGCCGGACGAGATGGTCAGTGCCATCAGCGTCAGGTTGTTGAGACTGAAGCCCAGCAGGTACATCACGCCGAGCGTCCCGACGAGCGAAAGCGGGACGGACAGGCTCGGGATCAGCGTCGCGCGCGGGCTGCGCAAGAAGACGAAGATCACCAGAACGACGAGTATCACCGCGAGGCCGAGCTCGTATTCGACGTCACGGACCGAAGCCCGGATGGTGACCGTGCGGTCGGTCAGAATCGTCATGTCGACGGCCGCCGGCAGCGATGCCTTGAGTTGCGGCAACAGCGCCTTGATACTCTCGACCACCGAGATGACATTGGCGCCCGGCTGACGCTGGATGTTCAGGATCACAGCCGGCGTCGTGTTCATCCAGGCACCGAGCTTGTCGTTCTCGGCTCCGTCTACGACTTCTCCGACATCGCCAAGCCGGACCGGAGCGCCGTTCTTGTACGCGACGATCAGCGAGCGGTAGCCGCCGGCGGAGCGGATCTGGTCGTTGGCGTTGATCGTCGAAGCCCGCATCGGCCCGTCGAAACTGCCTTTCGGCGTGTTAACGTTGGCGTTGGCCAGCGTGGTGCGCAGGTCATCGATGTTCAGGCCGTAGGCGGCGAGCTTGCGGATATCGGCACGGATCCTCACGGCCGGCCGCTGGCCGCCGCTGATGCTGACAAGGCCCACGCCGGGAAGTTGCGATATCTTCTGCGCCAGCCGCGTGTTGGCGAAGTCCTGCACCTGCGTGAGCGGAACAGTGGCGGAGGTCAGCCCAAGAGTCAGGATGGGCGCGTCGGCGGGGTTGACCTTCGCGTAGATCGGAGGCGCCGGGAGATCCGCCGGCAGGAGGTTGCCCGCGGCGTTGATCGCGGCCTGCACCTCCTGCTCCGCAACATCCAGCGAGATGTTCAGGTCGAATTGCAGAGTGATGACCGAGGCGCCGCCCGAACTGACCGAGCTCATCTGGTTCAGGTTCGGCATCTGGCCGAACTGCACCTCGAGCGGCGCCGTCACCGAGGAGGTCATCACATCGGGGCTGGCGCCCGGATAGAAGGTCTGGACCTGGATGGTCGGGTAATCGACCTCGGGCAGCGCCGCCACCGGGAGAAACCGGAAGGCGAGGATGCCCGAAAGCATGATGGCCACCATCAGCAGCGTCGTGGCCACGGGCCGCATAATGAACGGCCGGGACGGGCTCACGGGGCTGACCTCGCGCCCGCGCGGCGGCCAGTGCCCGCAGGCGGCGGCACCGTTGCATCGAGGGGCGCCCGCACGCTGATCCTGGCGCCTTCACGCAGCTTGTCGGCGCCGTCGATGACGACCGTGTCGCCCGGCTTGAGACCCGACAGGACCTCCACATGGTCGCCATCGGTCACGCCGAGTTCGACCTTGCGGACCGAGACGGTGTCGTTCGCGTTGACGATATAGACGAAGGTACCCGGCACGCCGCGCTGGACCCCCGCGGACGGGATTTGCGTGACGCCTTTGCGCGTATCGAGCAGCAGGCGAATGTTGACGAACTGGTTGGGATAAAGCGACCGCCCCTCGTTTCCGAAGAGTGCACGCAGCTTGATCGTTCCCGTGGTGGGATCGATCTGGCTGTCGAACGTCTGCAGCGTCCCATCTGCGAGCTTCGCCGTGCCGGCGCGGTTGAATGCCTGGACCGGCAGCGTAGCGCCCGTCCGCAGGCGCGCGGCGACCGGCTGCAGATTGTCCTCCGGGAGGGTGAAGAGCACGCTTATGGGCTCGAGCTGCGTGATTACGACGATGCCGCTCGCGTCGCCGGCCGTAACGTAGTTTCCCGCGTCGACCTGGCGCAAACCGGCGCGCCCGTTGATCGGCGAAACGATCCTGCAATACTGGAGATTGACTTCGGCCGCCGTGACCTGCGCGTGATCGGCGGCGACGGTTCCCTCATATTGAGCGACCTGCGCGATCTGCGTATCCAGAGTTTGGTGCGGCACGGCGTTCTGGGCTGACAGTCTCCTGTAGCGCTCCAGGTCGACCCGTGCCCCGCTGAGCAGCGCCTCGTCGCGCGCCAACTGCCCCTTCGCCTGGGCCAGGGCGGCCTCATAGGGACGGGAATCGATCTCGGCTAGCAGATCCCCCTTGCGGAGGTCCTGCCCCTCCTCGAAATCCACCCCGAGGAGCTTTCCGGCGATCTGGGACTTGACCGTGACGGTCGCGAGCGCAGTGACGGTACCAAGCGCATCGAGGTTGATCGCGATATCGCCCTGCGTCGCTTTCGCGGACACGATCGACATCGCTTGAACGCCGCGGTTGGCTCCCACCGGCTTCTCGGCACCCGGTCGCACCCACCACCACAATCCGAGCCCTGCCGCGACCAGAACGACCAACAGCGCGCCAAGACGGCCGCTCCGCGGCTTCGGCGAGACCGTTTGCGAACGATCTGTCACAGGAGCCACGGCTGGGAACTCGGGCTTCTGGTTCATCGCTGCACCGATGCCGCTTATAACTCCACCGGCATGCTATACGTATTTTCGCAGCGCCGCACATGAAACGGGCGTAACCTTCCGTTCATCTCGGACAAATCCATGTGCCTAAGCGTTCATAGGGCGAACTGCTATGATCGCAGCCGCATGGGCTTCGCATGCAACGACGGTGGCCGGTCATGCAAAGCAACGCACCTCTGACCGGATCGGGGCAGCACTCTCCCGGAGGCCCTTCACGTCGCGGAGGTTTTGGGCGCAATGTGCTCGCCGGCTTGACACTTGCGGCGATCACCATCCCGGAGCAGATGGCAACGGCGCGCCTCGGCGGCTTCCCTGTGCAGGTGGGGTTGTTCGCCTTCGTTGCAGCGACGCTCGGCTTCCTGCTGCTGGGCGCCAGCCGGGTCCTCACCGTCGGAGCCGATTCGACGATCACCCCCATCTTCGCCGGCGCGCTCGCCGCGCTTGCGGCCGGTGGCATCATATCCCCGGCGGCGGCGCCGACACTCGCCGTGCTGGTCGGCCTCCTGCTGCTTGGGGCCGGCTTCCTGCGCTTTGGCTGGATCGCCGATTTTCTGTCGACGCCGGTCGTGTTTGGTTTCCTGGCCGGCATCGCAGCCCATATCGTCGTGTCCCAGCTCCCGAGCCTGCTGGGGCTGAACGTGCAGGCGAGCAGTCTGCTTCCCCGGTTGGCGGAAATTTGGGCGGCGCGTGCAGCCAGCAATCCGTTCTCGGCCCTGCTGGGCCTCGGCGTGCTCGCCGTCATCGTCCTCTGCGAAAGGCTGGCGGCCTGGCTGCCCGGGGCCTTGATCGCCTTCGCCCTGGCGACGGCTGCGGTCGTGGTGCTCGGTCTGGAGAGCCGAGGCGTCGCAGTGCTCGGCTCGTTGCCCGAGGGGTTGCCGCCATGGCCGGGCTTCGATCTGTCCTGGGCCGATTTGCGGTCGCTCGTCCCGCTGGCCCTGATCGTCGCGCTCATCGTGATGATGCAGACGGCGACAGTCAGCCGGTCCTTCCGCGACCCCGATGGCTGCGAGCCCGATGTCGGGCGTGACTATCTCGGACTGGCGGGCGCCAACCTGCTTGCCGGGCTGGCTGGCACATTCCCCGTCAACGCCAGCCCGCCACGAACAGCCATCGTCGTCGAGAGCGGGGGCCGCAACCCTGTCTCCGGTCTCGCCGCCGCGGCGCTGGTCCTGGGGCTCGCGCTCTTCGGCGCCGATGTTCTCGCCGATGTCCCCGAGGCAGCCTTTGCCGGCGTTCTCTTCTTCGTGGCCGGGCGGATCTTGAGAGTGGGCCTGATCGTGCAGATCGCGCGCCAGAGCCCGCAGGAATTCGCGCTCGTCCTGCTGACCGCTCTCGCCGTTGCCCTGCTGCCGATCGAAAGCGGCGTGGCCATCGGCATTGGCCTGTCCTTGCTGCACGGCATCTGGATGACGACCCGCAGCCATCTGGTCGAGTTCGGTCGTATCGCTGGCACGACGATCTGGTGGCCACCGGGTCCGGGGCAGCCGTTGACGACCCTTCCGGGAATCCTCGTCGCCGGCTTTCCTGCGCCATTGCTGTTCGCCAATGCGTCCGGGTTCCAGCAGGACCTGCTCGACCGGCTCGCAGAACAAAAGCCGAGGCTGGTCATATTGGAGGCCAGCGGCATTGCAGCCATCGACTATACGGCGGCGCAATCGCTGCTTGCCGTCGCCCGGGCCTGCGAAGAGCAGGGAACCACCTTCGCGATCGCGCGGGTGGAATCCGCACGGGCCCGCGAAGCGCTGGAGCGCTTCGGCATTGTTCGCACGATTGGAGAAGGCCGGATTTTCCACAGCGTCGACGAAGCTGTTACCCAGCTTGGCGGGGGCACTCCCTGCTGAACGGGAAGCGGAGAACATCCGGCATATCAACGAGGTTCGAAAAGGCGCCGAAGATCAAGGGCATCGTCATCTGCGACCGCGCCGAGATTTCCATCACCGGAGCCGACATCCGGCTGCCCGAGGCTGTCTTCGCCAAGGCTCGGAAGCCGGCATACGGACGCTGCAGGCGCAAATGGTAGCAGGCTGCTGTCGACAGGTTGGAGTTCTACGCCGAACTCGCAGCGCTCGATCGAGAAAAAGCGGCGTTCAAGTCTTCCCTCACAAGGTGGGCGTCGTCGCCCTCCAGATCAGATCCGGCTCGATGACGATACCTTGCTGGGCGTTGCGGCCCGCGATCCGGTCGAGCAGCATCCGCATCGCCATCTCGCCGAGATCCTGCTTGGCGATCCTGAGCGTGGTCAAAGCCGGCGACACCAGCGACGCAGCCGGAATGTCGTCGCATCCCACGATCGCGATATCATCCGGCACCCTGATGCCCGCCTGCTCGAGCGGCTTCATCAACCCGAGCGCGATCAGGTCGTTGTAGCAGATCATGGCATCGATCCGCGCGGCCTCGGGCAGGAATCGGGCGGCGATGTCGGCTCCGCCCTGAAGGTCCGGCGTGCAGGGCTGGTCGAAAGCGAGGGAGAGCCCATGGCGCGCCAGGGCCGCCTCGATCCCCTCCCGCCTTTTGCGCCCGCCATGCGACGAGGCCAGCCCGGCAGCGAAACCGAAGCGCCGCCGCCCCTGGGCGACAAGCTGCGTAATGAGGGCCTCCACGCCGGAGCGGTAGTCGACCTCGATGGTGCCGGCATGGCGCTTGGCGACGGATCGGTTGATCAGCACAACGGCCCGGTGCGGCGCGACCGCGCGCAAGAGCCGCTCCTCGTCGAGGCGAGCGCTGCAGATGATGACCCCGTCGACGCGCTTGTCGAGCAGCGTGCCGAGCACCTCCTCCTCGCGCTCGGGATCCTCGACCACATTGCAGGACAGCAGCGTATAGCCGGCCGGCCGCGCCACGAGCTCGGCTCCCCGGATGATCTCGGGGAAGAACGGGTTGACGATATCCGGCACAACGATGCCGACCGTGTGGGAGCGGTCACTCTTCAGGCTCTGGGCGAAGGCATTAGGCCGGTAATTCAGAGCCTGGGCCGCCTCCAGCACGCGCTGGCGTGTTTCCTCACCGGCGCCGCCTCGGCCGTTGAGTACGCGCGAAACCGTCATCGGCGAGACACCGGCCGCCGTGGCGACATCGGTGATCGTGGACGGCCGCAGGGCTGGTTTCATCTCCATGTCGCCTTATCTCACGATAACGATAACTTTTTCCAGAGGCTTCCTTCACAGCCGAAGGCGCAATTTTTTCCAGCTCGATCGCACTATAGTGTCGGTATAGGGCATTCCTCATCGCCGACCCAAGCAGGCTTGACGCCTCGATTGAGATAACGATAACGTATCCCCATAGCGCCCGCCATGAGCAGAAGGCGCAGCGGAGGAAACGATGGCAGCTTTTCCTGGGCGCGCCCTGCGTGGCGTCGCGCTGTCCCTGATCCTTGCCCTCTCCGGCGCCGCCGCGGCCGCCGAGTACCAGGAGGCGCCGGGGCTTTCGGAGCTGGTGAAGGGCGGCAAGCTGCCGCCGGTCCAACAGCGCCTGCCCGAGAAGCCGCTGGTCCTCGCCCCGGTCGAGAAGGCCGGCAAGTACGGCGGCACCTGGCGGCAGGCCCTGATGGGCGGCAGCGACTCGCTGATCGAGCGCTCCGTCGGCTACACCCGCCTCGTCCGCTGGAACCGCGACTGGACCGCGGTCGAGCCCGACGTCGCCGAGAAGGTCGACATCAAGCCGGACGGCACCGAATACGTCTTCCACCTGCGCAAGGGCACGCGCTGGTCGGACGGCGCGCCGTTCACGGCCGACGACATCCTGTTCTGGTACCAGGACGTGCTGATGAACAAGGAACTGACGCCGTCTGCGCCGCGCTGGCTGCGCAGCGGCAACGACCCCGTCACCGTCGAGAAGATCGACGATTACACGGTCAGGTTCCGCTTCACCGGCCCGAACGGCATGTTGCTGGAGAACATGGCGACGACCTTCGGCTCAGACATCCTCGCGGCGGCGCCGGCGCATTACCTCAAGCAGTTCCACAAGAAGTACAATCCCGACGGCGTCGACAAGCTGGTCGCCGAAGCCAAGGCAGCGAACTGGGCAGCGCTTTTCCTCAACAAGACCAGCTTCCCCGGCCGCTGGCGCGATACCGGCCGGCCGGTGCTCGATCCCTGGAAGCTGACCGTGCCCTATGGCGGCACGACCCAGGTCGTGCTCGAGCGCAACCCCTATTACTTCAAGGTCGATCCGGCGGGGCGGCAACTGCCCTATATCGACCGCGTCACCTTCGACATCATGGGAGACCAGCAGGCGATCGTGCTGAAGGCGATCAATGGCGAGCTCGACATGCAGAACCAGCGCCTCAACGGGCTGGAGACGCGCATCGTGCTCGCCCAGAACCGCGAGCGCAGCGGCTACCGGCTGTTCAAGGCGCAGCCGGCCTGGTCGAATGCGATGTGCATCTCGCTCAACCAGACCAGCAAGAACCCGGTGCTGCGCGAGGTCTTCCGCAACAAGGATTTCCGCGTCGCGCTCTCTCTCGCCATCAACCGCGACGAGCTCAACGACCTGATCTATGCCGGCCAGTCGCAACCCTATCAGGCGGCGCCGCGCCCGGGCACCGCGCTCTATGACGAGCAGATGGCGACGCAGTACACCAAGTACGATCCCAAGGCCGCGAACGAACTGCTCGACAAGGCCGGCTTTGCCAAGCGCGATGCGCAGAAATTCCGGCTGGCACCCGACGGCAAGCGCATCTCCTTCGCCGTCGATGCCGCAACCTCGCGCCGCTACCAGATCGACGCGCTCGAGCTGATCAAGAAATACTGGGCCGCAGTCGGCATCGAGATGCAGGTGAAGACGGTCGAGGAGTCCTTCGCCTTCGCCCGCATGCTCGCCAACGAGCATGACGCGATGGTCTGGATCGGCGGCGGCGGCTACGACTTCCTCGGCATCCTCGATCCGAAATGGTACTTCCCCTACGAGAACCAGGCGGCCTTCGCCTCGGCCTGGGGGATCTATTTCCAGAACCCGAAGGATCCCAACGCCGAGGAGCCGCCGGAGCCGGCCAGGCAGCAGCAGGCGCTCTACGTCCAGATGCAGAAGACTCCTGGCACGGCCGGGCAGATCGAGGTGATGAAGAAGATCCTCGCGATCGCCCGTGACCAGTTCTACGTGATCGGCACGAACATGGACGCCGACAATTACGGCGTCGTGAAGAACAATATGCGCAATGTGCCCGATCTGATGCCGGACACGTTCTTCTACATGACGCCGGGCCCGACCAATCCGGAACAGTACTTCTACGAATAGTTCCGGTCAGCGATCCGCAGCCCGGAGCATCTGCTCCGGCCCCCTCCCCGCCCGACCGCACCGGAGGCCCCAGATGCTCCGCTACATGCTGAGACGGCTCGTCTATACGCTCGCCACGCTGGCAGCGGTGTCGGTGGTCGCCTTCCTGGTCATCCAGTTGCCGCCGGGCGATTTCCTGACCTCGTTCAGCGCCAAGTTCGCCGAGCAGGGCGGCTCGCTCGACAACGACACGCTGTCCGCCCTGAAGCTGCGCTACGGGCTCGATCAGCCCTGGTACGTACAATACTGGCTGTGGATCTCAGGCATCCTGTTCCGCGGCGACTTCGGCGAGTCCTTCGAATGGAACAAGCCGGTCTCCGAGCTGATGTGGGACCGGTTCGGCCTCACCGTCCTGCTCTCGGGCATCACCCTGGTCTTCACCTGGCTGGTCGCCCTGCCGATCGGCATCTACAGCGCGGTCCGGCGCTATTCCTGGCTCGACTATGTCGTGACTTTCCTCGGCTTCCTCGGGCTCGCCGTGCCGAGCTTTCTGCTGGCGCTGGCGCTGATGTACGTGTTCTCACGCTATTTCGGCATGAGCGTCAGCGGGCTGTTCTCGCCGCAATATGTCAACGCACCCTGGAGCCTGGCCAAGGTCGGCGACCTCGCCATGCATCTGTGGCTGCCGGTCTTCGTGCTGGCGACCCATGGCACGGCGGCGCTGATCCGCGTCATGCGCGCCAACCTGATCGACGAACTCTACAAGCCCTATGTCCAGACCGCCCGCGCCAACGGGCTCGGCGAGATGGAGCTTCTGTTCAAGTACCCGGTCCGGGTCGCGCTCAACCCCTTCGTCTCGACCATCGGCTGGGTTCTGCCGAACCTCGTCTCCGGCGCGATCGTGACGTCGGTGGTGATGAGCCTGCCGACCGCGGGGCCGCTGCTGCTCTCGGCCCTGCTGGCGCAGGACATGTACCTCGCCGGCAGCTTCATCCTGATGCTGAGCGCACTCACCGTTATCGGCACCCTGATCTCCGACCTCCTGCTCGCGTGGCTCGATCCACGCGTGCGCTACGCCTGAGGCTGGAATGAGCGACATCGCCGCGCCCGCCGCTCCCGAAACCGCCGCCCCGGCGGTCCGCAGGCTTGCCGAAGCCAGTCAGTGGCGGCTGATTGTCCGCCGCTTCCGCCGGCACCGGCTGGCCTATGCCAGCTTCTTCGTCGTCATCGGCATCTATCTCGTCGCGCTGCTGGCCGAGTTCTTCGCGCCCTTCGCGCCCGACGCCTACAATGCCCGCTTCACCTACGGCCCGCCGCAGGCGCTGAGGTTCTTCGGCACGGATGCGGCCGGCGAAACGCACTTCATGTATGTCAACGGCTACCGGATGAGCTTCGACCCGGTGGCGCTGAAGCGGAGCTTCGTGGTCGACGAGAAGTCGGTCCATCCGGTCGTCTTCTTCGCCAAGGGCGAGCCCTACAAGCTCTTCGGGCTGATCCCCTGGGACCGGCATCTGATCGGCCCGGCCGACCCGTCCCAGCCGATGTATCTCTGGGGCGCCGACCGGCTCGGGCGGGACGTGCTGTCGCGCACCATTCACGGCGCGCGCATCTCGATGTCGATCGGCCTCGTCGGCGTCGCGGTCAGCCTCTTCCTCGGCCTGCTGCTCGGCGGCATCTCCGGCTATTACGGTGGCTGGATCGACGAAGTCGTCCAGCGAAGCATCGACTTCCTGAAGTCGATCCCGACCATCCCGCTCTGGATGGGGCTGGCCGCGGCGGTGCCGGCGAGCATGGACCCACTGCTGGTCTATCTCTGGATCACCATCATCCTCTCGCTGATCGGCTGGACGGATCTGGCGCGCGTGGTACGCGGCCGCTTCCTCTCGCTCAGGACCGAGGATTTCGTTCTGGCGGCGCGGCTCGACGGCTGCTCGCGCCAGCGCGTCATCTGGCGGCACATGGTGCCCTCCTTCACCAGCCATATCGTCGCCTCGGTGACGCTGGCGATCCCGAGCATGATCCTCGCCGAGACGGCACTCTCCTTCCTCGGCATCGGGCTGAAGGAGCCGGTGGTGAGCTGGGGCGTGCTGCTCAAGGACGCGCAGAGCATCATGGCCCTGACCACCGCGCCCTGGCTGCTCGCTCCCGGCGCCGCGGTGGTGATCGCGGTGCTCGCCCTCAACTTCCTCGGTGACGGAATTCGCGATGCGGCCGATCCCTATGCCTGAGCCCCGCCCTTACCCGAGCCCGGCGCCGGCGGACGGCGCCACGCCGCTCGTTGCCGTCAGGGACCTCAAGGTCCAGATCGGCACCGATGACGGGCTGGTGCGCGCGGTCGACGGGGTGACATTCGACGTGCGGCGCGGGCGCACTCTCTGCATCGTCGGCGAGTCCGGCTCGGGCAAGAGCGTCACCGGCCGCGCCCTGATGAGCCTGTTGCCGCCGAGCGGCCGCATCGCCTCCGGCAGCATCACCTATTCCGGCCGCGACGGCGAAGCGATCGACGTCACCGCGCTCGACCCGCGCGGCCGCCGGATCCGCGGCCTGCGCGGCAAGGAGATCTCGCTGATCTCGCAGGAGCCGATGGCGGCGCTCTCGCCGGTCCACACCATCGGCCAGCAGCTCGTTCCGGTGATCCGCCGCCATCTCGATCTCTCGAAGAAGGCCGCCGAGGCCCGCGCCGTCGAGATGCTCGGCCGCGTCGGGATCCCAAGGCCGGCGGAGCGGCTGAACAACTATCCCTTCGAATTCTCCGGCGGCATGCGCCAGCGCGTTTGCATAGCGCTCGCCCTCTCCTGCCGGCCGCGCCTCCTCATCGCCGACGAGCCGACGACCGCGCTCGACGTCACCACCCAAGCCAACATCATCGACCTGCTGCAGGAACTGCAGCGCGAGGACGGCCTCTCGATCCTGTTCATCACCCATGATCTCGGAGTGGTCGCCGAGATCGCCGACGATGTCGCGGTGATGTATCTCGGCAAGATCGTCGAGCGCGGCACGGTCGAGGAGATCTTCGCCGATCCGCGCCATCCCTATACGCGGGCACTGCTGAAATCCGTGCCACGGCTCGGCGCCGGGCGCGGCTCCCGGCTCGCCGCCGTTCGCGGCATGGTGCCCTCGCCCTTCGACCGGCCGGCGGGCTGCGACTTCCATCCGCGCTGCGATGCGGCGCTCAAGGGCGTCTGCGACGTCGCCGATCCCGGCACGGTCTCGATCGGGCCCCGGCGGGACGTGCGCTGCATCCTTGCACGCCAGCCCTCTGCCATGGAGGGCGCCCGTCATGGCTGATCCCGCTTCGCTTGCACCCGACGTGCTGCTCGAGGTGCGCGGGCTCACCAAGCTGTTCCCGCCGCGCCGGACACTGTTCCAGCGCAAGGCCGCCAATCCCGTGCGCGCCGTCGAGGATGTCTCCTTCGCGATCCGCCAAGGCGAGACGCTGGGCCTTGTCGGCGAATCCGGCTGCGGCAAGTCGACCGTGACGCGCCTGTTGCTCGGCATCCACCAGCCGACCGCCGGCACCATGCGCTATCGCCGGAAGGACGGCGGCAGCGTCGATCTCGACCGTCTCTCGGAGAATGAGCGGCTCGCCTATTGCACCGATCTGCGCCTCGTCTTCCAGGACCCGCAATCCTCGCTCAATCCGCGCCTGCAGGTCCGCGACATCGTCGGCGAGGTGCTGAAGGTCAACCGGCTGGTGCCGCCGGGCGAGATCGAGGCCAAGGTCCGCGAGCTCCTTGCCAAGGTTGGCTTGCGGCCGGAATACGCCCGGCGCTATCCGCATGCCTTCTCCGGCGGCGAGCGCCAGCGTGTCGGGATAGCCCGTGCGCTCGCGACCCATCCCCGCCTCGTCGTGCTCGACGAAGCCGTCTCGGCGCTCGACGTGAGCGTCCGGGCGCAGACGCTCAACCTGCTGCGCGACCTGCAGGAGGAGTTCGGCCTGACCTATCTCTTCGTCAGCCACGATCTCAGCGTGATCGAGTATATCTGCGACCGCGTCGTCGTGATGTATGTCGGCCAGATCGTCGAGATCGCGAGCTCCGAAGCGCTCTTCGCCCGGCCGCTGCATCCCTACACCGAGGCGCTGCTCTCGGCCCTGCCGATCCCCGACCCCGCCCATCGCCGGCAGAACCGCCGCATCCGCCTGCCGGGCGAGGTCGCCGATCCCGCGAACCGCCCGAGCGGTTGCGCCTTCCATCCACGCTGCCGTTTCGCCACCGAGATCTGCCGCTCGACCCAGCCGCCCTTGCGCGATCTCGGCGACCGCAGCGTCGCCTGCCATCACGCCGAGACGCTCACGCTCCGCGGCGTCGACGCCATCCAGATCGGACAAGCCACACATGCCTAAGCACATACCCGCCCGCGACAACGCCAACAGCGCCATCGTCAGCGACGATCCGGCCCTACCGCACGTCCATTTCAACCTGCTGAGACTGCAACCGGGCGAGATCGTCGAGCAGCGCCTGCCGCGGCATGAGAGCGTCCATGTCGTGCTCTCCGGTACGGTCGACATCGTCGTCGACGGGGAACGCTTCGCGGCCGTCGGCAAGCGGCGCGACATCTGGTCGGGCGAGGCGGATTCCGTCTATGCCCCTCCGGGCAGCGCGGTGCGGCTGGAGAATGCCGCCGGCCCCGTCGAGATCGCCGTCGCCGGCGGCCTCTGCGACGACGACGGGCTGAAGCCCTTCCGCATCGCGCCGGAGGCGGTCGCGATGGTCGATGTCGGCTCGCCCGACACCCATAGCCGCCGCCGCATCTTCCACATCCTCGGCCAGAACGGCCAGGGGCGCGCCGGAAACCTTCTCGTCAGCGAGCTCTATGCCGACCCCGGTTGCTGGTCCGGCTATCCGCCGCACAAGCACGATGCCGACCGCGAGGGCGAGACGGCGCATGACGAGCTCTACCATTACCGCTACCAGCCCGGCACCGGCTTCGGCGCCCAGATCATCTATGCCGACGGCCAATCAGAATGCTTCATGGTGCAGGATCGCGACACGATCCTGGTCGATCGCGGCTATCACCCGACCGTCACCTCGCCCGGCCATCGCTGCTACATCTTCACCATCCTGGTCGGGAAGACACAGCGCGGGCTGGTCCAGCATTTCGACGACCGGCACGCCCACCTGATGGCCGCGATCCCTGGCATCCAGTCGATGCGCGACAAATTCAAGTGAGAGTGCATCCGTGACTCCCACAGGAGCTCATCCTGAGGAGCGAGCTTCAGCTCGCGTCCCGAAGGGTGTTCCAGAGCGCACTGGATCATCCTTCGAGACGCGCCTGTGGCGCTCCTCAGGATGAGGGCTGAGGTTTCGATCTCATTAAAATTAGCCGGCAACAAATTAACTCCGCTATCAGCGAAGGACCCGTCATGTCCGAAAAGACCCGCATAGACATCGACCTCGCCGCCCCGACCAAGCGGTTCCGGCGCTTCTGGCGCAGCACGGGCTTTTCACCGGCCGAGCTGCTGCTGGAGCCGGAGATGCGGCAGACGCTCGCCTATGTCGGCGCCGTGCCCAATCGCGGCATCGAATACATGCGCGTGCACTACATGCTCGATCTCGTCACCGCGTCGTCTTTCGGCCGATACGACTGGTCGCGGCTCGATGCGGCCATCGACGTCATGCTCGAGCACCGCATCCGTCCGTTCTTCGAGCTGATGGGCAATCCCTCCTACATCTACACCGACTTCAACGACGTCGCGCAGGCGCATCATTGGCGCGACTTCATGGGTGAGATGGCGGAGCGCTACCGTGCACGCTACGGCGCGGACGAGCTGCGCCAGTGGTATTTCGAGACCTGGAACGAGCCCGACATCTGGTGGAAGCTCGGCGGCGAGACCGGCTTCAACAACTACTACGACGCCTGCTCGGAGGCGCTGAAGGCGGTCGATCCCCAGCTCAGGCTCGGCGGCCCCGGCGTCGCCCGGCGCATCCCGCCGATCTTCAAGAGCTTCCTCGCCCATTGCGACACCGGCACCAATCTCTTCACCGGCGAGACCGGCATGCGGCTCGACTTCATCTCGGTGCATGAGAAGGGCGTGAAGAAGCATGCCGAGGATTTGACGCCGAACAGCCTCGCCATCATCCGGCACGAGATGATGGCGGTCGACTATATCCGCGAGCATCATCCGCGCTTCGCCAACCTGCCTTTCGTCAATGACGAATGCGACCCGCAGATCGGCTGGCATCTCTACCATACCTGGCACGGCATGCCCTATTTCGCCGGGCTCGCCGCCAAGATCATCGACCAGCACCAGCGCCTGATGATCGATGGCGAAGGCGTCGACTACGAGGTCCTCAGCAATGACAACGGCTTCGTCGGCCACTGGGGGCACCGCACGCATCTGACCTATTTCGGGAAGCGCCCGGTGCGCGCCGCTCAGGCCGAGCACAAGACCGACATCGCTGCGCTGGAAGCGCGCCGGGCAGAGCCCGAGCCGTTCGATCTGGTCAAGAAGCCGGCGCTCAGCGTCATGGAATTGCTCGGCCTGCTGAGCGAGCGCCGATTCACACTCGACGGCCAGGGCCTCGACCCCGACCGCAGCGGCCTCGGCGCGATCGCGACGGCGCTGGGAAGCGCCTCCGAGCCGTCCGGCGCGAGCGTGCTCCTCTACAACAGCGTCGACCGCATCTGGCAGTCTGGCGAGAGCACAGTGGAACTCGCTTTTTCCGGGTTGCAGCCCGGTGCCTATGCGCTCGCCACCTTCCGCATCGCCCATGGCAAGGGCGATCCCTTCACCGTCTGGGAGGATCTCGGCGCGCCCGACCTGCCGGGTGCTGCGGAGCTCGAAGCGATGCGCCTGGCGCAGGAGCCCGCCCTGACCGTCGAGCATCTCCAGATCGGCGGCGCTGCGACGCGGCACGAGGTCCAGCTCGACATGCCGCTGCCGTCGGTAGCCTTGGCCGCGCTCGTCCGACGCGTCGATGCCGCGCCCGCGGCGCCCTCCACTCCCCGCCTCCAGGTCTTTGGCGGGCTGAACGGCAGCAACCGCGTTCTGTTCTGGGAGCCGGCGCCATACGAGAGCATCCAGCTCTTCGACGTGCTCTGGAGCGCGCAGGAAAGCGGCCCCTGGCAGGTGATCAACCCGGCCGGCCTGCTCTCGAGCGTCTATCTTGATCCACGCGACGCGACCGGCTTCTACCGCATCCGCGCCCGCGATCTGT
Source organism: Allobosea sp. RAF48 (assembly GCF_052114025.1). Classification (NCBI taxonomy): domain Bacteria; kingdom Pseudomonadati; phylum Pseudomonadota; class Alphaproteobacteria; order Hyphomicrobiales; family Alloboseaceae; genus Allobosea; species Allobosea sp. RAF48. Next base: position 197,972 of record NZ_JBFRDZ010000004.1, read on the forward strand.
TCGGCCGTGTCAGCGCCGACAGCAACTCCATTGCGGCAGCCTGAGAGCGCTCGATATCGGCGAGTTCTCAGACGCGCGACCGGCAAGACGGAGCAACCTCGTCAGGCTGGCCCGACCGCGATATTCCCGGCAGAAGCGGACTCTGGTGTGCCTGAAGCCCGCTTCCTGCCCAAAGCAGACTATCGTTTGAACGATAGTCTGCTTCTGGCGGATTGGGCGGGGTCCACGCCACTTGCCGAAGACAACCGTGTCAGGCCCCTCTCGGCTCTGCAAGTTGCGCGGTGGCCGCCGGCAAAGCCCTGGTCATTCGGCCGGAAGCCGCGCCGCGAGATTTTTCGCTGCCGGCACGATGGCTTCCGCCAGCTTGTGCTGAGCCGCCTCGTCGAAGCGGCTCATCAGCGTCGAGAGCGAGAGCGCGCCGCGCAGATGGCCGGCACTGTCGATGACCGGCGCGGATACCGCCGCCACGTCGGGATCGCGCTCTCCGCGCGAAATCACCAGGCCAGCGTCCCTGATTGGTTGCAGTGAAGGGTCGTGGAGCTCGGTGAAGGCGAGCAGCACGCGCCCGGCGGCGCCGCGGCCGAGCGGCAGCCGCACGCCCTCATCGAGGTGATGGCGGGCCGAGCGCGGCGAGTTGAGCCGGTAGAGGCAGATGCGCTGATCGCCGTCACGGATGTAGAAGGAGGCCGTCTCCTGCGTTGCCTCGACCAGGGCGCGCAGCGTCGGGCGGACATATTCGCCGAGATCGAAGCTGCGCCGGTAGAGCGAGCCTAGCCGCCAGAGCTCGGGCCCCAGGCGAAAGGTACCGTCACCCCCGCGCGTGAGGAAGCGGGTGTGCTCGAGCGAGGCCGCCAGCCGCAGGATCGTGCTCTTGTAGAGCCCCGTCCGCCGGGCCAGCTCGGCAAGGCTCAGCTCCTGGGCCTGCTCGCTGAAGGCCGAGAGAATGGCCAGCGCCCGCTCCACCGCGTCGACTCCCTCCCGTTTCGTGCCGGGTTCGGACATGTCTACCTCGTCATCAAGATCGTTCTGTCTAGTAGAACGCAGTTTGCATCATCATGCAAGAAGCCAAGGCTCACGAGCTTTTTCCGTTCTGTCGAGCGAAACCCTCTTGACGCGACCATCCAGACCCTGCTAGAAGCGCGACAAAATAGAATGATGTTCTATCAGGAGGAACGATGACAGAGGGGACAGCAGCTGTTCGGCTGCACGACGTCGCTGTGCGCTTTGGCGCCTTCACCGCCGTCGGCAACATGAATCTCACCGTGGGCGACACCGAGTTCGTGGCTGTGGTCGGGCCGACCGGCTGCGGCAAGTCGACCATCCTCAACGTGGTCACCGGGTTGCTTCGGCCGGCCGCCGGTGAGGTCACCGTGTTCGGCAAACCGCTCCAGGGCCTGAACGGCGACAGCGGCTATATGCTCCAGCAGGAAGCGATCCTTCCCTGGAAGACCGCCGAGGACAATGTCGCGCTGGGCCTGATCTTTCGCGGCATGAACAAGGAAGAGGCTCGAGCCAAGGCGCAGATCTGGATGGCCCGGGTCGGCCTGAAGGGCTTCGAGAAGCGCTATCCTCACCAGCTCTCGGGCGGGCAGCGCAAGCGCGTCGCCATGGCGCAGACGCTGATCATGGAACCGCGCATCGTCCTGATGGACGAGCCATTCTCGGCTCTCGACGTGCATACCCGTCGTCTGATGCACCGGATCCTGCTGGATCTGTGGCAGGCGGACCGCCGCTCGCTTGTCTTCATCACCCACGATCTCGACGAGGCGATCACCCTTGCAGACCGGGTCGTGGTCATGTCAGCCGGCCCCGCCAGCCGCGTGATCGGAGAGGTCAACATCACACTGCCGCGGCCGCGCGACGTCTCGGCGCTGGCGACCACCGATGCCTTCGTCAGCCTTTACCGAGAGATCTGGAATCTCCTCGGTGCCGAAGTGGAGAAGAGCTATGTCGTCCAGTAAGTCGCAGACGCTCGCCTTCGCGCCGCCAGTGGACACCACCGAGGATGCCATCGAGGCGCGCCGGCGCAGCGCCGCTTCCGCCTATCGCATGAAGATCAGGCTGACCCGGCTGGTGCTGATCGGTGGCTTCTTCGCCGCCTGGGAAGCGGGCGCCAGAAGCGGCATGATCGACCCGTTCTTCTTTCCGGCCCCCTCGGCCATCCTCGGGCGCATCGCGCAATGGTTCGCGGAGGGCGACATCTGGCGCGACCTCGGCATCACCCTGCTCGAGACCGTCCTGTCGTTCGTGCTCGGTGTCACCGGCGGTACCGCGCTCGGCATCTGGCTCGGCCTCTCGCGCTTCGCGGCCGACGTCATCCAGCCGATCATAAAGGTCTTCAACGCGATCCCGCGCGTGCTGCTGGCGCCGATCTTCGTGATCTGGTTCGGCCTCGGGCTCGCTTCCAAGGTCGCGCTCGGCATGACGATCGTGATCTTCATCGCCTTCTTCAACACCTATCAGGGTGTGCGCGAGGTCAATCCGGTCGTGCTGGCCAATGCCCGCCTGCTGCGGGCCAGCAAGCTCTCGCTGCTGCGGCACGTCTACATCCCATCGGCCATGAGCTGGATCCTGTCGTCGCTCCGCGTCTCGGTCGGCATGGCGGTGATGGGAGCGGTGGTCGCCGAATATCTCGGTTCCTCGATGGGCCTCGGCCATATCATCGCGCAGGCCGAGGGCGTGATGGACGCCACCGGCGTCTTCGCCGGCATCGTCGTGCTCTCCGTCTTCGTGGTGTGCCTCGATCTCGTGGTCGACCGCCTCGAAAAGCGGCTCCTCGTCTGGCGTCCGGCCCCGTCGCTCGACGACGCCTGACCCGCATCGCAACGACAAACATAATCGAGCAGGAGGAAACAGATGACATCGTTCGCAAGCCGGGCTGCGGCCCTCGCCCTCGCGCTGCTTCTCCCGGCGGGCGCTACGCGCGCCGCCGACCCCGAGAACAAGGCGGTTAGCCTCGCCGTCGGCTCCGCCATTCTCAACTACATGCCGCTGGCGCTCGCCGACTCCCTCGGGAACTTCAAGAAGGAAGGCCTCGACGTCACGATCCAGAACTTCCAGGCCGGTGGCGCCAAGGCGCTGCAGGCACTGGTCGGCGGCTCGGTCGACGGCGTGGTCGGCTTCTACGACCATACCATCCAGATGCAGGCGAAGAAGAAGGATATCTCCTGCGTCTTTCTGCTCAACGACGTCCCCGGCATCGTGTTCGGCGTCCGCGCCGATCTCGGGGACAAGGTGAAGAGCGGCGCCGACCTGAAGGGCATGAAGGTCGGCATCACCACGCCGGGCTCGTCGACCGACATGATCGCGCGCTATTACGCCAAGGTGAACGGGCTTGGGCCCCGTGACGTCGAGTTCATCGGCGTCGGCAGCGGCGCCCCGGGCATGAAGGCGCTCGAAAGCAAGGCGGTCGACGTGTTGGGTTTCTACGACCCGACCGCGACCATCCTGACCCGCAAGAACGCCGTGAAAATCCTGTTCGACGGCCGCACCGAGGAAGGGTCGAAGAAGGCCTTCGGCGGCGTCTATCCGACGGCCTGCCTCTATCTCAACCAGAGCTACATCGACAAGAATCCGGAAACCGTGCAGCGCCTCGCCAACGCCATGTTGCGGACCGTGCGCTGGATTCATTCGAACAGCCCGGAGGCCGTCGTCGATGCGATCCCGGCGGCGTACAAGCTCGACGATCGCCAGCTCAACATCGAGATCATGCGCGCCTCGACCGGGCTGTTCTCCAAGGATGGCCGGTTCGCGCCGGAAACCCTGAAGACGCCGCTGTCGGTGCTCACCGCCTATGATCCGGCGATCGCCGCCGCCGGTATCGACCTTTCCAAGACCTACACGAACAAGTTCGCCGACGAAGCCGCAAGGCGTATCGGCAAATAATCCCGCGCAGCCGGAGACAGAAGATGACTATGCCACTTGCGGGCGTGCGCGTTCTCGACCTCTCGAACGTGCTCGCCGGCCCGTTCTGCGGGTACAACCTCGCCCGCCTGGGCGCCGAGGTGATCAAGATCGAGAAGCCGGACGGCGGCGACCTCGCCCGCAAGCTTGGCGCCGATCCCGAGATGGCGGCACGCCTCTCCGGCCTTTCCTTCGTCGCGGTCAATGCCGACAAGCAGTCGATCGCGCTCGATCTCAAGGCGCCGGAGGGTCGCGAGGTCTTCCTGCGGCTCGTCGCCACCGCCGACGTCGTCCTCGAGAACTTCCGCCCCGGCGTCATGAAGCGGCTGGGCCTCGCCTATGACGACCTGTCGCAGGTCAATCCGCGCCTGGTCTACTGCGCGATTTCCGGCTTCGGCCAGACCGGGCCCTGGGCGGGGCGCCCGGCCTACGACCAGATCGTGCAGGGTCTCTCCGGTGTCATGAGCGTGACCGGCGATGAGGAGAGCGCCCCGCTTCGCACCGGCTTTCCGATCTCCGACACGATCTCCGGGTTGACCGCTGCCTTCGCGATCTCGGCGGCGCTCGTCGATCAGAAGCAGAGCGGGCGGGGTCGCTTCATCGACGTGTCCCTGCTCGAATCGACGCTCGCCGCGATGGGCTGGGTCGTGTCGAACCATCTCAATGCCGATGTCGATCCGCAGCCGATCGGCAACGAAAACTTCACCGCCGCCCCGTCCGGGACCTTCCGGACAGCGAACGGGCCGCTCAACATCGCGGCCAACGAGCAGAAGCAATACGAGGCGCTGTGCCGCCTGATCGAACGGCCCGAGCTGATCGACGATCCGCGCTTCGCATCCCGCCAGGCCCGCAAGGACAATCGCCGGGCGCTGACCGCGGCGCTGGAACAGGCGCTCGCCACGCGCCCGGCACGCGAATGGGAGCGTCTGATGAACGCTGCCGGCGTGCCGGCGGGCTGCGTCCTCACCGTGCCGGAGGTGATGGCGGAGCCACAGGTGGCGCAGCGCGGCTTCGTGGAGCCCGTCGATGCCCAGGGCCGCGGCGGTCGCCCGCTGCGCGTGACCCGGCCAGGTTTCCTGCTGGACGAGCCGTTCGCGCCGCCGGCACACCCGCCCGCACTTGGGGCGGACACGACCGCCTGGCTGCGGCGCCTTGGCTATGGCGAAGACGAGATCGAGAGCCTGATCGCGCGCCGGATCGTCGGCTGCGAACGGCACAGGAGCGCAGCATGAACGGTGAAGCTCCGTCCTCGGATCGTGACAAGATCGCCGAGTACTGGTCGACAGGGATCGCGGACATCGCGCCGGGCCGCATCGCCTTTCGCGGCTATCCGATCGAGGAGCTGATCGGCGCCGTCTCCTTTCCGGCGATGATCTGGCTGATGCTGCGCGGCGAGCTGCCGAGCCCGGAGCAGGAGCAACTGCTTCAGGCCGCGCTCGTCGCCTCGGTCGACCACGGCCCGCATGCGCCCTCCATCGCCATCTCGCGCATGGCGGTGTCCTGCGGGCTGCCGCTGAACGGAGCGCTGGCCTCCGCGCTCAACACCCTCGATGACGTGCATGGTGGAGCAGGCGAGCAGGCGCTCGAACTCTATGACGAGCTGCTGGCGAGATGTGCGGCGGGCTGTGGCATGGACGATGCGGCAGCAGCCGCGATCGATGCCTTTATCGCGACGCGCGGCAAGTACCTGCCCGGCTTCGGACACCGCTTCCACCCGGTCGACCCACGCTCCGGCCGCCTGCTGGCACTCGTCGACGCCGCGGTCGGCAAGGGCGGCATCACCGGCCGCTACGCAACGGCCGCACGAGCGGTCGAACGCTGCCTGGAGCGGCGCAAGGGGCGGCTGATCCCGATGAACATCGACGGTGCCACCGCGGTGATCTATGGCGAGCTCGGCTTCGCCGCGCCGCTCGCGCGCGGCGTGTTCTGTCTGTCGCGGGCGGTCGGCATCCTCGCCCATGCCTGGGAGCAGAGCGGACGCGGCGAGCGCAACAAGGGGCCGATCCCGCGCAGCTTCGCCTATCGCTACGACGGGCCGTCACGACGGCCCGTGCCCAGCCGCGAGCGATGAACGCGCCGGTTGCCAATTATCTGCCGCTGCGCCCCGACTGGCTGGCGCAGGCACCGGAGGCTGCGCTCGAACCAGAACTGCCAATCGTCGACGCCCATCACCATCTCTGGGACCGGCCGGGCTGGAGATTCCTGATCGACGATTACAAGGCAGAGCTCGCCGCGAGCGGCCATCGCATCGTCGCCTCCGTTTTCATGCAATGTCAGACAGCCTATGATGCAACCCAGCCGGTGCATCTGCGCCCGGTCGGCGAGACCGCCTATATCGCGGCCGAGGCGGAGCGGCTCGGCCCGGACCAGCCTGCCCTGTGCTCCGGCATCGTCGGCCATGCCGATCTGCGCCTGGGCGCGGCGGTCGAGGACGTTCTTCTCGCGCATCTGGAGAAGGGGTGCGGCAGGTTCCGTGGCATCCGTCACATCACGGTGTGGGACGCCGACCCGACCTTGATGAACCCGCTGAGCGCCGGCCCGCCCGGCCTGCTCGGCGACGCCCGTTTCCGGGAAGGGTTCGCCCGGCTGGCACCGCTCGGGCTAAGCTTCGACGCCTGGCTGTTCCAGCCGCAGCTCGACGAACTGACGGCGCTGGCGCACTCCTTCCCGGAGACGACGATCGTACTCGACCATCTCGGCGGCATCCTCGGCGCCGGTGCCTATCAGGGGCGGCGTGACGATCTGTTCCAGGTCTGGGAGCGCGCGATCCGCAACCTCGCCCGCTGCCCGAACGTGGTCGCCAAGATCGGCGGCCTCGGGATGCGGATCAACGGATTCGGCTTCGAGCGAGCGACGCGGCCGCCCGATTCACGCGCGCTCGCCGACGCGTGGCGGCCTTATGTGGAAACCGCGATCGAGGCCTTCGAACCGAGGCGCTGCATGCTGGAAAGCAACGCACCGGTGGACCGTGGCTCTTATGCCTGCGCGGCAGGCTGGAACGCCTTCAAGCGCCTGACGGCGGACCTCTCCGCCGACGACAGGTCGTCGCTGTTTTCGGACACGGCCACGCGCATCTATCGCCTCTAGCGGGGGCGGCGCGGAAGCGAATGGTGTGGCTCGATCGGCATTCCCGCCCTCATGCCTCAAGAACACCCTCCCCTATAGCTGGCGACACTACCCGCAGAAGAACAGAATTATTGCGGCGGACTTCTTCAACGCAATTTGCCTATATCGGGCACGTGGTGCGTCCACTTACGGGAAGCGCGATGATCCCTGTCGCTCCGAGCCCGTCGTTTCGACCGCGAGGGCGTACGATCCTGGCGGCCGATACTAGGACGCCAGACGCCTGTTGACGCTGCGTGCGATCGAGAGGGCGAAAGCTGTCAGCAGGAAAAGAAACACGCCGGGCGCGATCGCGAGCCAGGGAGCACGCGAGAAATACGGTCGTGCTTCGGCGATCATCGCTCCCCATTCCGGAGTCGGCGGAGCAACACCGATGCCGAGGAATCCGAGCGCGGCGATGTTCAGGATGTTGTGCCCGAACTGGAGAGGGAGCAGGCCGGTGAAGACAGGCAGGAGCTGGGGAAGGATATGCCTCCTGAGGAGATAGAGGCGCCTCCCCCCTGCAGCCCGGGCGGCGGTGACGAACTCCCGCTCCCGGAGCGAGTACGTCGTGGCCCGGGCGATCCGCGCATATTTCACCCATCCGGCCAGCGACAGGGCGAGAACGAGCGACAGCGCTCCACCGCCAAGATAAACGGATAGGATCAGCGCGATCACGATCTGCGGCAGCGCGATCAGCACGTCCATCGCAAAGGTCAGGGCGCGGTCGAGCCGCCCGCCGATCGCGGCGGCCAGCATGCCGATGCCCAAGCCGATCGCGAATGACAACGCCGCGATGGCCAGCGACAGACAGACATCGAGCACGAAGCCATGTGCGATGCGGGCGAGCACGTCGCGGCCGAGATGGTCGGTCCCGAGCAGGAATTCCGCCCCGGGCGGCCGCAGGCTGGCGCGGAGCGAGCCGTCGAGAGGATTGAGCATCAGCCCGTAACCGATCGGCACCAGCAGGAGCGCCGACAGCAGGATGCGCGCCCGCCCCGCCCGCCAAGGCCGTTTCACCACGCGGGCCTGTCGAGCCCGATGCGCGGATCGATCCGCGCGACGGCCAGATCCGCGGCGAGATTGACCGTGGAAACCGTCAGCGCAATGACGCCGATCGCGCCAAGGAAGGCCGGGCCGTCATGGTTGTCGAGGGCATCGGTCAGGTAGCCGCCCAGGCCGGGGATCGAGAACAGGCGCTCGACCACCACCACGCCGCCGATCAGGAAGGCGAATTGCAGCGCGAGATAGGGGATCAACGGCACGACCGCGTTGGGCAGGGCGTGGACGAATAGCACCCTGCCCTCGTCCAACCCCTTCGCTCGCGCGGTCGCAATATGAGGGGCGCCGAAAGCGTCGCTCAGGGCATCGTCCAGAAGAATGGCGTTGAAGCCGAACTGGCCGAGCGCCAGGACGGCGACCGGCAGGACGAGATGCGTCCAATCCGCGAAACCGCTGACCGGCAGCCAATCAAGTCCGATGGCGAAGACGATGATCAGGAGCGCGCCGAGAAAGAAGGTGGGCAGCGCAACCGAGCCGACGGCGAGAAGCTCGAGTCCCCGGGCGGCGAGCGGTGTCGCAACCGCGCGTTTCAGGGCGACGAGGGCGATGGTCAGCGCGAGCGACAGAAGCGTCGCGAAGAAAGCGAGAAGCCCGGTCGCGGAGAGCCGCCAGCCGAGTTCGACCGCGACCGGGCGACCGGTCCGGATCGAATGACCGAGGTCTCCGCTCACGGCGCCGAGGAGCCAGCGCCCGTATTGCACGACCAGCGGAGCGTCGAGCCCGAAGCGCCCGGCAATGGCTGCGACGTCCGCCTGCGAGACGGCCGCGGTCTGGTCCTGGATAAAGACCCGCGTGAGGATCACCTCCGCCGGCTCTCCCGGGACCAGACGCAGGAGCACATAGGTCAGGAAGGTGGCGCACAGGACGATCGCAACCGCCAGCGCTAACCTCCTGAGGACATAGGCCGTCATCTAGTGGGCGACCTTCATGCGCGGATCGAGCATGTAGTCGTGGGCGATCGGATTGAAGGTGTAATTGGTGATGCCGGGCTTCATCACGACGTTGACGCCATAATGAGCGATGGTCAGGCACGGCTCCTCCTCGGCCACGATGCGCTGAACGCGCTTATAGGCGGCCGTGCGCTCGGCTTCGTCATGCGTCGAAAGCACTGTCGCAAGGTCGTGGTCGACCTGCGCATTGGCGTAGCCCCAGCTGTTGATCGCCCCCCGCGAATGATAGGTCTGGCGCAGGTAGAAATCGGGATGCGGATACATGGCCGTGGCCAGGGCGGCGAGCCTAGCGTCGCCGGGTTTCATCTCCCTGGCGATCGCGGAGAAGGTCGTCACCTTGATCTCGACGGGCACCCCCAGCTTGCGGAGCTGGTTCTGGAGCGCCCCGGCGATCGGCACGAGCCCCGGCCGCTGCGCATAGGTATAAAGGGTGAAGCCGAGCGGCTTGCCGTCCTTCGTCATGACGCCGCCCGGCCCAGGCGCATATCCGGCGTCCGTCAGGAGCCTTCGGGCTCCCGCCAGATCGGGCTTCGGCACGGCGATGGACCTGTCGGCGAAAGCCATGTTGTCCGGGAAGGCACCGATGCCGGCGCGGCCCATGCCGAACAAGACGTATTGCGCGATCTCCTCCCGATCGATGGCGAGCGACAGCGCCTTGCGGACACGGAGATCGGCGAAGGGCGTATCCTTGAGGCTGCCGAAGCTCAGCACGTAGTTGCGGGCGGTGACGTTGCGCGAGACGGTGAAACCCTTTCTCGCAAGCAGGTCGAGGTCGCCGTAAGGGACCTCCGAGGCGAAATCGACGCTGCCCTTCTGCAGTTCGAGCGACCGGGTGGTCGGGTCGGGAATCCCGCGGAAATTGATCGCGGGAATCGAGGGCTTCTCGCCCCAATAGCCGTCGAAGCGCTCGACGGCGAAGCTCTGCGCGGCCGGTTGCCAGGCCGTGATCCTGAAGGGGCCGGTGCCGATCGGACGCTCGATCGCGCCGTCATCCGACCGGGGCGAGGTCGGCGATACGATCGCCGCGCTGGAATACACCAATGCCGCGGGCAGCGCCGGGAACGGCTTGGAGGTGGTGATGGCGACGGTGCCGGCGTCGCGCGCCTCCAGATCGGCGATCTTGGTGTAGCTCCTGACGGAGCCGCTCCGCTTCAGCGTGTCGGACAGGCTCGCGACCACCGCCCCGGCCGTCAGCGGCGAGCCGTCATGGAAACTCACGCCCGGCCGCAGCTTGAAAAGCCAGACTGTGTCGCTCTCGCGCGTCCATGACAGCGCCAGCCCTGGACCGAGAGTGAAATCCGGAGTGCTGGTCACCAGCGTCTCGGTGACCATCGCCTTTTCCTTCATCAGGGTGCCGTCCTGAGAGGGGTCGAGCGTCGGGATTTCCCAGATCTCGGCCACGCGTAGCGGCTTCTCCTGTGCCGCGGCGAAGGAAGCGGCGAGCAGGGTCGCGGCCAGAGCAAGGGTGCGCAGATGGGCACGAAGCATGACGCATCGATGTATGAGGTTTTGATAGAAAACTCATACGATATGCGCGGAAGGCTGTATCGCCGAAATGTTGAGCAGCGGAGCGCCCGAAATGCTCAGTGATCGTGCTCGTGCGGACGCTTGTCGTCGGCCGCGGTCGCATCGGGCACGATCTGAAGATGGCCATGCCGGACGCCGCGCTGGCTGGTGACGCTGTCGGCGAAGGCGCGGACCTCGCCGCTGGAACCGCGGAGCACCGAGACTTCCAGGCATTCATGCCGGTCGAGATGAACATGCAGGGTCGCGACCGAGAGATCATGATGGTCGTGCTGCTGGTTCGTCAGCCGGCGTGCGAGATCTCGCGTCTCGTGATCGAAAACGTAGGCAAGCGTCGCGAAGCAGGGTGCGTCGGGATCGGCGTTGGCCTCCACGCGGGCCGCCTGTCGCAGAATGTCCCTGATCGCCTCGGAACGGCTGCCATAGCCTTTCGAGGCGCTCAGCGTATCGACGAATGCGAGCAGATCCGCATCGATGGTAATCGTGATCCGTTCCACCTTCACCCCAATTCTGACCCAGCGGATCGGCTGCAAAGTAGAGCGAGCACCGGGCAATTGCGAGACGCAGATCGTTCGCGTCAGACGCCTGTCTTGCCGTGCGCTAGGATTGAAACAGGCGGCTATACTGCGTCTCGTGCCAGGCACTTGCCATGGCCAAGGCCGGGGACAGGCTGCCGACCTCGTCGTCGCTGAGCGATCGGGCGCGGGTGCCCGCCTGCTCGATCGCATCGACGGCCTCGACGAGGATGCGCTGTCCCGCGGTATGGCCGAGCGGGACCAGCCGGATCGCCGCGTTCACCTGTCCCTCGACATAGACCCACAGCAATCCGCTCAGCGCCGCAGCAGGAGCGATGCGCCAATGATGGGCGGCCAGCGCAAAAGCGCCCGAAAAGGTCAGTTCGCCGTCGCGATGGGACAAGGCGGCGGGAACCTCGAGATCGACGAGGAGGCGCAGGAGCGCTTCGCCCAGGCGTCTGTCCTCCAGTTGGAATTCGCGGCTTTCTCGCCCCGCCGCGAGCCAGGCATTCGCCGCGCGGAAGCTTTCCTGGTCGGCGGCTTCCAGAGCATTCGCCATGCGCCAGAACAGGGCGCCGTCCAGCTGCGCGACATTCGTCCGAAGCGTGCCGAGAATCCAGTCGCGCGCCGTTGCCTCGTTCAGGACCCAACCGGCCTGAACGGCCGCCTCAAGGCCGCGGGAATAGGAGAAGCCGCCGACGGGCAGGCCCTGACTGACCAGGCGCAGCAAGTGCAGCGGTATCGTATCCTGGCGGGCTGGTGAAGTTGGATCCGTGTCCATCGATCAGGCTTCTGCCAAGCCATGCTCCTTGCCACGGCTTTCCGACAGGCCGCCATATTCGACGATGAAGTCGATGACGTCTTCGAGCCCCTTGCCGCGGGAGAGGTCGGTGAAGCCGAAGGGGCGCGTGCCACGCATCCGCGCCGCGTCCGCTTGCATCACGTCCAGGTCGACATTCACATAAGGCGCGAGGTCGCTCTTGTTGATGATCAGGAAGTCGGAGCGCGTGATCCCCGGCCCGCCCTTGCGGGGGATCTCCTCACCCTGGCAAACCGAGATGACATACAGCGTCAGGTCGGCAAGATCGGGTGAGAAGGTCGCCGCCAGATTGTCCCCGCCGGATTCGATGAAGACGATATCGAGACCGGGAATCCTCCGGTTGATCTCGGCAATCGCCTGCAGGTTGATCGAAGCGTCTTCGCGGATCGCGGTATGCGGGCAGCCGCCGGTTTCGACGCCGACGATCCGATCTTCCGGCAGCGCCTGCCGGCGCGCCAGGATCATCGCATCTTCCTTGGTGTAGATGTCGTTGGTGATGACGGCGATGGAGAACTCCTCCCGCATCGCCTTGCACAATTTCTCCGTCAGCATCGTCTTGCCCGACCCGACGGGGCCGCCGATACCGACGCGGAGGGGGCCGTTCTTGGATGTCATCGGTGCAAATGCCTCGGCTTGCGGGATCGGCGCTCCACGGCTTCAGCCGTGATGGCGACCTTGCTCCCCGTGAGTATGGGGATGGGAATGGTGCTCGCCATCCCCATGATGATGCCCCGAACCGCCATGCGAGTGGCCGTGACCGGAATAGGCGCCGCGAACCGGATTGAACTCCGCCACGATCTCCTCGACCCTGGCGCCAAGTCCCTCGAGCATCGCCTTGATGACATGATCGCGCAGGATCAGGATTCGGTCCGCCTCGATGGCCGCGGCGAGGTGACGGTTGCCGATATGCCAGGCGAGCTCCGTGACATGGACGGGATCTTGGCCGCGGATGGCGTAAAGGGGCTCGCTCGCGGCCGCGATCTCGATGCAGCCGCTTCCTTCCAGCAGCAACTCGTCACCGGCCGTCAGCACGACCGTCTCGGAGAGATCGACCTGGATCTTCCGGCCATCGACCAGTTCGATCGCCCGGCGACGCAGGTGACGCTCGTCGTGCTGAAGGACCGCCCTGCCAAGCACCGGCTCATGGCTCGTCCCCATCTGCGATGCGCGCCTGACGGCTACCGCTTTCAACATTCGACATCCCGCCCTGGCTGATGTGGTGCCCGGCCTTCAGCGAAACGACAGGAGGGGCTCCAGTGACGCTTCCGCAATGAAGGCTCGCTAGGAGTTAACGCAAAGAGCGCAGCTGCACTAGTATCCAGTCGGGAACCATTTCGATGCTCGACGGAGCGGCAGTCAGCCAGCGTGAAGTAGACTGTATTGAAATGGGGCTGTGGGCAATTTTTGAGCTATCTGACCGCCGATTGCCGCTTTTATTTGCTGCGCTGCCGAAGCCATGCGACGCAACCCGGCTTCAATTGAGCTTGTTTTTGATCCAAAACACTTGAACGATTTGGCTGAAGAGCGGTTCATGAATGCGACCATGGCAGTTCCGCATTCGGAAGCTGCGCGGTTACCTGCCGATATGAACGAGCGTGCACGCTATGTCGCGCAGCCGAGCCATTGGCTTGCCGAGCTGGAGTTGTGGTTCGCGTCGAATGCCGGCAAGAGCCGCCTCATGCGCCGCCGCCATCTCGGCCCGCTCGTCGTGCAGCGCCCCTTCCATCCGGAAAAGGATGGAACCTGCCATGTCTATCTGCTGCATCCGCCGGGTGGCGTTGCGGGCGGCGACAGGCTCGACCTGCGTTTTCATCTCGATGCCGAAGCGCGCGTGGTGCTGACGACGCCCGGTGCGACGAAATTCTACCGCAGCGACCAGGACAGCAGCACGCAGTCGACCTCCATCGAGGCCGGGGCCGGGGCGGTCTGCGAATACCTGCCGCAGGAAACGATCCTTTTCGATGGTGCCGATGCCTGCATCGAGACCAAGGTGTCGCTCGCGGCCGACGCCACCTATGTCGGGTGGGACTTTCTCTGCCTGGGCCGTCCTGCCGCCGATGAGCGTTTCGAGACGGGAAGACTCAGGCAACGCGTCGAGATCACGCGGGACGGCAAGCCGATCTGGTTCGAGCGGATCGAACTCGCCGGCGGATCCGCCCTCCTCCGCGCAGCATTTGCGCTGGCCGGGCAGCCGACATGGGGCACGATGGTCTATGCCGGGGCAGTTCCTAACGACGCGGCGGAGCAGGTACAGGCCGCCATCGGCGAAAGCGCCCCGGGCACCTTTTCAGTCAGCCAGCTCGAACAGGTGGTGGTGTGCCGCTACCTCGGGCCGCGGGTCGCGGACGGCAAGGCGCTGTTCGTCCGTGCATGGGATAGGCTGCGGACGCTGGGCCAAGGCAAGGCCGCGAGCGCGCCGCGCATCTGGGCAACCTAGACACTCTAGCCGCTGAGCGAGGGAAGGCGATGGAACTTCTTCCACGTGAAAAAGATAAGCTCCTCCTCTTCACGGCAGCGTTGCTGGCGGAACGAAGGAAGGCGCGCGGGATCAAGCTGAACTATCCCGAAGCGGTTGCCTATATTTCGGCGGCCATCCTCGAAGGCGCGCGGGAAGGCCGCACGGTGGCGGATCTGATGTCCTATGGCGCGACCCTGTTGACGCGCGAGGACGTGATGGAGGGCGTGCCGGAGATGATCCACGACGTCCAGGTCGAGGCCACCTTCCCGGACGGAACCAAGCTGGTCACCGTCCACAGCCCCATTCCGTGAGGTTGCGACATGATCCCAGGTGAATTCTTCATCGAGGACGGCGAGATCGAGCTCAATGCCGGGCGCGAAACCCGGTCGATCGACGTCGCCAATTCCGGCGACCGGCCGATCCAGGTCGGTTCGCACTATCATTTCTACGAGACCAATGCGGCGCTGCACTTCGACCGCGAGGCGGCGAGAGGCTTCCGGCTCGACATTCCCGCCGGGACGGCCGTGCGCTTCGAGCCCGGACAACTGCGGACGGTCCGGCTCGTCGCGCTCGCCGGCGACCGGATCGTCTACGGCTTCAACGCCAGGGTCATGGGAAAGCTGGAGGCCTGAGATGGTGCGCATCACCCGCGAAAACTACGCGTCCCTCTACGGCCCGACCAAGGGCGATCGCATCCGCCTCGCCGACACCGAATTGGTGATCGAGATCGAGGAAGACCGCACCGTCTATGGCGACGAAGTCACCTTCGGCGGCGGCAAGGTCATCCGCGACGGCATGGGCCAGGGCCAGCGCAATGCCGCCGAGGTCGTGGACCTCGTGATTACCAACGCGGTCATCCTCGACCATTGGGGGATCGTGAAGGCGGATGTCGGCATCAAGGACGGGCGCATCGCCGCGATCGGCAAGGCTGGCAATCCCGACATCCAGCCCGGCGTCGACATCGTCATCGGCCCGGGCACCGACGTCATCGCGGGCGAAGGCAAGATTCTGACCGCGGGCGGCATCGACAGCCATATCCATTTCATCGCGCCGCAGCAGGCGGACGAGGCGCTCAACAGTGGCACGACCACGCTGGTCGGCGGCGGCACGGGGCCTTCCGTCGGCACGCTCGCCACCACCGTTACACCGGGGCCCTGGTACATCCACCGCATGCTGGAGGCGATCGAGGACCTGCCAGTCAATGTGGGCCTGCTCGGCAAGGGCAACGCCAGCCTGCCGGAGCCGCTGCGCGAGCAGGTTCGGGCCGGCGTCATCGGCCTCAAGCTGCACGAGGACTGGGGCACGACCCCGGCCGCGATCGACAACTGCCTGACGGTTGCCGACGAGATGGACGTCCAGGTCGCGCTGCATTCGGACACGCTGAACGAGAGCGGCTTCGTCGCCGATACCTTCGCGGCGATGAAGGGCCGCGCCATCCACTCCTTCCATACGGAAGGTGCCGGTGGCGGCCATGCACCGGACATCATCACCGCGGCGGGGCAGGAGAACATCCTTCCGTCCTCGACCAACCCGACCCGCCCCTACACGATCAACACCATCGACGAGCATCTCGACATGCTGATGGTGTGCCACCATCTCAGCCCGCAGATTCCGGAGGATGTCGCCTTCGCCGAGTCGCGCATCCGCAAGGAGACGATCGCGGCGGAGGATATCCTCCACGATCTCGGCGCCTTCTCGATGATGTCGTCGGACTCGCAGGCCATGGGCCGCATCGGCGAGACGACGCTTCGCTGCTGGCAGACTGCGCACAAGATGAAGGTTCAGCGGGGACCGCTGCCCGAGGACAGCGAGCGCAACGACAATTTCCGGTGCAAGCGCTATGTCGCCAAATACACGATCAATCCCGCGATCACGCATGGCTTCGCCCATGAGGTCGGCTCGGTCGAAATCGGCAAGCGTGCCGACCTCGTGCTCTGGAAGCCGGCCTTCTTCGGCGTCAAGCCATCGCTGGTCCTGATCGGTGGCATGATCGCCACCGCGCCGATGGGAGACCCGAACGCCTCGATCTCGACGCCGCAGCCGGTGCATTACCGGCCGATGTTCGGCATCCTCGGCCGGGCGCGCGGCAAGACCGGGGTCACCTTCGTCTCGCAGGCGGCACTCGACGACAAGATCGGCGACAAGCTCAATCTGCAGAAGCAGTTGGTGGCGGTGAAAGGCACGCGCGGCGTCCGCAAGAAGGACATGATCCACAATTCGCTGACGCCGAAGATCGAGGTTGATCCGCAGAACTATCAGGTGCGCATCGACGGTGAGCTCATCACCTGCGAGCCGGCGGCTTCGCTTCCCATGGCCCAACGCTACTTCCTGTTCTGAAGTCCCCACGGGCTCGGCATGGCCGCCTGGCCGTGCCAAGCCGGGCCCCGAAGCCGCGTTGAACCTCCCGCGTCCCTCCCCGGCAGGACCATTCAGCCGCCCTGCGCTGCAATCAGCCCGACTTTCGCCCGCGCTCGTTTTCGGAAGGAAGGCGCGCATATTCCTGCATCTACGGCGTGATGTGCCTGCTGGCTGCGGTCGTCGAGCCGCATCCCGATTGGATGGGAGTGTTCCCGCATGCCGAGAGCGTCGAACGGTCGATCCGGCGCCGGACGGTGTCGTTCGTCCGCCGCGCCGAGGAAGAGCGGACGATACCGCGTTCGATCCATGACGACCCCACCGAAAGGGACACCCCGATCGCTTCGTCTGCAGCGAACAGCCGTGCATTGACGGCCAAAGGCGAACGGCCGCTTCTGCAATTCCAGAGCATGCGCCGATCAGATCGCGGTCCGATCCGATTGGATTCCGCGTTCTCTATGGATCATGGCCGTTTCGAACGCGATCGGCATCTCCAACGACATTCGCCGCTGCGTCAGCACCGAACTCACCGGCGCCGGATACGACGTCAGGCGTTCGGCCCAGACATTCCCTTTCGCCGCACTCCATGCGATCGGGATTGTCGATGGGACGTGTTCGGGTGGAGCCGATCCACAGCGCGACGGTATGGCGATCGCTGTCTGAGGTTAGGCGACGGCCGCGGATCCTCGTTCGCGCGCATCGCGCAAGATCGAGTTCGACAGGAGTCGCAGAATGTTCCTGAGCGTTTTCGACGTCTTCAAGATCGGCATCGGCCCCTCGTCTTCGCATACGATGGGGCCGATGACGGCTGCGGGGCATTTCTTGGACCTCCTGCGCCGATGCCCCGCTCGTGGTCGCGCGGCGGCAGTCGGGGCGACGCTGTACGGCTCGCTCGCATTCACGGGAAAGGGCCATGCCACGGACCGTGCCGTGACGCTCGGCCTTCTCGGCTGGACGCCGGCCGAGTTCGATTTCGACGCGGCGGAGCGTCAGTTCGAGGCACTCGGTCGCAGTCATCTCCTGCACCTCGAGGGACTGCCGCCGCTCGCGTTCGATCCAGCCACCGACATCGTCTTCGACTACGGGCCGCCCTTGCCCGGTCATGCAAACGGGCTCGTTCTGTCTGCTCGCGATTCCACCGGGGCGGTGGTGTTGAGCGAGACCTACTATTCGATCGGCGGCGGCTTTGTGGTGACGGCACAGGAGCGCGAGGCGCCGCCGTCCGCGACGGAGGCGGCATCCTGGCCCTATCCCTTCGCGAACGCGGCGACGATGCTGCGCATGGCGCAAGAGAGCGGGCTGTCCATCGCGGAGATGAAGCGCGCGAACGAGATCCACCTCCAGCCGCCCGAAGAGGTCGAACGCGGTCTCGCCCGCCTCTGGTCGGTCATGAATGGGTGCATCGAACGCGGCCTGAACCAGGACGGCGAACTGCCGGGCGGGCTGCGCGTGCGGCGGAGAGCGGCGAGAATTCATCGGCAGCTCATTGCCGAGCGGCAGGCCAATCGCTCCCAGCCTCACGCGGCCGCGGACTGGCTCAGCGTCTACGCAATGGCCGTGAACGAAGAGAATGCAGCCGGCGGCAGGGTGGTGACCTCCCCGACCAACGGCGCCGCAGGCGTCGTGCCCGCGGTGCTGCGCTATTATCTGGATCATTGCATCGGGGCGGAACCCGAGAAGATCACCGATTTCCTGCTCACGGCTGCGGCCATCGGCGGATTGATCAAGCACAACGCTTCGATCTCCGGAGCCGAGGCAGGTTGCCAGGGCGAAGTCGGTTCCGCAGCCGCGATGGCAGCCGCCGGCTTCTGCGGCGTGCTGGGTGGATCGCCGGCACAGATCGAGAATGCCGCGGAGATCGCCCTCGAACACCATCTCGGCATGACCTGCGATCCTGCGGCGGGCCTCGTCCAGGTGCCGTGCATCGAACGCAACGGAATAGGCGCCATCAAGGCCGTCGCGGCGGCATCGCTCGCCCTGCGCGGCGACGGCTCGCATTTCATGCCGCTCGACAACTGCATCGAGGCCATGCGGCAGACAGGCGAAGCCATGAACGAGCGTTTCAAGGAAACCAGCCTCGGCGGCTTGGCGGTCAATTTGCCCGAATGTTGAGCCGCGTCTTTTCGCATACCGCCCGCAGCGGGGCCCTCGCTGCGGCAAACTCACAGTCAAAAAGGATCTGATCGATGCTGGTGGATGACTTCCGTTCGGATACGGTCACGCGCCCCGACAAGGGGATGCGTGCTGCCATGGCTGCGGCTGAGGTTGGCGACGCCGTCTATGACGACTGCCCGACCACCAAGCGCCTGGAGGCCATGACCGCCGAGCGATTGGGGAAGGAAGCCGCCCTCTTCTTCCCCACCGGCACGCAGGCCAACCTCGCCGGGCTGATGGCCCATTGCGGCCGCGGCGAGGAGTATCTCGTCGGCCAGATGGCCCACACCTATCGGCTGGAAGGCGGCGGCGCGGCCGTGCTGGGCTCGATCCAGCCGCAGCCCCTGCCTAACGAGCCGGACGGAACGATCGCGCTGGAGGCCATCGCCAACGCGATCAAGCCGAACGACTTTCACTTCGCGATCACCCGGCTGCTGGCGCTGGAGAACACCTTCAACGGCCTCGTCCTGCCCGATGCCTATCTGGAGGCTGCGACAGGGCTCGCCCGCTCGCGCGGCCTTGCGACCCATCTCGACGGCGCCCGCCTGATGAACGCGGCCGCGGCGAGCAACCGCGATGCCGCCTGGATCGCCGGGCAGTTCGACACCGTGTCCCTGTGCCTTTCCAAGGGCCTGGGAGCGCCGATCGGCTCCATCCTCGTCGGCCCGAAGGAGTTCATCGAAAAGGCCCGCCGGATCCGGAAGATGCTGGGCGGCGGCATGCGCCAGACCGGCGTGATCGCTGCGGCCGCGATCTACGCGCTGGAGCACAACGTCACACGGCTCAGCGAAGATCATCGGCGCGCCGCGGATCTCGCGGCGGTGCTCGCGCATTTCCCCGACCTTGGCGCAGGATCGGCACGCACGAACATGGTGTTCATGACGCCCAAGGGGCTCGACGTCGGCGCCTTCGTCGAGTTTCTGCGCAGTCGCGGTATCGCGGTCAGCGGGCGCTACGGAACGCTGCGCTGGGTCACCCATCTGGACGTCGATGACGAATCCGTAGGGCGCGTCGCCGAGGCCTGCGAGCTCTTCTTCGACAGGCTGAAGCTCACTTCCGACTCCAGATTACACGCTTAACTCTCTGTAAAAGATAAGTTTTTGTGATTTCTGAAGCGGAGTCTATGGAGATCGTCGGTTGTCGCTTTGCAGCTCGCGGCTGTGTGAGCTGCATCACGGAGAGGAGCCACGAATGGACGCACATTCCCGATAGCCGGGGGGCCGAAACCTAGTGCACCCGCTCGGGAGGAGCCATCATGCCTGCATACAGCCTCACGACGCTGACGGCCGGAAAGACGAGCATCGCTACCTCGGTCATCGAAACGCTTGCCGCGCAACTGAGCGGCAGCATCCTCGACACGAGCGACGCAGGCTACGATGACGCGCGCGCAATCTGGAACGGGATGATCGATCGCAGACCCGGGCTGATCATACGCTGTATGTCCGCCGCCGATGTCGTCAGCGCGGTTCGCTTTGCGCGCGACAACGGCCTGCTCGTCTCGGTGCGGGGCGGTGGCCATGGCATCGCCGGGAATGCCGTCTGCGATGGCGGCCTGATGATCGATCTTTCGCAGATGAAATCAGTCCGCGTCGATGCGGCGGCACAGCGTGCCTGGGTCGAACCGGGTGCAACCCTTGCCGATGTCGACAAGGAGACGCAGGCCGCCGGGCTGATCGTGCCGACGGGCATCAATTCGACCACAGGTATCGCCGGGCTGACGCTGGGAGGCGGCTTCGGCTGGATCACGCGGAAGTTTGGCCTGACCCTGGACAACCTCGTGTCGGTGGAGATCGTTACTGCCGATGGCGAACTCCGGCGGGCCAGCGCGACGGAGGATCCGGACCTGTTCTGGGCTCTTCGCGGCGGCGGCGGCAATTTCGGCGTCGTGACGGGGTTCGAGTTCCGGCTTCACAGGTTTGGCCCCAACGTCCTTTCCGGCCTCGTCGTGCATCCGCTCGACGATGCCGAGCTGGTCCTGAAGAACTACCGCGCGGCGCTCGAAACCGCCCCCGACGAGCTGACTTGCTGGGCTGTGATACGGCAGGCACCGCCTCTCCCGTTTCTGCCGGCGGAATGGCACGGCAAGGAAGTTCTGATCCTCGCGATGTGCTACTGCGGCGACATCGCCGAGGGCGAAAAGGCGACTGCCAGGCTGCGCTCGATCGGGATGCCGATCGCCGATGTGGTGGGAGCCGCCCCCTTCACCGCATGGCAGCAGGCGTTCGATCCCCTGCTCACACTGGGCGCCCGCAACTACTGGAAA
This sequence comes from Allobosea sp. RAF48, assembly GCF_052114025.1. NCBI lineage: Bacteria > Pseudomonadati > Pseudomonadota > Alphaproteobacteria > Hyphomicrobiales > Alloboseaceae > Allobosea > Allobosea sp. RAF48. The sequence continues at coordinate 219,078 of NZ_JBFRDZ010000004.1, forward strand.
AGCCACGATTTCACCGATCTCTCGGATGCGGCTATCGAAATCCTGATCCGTGCGGCGCGCCAGCTGCCGGGCCCGGAGTGCGAGATCTTCATCGCTCATGTCGGCGGCGCGGCAGGCCGCGTAGCCGCCGCCTCCACGGCGTTTCCCCAGCGCAGCTCGCATTTCGTGATGAACGTCCATGCGCGATGGCGTGAACAGAGCATGGATCGGGCCTGCATCGGCTGGGCGCGAGACCTATTCGAAACCGCGAGACCGCTTTCTGCCGGGACGGCCTATATCAATTTCATGCCGGCCGACGAGGCGGATCGTGTCCAGGAGGCTTACGGAGCCAGCTATCATCGCCTCGCCATGCTGAAGCAGCGTTACGATCCGTCGAACCTGTTCCGCATGAATCAGAATGTGACGCCGATGACGAGTACAAAAGCTGCCTGAGCCTGGAGCATTTCCGCGTTTCTCCGAAACGTGGAAATGCTTCATCACTTTATTTCGCGGCATTCTTGCGCGGACCGGCGTCCGCTTCGCTCGCAAACGCTCTGGTCGCGCGTGCCGAACGGCCGCGCGCCGGAGGTCGCGATCGCGTCGATACGCAAGCGTCGCAAGCCTCTGCCGCCAGAAACGACGTTCTTCGATTTATCCTGCCGGCCTAGTGTGCGCATACTTGCCAGATGACGGGGGCGATTATGCGGGCGTTTTTGATCGCGTTTCTTTGCACGGCGATATCGACGGCAAGCGCGGCGGCTGACACCCTGGCACGGGCTCGCGAGACCGGTACATTGCGGCTTGGCTTCCGGGCCGATGCGCCGCCCTACTCCTATCGGACGACCAGGGGGGAGCCATCCGGATACATTGTCGACCTCTGCCGCGAAGTCGCTGCCGGCGTGAAGAAGACGCAAGCCATCCCTGCCCTCAAAATTGAATATGTCGAGGTCTCCTCAGCGGATCGCCTGGAAGCGCTGCGTGATGGCAAGATCGATCTTCTGTGCGACCCGACTTCGATGACGATGTCGCGCCGCGCAATCGTCGATTTTTCGCTCCCGACCTTCATTGACGGCGCCGGGGTTCTCCACCGGAGCAGCGAAATCGTCCGCCTCGAGGATCTGCGCGGCAAGAAGATCGGCGTATTGCGGGCACGACGACAGAGGAAGTCCTGAAGGCGACTTTGGCGCAACTCGGAATCCAGGCCGAGATCATTCCGATGCCGACTCATCCGGACGGTGTGCGGAGCCTATCCGCGGGAAGGGTCGACGCCTATTTCGCCGATCGCGGGATCCTCAGCTACCATCTGCTGAACAGCCCGAACCGCTCCGGCATGAAGCTCTCCGACCAGTATTTCACGTTCGAGACCTACGCGCTGGCTCTGCCGCGTGGCGACGAAAAGCTGCGTTTGCTCGTCGACGCCACGCTTGCGGAGCTCTATCGCACGGATCGTGTGAAGGAGATCTATGCCCGTAGCTTTGGAAGCTTCCCGCCCGATCAGTTCACGCGCGCCCTCTTCGTGATCAACGGCGTGCCGAAATGAGCGCGGATTGAAGAACTTTACATCTGCGGACGTCGCGCGTCCGCTAGCGGGCAACGATCCAGCGCTCGCGCTTGGCGCGGTTGCTGCGCGCCAAGGTCATAGCCGCGACGACGGGCGGAGGTCAGGGTCCGACAAGTTGGCCGCCGTCGACCACGATGCTTTGGCCGGTGACCCAGCTGGCCTTGCCCGAAGCGAGGAAAAGCACGACCTCGGCGACCTCCTCGGGCTTGCCCATCCGTCCGAAGGGGATATTGGCCAGCGTCGCCCGGTAGAGCTCGGGGTTGGACGTCTTGCGATTTTCCCACGAGCCGCCCGGGAACTCGATCGAGCCCGGCGCGACGCAGTTCACCCGGATGCCCTTCCGCGACAGCATCTTCGCCTGACTTGCCGTGTAGTGCATGACGGCCGCCTTGATGGCGCCGTAAGGCGCCGAACGCGAGGAGGCCCGCAGGGCTGAGATCGACGAGATGTTCACGATCGACGAGCCCGGTTCCATATGCGGGATTGCCGCATGGCTGCCCCGTACAACGGCCATCATGTCGACGCTGAGCGAGGCCGCCCAGCCCTCCTCGTCATCCGATTGGCCGAAGCCGGAGGCATTGTTGACGAGGACATCCAGCCCTCCGAGAGCCTTCACCGCCTCGGGCACATAGGTCGCAATCGCATCCGCGTCAGCAAGGTCGACGCTGGCCGCATGAGCTGTGACGCCGAGCGCCTCAATCTCCCGGCGCGTCGCCTCGAGCGGTCCCGCGCCCCGCGCACAGATGGAAACGGATGCGCCGCCCGCCGCGAAGCCAAGCGCGATGGAGCGTCCGATGCCACGGCTGCCGCCCATCACGATCACTCGCTTGCCGGTGAATTCCTTGGCCATGCGGGCACTCCCCTTCCGACTGCGTCTTGGCGCCCTTATTGCTGCGGTCACAGGCTCGGTTTCAAGACCCGTCAACGCGCGGGCAGGGTTGCGCAACCGGCGGGCGAGGATGGCCGGGCTCCCGCCGGTTTGACGGCAGATGAGGCCACCGGACCAAACGCGGGCTCTCGAGAAGGACCGCGCCTGGCGCCCTCACCTGCGTAATCGCCACCTCGGCGCCGGGCAGATCGAACGACCGGGACTGGCCAGCCCCGGTCATGGCAGTCCTTTGGATATCACGCGGATTGCCGGCCTGAGCTTGCTGCGGCGGACTCATTTGCCGCTCGTCGCCTGCGGTATTCCGGGACAGGCAGGCCACCCCAGCCCCAGTTGTCGAGATCGACTTCCTCGATCACCACGAAGGTGGAGTCGAGCGGCTTGCTCAGCACGTCGAGCAGGAGCCGGCTGACGCCGGCGATGAGCTTGGCCTTCTCCTCGGCGGTTGCCGCGGTACGGCCAGGGCCGGAGCCCTCCCGCGTGACCTGGATGGTGACGATCGGCATGAAAGCCTCCTTCTGGTTCGGCTTGCGCTTTAGTGGCCGGCGCTCTGTCCGCCATCGACATGCAGGATCTCGCCCGTGACGAACGGGGCGCTCTCCAGGAACAGCACGGCGTCGACGATGTCCTTGATTTCGCCCATGCGCTTGACCGGGTGGAGATTGGCCAGGAACTCGTGCGTCTGCGGCGCGTGCATCGGCGTCTTGATCACGCCCGGCGAGACCGCGTTCACGCGGATGCCGCTCTGGGCGTATTCGATCGCGAGCGCCTTGGTCGCCGAATTGATGCCGCCCTTGGTCAGATTGGCGAGTACGGTGGGGACGCCGGCGATCGCGTGGTCGGACAGGCTCGTGGTGATGCTGACGATGTGGCCCGAGCCCTGCGTCAGCATCGCCCCCGCGGTCTTCTGGGTGATGTGGAAGAAACCGGCGAGGTTGGTCGCGATCTTGCCGGCAAAGTCTTCGGCCGTGTAATCGGTGAAGGGCTTGGCGATGAAGATGCCGGCATTGTTCACCAGCGTGTCGATCCGTCCAAAGCGGGCGAGTGCTTCGCGGACGACCGCTTCGGCCGTCGCGGGATCGGCGATATCGCCGGGAACCGCGAGAATGTCGAGGTCAGTGCCCTGCTTGATGGAGCGCGAGGTCGCGACGACGCGATAGTTGCGATCGCGGAAACCCTTGACCAGCGCGGCGCCGATGCCCTGCGAAGCACCGGTGATGATCGCCACCTTCCGTTCGTTGCTCATGATGATCCTCGTCTCTTCGACAGCGCGCGGAATGCACGCCGCCTGGCCGGCTCGGCCTGGTGACCACCATTTTGGGAATTTCATCGTTCGACTGAATGYGCGACGCTCGGCAGTCATTCTTCCATGAATCGGAAGAATGATGGTCTCAGCGCTGCATCGCCACCGACTCGGCCGAAAGCCGGGCGAAGTCCGCGCGCAGCCGGGGCACCGCGAAGTCGAGGAACGCCCTGACCTTCGGCACGCTCGAACGCCCCTGCGGCAGCACCAGATTGACTGGGCGTGCCGGTGGCTCGGCGTCCCGCAGCAGGAGCTGGAGCGATCCATCCTGCACGCGCTCGGCGACGTGATAGGTGAGGAGGCGGGTGACGCCCAGCCCGCCGACGGCCGCGCCGAGCGCCGCCCGCACGCTGTTGACGATGAGTCGCGGCTTGAACTGGACGGAGCGGGGAACCGAGCCGCCCTTCGCGGGCGGGAAGACCCAGGCGTCGCGCCCGAAATCGGTGCAGGCGACGATGCTGTGCCTGCTGAGATCGCCGGGCTCGGCGATGCGCGGGTGCTGGCTGAGATAGCGCGGCGAGGCCACGATCACCGGCCTGACGCCGCCGCCGATGCGGATCGCCGTCATCGCGGAATCCGGCAGCTCCAGGATTCGCAGGGCGATGTCGATCCCCTCCTCGATCAAGTTCGCGCCCCGCACGAGCAGGACGAGATTGACCGAGACGGTCGGGTAGGCCTCGACGAAGGCGTCGATGATGGGCCGCAGGATCTCCTCGCCGCTGATCGGCGGCGCCGTGATGGTCAGGGTGCCATGCGGCGCGACGCGCTCGCCGGCCGCCACGGCTTCGGCTTCCTGCAATTCGGTGAGGACGCGGCGGCACGCGGTGGCATAGCGCTCGCCGATCTCGCTCAGTCTGATCGCCCGGGTGGTACGGTGGAGCAGCGTCGCGTCGACCTGCTGCTCGAGGAAGGCGATCGCCCGACTCACAGCTGCCGGAGACCGCCCGAGCTGGCGCCCCGCCCCGGCGAGGCTCCCCTCGTCCAAGGCGGCTATGAACACCTTCATCGCGTCGATGCGATCCATGCAGTGCCAGTAGCCTCGTAACGCCCAACCTTCGCGGTTTCAGCAGCTTGTCAAGCGCGGAGCCTCGGCGACCGGATGGCACACTTGCCCTCGTCGACGCGCGCAGCCGGTATCAGCCGGGCGCGACATCCGGGTCGTCTCGTCAGAGCCATGCGCATCAGTGCAATGGGATCCAGAGCGGCCGCCGCCTAAGGGCTTTCGTTCCTCTTCTCGTTCAGCGGCGGAAGCTACCGGCTGCTGTTCGTGATCGGCGCCGCAGCGATGATCCTGGCTTTGACGATCGACCTCGTCGCAAACCGATCGCCAAAGAGCTCCCAGCGGAGGCCTATCGCGGCTAAGCTCCGTCCCGCCCGCCAACAACCGGGCACCAATCGAAGAGGTTCACCGTGAACGCGACAGGAAACACGAGACTCCTGGATCTCCTGGGCATCGATCTGCCGATCATCCAGGGCCCGATGGCTCTCGCGACGACACCGGAGATGGTCATCGCCGTGAGCGAGGCCGGGGGGCTCGGCTCGCTGGCGGGCGCGCAATACAACGAGGCGGGCCTCAGGGCCGCGCTCGACAAGGTGCGGGCCGGCACGCGCCGGCCGATCAATGTCAACTTCTTCTGCCACACGCCCCCGAGCGACGATCCGGCACGGCAGGCAGCCTGGCTCGCACGGCTGTCCGGCTATTACGCCGAGGCCGGCCTCGATCCGGACATGCCGAAGACGCCGAGCGGCCGCACGCCCTTCGACGCAACCCTCGCGACTGTCATCGAGGATTATCGGCCCGAGGTCGTCAGCTTTCATTTCGGCCTGCCCGCTCCCGAATTGTTCGAGCGGGTGAAGCGCGCCGGCGCCAAGGTGATCGCCTCCGCCACCACCGTGCCCGAGGCGCGCTGGTTGGCCGAACACGGCGTCGACGCCGTCATCGCCATGGGCGCCGAAGCCGGCGGCCATCGCGGCACTTTCCTGACCGACCGGATCTCCGAGCAGGTTGGCACCTTCGCGCTGGTGCCGCAAATCGTCGACGCCGTCTCCGTCCCGGTCATCGCGGCCGGCGGCATCACGGACAGACGCGGCGTCAGAGCCGCTTTCGCACTTGGCGCCGCTGCCGTCCAGGTCGGCACCGCCTATCTGTTCACGCCCGAGGCGAACATCTCGCCGATCTACCGCAAGGCGCTCGGCATGAGCGAGCGGCCGACCGCGATCACCAACCTGTTCACCGGCCGGCCGGCGCGCGGCATCGTCAACCGCGTGATGTCGGAACTCGGACCGCTGTCGGAGCTGTCGCCGGCCTTTCCGACCGCCGGCACGGCGCTGGGGCCGCTACGCAGCGCGGCCGAGGCGGCAGGTCGCGACGACTTCACCCTGCTTTGGGCCGGCCAAGCCTTCCCGCTCGCAAGGCCGATGTCGTCCGCCGCTCTGACACGGATGCTGGCGGGCCTGGACTCCTGACGGTGTCAGCCGGGGCCAAGGGCGCAGAGCTGTGTCGGATCAGGCGGATATCGACATCGATGTTGCGGCGGATCGCCCTTGAATAGGGGCGGATCTCATGCGCATCATCGACGATCGCCTGCCGAGGCGGTGTGGGCGAAGCCGGGACTTCGCTCATCCTGCTGTGTCCATGCCATCCTCATGGCAATCAATACGCAGCTGAAAAACCGCTTCGCATTGCAGCTGCCGACATGACCCGGCCCCGGCCGATATGAGCACAGGACCACTTTCAGGACATTCGCAAAGCGAGGAGTCCGATATGAGCGACACTCAGGAACATAGCGAAACTGCGGGTGGAGCGGCCAAGGTGCCGGGCGTCGACCTGAAGCTCGAGGTCGTCGCCATTCCCGTCGCGGATGTCGATCGTGCGAAACGGTTCTATAGCGGATTGGGCTGGCGGCTGGATGCCGACTTCCCGGTTGGTGCCAGCTTCCGCGTCGTCCAGTTTACGCCGCCAGGCTCGCCCGCCTCGATCCATTTCGGCACCGGCATCACCTCGGCTGCGCCCGGCTCGGCCAGCGGTCTTTATCTCGTCGTCTCCGATATCGAGGCCGCGCGCACCGAACTCGTCAAGGGCGGCGCCGAGGTCAGTGAGGTATTCCATCGGACGGGGCCGGGCCAGCCGGCACTCAGCGGCCGGGATCCGCAGGGGCGCAGCTATCTTTCATACGCGACCTTCACCGACCCGGACGGCAATGGCTGGCTGCTGCAGGAGATCACCCAGCGCTTCCCCGGACGCGTGGACAGCGGCAACACCGCATTCGCGTCGTCGGACGACCTCGCTGCCGCGCTCAAACGCGCCGCCGCCGCGCATGGCGAGCACGAAAAGCGCACCGGCGAGCACGACGAGAACTGGCCGGAATGGTATGCCGACTTCATGGTAGCCGAGCAGAGCGGCGCGCCATTGCCGAGCTGACCGGCACCGGCGCGGCGAACCGCTGGCGCAACGAGACGTCCGCCGACAGCCACGACCGTAGTTCCCGTCCCAGCACGGATGGAGGCCCACGCCATGGAGCTCAGCTTCGACGCCATCATCATCGGGGCCGGACAGGCTGGCCCTTCTCTCGCGGGGCGGCTGACCGCTTCAGGGATGAAGGTGGCCTTCGCAGAGCGTCACCTGTTCGGCGGGACCTGCGTCAATACCGGCTGCATGCCGACCAAGACGCTGGTGGCAAGCGCCTATGCCGCGCATCAGGCCCGTCGCGGCGCCGAGTACGGGGTCGGGATCGACAGCCCGATCCGCATCGACATGGAGCGGGTCTCGGCCCGCGCCAACACCGTCGCGACCAATGCCCGCACGGGTGTCGAGAGCTGGCTGCGAGGGATGGAGGGTTTGACCGTCTTTCTTGGGCATGCGCGTTTCGAAGGCCCTGACCGCGTCCGCATTGGAGAGACCCTGCTGAGCGCGCCGCGCATTTTCATCGATGTCGGCGGGCGCGCGAGCGTGCCGGACATGCCGGGCATCGCCGAGGTCGACTACCTGACGAACACCTCCATTCTCCGGCTCGACACCGTGCCGAAGCACCTGGTCGTCGTGGGCGGGAGTTACATCGGGCTCGAATTCGCGCAGATGTATCGCCGCTTCGGCGCGCAGGTCACTGTCGTCGAGAAGGGGCCGCGGCTGATAGCCCGTGAAGACGAGGACGTCTCCGAGGCTATCCGGGAGCTCCTGACGGAGGAAGGGATAGCGGTTCGCACGAACGCGACCTGCATCGCGTTCAAGCCGCAGCAGGACGGCGTGGCTGTCGGCGTCGACTGCACCTCCGGTGATCCTGAGGTGGTCGGCTCGCACGTCCTGCTGGCGGTGGGACGCCGGCCGAACACCGATGATCTCGGCCTCGACCAGGCCGGCGTCGCGACGGACGCCCGCGGCTACGTCACCGTGGACGATGGCCTCGCCACCTCCGTTCCCGGCATCTGGGCGCTGGGCGATTGCAACGGTCGCGGCGCCTTCACCCACACCGCCTATAACGACTTCGAGATCGTCGCCGCCAATCTCCTGGACGGCGCGAGCCGCCGCGTCAGCGACCGCATCCCCGCCTATGCGCTCTATATCGACCCGCCGCTCGGCCGAGTCGGGATGACCGAGACCGAGGCCCGCAAGAGCGGGCGACCCCTGCTGGTCTCGAAGCGACCGATGACGCGGGTAGGCCGCGCCGTCGAACGGGCCGAGACCAAGGGTTTCATGAAGGTCGTGGCCGATGCCGATACCAAGCGGATCCTCGGCGCCGCGATCCTCGGCGTCAGCGGTGACGAAGCGATCCACGGCGTCCTCGACACGATGAATGCCGACGCCCCCTACCCGACCCTGCAATGGGCCGTGCCGATCCACCCGACTGTCTCGGAGCTGATCCCGACCGTGCTCGGAGATCTCCGGCCGGTCGCGTGAGCCAAGTACCCACTGACATGATGTGACGCTGAGTCATCGCTTCTGTGATCCGCCCATGGCGGCAGATCGGCCGGGGCGGCCGCAGCGGTCCTAACGAGGAAGGTATCTCGATGGCCGAAGCATTCCAGGAACCGGGTCGTCTCAGGTCAACGACCGGCTCGCTGCAGCATTTCTCCAGCCTGCACGATTGGCGGCGGCAGGTCGCCGATCTCTATGCGACGATCCGCTCCATGCCGGGGCACGAAGGATGGGAGCTTTGGCGCAGCACGCGCGAGCGGCTGTTTCGCGAGCACGTGCAGTCGCCGCTTCCGCCGGAACGACGCGCCCGCTTCGGCGGTATCGATTGCTTCCCCTACGATCCGGCACTCCGCTTCGATGTCGGTCTGCAGAGCGTCGGCCCTCGCGAGGCGATCGATATCAGCCTCGGCGAGGATGAGGCGGTCCGGCTCGTCCCGTTCGCGCTCACCGATGGGCTCGGCGCCGCGCTCGGCAAGGAACTCACGCTGTACTGGATCACCGGCTATGGCGGCGGCGTCTTCCTGCCCTTCGGCGACCTGACCAACCGCGACGAGACCTATCCCGCCGGGCGCTATCTCCTCGACACGATCAAGAGCGCCGATCTCGGCACGAGCGGTGACGGCCGGCTGATCCTCGACTTCAACTTCGCCTACTTCCCATCCTGCGCCCATTCCGACGCCTGGGTCTGCCCGCTTTCGCCAGCCGAGAATCGCCTGCCGAAAGCGGTCCGAGGCGGCGAACGGAACCCGCTGCCCACCGGATAGTTCGAGCATGAGCCGATCGGGCGCCGGCCAACGCGGCAGGCCAGCTTCCCGCCCCGTCGCTTGCACCGGCCGCCCCGCTTGCTAGCCTGTCACCCACCGACGCTCAGGAGCTTACCGCCATGCGTCTCATCTCCATGCTCTTCGCGGCTGCTGCGCTCATCGCCTCTTCCGTGACGGCCGTTACGGCACAGACCATCAAGATCGGCTCGAAGAACTTCACCGAGCAGTTCATCGTGGCGGAGCTCTATGCCGCCGCCCTGGAGAAGGCCGGCTTCAAGGTCGAGCGCAAGATCAACCTCGGCGGCACGCTGGTCGCGCACGAGGCTCTGAAGAGCGGCGCGATCGATCTCTATCCGGAATATACGGGCACCGGCTTCAACGCGGTGATGAAGGCGACGACGACCGAGACCGACCCAGAGAAGGTGCGCCAGATCGTCAAGGCCTACTACGAGAAGGAGTTCAACCTGACCTGGCTGAAGCCGTCCAACATCAACAACGGCTATGCCATCGTGGTCCGGCCGGAGACGGCCAGGGACTACAACCTCAAGACCCTCAGCGATCTCGGCAAGGTGGCGAACAAGCTCAGCCTCGGCGCCGGCACCGAGTTCGTCGACCGGCGTGACGGCATCGCCGGGCTGAAGGAGGTCTATGGCGCCGAGTTCCGCGAGTTCAAGCAGTTCGCCGCACTGCGCCTGCGTTACGACGCGCTGACGCAGAAGCAGATCGACATCGCCAACGGCTTCTCGACCGACTGGCAGATCGCAGCCGAGAAGTTCGTCGCGCTCGATGACGACAAGGGCCTGTTCCCGCCCTATTTCCTGGCGCCCGTCGTCCGCCCCGACATCGCGAAGAACGAGAAGGTCGTCGCGACACTCGAGAAGGTGAACGCCCTGCTCGACAACCCCGTCATGCAGGAGCTCAACCGCCAGGTCGAGGTCGACAAGAAGGAGCCACGCACAGTCGCGGCCAGCTTCCTGAAAGCCAAGGGGCTGTGAGATTCAGCGCTCGAGCATTTTCGTATTTCGATTCAAGAGAACGCCCTATCTCTCTGTTTTGTCGCATTTTCTTCACGCGAACCGGTGCCCACTTCACTCGAAAATGCTCTAGGCGATCCCTCTCATGACCTGGACGTTCGAGAACTACGACCGCCTGCTCGTGGCTCTCTGGGAGCATATCCAGCTCGTGGGTACGGGCCTTCTGATCGCGCTGGCGATCGGCCTGCCGCTCGGCGTCTTGTCGGCGCGGCGCCCTCGCCTCGCGCTCGGCGTCCTGCTGGTCGCCGGTGCGCTCTACACCGTGCCTGCCCTGGCGATCTTCGCGCTGCTCATTCCCTATCTCGGCCTCGGCTTCTGGCCGGCCATCGTCGCGCTCGTCGCCTATGCGCTCCTGATCATCATCCGCAACACCGCGACGGGTTTGCGCGAAATCCCGCGGGATATCCTCGATGCCGCAGATGGCATGGGCTACGGCCCATGGCGCCGCCTCTTCGCCATCGAGCTGCCGCTGGCGCTGCCCGTGATCATCGCGGGCATCCGCATCACCGTGGTGACGCAGGTCTCGGTCGCCACCGTCGCCGCATTCATCAATGCCGGCGGGCTCGGCGACATCATCTTCCAGGGCATCACCCAGGACTTCGGCGAGAAGGTCTTTATCGGCGCCGTCGTGACCTCGGCGCTGGCCATCTTCTGCGACGAGAGCCTGCGCAGGTTCGAGATCCGGCTGCGCGCCCATCAGGCGGAGCAGGCCTGATGTATGGCTGGATCTCGGCACATCCGGAGACCTTCGTCACCGCCCTCCGGAACCACCTCTGGCTGAGTGCGGTATCGCTCGCCGCCGTGCTGTTGATCGCCCTGCCCGCCGGCCTCGCCCTGACGCGTCATCGCAGCTGGGCTCAGCCCGCCATTGCGCTCGCCAACATCCTTCGGACTATTCCTTCGCTGGCGCTGCTCGTGCTCCTGCTCCCTGTTCTGGGAACAGGCTTCCTGCCCTCGGTGGTCGCGCTGACGCTCTACGGTCTGCCGGCCCTGCTGCTCAACACCTATACCGGGGTGAGCGAGGTCGATGCCGACATCGTCGACGCCGCGCGCGGCCAGGGCCTGTCCGATGCCCAACTGCTGACGAGGATCGAGATTCCGCTGGCCCTGCCCGTCATTTTCGCCGGCATCCGCACCGCCGCCGTCCAGATCGTATCGGCGGCGACGCTGGCCGCTTTCATCGGCGGCGGCGGGCTGGGCGAGTTGATCACCAGCGGCATGGCCAACTTCAATTTCCCGCAGTTGATCGCCGGGGCTGTCGCGGTCGCGGCCCTGGCCTTCGCGACGGAGATCATCTTCGCGGGCCTCGAAAGGCTGGCGGCCCATCGGATGCAAACGAAACCAGCATGACGATCCGCCTGGAACAGGTCACCAAGCGCTTTCCCGGCACTGCGCAGCCGGCCGTCGAAAGCCTCGACCTCACGGTCGAGGCCGGCAAGCTCTGCGTGCTGATCGGCCCGTCCGGCTGCGGCAAGACCACGACGATGCGCATGATCAACCGGCTGATCGAGCCCAGTGCGGGCCGCATCCTCGTCGGTGACCGCGACATCGCCCAGGGCGATGCGGTCGAGCTCAGGCGCCATATCGGCTACGTCATCCAGCAGGTCGGCCTGTTCCCGCACATGACGATCGCCGAGAACGTCGCGACCGTGCCGAGGCTGCTCGGCTGGGATGTCGCGCGCATCCGGGTGCGTAGCGAGGAGATGCTGGCGCTCGTCGGCCTCGACCCGGCGCAGTACCTGTCGCGCTATCCGCGCCATCTCTCAGGAGGGCAGCGCCAGCGCGTCGGCGTGGCGCGGGCGTTGGCGGCCGACCCGCCGGTGATGCTGATGGACGAGCCCTTCGGCGCCGTCGATCCGATCCTCAGGAGCCGCCTCCAGGAGGAGTTCCTGGCTATCCAGAAGCGCCTGAGAAAGACAGTGATCTTCGTCACCCACGACATCGACGAGGCGATCCGCATGGGCGACGTCGTCGCCATCATGCGCGACGGCAAGCTCGTCCAGTACGACACGCCCGATCGTCTGCTTGCCGCACCGGCCGACGATTTCGTTGCCGATTTCGTCGGCGCCGACCGTGCGCTGCGCCGGCTCTCACTGGTGAGCGCCGCCGACGCCGTCGAGCCGGGCCATGCGCTCGATGGCTTCGAACTTCCCGGCTCCCTCCAGCTTCGGGGCGTGCTGTCGGCGCTGCTCGCGGAGGGCCGCGATGCCGCGACCATCGTCGACGAGCACGGTCGGCCCCTTGGCCAGATCACGCTGGCGGCGCTGCGGGCGCGCAGCGCCGGTCGCGCCACGGCCGGGAGCGACGTGGCCTGACTCAATGCGGCGCGGCCGCATCGTCACGCGCGCTCAGCTTGCCGCTGCCGTTCTGGCCACAAGGGAGCTTGCTGCGTACGGGCTGGAAGGGGCTTTCGGCGAATGGTCGATCTGTCGTTGGACCTGAGCGACGACATGCCGGGAAAACGGCCCCAGATGGAGATAGAGCGCGACCATCATCATCACATAGGGCAGCGCCTGGCGGTTGTGCGTGAGGCAGTCGACCACGGTCTTCCAGAACTCGCGACGGACGCCTCCCTTCGCCGTCGTCATTCGCCAGATCAGGCGCCAGGAAGACTGCAGCTCTTGCCACTCCATCGATTTCGGCAGCTCCAGGCGACGATTGCTGCAGTCGAGCATGCGCCCTACCCGCCGAACGCGGCCGAAGAACGCCTGAGGCGCGTAGACGGCTTCCAGCACCGCCTTGTAGTCCTCCAGAATAGCGCGGCGCGGGCGGCTGGTCATGAAGTTGAGCCCTGCGGTGCATTGGTCGCCTAAGCCCTGCGCATGGTCGGCATCATTGGGGATGGACAGGCGGCCTTCCCGATCAAGGCGCCGGGTCAGCTGGGTGTTGGGCAGCGCATAGAGAAGGCCGACCATGCAAACCGGAATCGCCGTGTCCTCGATGCAGTCGATCATGCCCCGCGCGACACTTCCCTTCTCGCTGTCGAAGCCGAGGATGAAGCCGGCATTCACGAACAGGCCGGCCCTATAGATCCGGTGAACGCTTTCCTCGAGGCTGCGGCGGGTGTTCTGCTTCTTCTGCGTCGAGATCAGCGTATCGGTATCCGGGCTCTCGATGCCGACGAAGATCGTGAAGAAGTTGGCCTCGCTCATGGCCTGCATCAGGGCAGGATCGTCCGCGAGATTGATCGAGGCCTCGGTCGAGAACTCGAAGGGGAAATTCCTGTCCCGAATCCACTGGATCAGGACGGGCAGGAATTGCTTGAGCGCCTTCTTGTTGCCGATCAGGTTGTCGTCGACGAAGTCCACATGGCCGCGATATCCGAGGGCGTGGAGGGCCTCCAGCTCCCTGACGATCTGCGCGCTCGTCTTGGTGCGGGGCACGCGCCCATAGAGCTCGATGATGTCACAGAACTCGCAGTTGAACGGGCAGCCGCGCGAGAACTGCACGCCGATGTGCAGGTAATGCGCGAACTTAAGGAGGTCGAAGCGCGGTGTCGGGCTCTTGGTGACGTCGGTCTTGCCCATCTCGGAACGGAAGACACCGCTCCGGGTCCCCGCGCTCCAGGCCTCGACGAAGCCGTCCATGATCTCCTCTGCCTCGCCCAGCACCAGAAAATCGGCGGCTTCGTAGATCTCGGGAGTCGAGGTTGCGTCGGGGCCACCGACCACGACCGGCTTTCCCGAGGCGCGACACTGCGCGATGACGGCGAGCGTTCCGTCCTGCTGCGGCAGCATGCCTCCGGTCATGACCAGATCCGCCCAGGCGAGGTCCGGCTCGCCAAGTTCCTCCGCGTTCAGGTCGACGAGCCGAATCTCCCATGTCGCGGGAAGCAGGGCAGCGACGGTGATCAGGCCCAGCGGCGCGGCCGGGTGGCGCGCACCGGCCAGTTCGCAGGTCGCCTTGTAGTTCCAGAAGGAATTCGGGTTGAACCGCGGATAGATCATCAACACTCGGCAGCGATCGCTCGACATGTCATCTTCCCTGTTCGTGCGCAGCGAGGCGACGCAGGGCGCGTGGACCCTGCCTCCGGTCACGACGAGGCAACCGCTCCCGCCGGACCTGATGCCCGGCAGCCGTAGAGGATTTCGCTGCTTTGGATTGCAAGGCCTATGCCCGGAAGTCTGGGGTGCGATTTCCTCGATCGAACAATACGTTGGGTGAATCGGCCCCCTTGGGGGACCTCCAAAGATGTGGCGGCACGACAAAATTTGGGGGAACCTTAAGGATGGCCAACGCAACCGGCGTGCGCGTCGACCGCCGCCGCCAGGATCGCGGGAGAGTTCACTCCAGCGTTTGCCGACGTGCTGATTGCTGGGCCTGCTCGCAGCGATATGGCGAGGCCGCAGCACCATCCGCGATGCACTGACCCGGGACGGAAAGGTTGTCTCAGGGCCGGCATGATGCCGCCAACCAAATTGTCGGAGCTGCAGCCCTGGCTTACCTAAGGGCTGGCCGATCAAAAATCTGAAGGGCTCTGAACCAACTCAACGCGGAACCTCTGGGACAGCAAGCGTCACAGCGCGGATTGAGGCGCACTCGTCCGGCATCCCTGAGCGAATAGCGTTGCTCAAGCTGTATCAATGTGCCGGGCGCGCTCCGGCAGCGGTGTCGTTGAGTCGGGGCAGGAACCAGGCGAGGAGGCCGACCATCGGGATGAACGAACAGATCCTGTAGACGGTCTCAATGCCGAGCAGGTCCGCGAACTCGCCGAGCAGCGCCGCCGCCAAACCGCCGAGTCCGAAAGAGAGCCCGTAGAAGAAGCCGCCGACGAGCCCGACGCGGCCGGGGAGCAATTCGAGCGCATAGATCAGAATCGCGGCAAAGGCGCTCGACATGATCAGGTTGATCACGATGGTCAGCACGCCCGTCCAGAACAGATCGGCATAGGGCAGGATCAAGGTGAAGGGCAGCGCGCCCAGGATCGAGAACCAGATGATCTTGTTGCGGCCGATCCGATCGCCCAGCATGCCGCCGCCCAGCGCGCCCACCGCCGAGGAGGCGAGGAACAGGAACAGCATGACCTGCGAATTCTGCACGGAGATGCCGAATTTGCCGATCAGATAGAAGGTGTAGAACGAGGTGAAGCTGGCGGTGTAGGCGTTCTTCGAAAACAGCAGCACGATCAGGATCGTGATCGCGAAGGCGACCGAGCGACGGCCCGGCCGCGCGGGCGCTGCGCTCCTTGCTGCGGCGGCCTTGGGCGGACGAGCGCGGTCCAAACGGGCATAGCTCGATGCCGTCCAGATCATCAGCATCATCGCGACGAGCGCCGCGACCGAGAACCAGGCGAGGCTTCCCTGCCCGCGCGGCACGATGATGAAGGCAGCAAGCAGCGGTCCGAGCGCGCCGCCGGTCTGCCCCCCCACCTGAAAGATGCCTTGCGCAAAGCCATGCTGTCCGCCGGAGGCATTGCGCGCCATCCGTGTTGCCTCCGGATGGAAGATCGACGAGCCAATTCCGACGCAGGCCGCCGACAGGAGCAGGAACCCGTAGCTCCCGGCATAAGAGAGACCGATGAGACCGGCGAGCGTGAAGCCCATGCCGACGACCATCGAATAGGGCATCGGATGCTTGTCGGTATAGAGCCCGACCGCGGGCTGCAGCAGCGAAGCCGAAACCTGGAAGGTCAGCGTGATCAGGCCGATCTGACCGAAGTCGAGGCGATAAGCTTCCTTGATGATCGGGTAGGTCGCCGGGATCAGCGATTGGATCATGTCGTTGAGCAGATGCGTCACGCTGAGCGCGATCAGCACCGGCATCATGGCACGCTGGGGCAAGGAGGCGGTCTGTGCGCTGGTGGTCATCGCGGAGCCTTCCAGCACGCCCGGCCGGAACGATTCCCACCCGGCATGCAGAAAGCGCTCTCTAGACGATCTCCTGGGCGCAAACAATTTCGTGAGCCGGCGCCACGGCGATGCAAATAATGCATGCGCTGGCCGTAAGCCAGCCGTTGGACGCGGTATCCGGACCGCCAGCACCGTGCGTCCTTCGCTCATCGGCGCAGGAACGTGTGGTCAGGCGTGGCCCCGCTCTTGTCTCCGCACCGATTTTATCTTCAAGTTCGCCCGTCACATAGCCGACAGTCGCAGCGTCCAGCGTCGGCACGATATGGATTGCTTGGACGGCCGGGTTGCGAATGGTTTCGGTAGAGCTCAAGACCGTTTCGAAGAGCTGGGGCGGAGCCGCGGCCGTCGATGCCATCAGCTTCACCGTCGAAGGCGGCAATCTCGTCGCGCTGCTCGGCCCTTCGGGCTGCGGCAAGTCGACCACGCTGAGGCTGATCGCCGGGCTGGAGGAGACCAGCAGCGGCACGATCGCGATCGGCGGGCGAGACGTCACCCACTCCTCGCCCTCGCAGCGCGGCATTGCCATGGTGTTCCAGAACTATGCTTTGTTCCCGCATCTGAGCGTGGCCGAGAACATCATGTTCGGGCTCAAGGTCCGCAAGGTCTCGCGTGCCGAGCGCGACGAACGCCTCGCCCGCGCTGCCTCGATCCTCGGGCTTTCCGCCCTGCTCGAGCGCAAGCCGTCGCAGCTTTCCGGCGGCCAGCAGCAGCGCGTTGCGCTCGGTCGCGCCATCGTCGCCGAGGCGCCCGTCTGCCTGATGGACGAGCCGCTCTCCAACCTCGACGCCCAGCTGCGCGTCGAGATGCGCCGCGAGATCCGCGAACTGCAGCAGCGCCTCGGCATGACCATGGTCTACGTCACGCATGACCAGGTCGAAGCGATGACGATGGCCGATCAGGTCGTGCTGATGCGCAACGGCAAGATCGAGCAGGATGCTCCACCCGACGTGCTCTACGAGAACCCGGAGACGATCTTCGCGGCACGCTTCGTCGGCACGCCGCCGATGAACGTGCTCCCCCTCGCCACCGTGCAGGCGCGCGGCGGCACGCTGACCCCGCCCGCCGGCCTCGACCCGGCGGGGCTCGCGGTCGGCATCCGTCCCGAGATGATCGAGATCGCGGACAGCGGTGTCGCCGCCGATGTCGTCGCGGTCGAGTATCTCGGCTCCGACACGCTGCTCGAAACCCGCATCGACGGCCATTCCTTCATCATCAAGCGGCCCGGAAAAGTCCGGGCCACAGCCGGCGAACAGGTCTACATCACGTTGTCACAATCGGCGCTGCACTGGTTCGATCTGGCGTCCGAACGGAAGGTGGTTCGCAACTGAACCGGCCGAAGCGTCGGACGTGCGGACCATCCCAGCAAGGGAGAGAGGATATTATGGACAGGCGTGAATTTCTTGGCGGCACGGCCGCCCTTGCGGGCGCGACCGCACTCCCCGGCATCGCCCGGGCGCAGAGCACGGAGCTTTCGTTCTTCTATCCGGTCGCCGTCGGCGGGCCGATCACCAAGCTGATCGACAACTACGCCGCCGGCTTCGAGAAGGAGAACCCCTCGGTCAAGCTGAAGCCGATCTATGCCGGCACCTATCAGGAAACCATCGTCAAGGCGCTGACCGCGCATAAGAGCGGCACGCCGCCGGTGCTCTCGGTGCTGCTCTCGACCGACATGTTCACCCTGATCGACGAAGAGGCGATCGTGCCCTTCGACGACTTCATCAAGACCGACGAGGACAAGAAGTGGCTCGCCAGCTTCTTCCCCGGCTTCATGGAGAACAGCCAGACCGGCGGCAAGACCTGGGGCATCCCGTTCCAGCGCTCCACCGTGGTGCTCTACTGGAACAAGGAGCTGTTCAAGGAAGCCGGCCTCGATCCCGAGAAGCCGCCGAAGACCTGGGCCGAGCAGCTCGAATTCGCGCAGAAACTGACCAAGCGCGACGCCGCCGGCAACGTCACCCAATGGGGCATCCAGATCCCCTCCTCCGGCTTCCCCTATTGGCTGTTCCAGGGGCTATCGACGCAGGCCGGTGCGATCCTCGCCAATCCGGCGGGCGACAAGACCGATTACGCCAACCCGGGCGTGGTCGAGGCGCTGCAATACTGGGTCGACCTCGCGCAGAAGCATAAGGTCCACCCGCCTGGCATCGTCGAATGGGGCACCACGCCGCGCGACTTCTTCGAGAAGAAGGTCGCGATGATGTGGACCACCACCGGCAACCTCACCAATGTCCGTGCCAACGCCAAGTTCCCCTTCGGCGTCGCGGTGCTGCCCGCCGGCAAGAAGCCGGGCAGCCCGACCGGCGGCGGCAACTTCTATCTCTCGAAGAAGGCGACCAAGGCCGAGCAGGAAGCTGCCTTCAAGTTCGTGCGCTGGATCACCACGCCCGAGCGCGCGGCGCAGTGGAGCGCGGATACCGGCTATGTCGCGGTGACGCCGGCCTCCTACGAGACCGAAGCGATGAAGAAATACGTCGCCGACTTCCCGCAGGCGCTGGTCGCGCGCGACCAGTTGCCGAGCGCAGTGGCCGAGCTCTCGACCCATGAGAACCAGCGCGTCACCAAGGCGCTGAACGATGGTCTGCAGGCGGCGCTGACCGGCACCAAGACGCCGCAGAAGGCGATGGAAGATGCGCAGGCCGAGGCCGAGCGCATCCTCAAGCCCTACCGGTAGAGTATGTCGATGAAGTTCAGCCGTCATTGCGAGCGCAGCGAAGCAATCCATGGGACCGTCGAGCCCTGCCGTCCCTGGATTGCGTCGTCGCTCGCACTCCTCGCAATGACGGGGCGGTAAGCCGATGACGAACCGCGCGACCGCAACGATCCATGGCTGGCTGCTCCTGCTGCCGGCCATGGCGTGCCTGGCCCTGTTCACGCATTGGCCCGCGGTCGCGAGCTTCATCGAGAGCTTCTACTCGACACCGAAGGCGCGCCGCCCGGCGCGTTTCGTCGGGCTCGAAAACTATCAGCAGATGCTGGGCGACCCGATCTTCTGGAAGGCGCTGAGCAACAACTTCTGGTTCGCGCTCGGCACCATCCCGACCTCGATCGCGCTGGCGCTGCTGATGGCGGTCTGGGTCAATGACAGGATTGCGGGGCGAACACTCGTCCGCATGGCCTTTTTCACGCCGACGATCCTGCCGATGATCGCGGTCGCCAATATCTGGCTGTTCTTCTACACGCCGCAATACGGCCTGCTCGAGCAGGTCATCGGCCTGTTCGGCGGTCGCTCGACCAACTGGCTGGGATCGCAGGACACGGCGCTCTACGCCATCACCATCGTCGCGATCTGGAAGGAAGCCGGCTTCTTCATGATCTTCTACCTCGCGGCGCTGCAGGCGATCCCGCCCAGCCTCGGTGAGGCCGCGGCGATCGAGGGCGCCTCGCGCTGGACCTTCTTCCGGCGCATCCAGTTCCCGCTGCTGATGCCGACGACGCTGTTCGTACTGATCAACGCCGTGATCAACGCCTTCCGCATGGTCGACCATATCGTGGTGATGACGCGCGGCGGCCCGGACAACGCGACCACCCTGCTGCTCTATTACATCTACCAGGTCGGCTTCGGCTTCTGGGATACGGCCTATGCCGCGACGCTGACCTGCGTGCTCCTGGTGCTGCTCGCGCTGGTGGCCTTCGTCCAGTACGGCTGGCTCGAACGCAGGACGCACTATCAATGAGCGCCCCGACGCGCACAGACCCTTACGCGCCCAAAGGCTTCTCGCTCACGCTGGAATCCATCGGCGCGATCCTGCTCGCCCTCATCTGGGTGCTGCCGCTGGCCTATGCCGTCTGGGCGGCGTTCCACCCGGCCGAATACACGACGCGCTTCGTGCTGACCGCGCCGCTGACGCTGGACAATTTCACGCGGGCCTGGGCCGCGGCGCCCTTCGCCCGCTATTTCCTCAACACCTTCATCCTCGTGACCATGATCCTCGCCTTCCAGCTCGTGCTGGGGACGCTCGCGGCCTATGCGCTGGCACGGCAGGATTTCTGGGGCCGTGACATCGCCTTCGTGCTGATCCTGGCGCAGCTGATGATCATGCCGGACGCGCTGATCGTCGAGAACTACCGCACGCTGGCCAAGGTCAACCTGATCGACACGATCCCGGCGATCGCCCTGCCCTACATCGCCTCGGCCTTCGGCATCTTCCTGCTGCGGCAGACCTTCAAGACCGTGCCGAAGGAACTCGACGACGCCGCCCGCGTCGAGGGAGCGAGCCCGCTGCAGGTGCTGATGCGGGTCTATGTCCCGCTCGCGAAGCCGACCTACATCGCCTATGGCCTCGTTTCGGTCAGCTACCACTGGAACAACTTCCTCTGGCCGCTGCTCGTCACCAACTCGGTCGAGTCGCGGCCGCTGACGGTGGGCCTCCAGGTCTTCTCCTCGGCCGACCAGGGCATCGACTGGGCGGTGATCTGCGCGGCGACGCTGATGACCTCGGCACCGCTCCTCGTCGGTTTCCTTCTGTTCCAGCGCCAGTTCGTGCAGAGCTTCATGCGCGCAGGCATCAAGTAGGGTCGAGGCCGGCTCAATGAAGCTGATCACCTGGAACATCCAGTGGGCACGCGGCGTCGACGAACGCGTCGATCCGCGCCGCATCATCGACCACGCCAGGCAGATGGCCGATTTCGACGTGCTCTGCCTGCAGGAAGTCGCGGCCAACTTCCCCGATCTCGACGGCAACGACCGCACCGACCAGTTCGCCCTGTTCAGCGAGTTGCTGCCGGGCTTCACCGCCATCGAGGCGATCGGGGTCGACGTCTCCGACAGCCAGGGCGGGCGCAAGCGCTTCGGCAACCTGCTGCTGACCCGGCTGCCGGTGGCGCAGGCGCTGCGCCACACCCTGCCCTGGGAAGCGGCGGCGACGCGCAACATGCCGCGCGTGCTGGTTGAGGCCATGGTCGAGACGCCCTTCGGCCCGATCCGGCTGATGACGACGCATCTGGAATATTCCTCGCCCATCCTGCGCGCCGCGCAGGTCGAGGGCATTCGGCAGATTCATCGCATGGCCGCCGCACGGCAAGCGACGCCTCGCCAGCCCGGTCCCCACACCTATGCGCCGACGCCGAACGCTGCGAGCGCGATCCTGACGGGCGACTTCAACATGCGGCCGGACGACGCCGGGCTGGCGCAGCTACTCGCGCCGTTCGACGGGAATGTGCCGCCGTTGGTCGATCTATGGCCGGTGCTGCAGGGCGATGCGCCGCATCCGCCCTCGGCCTTCATCTGCGATCAGACCTATGGTCCGCCCGGCTGCCTCGACTATGTGCTGGCGACGCCGGATCTTGCCGAGCGGGCACGCGCCATCGTCTACGACATCGAGACGCGAGCCTCCGACCACCAGCCCATCCTGGTCGAGTTCGACCTCGGATGATCTTCACCCGGCAGGACCATGACCGGCTCGACGCCATCCTGAGCGAGGCGGCCCGCCGCGAGGTGATGCCGCGCTTCCGGCTCCTCGCCGATAGCGATATCCGCGAGAAACAGGCACCGGGCGATCTGGTTACGGAAGCCGACGAGGCCGCCGAGCGCTTCATCTGCGCCGAGCTGGCGAAGGCCTTTCCGGGTGCCGCGCTGATCGGAGAGGAGGCCGTGACGCGCGAGCCCGCGCTGCTCGGCCAATTGGGCGATGCCGATCTCGCCTTCGTCATCGATCCGATCGACGGCACGCTCAACTATGCCTGCGACCTGTCGCTCTTCGCAGTGATGGCAGCCGTCATCGCCAGGGGCGAGATCGTCGCCTCCGTGATCCACGATCCCGTTGCCGGAGACAGCGCCATGGCGCTACGCGGCGAAGGCGCCTGGCTTCGTCGCGCCGATGGCTCCAGCCGCGACCTGCGCGTCGCCCCGGCCGTCGCGACGCGCCACATGAACGGCATGGCGAGCTGGCAGTATTTCCCGGAGCCGCTGCGCAGCACGCTTCCAGGTCGCTTTCCGGCCTTCCTCGAAGTCGGCTCGCTGCGCTGCTGCGGGCAGGAATACCGGCTGGCGGCGGCAGGACGCCTGCAATTCCTGCTCTACGGCGTCCTCAACCCCTGGGACCACGCACCGGGCGTGCTGCTCTACAGCGAGGCCGGCGGCCACGCACGACTGCTCGACGGCCGCAGCTATTCCCCGGCCGAGCGCCCGGCCGGGCTGCTCTGTGCGCCCGACGCAGAAAGCTGGAAGGAAATCCGCGGGATTCTGCTCAATTGAACGGCGCCCGCCGCCCGAACCCGGACCTCTGACCGGAACCCTTCACTCCGAATCTCTCACGGCCTTGAATCCCGATCAGGCCACCGCCGCCATATCCGTCTGGACGGCGGAGACAAGACGCCTTTGCCGCAACTCGGGGTGCTCTTCGAACGGCTGGAGCGGCGTCATCCAGCGCTTCAGCGTCTGCGCCCTTGCGATGCGAGCCGAAAAAGGGTCGGCGCCGTGGACCGTCCAGGCGATGGTCTCACCGAGCTCGAGAAGAGCGAAGGCGCCGGCAGGCCCGGGCATCGTCGTGAAGCTCTCGGTAAGAGACTGCAGCGTCAGGTGCGGGATGCCGTCGACCGTGGTCAGCGTGTTCCAGTGGACATGGCCGGCGATGCAGATCACCGGCACTTTCGCCCGGGCGAGCACAGCACGGACGCGCTCGGCACCGGGATAGGTCGAGGATGCCGGATTACGCTCGAAGTAGTAGTTGCTGGTCTGGGCGTGGCCGGAGACCGGAACATGGCTCATCACGACCAGCGGCCGATCGGCGGCCTCGATGGTCGCGGCGAGCCAGATGAGGTCGGCCTCGCGCAGCACGAAGCCGCCCGGTCGGTGGATCCGCGAATCCGCGGCCCAGAGCACGAGGCGC
The DNA here is from genome assembly GCF_052114025.1 of Allobosea sp. RAF48. Classification (NCBI taxonomy): domain Bacteria; kingdom Pseudomonadati; phylum Pseudomonadota; class Alphaproteobacteria; order Hyphomicrobiales; family Alloboseaceae; genus Allobosea; species Allobosea sp. RAF48. The sequence goes on from NZ_JBFRDZ010000004.1 coordinate 242,193, forward strand.
CAGTCGCCGAGGTCGACGGTGCGATGGCCGAGCGCCTGGCCGAGGATCTCTTCGTTCTCGGCGACGCTGAGATGATCGCGATCATGGTTGCCGCAGAGATGGAAGCGCGGCGCCGCGATCGGCGCGAAGGCCTCCGCAACCTCCCGCTCCAGCCGCAGATCGGTGGCGTGATCGACGTCGGAGATGCGATCGCCGAGATCGATCACGGCGTCGGGCTGCGCATCGGCGGCGAAGCGGCGGAATTCCTCCATCAGCCGCAGGGCCGCGGTGCCGATTTTGGTGAAGCTGTTCGCACCGTGATGGATGTCGGCGACGAAGGCGAGGCGAAGGGATCGGGTCATGGCGTGGCTCGTCGAGCAGGGTCGGAAATAGGAGGCGGGAGCCGGCGATACCGGCTCCCGCAATTGCATCAGCGCGCTGCGAGCGTCGCGCGGCCGGCGCGGAAGTCGAGCACATAGGGGATGTGCCCCTGCAGCGGCCGCCAGGCGAGCGAGCGCTTCATGCCGTAGGACTCGTAGGGCTGGTAGAGCGGCAGGACCGGCGGGTCGTTCTTGATCGCCTGCATCAGCGCGGCATAGGCCTGCTTGCGCTCGGTGAGGTCGGTCGAATAGCGGAACTTGTCCCAGAGCGCGACATAGGCGTCGTCCGCCTTGAAGCGGCCTTCCGAGGCCGAGTTTCCGGTCGGTGCCCACATGATGCCAAAGGCGCCGGCGGGATCGGGGAAGTACATCGGGTTCGACCAGCCGCGGGCCATCATGGTCGGATCGGAGCCCGTCCACTGCTCGGTGACGTTGAGCTGCATCTTGACGCCCACGGCGCCCCACATCTCCTGGATCGCCTGCGCGGCGAGGAGGCCGTTGGTGTAGTAGGCCGCCTGGATGTCGTAGCGGATCGGCGCGCCGTCATAGCCGGCTTCCTTGAGCAGCGCCTTGGCCTTGGCCGGATCGTATTCGAAGGTGTTGAGCTCGGGCATGTAGAGCGGGCCGAACTGCGCGAAGCTGTGGCTCGTCGGCACCTTCGCCTTGCCGAACCAGAGCGCCTCATTCAGCGTCTTGCGGTCGATGGCGTAGGAGAGCGCCTGGCGCAGCTTCGGATTGGCCATCTTCGGATTCTGGGTGTTGAAGATGACGACGTGGAAGAGCGGCGTCTGCATGCCCTCGACCTTGAGCTTCGGATCGGCGGCGATCGGCTCGAGCTGATCCGGGGGAACATTGGTGATCAGATCGACCTCGGCGTTCTTCAGCGCCGTCAGGCGACCGGACAGCTCGGGAATGCGGGTCACCGTGACCTTCTGGAAGGGAGCCTTCTCGCCCCAGAAGCCGTCATAGCGCTCGTAGACCAGGCGCTGGTTCGGCACGAATTCGGTGATCTTGTAGGGCCCTGTGCCGACCGGCTTCAGCGCGAAAGCCTCGAAATCGGAGGCTTCGGCGACATTAGGATCGCCGGTCAGGCCCATCACGTATTTCTTCGGCACGATCATGCCCTGCTGCACGTTGAGCAGCGTCTCGAACAGCGGCTCGGGCCGGGTCGCGGTGATGCGCACGGTCTCGGCGTCGACGGCCTCGACCTTGGCCATGTTCGGCAGCGTGTCGCGCTTGCGCACGGTATAGGGCGCGAAGGTCGAGTTGATGATGCGGTCGAAGGAGAAGACCACGTCCTCGACCGTCATCGGGTCGCCGTTGTGGAAGGTCACGCCCTGGCGGATCTTCAATTCGAACACGGTCGGCGAGACCTGTTTCCAGCTCGTGGCGATGCCCGGCTGCCAAACGCTCTCGGCGCGGGTGGCGTCCTTGCCGATCAGCGGATCGAAGGCGTTGAAGTAGAACTGCGAGCCGACATTCGAGAAGTCGCGGCCGGGATCGAGCCAGGGCGCCATGTTCTGGACACCGACCTTCAGCTCCTGCGCCTGGGCGAAACTGACGAGAGGGGTCGCCGACAGCGCAGCGATCGTCAGTATTTTCAAGATCTTGAACATGTTTCTAATTCCTTTGGATGAACAGCACGAATGGCGAGCGGGCGTTCAGCGCCCGCGCAGGCGCGGATCGAGACGGTCTCGCAGCGCATCGCCGAGCAGCATGGCGACGAGGCTGACCAGCACGATCACGACAGCCGGAACGGCGACGATCCAGGGGGCGGATGCCATGTAGTCGCGCCCCTGCCCGACCATCGAGGCGAGCGTCGCCGTGGGCGGCTGGACGCCGAGACCGAGGAAGGAGAGTGCCGATTCCAGCAGGATGAGGTTCGAGAAGTTGAGGCTCGCCATCACCACGACCGGCGAGATCAGGTTCGGGATCATGTGGACGGTGGCGATGCGCCAGGGGCCGGCGCCGGCCGCTCGGGCGGCCTCGACGAAAGGCATCTCCCGCAGGCTGAGCACCTGGGCCCGGATCAGCCGAGCGAAATGGGCCCAGTAGGCGATCCCGAGCACGCAGATCAGCACCGTCACATCGGTCCCGGCGAGCGCCACGACGAAGAGCGCGACGAGGGTGAAGGGCAGCGACATCATGATGTCGACCAGGCCCATGATCAGCGCATCGGCCCAGCCGCGCAGCAGCCCCGCCGCGAGCCCGAGCGCCGCACCGATGGCGAGGCCGAGCAGGGTCCCGAAGAGCGCGAGTGAGAGAGTCAGACGCAAGCCATGGAGGCAGCGCGAGAGGAGATCGCGGCCGAGCTGGTCGGTGCCGAGCCAATGGAGCGGGTTGGCGCCGGCGATGCCGACCGGAGGCTTCAGGCGTGCGAGAAGCCGCTGCTGGTCGGGCTCGAAGGGCGAGACCAGCGGCGCCAGCGAGGCGAGCGCGACCAGGAGAAGCCCGAGCAGCGCGGCGGCTACGACCAGCGTATCGAACCTGCCTGCCCAGGCAAACCTGATCCGCAGCAGCCTGCGGGGCGGAAGCATCAACTTGGCGTCAGCGATCTCGGCCATGGCGGTCAGGCTCCGACGAGGCGCACGCGCGGATCCGACGCCGCATAAGCGAGGTCGATCGCGACGTTGACGAGGATGACCGCACTCGCGACGACGAGGACGCCGAACTGCAAAACCGGGTAGTCGCGGCGCAGCGTCGCGCCGACGAGCAGGTCCCCCACCCCGTTCCAGGCGAAGACGGTCTCGACCACGACGGCACCCGAGACCAGCGTGGTGATCTGCAGGCCAAGCACGGTGATCACCGGGATCAGCGCATTGCGCAGCCCGTGCCGCAGGACGATGGCTGGCTCGGAGAGGCCCTTGGCGCGGGCCGTGCGCATATAGTCCTCGGAGAGGACGTCGAGCATGGCGTTGCGGGTGTAGCGGGTCAGCGCAGCGACGAAATAGGCGGCCAGCGCCACGGTGGGCATCGCATAATGCAGCAGGGTGGCGGAGCCGGCGCTCGGCAGCCAGTGCAGCGTGTAGGAGAAGATGAGCAGCAGCAGGATGGCGAGGACGAAATTCGGGACCGCGTAGCCGAGAAAGGCGATGAAGAGCACACCTTGGCCGCGCGGCTGCCCACGCCAGAGCGCGGCGAGGACACCGAGCGGCACGCCGACCGCGACGGTCAGCGCCAGGGTCGCGACCAGGAGCGAGGCGCTCTGCCAGAGCCGCTCGCCGAAGATCACCGCGACCGGCCGGCGCTCCATCAGGCCGAGGCCGAAATCGCCCGAGAGCAGCGACTTCCAGAACAGCAGGTATTGTTCTGCGATGGGCCGGTCGAGGCCCCAATAGGCGATCATCTCGGCGCGGGAGGCGGCGTCGAGCCCTTCCGGCATCAGGAAGTCGATCGGATTGCCGGTCAGCCGCGTCGCCAGAAAGACGGCGGTGACGATCGCCCAGAGCGTGATCGTCATGCGCAGGAGACGGCTGCCTAGGAATACGAGCATGGCGTCCTCTGGGACGGGCTGCGGGGCGCTGCGCGGCCGCTTCAAGCGGCGGGAGCCCGAGCCTTCTGGCAGCCTTCCATGACAGGCTCATGAATATAATTTAGGTCGACGACTGTTTGACACTGAGACAATCTCAGTTCATGCCTGCCGCGATCCGAGACGGAGTTTGCAGTGCGCGCAGCGGACGATATTCGTGGCTGGCTGATCGATCTCGACGGCACATTGGTGTGCGGCGGCCGGGCGATGCCTGGCGCCAGCGCCTTCCTCGACGCCTGCGCCGGCCGTTTCGTCGTGGTTTCGAACGATGCCGAGCATACGCCGGCAGAGTTGAGGCGTGGCCTGCGGCGGATGGGGCTCGACATTCCGACTGACCGTATCGTGCTGGCGGGAGCGGTCGCGCTCGACGATATCGCCGCGCGCCGTCCCGGAGCGCGCGTGCTCATGCTGGCGAGTCGCAGCCTGATGCGCCATGCGCGCCAGCGCGGCCTCGTGCCGGTCAGGGAGCAGCCGGATGTCGTCTTTCTCGGCCGCGACCGGTGGTTCAGCCACGCGCGGCTGGCGCTGGCGGCCAATGCCGTGCGGATGGGGGCCGAGCTCGTCGTCGCCAATCCGGACCTCGTCCATCCGGGCGCCGACGGCTCGGTCGTTCCGGAAACCGGCGCGTTGCTCGCCGCGCTGCTCGCCTGCACCGGCCCCGTGAGCTACCGCCTCATCGGGAAGCCGGAGCCGACCCTGTTCGCCGCCGGCCTCGCCCTGCTCGGATTGCCCAAGCGGGCTGTCGCGATGCTCGGAGACAATCCCAGGACCGATGGCGAAGGGGCGCGCCGCTTCGGCCTGCACTATGTCGAGGTCACAGACGGGGTGCTCCCGCAACTCCATATCGAGACGACTTGCCCGCACGAGCAAGACATGATCGCCTTGTCGGCATGAGCTCATCTCATCGAAAGCCGCATGCCGACGTCATGGCGGAAAGCCCCGACAAGGCGCGCAATGGCGGCAATGACGGCTTCGATGGCGTGATCGAGCGGCTGACGGCGCTGCGCGCGACGCTGCCACCGGCCGCCGCACGCATTGCGGACGTCTTCCTCAGCCATGCGGCCGATGTCGTGCACATGTCGGTGACGGAAGTGGCCGAACGCGCGGAGGCGAGCGAGGGCAGCGTGATCTCGCTCTGCCGCCAGCTCGGCGCGCGCGGCTTCCAGCAGGTCAAGATCGCGCTGGCGCGCGATCTCGTGCAGCCGGTGCAATTCATCCACGAGGATCTCGCGCGCGCCGACGACACCGGGACGGTAATCGAGAAGATCTTCGGCAGCGACCTGCAGGCGCTCCACGACACCATGAAGGTGCTCGACCGCGGCGCAATGGAGCGTGCGGTCGCCGCGATCCGTGGGGCGCGCCGGGTCGAGCTCTACGGCATCGGCAGCGCCGCCCCGATCGCGGAGGACGCCAATTACCGGCTCCTCCGCATCGGTATCGAATCCAAGGTCGTGGTGGATTCCCACGTCCAGGCGATCAGTGCCTCGCTGACCGGCCCGGACGTCGTGACGATCACGATCTCGCATTCGGGATCGACACATGAGACTGTCACCGCGACCAGGCTTGCGCGAGAAGCCGGCGCAACCACGATCTGCATCACCAACTTCGGCAAATCGCCGCTGCTCGCCTATGCCGACATCGTGCTCAACACCATGGCGCGCGAGACCCAGTTCCGCACGGAGGCGATGACGAGCCGCATCGCCCAGCTCGCCGTCATCGACGCCCTGATCGCCTGTCTTTCGCTGGCCGATTACGACAAGGCCGTCGCGACGATCGGCAAGACCTTCGACGTGCTCTCGACGAAGCGGTTCTAGTCGTCCGGGCCGGGGCCTTGCTCTCACTCGCGTCGCGGATGCCGCGATGGCATGGCGGCCGTTCTCTGAATGCACGCGGTCGTCAGGGCTCGCGCGCAACGCGGAAACCGTTGGTGTAGAAGCGCACATCGGCTTCGTATTTGAAACGGGCGGCCGAGCGCAGATAGCGCGGGTCGTTGTTGAAGGAGCCGCCGCGCAGCACGCGCTCGCGGCAGCCGGGCACCACATAGGCGCTGCCGTCGCGCGGGGCGCTGCGATAATTCTCGCTCCAGCAATCCGCGACCCATTCGGCCGCGTTGCCAGCCATGTCGTAGAGGCCGAAGGCGTTGGGCGGAAACTGGCCCGAAGCGACGGCGCTGCGGCGCGGCTGATCGTTGCAGCCCAGGCAGTTCGCGCGGTCCTTCTCCACGGTTTGGCCCCAGGGATAGGTCGTTGTCGTGCCGGCACGCGCGGCATACTCCCATTCGCTCTCGCTGGGCAGCCGATAGCGCTTCCCCGTCTTGGCCGAGAGCCAGGCGAGATAGGCGTTGGCGTCGTTCCAATGAATATCCGTGACGGGGCGCTTTCCGCGCCCGAGCCCGCGATCGTCAGGCCGATAGTTGCAGCCGCCCTCGTTCACGCAGCGATCCCATTCCTCGAGGCTCACCTCCCGCATACCGAGATAGAAGCTGCGCACCGCAACGGGGTGAACGGGCTTCTCGAACTCGTAAAGATCGTTAGAGCCCATTTGGAAGGAGCCGGGCGGTATCGCCACCAGCTCGGGGCAGTCGCTGCAATCGCGGATCGGAGCCGTCTTGGACGCTGCTGCAGCGGGCGTTGCAGTGACCGGAAGCGGAGTGGCCGAGGCTGCAGCCGCAGCCGCCCCGGGCTTGCCGCGGTAGAGCTGCTCGCGGGTGCGCGCCAGCGCCGAGAAACGGCCATTCGGATAGGCGTCGAGATAGGCGCGGTATTCGCTGGCATTCTGGCTGTTGCGGATCGATTCCCAGAAGGCGAGTTCGAAGGCGTCCGGCGAGGCGTCGGGGCCGCTCGGTGGCAGGATGACGGCGCGGTTCGCCTGCGCGACCGCAACGGGCTGGCCGACAGGCTTCACAACGAGCCCCTTCGGCGGCTCGGATGAGAGCCAGATTTGCTGGCTGCGCCGGCTCGCCCGCGCCACCGCATCGCGCACACGGACGATTGCGGCCGCCATGTCGAGACCGGGCGTGCGGATCGCCTTCAGCCATTCCTCGACCACGGGATTGCCGCGCGGCCCGGAATCCGCGACCGTCTTTCCCGGCGAGGCCGTGAACATCACGGCAACGGTCTCGAGCGGCTCGGTCGCGCGCAAGCCCCTCCCCCGCGTCTGCCAGGGATTGTCCCGGCTGGCATCGATCAGCACGAGGGCACTGGATGGCCTGGCAATGATCAGCGGGTCGATCACCTCGTCGAGATCGACCGCGTCCTGCACCGGGTTGGGCGAGATCGGCACGAGGAAGTCGCGGTCGCGCTGTTGCACGGCGTGGCCGGAATAGAAGACCACCGCCAAGGCGCTGGGGCGCAGCTTGCCGGCAAACTCGGCAATAGCCTGCCGCATCTCGGCACGGTCGCCATTTTCCACCGCGATCACCTCGAAGCCACCTTCGCGCAGAGCCGCGGCAACCGCGCGCCCCTGTGTCGGCGCCTGTGCGACGGCCGCGTCGGGGTAGGCGCCGTTGGCGATCACCAGCGCAACCCGGGCGGGCGGCGCCGCCTCCTGCGGCAGTGCAGGCATTGCCGCGAGCGCAACGAGCGGGACGGCGAGGAGGAAGGAGCGCAACCAGTCCATGCTAGCGACCATTCGTCATCGGCGGCGTCTCGGGGCGCGGGCCGCCGCAGTCTCAGCGCACATAGATCGTGATCTTCTTCGACATCACGGGCGGATCATGCGGCGTATGGTTATGGTCCCCGACCAATAATTGCAGCGTATGAGGCCCTTTCGGCAAGGTGACGACAACCTCCGTTTGACCGTTGCCAAGATGGATATTGTTGTAATCGGACGGAATCGGCTGGTCGGGCGGGCCGGGATCGGTGTCGATCAGCAGATGATGATGGCCGGTCGCCGCGTGGTCGACGCCGGCCGGTGCGACCCCCATGTTGTGCAGCCCGATCCGGACGGTGAAGCGCTCCGGCACGCGCAACCCGTCGAGGGGATAATGGAAATAGACCTGCGCGCCGGGCGGCGCCTTCTGCCGCTTCGCGGCCTGCGCCAGCGCATCAGTCGGCCAGAAGGGACCAGCCGTCGCACAAGACCAGACCGCCAGGAGGACAGCGACGCTAAGGCGCAAAACGCTCATCGACGCCTCACCGGTTTGCGGCCGCCCGGCATCACCATGACCGTGATGCGCTCCGACATGACCGGCGGATCGTGCGGCACGTGGTTCTCGTCCGCGAGCAGGAGCTGCAGCGTGTGCTTGCCGGGCGGCAAGGTGATGCGCCGCTCCGTCTGGCCACCGCCGAGATGGATGTGGTTGAGGTCGGACGGGATCGGCTCGTCGAGCGCCGGCGTCGCCACATCGACCAGCAGGTGATGGTGCCCGGTGTTCGGCTTGGCGACGCCGGCCGGTGCGACACCCATGTTGCGTAAGCCGAAGCGGATCGTCGAGTTCGGGAAGATCGTCTCGCCATCCTTCGGATAGATGAAGTAGACGGCGGCGTCATTGGGCGAAGCTGTGCGCGGGCGCCCCGCTCCCGCCGCGGGGGCAGCGGGCGCCGCAGGGCCGGCCTGCGCGGTATCGACGACGCGCACCCGGATCCGCTCGGACATCACCGGAGGGTCATGCGGGACATGTTCGTGATCGCCCAAGAGGAGCTGCAGCGTGTGCTCGCCGGGCGGGAGCGAGAGTTCGACCTCGGTCTGGCCGCGCCCGAAATGCAGATGGTTGAAATCACTGGGGATCTCGCGGTCGAGCGCTGGGACCTCCGTGTCGACCAGCAGGTGGTGATGGCCGCCATTGGGGCTCATCGTGCCGGCGGGTGTGATGGCGATGCCCTCGATGCCGAAGCGGATCTTCGCGCGGGTCGGAATCGTGGCGCCGTCCTTGAGGTCGATGAAGAAGACCCGGGCGCCGGGAGCTGCGGCGGAGCGCGGCTTCTCGGCCGGATCGGCCGCGACCTCGACGGTGATCCGCTCCGAGACGACCGGCGGATCATGCGGCACATGGTTATGGTCGGCGAAGAGAAGCTGGAGCGTGTGCCGGCCGGGCGTCAGCGCGATCTCGGCCTCGGTCTGCCCGCCGCCGAAGTGGATGTGGTTGAAATCGCTCGGGATCGGCTGGTCGAGCGGCGGCAGCTCGGTGTCGATCAGGAGGTGATGGTGCCCGGCATAGCGCCTGGCCTGCCCGGCGGGCGCGATCTCCATGCCAGTGATCGCAAAGCGGACGGTGAACTTGCCGGGAACGCGGTCATTGTTGGCGAGGCCAACGAAGCTGAGCTTGGCGGTAGCCGGGGCCGGGCTGCGCTGCATCGCGCGCGCCTGGGCCGCAGCCTCCCCGATCGGAAGCGCGATGGCGATGGCGCATGCCAGAGCCGCCGGTACCAGGGCGGGTATGAGGCGAAGCGCCCTCGATGGCATCGACGTCCCCCATCCACGAGACGGATACAGGCACGCTACCAGCGCTGCTGCCCTCCTTCAAGCGGAACACCTGGCACTGACGCAGCTGGAGAGGCTTTGTTCTGGAGTCCGGCCAAGTCCTGCGGTAGCCTCCCCCCGAGGAAGGGGACCATGATCCTCATCGCCAGACTCTGCGGGCTGATCATGCTCATGCTGACGGGCCTGGCCATGGCGGCGCCGGCTCCAGAGCGCCGCGTTGCGCTCGTCATCGGCAATTCCAGCTATCGCAACGCGCCGGCCCTGCCGAATACGGTCAACGACGCCCGCGACATGGCCGCGGCGCTGCGCAAGGTCGGCTTCGAGGTGATCGACGGTGTCGATCTCGACAAGCGCGGCATGGATGCGGCGCTGACCCGCTTCGCACGGCTGGCGCAGGACGCCGATTCCGCCATGTTCTATTTCGCCGGCCACGGCTTCCAGTTCAACGGCGAGAACTATCTCGTGCCGGTCGAGGCCAAGATCGAGGACGAGGTCGGCGTCCAGTACGAGACGACGCGGCTGAACGACGTCGTCACGGCCCTGAACTTCGCCAAAGGCGTCAAGATCATGGTGCTGGACGCCTGTCGCAACAACCCCTTCGTCAACCAGCTCGCCAAAAGGCAGGCGACACGCGGATTCTCTGTCGGCTCCGGCCTCGCTCCCGTGGCGCGGGCGCAGGGCATGGTCATCGCCTATGCGACGCAGGCCAACGACGTCGCAGCGGACGGTGCTGGCCGCAACAGCCCGTTCACGGCGGCGCTGGTGCGCGAGATCGACCAGCCGGGGTTGGAAGTGGCGACCCTGTTCCGCCGCGTCCAGAAGAGCGTCTACGACGCCACTTCCGGCCGGCAGACCCCCGAGCTCTCGCTGTCGCTGCTCGGCGACTTCTACCTCAACCGCGAGGAGACCGACGCGGATGTCTGGCAGCGCATCCGCTCCAGCGACGAGCCCGGCGTGCTCCGGGACTTCATCCAGCGCTATCCGGCGAGCTTCTTCGCCATCGATGCACGCACGCGGCTCGACGTGATCGAGCGCCGCTCGCTCGCGACGAACGAACGCGACAAGCTGGTGCGCGAGTTCGCAGAGCGCGAGCGCGCGCTACTGGAGCGGCTCGAGCGGGCCGAACAGGGACGTCAGCAGGCCGCGACCGATCTTGCCCGGCAGGAGCGCGACGATACGGTCCCGCCGCCGCCCGCGACCGGGGATAGCACGCGGGCGAAGCCGGCTCCTATCCAACCCAAGCCACCGACCGGGGACGCGGCCGAGCGCTCCCGTCTCGCCGACGAACTGGCCCGGCGCGAGAAGGAATTGGCCGCGCTCGAAACCGAGAAGCGGCGCTTGGCCGAGGAACGCCGCAATGTCGAGCAGGCGCTGGCGGCGCGGCTCGGCACTTTGGCGCCCTCGCCGCCCGATCGCTCGACGCAGCCTCAGGCCATGCCGGCCAGCGCGGCGCGCCCGGGCGAGCGCCGCGCCGAAGCTCCGGCTGCCGGGGCGCCGGCCAAGGCGAATTGCAGCGAGCTTCTGCTTCGGGCCCAGCTCGGCGAGCTGACGCCGGCAGCGCGCGAGCAGCTTCAGCAATGCCGCTGAGCGGCATGGGATCGAGTGAGGCGAGAGCCCGGCACGGGGAGGAATGAAGCATGTCGATCGTCACGCGCCTCGGCCGCATTCTGACTCCGCTGGCGCTTCTGGCGAGTGCCGCTACCGCATGGGCACAACCGGCCCCCCCGCCCACGCCAGTGCCTTTCCCGCAGGCTCTGCAGAAGGCGGCCGACGACCTCTTCGGCAAGGCCACGCTGACCGAAGAGCAGGTCGATCTCGTCATCGACCCGCTGATCGACGCAGCCTCCGGCTCGCAATCGAGCGCCACCCGCTCGATGCAGCAGACGCTGATCGAGATCGTGCGCAAATCCTATCCGCGTTTCGCCGTGCGCGCCTTCGATAGCGAGGCACTGGCGCGCAAGCCCGTCGTGCTGGTCGGCACCTTCACCGCCGTCAACAACCAGGGGACGGCGGACGGTCCGAAGGACGCCTATCGGATCTGCCTGACGCTGGCGGATCTGAAAACGAACAGCGTCGTCTCGAAGGGCGTGGCGCGCGCTCAGATCGAGGGCGTCGACGCGACGCCGACCCCGTTCTATCGCGACTCGCCGCTCTGGGCGCAGGACCAGGCCACCAACGCCTACATCAAGACCTGTCAGGGCACGAAGCTCGGCGAGGCGATCGATCCGGCCTATGTCGAACGACTGACGGCGAATGCCTTGGTCAATGACGGCATCCTTGCCTATGAAGCGCAGCATTTCCGCGAGGCGCTGGCCTATTATCGGGCTGCGCGCAAACTGCCGGGCGGCGAGCAGCACCGGGTCAGGATTGGGACCTACCTCGCCGCCAGCAAGCTCGCGCGACGCGACGACATGGTCGATGCCTTCGGCGACCTCGTCGATTACGGGCTGGGAAACAACCAGCTGATGGTGAAGCTGCTGTTCAAGCCCGGCACCACCCAGTTCATCGACGATCCGCGGATCACCGAACCCTATCCGATGTGGCTGAGCCAGATCGCGACGCATGCCCGTCAGAAGGGAGCGTGCCTGGAGATCGTCGGACACACTTCGCACACCGGGCTACCGCAGGTGAACGAGCGACTTTCGACGCTGCGCGCTCAGTTCGTCATGGATCTGCTGCTGACCGGTGCGCCGGATAACCGCAACCGCATGATCGCGACCGGGCGCGGCTTCAAGGAAAACCTCATCGGAACCGGCAAGGACGACAGCAGCGACGCGCTCGACCGGCGGGTGGAATTCAAGGTGATTGGCTGCTGACGACGCCCTTGCGACCTCAGATGTGCGCGAGGTTTATCCGTGCGCTCCTGCGAAGTCGTTTTCGGACTACGAACAAGATCGACAGCGCCGGAATTGAACGCTACCTCAGCTGTGGGGCGACAATCGGGGCTAAGATATGCGTGGAGCATGGATCAGATTGGCGGGCACGCTGATCCTGTTCTTTGCCCGCTTCCTGACTGCCGTCCGCGGACGGTGGGCAGGCGCGGCCCCGGCTGCCGAGCAGCGGATCTATTACGCCAATCATGCAAGCCACGGCGATTTCGTTCTGATCTGGACCGTTTTGCCGCGCCGCATGCGATTTGAGACCAGGCCAGTGGCAGGGAGCGATTACTGGCTGAAGAGCCGCATGAGGCGTTTCATCGGTTGCGACGTCTTCAACGCCGTTCTGATCGATCGCGATCGCGCGAGCCGCACAAGTGACCCGATCGTCCAGATGACGGAAGCGTTGGATGCCGGCTCGTCCCTCATCGTCTTCCCGGAAGGCACGCGCAACACCACGGAGGCCCCGCTCCTGCCGTTCAAGAGCGGGCTGTTTCACCTTGCAAAGGCGCGGCCGAACGTCGTCCTCGTGCCAGCCTGGATCGACAATCTCAACCGGGTCATGCCCAAGGGCGAGTTCGTGCCGATCCCGCTGATCTGCACGGTTACATTCGGCGCACCACTTCGTCTTGCCGATGCGGAGACTAAGCAGGATTTCCTGGCCAGGGCGGAGGCGGCCCTGCTCGCCCTGTCACCGAAGGCGAACGCGTCATGTCCATGCCGCATCCCGATCTGGTGGCCGTGCTCGCCGGCATCCTCGGCGTCCTGGTCCTCGCCTCCACCATCGGCTTCGTGCTGCAGCGCAAGCTCTCGCCCGATGGCTCCAACGCCGTGGTCGAGAACCTGAACGACCGCATCCGGGCCTGGTGGGTCATGGTCGTGCTGATGGGGCTGGCGCTGGTCGGCGGCAAGACCGGCGTGACGCTGCTCTTCGCCTTCTGCTCCTTCGCGGCCCTGCGCGAGTTCATCACGCTGATCGATACGCGCCGGGCCGACCACTGGGCGCTGGCGGCCGCCTTCTTCGTCGTGCTGCCGGTGCAGTACTACCTGATCTGGATCGAGTGGTACGGCCTCTATTCGATCTTCATCCCGGTCTACGCCTTCCTGCTGATGCCGATCATCGCGGCGCTGCGCGGCGACACCGACCATTTCCTCGTGCGCATCGCGGAAGTGCAGTGGGCGCTGATGATCTGCGTCTTCAGCACCTCGCATGTGCCGGCGCTGCTGAGCCTCGATATCGCCGGTTATCAGGGACGCAACGTCCTGCTGATCGCCTTCCTCGTCATCGTCGTGCAGATCAGCGACGTCCTGCAATATGTCTGGGGCAAGCTCCTCGGCCGCACCAAGATCGCGCCGAGGCTCTCGCCCTCGAAGACGGTCGAGGGGTTCGTCGGCGGCGCGCTCAGCGCCACCGCCGTCGGTGCCGGCCTGTCCTGGATGACGCCGTTCACGCCGCTCCAGGCCGCCTTCCTCTCGCTGGTCATCGTCCTCCTCGGCTTCTGCGGCGGGCTCGTCATGTCCGCGATCAAGCGCGATCGCGGCGTCAAGGATTGGGGGCATCTGATCGCCGGCCATGGCGGCTTCATCGACCGGCTCGACTCGGTCGTGTTCTCGGCCCCGATCTTCTTCCATCTGGTCCGCTACGGATGGTCGGCCGTATGATCCGGCCGCTCGCACGCCTGATGCGCAGCAGCGTCGTCCATGTCGCCTTCGCCTTCCTCGCCATGGGGAGCTGGGCGACATTCGCCAACCGCGCCCATCCGATGCCGGCGCCGCTTCAGGCCGGGCTGATCCAGGGGGCGATCTCGGCCACGATCACGCTGATCCTGAAGCGCTCGATCGAATATCTCGCCAGTCGTTTTACCGGCCTCGCCGCGCTTCTGGCGCCGCCCGCGATCGCCGGGCTCGTCTCCGTAAGCGTGCTGACCGTCATCCACACGATCGGCGGCACGCCGGAAATCGGCAGGACGATCGCCGTCCCCCTCACCGTCGCGACCAGCTATGCGGCTCTCTACAATCTCTCGCTCTGGCGGAGCAGGAAGGCCTGAACCGTGGCGCAGGACGACAATCGACGCCCGCTGGCGAGCCGCGATTCCGGCTGGGCCCGGTCCATCGCCCGCCTGCTGAGCGCCGCGGCCGTGACGCCGAACCAGATTTCGATGGCGAGCATGGTGATGGCGGCCTTCGCCGGCATCGCCTTCTGGCAGGCGGGCGCGGTGGATGCCTGGCCCCGCGCCGCCATGCTCTTGGCGGCCGCCCTGTTCTGTCAGCTCAGATTGCTCTGCAACCTGTTCGACGGAATGGTGGCCATCGAAGGCGGCAAGCAGGAGCCCGATGGGCCGTTCTGGAACGAATTCCCGGATCGCGTTGCCGATATCCTCATTCTCGTCGGCGCCGGTTACGGGGCTGGCGTGCCGGCCTTGGGCTGGGCGGCTGCCGGTTTTGCCGTGCTGACCGCGTATACGCGCGAACTTGGCCGGGCCTGCGGGCTGCCGGCCGATTTCTCAGGCCCGATGGCCAAGCAGCACCGCATGGCGACGATCACTGCGGCAGCCCTGCTGTCACTGCTGGAACCGCTTTGGCGCGGCCACGACGAGGTACTGACGATCGCTCTCTGGCTCATCGCCGCCGGGGCCGCCGTAACCACCCTCAGGCGGGCTAGGAATATCGCACGAGGTTTGCGCGCGCGCTGAGTGCTCGCAAACCTCGGCGCAGGAGCGGAAAAGCTTTCGGGCGGCCCGAACGGATGAACATGCAGTCGCATGCACCTGGGGCCTTGGCGGTGGCGCGCTCACGCGACGCCCATGTCGGCTGGCGCGGGCCTCCCGAGAATCCCGCTCAGGACCTGCGGGATAAGTCCGCCGGATTTCAGCAGGGTGACCTCGAGCGACGTTTCGATTGCGGCGCGCAAAGTGAGCTGGACGGGTTTTCCGTGAGAGCGGAGGATCGTCAGCGGGACCGCGCAACGGGGCGTCAAATGGTCCGGGCAGAGGTCGATCGCGAACAGGTCGTCTGAGCGAATATCAAGCACGTCGGGATGGATGCCCTTCGGAAGCAGAAGCGGCAAAATCCCCATTCCAATCAGGTTCGTCCGGTGGATCCGCTCTATACTCGATGCAATGACGGCGCGAACGCCGAGCAGCGCCATCGCCTTTGCCGCCCAGTCCCGCGAGGAACCCATCCCGTACCGTTCGCCCGCAACAAGGACGAGGGGCGTCTTCTCCCGGGCATAGCGTTCGGCGGCCTCGATCAAAGGCACGATGTCCCCAGAAGGTTCGTGACGCGTGACGCCTGCTGGCACCTCTGTCGGCACCAGCCGATTGACGGCCTGCCGGTTCGTGAAGGCGCCGCGGATCATCACCTCGTAGTTGCCTCGCCTCGAGGCGAAGACGTTGAGGTCCGCAGGGGCGCCGCCTTGCGCGATGATGTGCCGGCCGGCGGCACTGTCCGGGCGGATCTGATTGGCAGGCGAGATGTGGTCGGTGGTGACGTCGTCGCCCAGGACGATCAGGGGCCTGGCATGCCCTTCTGTCGGAGGCAGCCCGCAAGTCCGGACGAACGGAGGCCTTCTCAGATAGGTGGAGGCCGGATCCCATGGAAATTGCGGTCCAGCCGGCGCATCCAGATCGACCCAAAGCGGGCGAGTGGCCGCCTCGTGATAGGCTGCATCGAAGTCCGCGACGTCCCAACCGGAGGCCACGGCAGCGTCGATTTCGGCACCTGTCGGCCAGATCTCGTGCAGCATCACCGGCCGACCATCGGCCTCAAAACCAACCGGTTCCCGCGTGATGTCGATGTTGACCGTGCCGGCGAGCGCGAAGGCGATGACAAGCGGAGGCGAAGCCAGAAATCCGTTTTCGAGATCGGGGTGGACGCGACCCGGGAAATTGCGGTTGCCGGAAAGGACCGCCACGGGCCGGAATCCTGGCCTGCCGAGCTCGCTTCGCACGACATCGAGCAAAGCTCCCGAGTTGCCGATGCAGGTCGTGCAACCGTAGCCGACGATGCCGAACCCCAGTCCCTCCAGATCGTCCAGCAGACCGGCACGACGCAGGAAGCATTCAGCGGTCGGTGACCCCGGCGCCAGGGAGGTTTTGACGTAACCGGGCGGCTTCAATCCGCGGGCGCGGGCCTTCCGGGCCAAGACGCCGGCGGCGGCGAGCAGACTGGCGTCCGATGTGTTCGTGCAACTGGTGATGGCTGCGATCACGACAGCCCCGTCCGGTATAGTAACGTCGCCCGCAGTCGACAAAGGTGGCTTGAAGGCGGAGCGAGTGCCGCCGGCAGGCAGCCTGTCCTGCGGGCGACGCGGACCTGCCACGCTTGCTTCGATGGCGTCGAGGTCGACTGTGATCGTTCTTGTGAAGCGCGGTTCAGCGTCGGGATCAAACCAGAGATCGCAGGCCTTCGCATAGGCCTCGACCAGGCTGCAGTCCCGGGGCGGCCGACCTATCCGCGCGAGATACGCCAGAACCCTCTCATCGATGGGGAAATAGCCGGTCGACGCCCCGTATTCCGGCGCCATATTGGCGATCGCAGCGCGCTCTCCAACCGAAAGCGTCGAGACGCCCCAACCGAAGAACTCGACAAAATCGCCTGTGACCCCGATGGCGCGCAGCGCGCGGGTCACCTCGAGTGCGAGGTCAGTGGCCAGCACGCCATCCCGCAGTCGCCCGACGAGTTTCACGCCGATCACATCAGGGATGCGCAGGACGACCGGGACGCCAAAGAGAGCCCCCTCGGCCTCCAGGCCGCCGACGCCCCAACCGAGCACGCCGAGACCATTGACGGTGGGTGTGTGGCTATCGGTTCCCAGCAGAACGTCCGGGAAGGCACGGCATTCGCCCTGGTGCATCTCGCTGGCGACGACCTTGGACAGTCGTTCAAGATTGATCGTGTGCATGATGCCCGATCCCGGGGGGTGAACCCGGATGCCTGGCATGGTCGAAGCCGCCCACTTCATCAGGCGATAGCGCTCGGCGTTGCGCGCAAATTCCTTCTCGAGATTCCGCTGGAATGCATCGGCGCGGCCGAAGAAGTCGACGCCGGATGAATGGTCTGTGGAGACATCGACAGGAATGCGCGGCGTCAGGAGATCCGGGTCGCGCCCGCTTTCGGCGAGGACGTCACGCATCGCGGCAATATCGACCAGCGCCGGGCCGCAGGTCGTATCGTGCATCATGATCCGGTTTGGCAGGAACGGGATTTCGACAAGACTGCTGCCGCCTGCGAGCCACTCCCGAAGCGCCCGCGGAAGATGCGCGGTCTCCTCTGCGGGAGCCGACCGCATCGCATTCTCGAGCAAAATGCGCAGGACATGCGGCAATCGCCGAAAATCCGCCCCGAGGAGCGATGCAACGTCGAGGCGGCGGAACGTCTCGCCCGCCGCCTCCAAGGACTTCCATTCGGCTTTCTGTCTCAACTGCACGTTCTCGATCGGGCTTGAAGCCCGCCTTGTTCAAGATGTCGGCTCGAGGGGGGACCCGGCCGTCACCAGCTTCTGCATGGCGGCGCCGGCCAGGCTTGCCCTTGAGCGATGTTGTTCAGCCACCCAGCAGGCGCCGAAGTTTTCTGACGGCGGCATCCGGCGACGAGAGAACCGGCCGTGACGTCAGCGCCCGGCAGGCCGCGCCTGCACGCGACGTCGAAAAATGAGCGAGCAGGATCGCGTCCCGCTCGCCGAGTTCGGCCACGCCTTCGGAAACGCGCTGATTATGCGTTTCGGCGTCGCCGGCCCTGAGCGCCTCGATGGCACCGGAGGCCAGGTACAAGGTCAGCCGGGCACTCGGCCTGAGCCGCTTTGCTTCTTCTGCAAACTCCTGCTCCATCATGGCGACGGCCGGACCGAAGGTCGCGACCATCCCGATGTTTTCGCCATAGCCGAGGGCCTCCTCGAACATCGCCGCATTCGGCTTCAGGACTGGAACCGGCAGGATGCGAGCCGCCTCCTCGATGGCCGGCCCGAAGGCCGAGCAGGTGAAGAGGATCGCGCTTGCGCCGGTCGAGAGGCCGTACCGAGCCAGCGCCGCAATGCGGCGCGACAAGGCCTCGGTGAGCTCCCCAGCGGCGGCCCGATCCAAGGCCAGGCCATCGTCCAGGACACCGATCGTATCGGCCTCAGGCCAGATATGCCGAAACGACTGGGCGATCGGATCGACGGCCACCGGCGTCGCGTGGACGAGCGCAATGCGGATGCGGTCGGACATTGGTCCACCCTCAGGGATTGTACAGCCAGGTCGCCGAAGCCGGGATCCGGCAGTGCGCGACTGCCGCGCTCAGCGGCTCGTGACCTTGTGCGCGCAGACGCAGATCCCCCCGCTTCAGCCGGTACTCCCATTTCTCTCCGAGATAGATGCAGCCCTCGACATCGAACGGCGCGCTGCCGGAGCTCGCCTCCGGCGAAACCGAGATCGCCTCCATCCGGATGACGGCACGCACGGCGTTCGGGTCCGCGGGAGCCTCCCTGTCCTTCCAGACACCCGGCAGGGACAGGCCAGCGCAGGCGATTGCATCGGCCTGCCCTGACGCCCTTACAAGCTGACCGCTCAAGACGTTGTTCGTGCCCATGAAGTCGGCGGCGTAGAACGTCTCCGGCTTGCTGTAGATGTCGAGCGGGGTTCCCGACTGGACGATGCCGCCGCCCTTCAGCAGCAGGACCTGGTCAGCGATGGCCAGGGCTTCGGCCTGGTCATGCGTGACCATGATGGCACAGATCTTCAGATCGAGGATCAACTTGCGGATCCAAAACCTTGCTTCCTCACGCAGTTTTGCGTCGAGATTCGAGAGAGGCTCGTCGAGGAGCAGGACCTTCGGTTCGTAGACCAGGGCGCGGCAGATCGCGACGCGCTGCTGCTGACCGCCCGACAACTGGTCGGGATAGCGTGCCGCAAGATGCGCAAGGCCGAGCTTCTCCAGGATGGCTTCGACCTTGGCCTTGATTTCGCTCGCACCGACATTCCGGAGCTTCAGGCCATAGGCAACGTTCTCGAAAACGGTTCTGTGCGGCCAGAGCGCATAGGACTGGAAGACGAGACCGATCTGCCTCTGCTCGGGCGGCAGCGCGACACCGGCCTTGTCGTCGAGAACGCTGGTGCCACCGATCTTGATGACACCGATCTCGGGCTGCTCCAGGCCGGCGATGCAACGCAGCAGCGTGGTCTTGCCGCTGCCCGAGGCGCCGAGCAACGCGACGATCCTGCCCTTCTCTGCAGTGAAGCTCGCCCCGGACAGGATCTGCAGGCCGCCCAGCCATTTCTGGACGTTGTCGACGACGAGGTCAGTCATGGATCTTGGCTCCCAGCCGCAGGGCCAGCGTCAAGCCGACCGCAGTCAGCAGGATTGAGATGAAGGAGAGCGCGGCGATCTGGTCCATCGCGCCCGACGTCAACAGCGACACCATCAGCGAGCCGATCACTTCGGTTCCGGCGCTCATCAGATAGACGCCGGTGGCATACTCGCGCAGGAAGACGATCATGATCATCGCCCACGCGCCGGCCAGTCCCGGGCGAACCAGCGGGATCACCACGTCCCGCCAGGTGTGGAAGGTCGTGGCACCGGCGGTGCGCGCCGATTCCTCGAGCTCCGGCGCCACCTGCAGCAACGTCGCCTGGATGATGCGAAGGCCATAGGACAGCCCGACGATGACGTAGGCGATCAACAGGCTGAACAGCGTCGTCCGCAGCGGCACCAGGAAAGGCACGAACAGGAACAGCCAGAAGAAGGCGAGACCGACGATCAAGCCCGGCAGCGCCCGCGGGATGAGGACGGAGTAATCCAGGAGCGTGCCGGTCCGGCCGTGATTGCGGTGCCCCGCAAGACCGACCAGCAGGTAGAACGCGACCGCGAGCGCACCGCCGACGGCTGCCAGCAGGACCGTATTGACGATACCGCGGGACAGGCTCTGGATCTCGAAGACCGCGCGGAAATTGGCGAGCGTCCATTGCTCGGAGAGCCGGACGCCCTCGCCCCAGTTCTCGACGAAGGCGCGCAGCACGACCCCGCCCACCGGCAGGACCACCGAAACCAGCAGCCACAGCCCGATGATCGAGAGCGCGATCAGTTGCCCCGCGCCGCCGAGCTTGAGGAGATTGGTGCGCGCCCCCTTCCCGCCCACGGCCGCGAAGCGGCGGGCATGGCGCAGGAGCCGGCGCTGGATGAAGACCAGCGGCAGGGTGATAAGGATGAGGAAGACCG
The DNA here is from genome assembly GCF_052114025.1 of Allobosea sp. RAF48. Taxonomy (NCBI): domain Bacteria; kingdom Pseudomonadati; phylum Pseudomonadota; class Alphaproteobacteria; order Hyphomicrobiales; family Alloboseaceae; genus Allobosea; species Allobosea sp. RAF48. The sequence goes on from NZ_JBFRDZ010000004.1 coordinate 262,571, forward strand.
TCACGGCCGCCATGACCTGATAGGTCGGCGCGCCGAAGATCGTATTGACCTTGTAGATGTAGGTCGTGAGCACCAGGATGCCATTTGGGTCTCCAAGCACCAGGGGGATGCCGAAGGTCTCGAAACCCAGCAGAAGATTGAGCGCCGCGCTGAAGACCAGTGCCGGGAGCACCATCGGCAGCGTGACGTCGAGAGACACACGCCAGATGCTGGCCCCCGCCGTTCTGGCAGCCTCTTCCAGGTCGCTGGGCAGGCGGCGCATCGCTGAAGCGACGTAGAGATAGACGGTCGGGACGTGGCTGAGGCCGCCGATCAGGATGATGCCGGGGAGCGTGTAGATGCTCCAGGGAGCTGATCCGAAGATGTTCCGGAACGCGATCGTGACGAAGCCGGACGGCCCGACGGCTACCGTGTAGCCGAAGGCGAGCACGATCGAGGACAGGAACATCGGAACCAGGACGAGCGGCTCAAGCCAGCCCCGCCCCTTGAGATCGGTGCGCGTGATCAGGAAGGCCAAAAGCCCTCCCAGCGGCACGGCGACGACGATCATGCCGATGGCGTAGAGGGTCGTCGTCCAGAGAGCCCGATAGAATTCGGGGTCTGTCAGAATGAACTGATAGGCTTCCAGGCTGGGTCGAGCCGCCTCGTCAAAGAACGGAGCGCTGAGAAAGCTCTGGTAGATGATGAGAGCGGCCGGCGCCGCGACCATCGCGAACAGGGCCAGGATAACCGTGGCCCTGAAGCGGGGTGCTTGAGCTGCGAGTGACATTGGATCCCTCGGAGGACTGACGGCTCAGCCGCGCAGCGCCTCTTTCCAGCGGCGGAAGAAATCCGTGCGGTTCTTCGGCTCGGTTGCCTCGAGGAGCGCGGCCGTGACCGGGATCGGCTTGAGGTTACCCTTGGCCATCTCGGTCAGCTTGGTCAGGTTCAGACCGCTGGTGACGTCGGTTCGGATCGAGGGCGCACCCACCGACGCCAGCGCCGACTGACCCGTGGCACCTATCAGGAAGTCAAAGAAGACCCTGGCCGCGTTGGGGTGCGGGGCGCCCTTGGAGATATTGGCAACGCGCGAAAACGCTGCGGTGTGGTCCGAGGTCAGGATGTAGCCGAGCGCCGGATTCTTCGCCGCCCACTCGATGGCGTAGGAGCCGATGACGTTGAACGCGAGCCAATGCTCTCCGGACACGATTTTTTCGCGCATCGCACCGGAACTGCCGTAGGTCTTGCCCTCGGTTGCTCCGAACGCGCGAACGAGGTCGAACGTATCCGGCATGTTGCGGGCATCGTTGCTGAAGAACAGGAAACCCGTCCCGCTCTTTTCCGGATCGAACGTTGCGAGCTTGCCCTTCAACGCATCCTTGTTGTCACGCATGAACGCCAGCAGTTCCGGCCTGGTCTGCGGCAGCTTGAACTGGGCGAGCTGAGCCTTGTTGTAAAGGATTCCGACCGGCTCGACCGTGGTGCCGTAGAGGGTGTCGTTGAAATTGGCCCAGCTCGGCAGATGGCTGGCTTCGGGCGACTTGTAGGCCTCGGCAAGCCCCTTCTGGACAAGCACCATCTGGAGGTCCATCGCCGAGGTCCAGACGATATCCGAGCCGACCTGCTTGGCAGCCGCTTCGGAAATGATGCGGTTGTAAGCGCCGTTGGTGCCGAGATCGTTGTAATCGACGCGAATGCCGGGAAAGGCCTTCTGGAAAGCCTCGACGATCGGGCGCCCTTGCACGTCGTCGGTCGAGGTGTAGATCGAAACGACACCTTCGGCGCGCGCCTTTTCGATGACCGCCTTGTAGTCGGCCGGATAGCCGGCGGGCAGTTCCTGGGCACGGGACGGCGAACCACAGCCGAGCGCCCCAAGGCCCGCAGCCGACGCGAGCACGAATTGCCGACGATCCATCATTGCTACCCTCCCGTTGCTTTTCATTGTGGGGAGGAGCCTATCTTCGCAGATTGGCTTTATCAAGATATAAAACCATTTTCCTTTTGACGCGCATTTTGGCGCCTCGAAGGCCCCTCGCGCCTCGCCGGGAAACGGAGCTAGGCGGCGCGGTCGGCGTCGCCCGATTTCGGATGCACGACCGGTGACTTGGAAGCCAATGCGCCGCTGAGATGCCGGCGCATCAAATGGGCCGCCTCCAGATTATCTCCCTTGGCAAGGAGATCGAGGATCTGGAGGTGTTCGGTGCTCTGAACAGCAATGCGCTGCGGATTCACTTTCAGGCGGTATTCCGCCAGGCGCCGGAGCTGGTTCGCCCGCTCCAAAGCATGGAAAAACATCGGATTGCCCGACATTTTGATGATGCCCTCGTGGAACTCGGCACCGGCAGCGGTCATGGCCGCGGGAGCCAGCCCCTCGAGATTGCCTGAAGCGAGGCGCTCCTGGGTTCGACGGAGCGACGCCGCCATGGCCTTGTCGAAACGGAAGCTTGGCTCGAGTAGCGCTGCCGGCTCGATCACCGCCCGGAAGCGATAGATTTCCTCGAACGCCTCGGCGGTTTTGGCGACCTGGCGCAGCTTCCAGCCATATCCCGGCTTCGGTTCCGCCCAGCCTTCGCGAGCGGCACGGGACAGAAGATCCTGAGCCTGCGAGCGCGTGAGATTGTATCGCTCCCGGACGGCCTGCTCGGTCTGTTCCGCGCCGATCCGGTCTTTCAGCCAGTCTTCCGCCAGCTGGTAATAGGGATCGCTCTCCGCAGGACCGAATGGTTCCAGCGCGCCCTCCCCGCCCTTGCGGCGCTCCGTCGCGAGCACGAAGAATCCGCGATTACGCCGATTCTCGATAACCCCCTGATCGCAAAGGAGAGCAAGCGCCTCGCGAACAGGCGAACGCGAAACCTCGAAGCGCTTGGCGAGCGCTTCGGTCGCGAGGTGCGAACCTGTTCCAAACTCTCCCATCCCAATGCGCGCGATGATGTCGTTGGCGATGCGAAGAGCGAGAGGGCTATTGGGCATGACGGGCGCCGATTGAACTCCATGAGTGATCGCAGGTCGCGTGGGCGATGGCAATCACCCCAGGCCACCTTGACCCATTATTGGTTTTATTACATTTAATAGCCAATTCAAAGACCGTGACGGTGCCCGAGGAAAGCCAAAATGAAAATTCTCGTCCTGCCCTGCGACGGCATCGGCCCGGAGATTGTCTCCGCCTCGATGGCTGTCCTCGAAGTCGCGAGCGACCGCTTCGGTCTCGGCCTCCAGTTCGAATACGACGATGTCGGCTTCAAGAGCCTCGAGAAGCACGGCACCACGCTGCGCGAAAGCGTGCTTGATCGGGCGCGGTCGGATTTCGATGGCGTGATCCTCGGCACCCAGTCGCACGCCGACTACCCGGCGCCCGAGAAAGGCGGACGCAACGTTTCCGCCGGCTTCCGCATAGGCCTCGATCTCTACGCCAATGTGCGCCCGGCCCGCACGCGCCCCTTCATCGAGTCCAACATGAAGCCCGGGAAGACGATGGATCTCGTCATCATGCGCGAGGCCACCGAGGGGTTTTATCCGGATCGCAACATGCATCTCGGCTGGGCGGAGTTGATGCCCTCGCCGGACATGGCGATCTCGCTGCGCAAGATCACGGCTCACTGTTCGAACCGCATTGCGCGGCGCGCCTTCGAGCTCGCCTCCAAGCGCCGCAAGAAGGTGACGGCCGTCCACAAGGTGAACAGCTTCCATCAGACCGACGGCCTTTTTCTGCGTGAAGTGCGCAAGGTCGCCGCGGAGTTCCCGGATGTGAAGCTCGATGACCTCCTGATCGATGCCTCGACGGCGCATCTGGTTCGGAGCCCCGAGCGGTTCGACGTCATCTGCGCAACAAACTTCTATGGCGACATCATCTCGGATCTGGCCAGCGAGCTGTCCGGCAGCCTGGGTCTTGCCGGCTCGATGATGGCCAGCGACACGCATTGCTGCGCCCAGGCCCAGCATGGTTCCGCCCCGGATATCCAGAACCAGGACAAGGCGAACCCGGTTTCGATGATCCTGTCTTGCGGCATGCTCCTGCAGTGGTTAGGCGAAAAGCGCAAGCTGCCGGCTTTCGAGCAGGCGTTCCATGCCATCGACAAGGCCATCGACACCGTGCTGACCGATCCCGCCTCACGCACTCCCGATCTTGGCGGCAAGGCCGGCACGACGCGCTTCGGCGAACTCGTCGCCGAAACCCTGCGGACGGCCTGACGATGGGCGAAGAGGCAAAGCTCATCAGCCAGATCGTCGGCGCTCCGCCGGATGCGGTTCGCCACGTGCTATCGCGTCATGGCGTGCTGCGAGCCGGCATCAACCTGTCGAACTTTCTGCTTGTTTCGAGCCAGACAGCCGATGGCGGCCCGGCCGGCGTCTCACCCGACATGGCGGCCACCTTGGCGGCCTGCCTGAGCCTGCCGCTGAAATACATTCCCTATGAATCGCCCGGCAAACTCGCAGATGCGGCTGAGCGAGACGAGTGGGACGTGGCGCTGCTTGGGGCCGAACCCCAGCGCGCCGCCGTTATCGACTTCACCCCGGCCTATGCCGAGATCGAGGCGACCTATCTGGTTCCTCCGGGATCGTCTCTGCAATCCCTGGCAGAGGTGGACATGAGGGGGCGGCGCATCGCGGTTGCCGCCCGCACGGCGTATGGCCTGTGGCTCGAACGGAACGTCCGCGAGGCCGAACTCGTGACGGGGCTCAATTTCGACGAAGCTTATCAGCATTTCGTCGACGGCAAGCTCGATGCTCTGGCAGGCCTGAGGCCGAAGCTGATCGAGGACGAAAAGAAGCTACCGGGTTCGCGGATTCTTCCCGGCCGCTTCATGGCCGTCCAGCAGGCGCTCGGCACGCCCAAGGCGTCCGGCGTCGCGCTCGATTATCTTCGCAGCTTCGTCTCGGCGGCCATCCAAACGGGACTCGTTGGTCAGTTGATCGCCAGGCACGGCGTGGTCGGGCTCTCGGTCGCCTGGACCAACACCGACAGCTGAAGCGACGAAAGGCCGGATGAACCCGGCAAGATCGGGCTCCTTCCGACAGGTGGATTTCTTCGCCCTCGCGCTCGCCACCCTCGAAGGCTTGGCGCGGGCGGTGGTTTCCGGGAAGGATCTCCGAAGCGCTGTTTACGCGGCTGACGGGCTCGACCAGATTGCGAAGCTCCTGATCCTCAGCTCCGGCCGCAGCGACAAGTTTCGTGGCGAGACCGAAGTCGAGGAACTCAAGTGCGTCTTCGGGGGCTGAGCGCGATGTCTCTCACGATCGGTATGGTGGCCCATGACAGCAAGAAGCCGGATCTCGCTGCCTGGGCCGTGCAGCACGCAAACTTGATCGCGCATCATACCGTCATCGCGACGGCGACGACGGGTGGCGTGCTGAAATCCTCGCTTCCCGATCTCAATATCCGCCTGGTCAAAAGCGGCCCGCTTGGCGGCGATCAGCGGGTTGGCGCGATGATTGCGCAAGGCGAATTGGACGTGCTTCTGTTCTTTCCCGATCCCCTCGCCGCCCAGCCTCACGACGTCGACGTCAAGGCACTGCTGAGACTGGTCCTCGTATACGACATCCCCGCAGCCTTCAGTCCCAGCACTGCGAGCGCCCTCGCCCGATCAGGCCTTTTCGATCGATAGACACGGCGCGATGCGACGCTGGCGGCCCCGCCAAGGGCCGCCACGTCTCAAAAGAGGGTCCGCGGCTGGAGACAGGCCCCTGGCAATAGGCGCCGGCCCCAGTCCGGTCAGTAGGTCTGGCCGAGGTACTCCGCGATGGCCTTGGCGTCCTTCTCGTCGATCGGGGCCTTGTAGACCTTGATCATCTTCTGGACCTCGGCATCCCAGAAGGCCTGCCCCTTCCTGCTCGGCTGGTAGTTGATGTAGTCGACCGAGTGACAGGCCGTGCAATTGTTCTTGGCGGCCTCGAAGCCCGGCTCGGAGCCGGGCTTGAGCGTGGCCGTCTCGTCCGGGAGCTTATAGGTCTTCGGAGCGGCGAGCGCGGTTCCGGCAAGGGCAAACGCCAGGATGAATACGGCGCCGAACGTGCGGGGGCGGCAAGTGGTCATCGTCATGACAATCTCCCTCACGCTGCCGTGACGCGCGTCGTCTCGACGACATTGCGCAGGTAGCCGGACGGGTTCCAGAGCGGTTGCATCGGCTGGGTCTGGCCCTTGGCGTTGGTGGCCTTGACCATGAGCTTCTGCTCGCCGGCTGCCACGGGGACATTCGCCTTCCATTCGCGGAAGGAGTACTTGCCGAGATCTTGCCCCAGACCGGCCTTGACCCAGGACTGCCCGCCATCGCCGGAAACCTGGACTTCGGCGATGCCGGCGCCCCCATCGAAGGCGATGCCGCGCAGCGCCAGTTGGCCCGCCTTGACCTTCGCGCCGTCCAGCACGTTGGTGATGAAGGAGCGAACGGTGAAGCGGTTGATCGGGATCGTCGCCACGGGCGCCTTTCCGGGCTCGACGCAGGCGCAATCATTGTCGGGAATCCGGTAGGCCGTCTTCATCCAGAAGCTGTCGAGCTCCTTGTCCAGCACGGTGATCTCGTTCAGGTGCTTGACCCAATAGGTGCCGTAATAGCCGGGCACGACGAGGCGCAGCGGATAGCCGTTGAGCCAGGGAAGATCGGTCCCGTTCATGGCATAGGCCAGCATGACTTCACCGTCGCGGGCATGGTCGAGCGCGAGCGCCTTCGTGAAGTCGGGCGTATCGGGCGAAACCGGGCCGTCGAGCCCCCCGAAGGCCACCTGCACGGCTCCCGGCTGGACCCCGGCTCGTTCCAGCACAGCCTTGAGCGAGACGCCGCGCCAGCGCGCATTGCCCATGGCACCGTTGCCGAGCTGGCCGCCGGCGACCCGCGGCTCGACGAAGCCGCGGCTATTGCCGGAGCACTGGTTGACCGCAACGACCTCGATCGCAGGGAAGCTGCCTTTCAGTTCGCGCAGCGACAGCGAGAGCGGCTTGGATACCTTGCCTTTCACCTCGAGCCGGAAGGTTTCGGGATCGATCTCCAGCGGAATGTCGGCGAGATGGTAGCGAACGAAGAAGGCGTCGTTCGGCGTGATGACACCATCGTTGAAGACAGAGAACGGCGTCTCAAGCTGCGGCGGGCGAGCTGTCTGCTGGATCAGCGGGCGTTTTCCCGGCACTTTGACGAGTTCGCGCTCGCCGTTCTCGAAAGGCAGTTTGACGGTTTCGGCGGCCAGGACCGAGAAACGCGATCCAGCGATCGCGACGGCTCCCACCCCCAATGCGGCACTGCCGGCAGATGTCAGCATCTGTCGTCTGTTCAACATGGCGTTTCTCCCGAGGACACATTCCTCGGGAGATTGAGACGCATGAGAGCGTCGATTTATTCCATATCGAGGAAAGAAAGTGGTCAGGCGCCGCAAGGCTGGCCGATATTCGGCACGTCCCGGAGAGCCGCAACCTGCTCGTCGGTCGGCGCCTGCTTCTGACGGGTCAGCTTGGCGATGACGTCGGCAAGGCGGTCGAGACGCGCTGGATCCATGCCCTGGCTGAGCAGCGCATAATCGGCTCCCACCGCACTCCACGCGCGAATGCGCAGCCCATCGCGGTCGGACCTGGCCGGCGCTGCATTCCAGCGTCCGGAATGCGGTGCCATCCAGAGCCCGAGCCGGCAGCCATGTGGGCCGCGATAGCCGGCCAGCAGGCCTCCATCGCCCGACGTCGGATCGAGCGAGAGATAAGTGAGCTCCAACGCGGAGGCACGCAAATCGGGAAGGTGTCCGCTCTGGGCGGCAGCGAGATCGATCCGGACGCGCTGCTCCAGCGCCTCAGCCTGGCGTCCTGCGATCCAGTGGCGATGAGCCTCGACCGCTGCGGCGAGCACTCCGTCAGGCGCCGTCGCCGGGCCGGAGGGGCGCAGGGCGAGGAAACCGATGCATGCTGCGAGCGCCAGAGCGGCCGCGATAGGCAGGGCCGCGCTGAAACGACGCCTGCGCGGCAGCATGAATGCCGGCGGCGCCATCTCGGGAGGCAGGCGGCGTGTGACGGCGCGCAGCCGCGACAGCGTCGCCACGCGCTCGGCCAGCCGTGGGTCACAGGCGATCGCGGCCGCAACATTGGCTGCGTCCTCGGGCGAGAGCTCGTCGTCGACGTAGGCATTCAACCTGTCGAGGGAAACTCTGTCTCCCCCAGCCGATGTTTCACCGTGCATGTCGGTGCCTCGACTGGAGCGGGCGCAGGTTCTCGCGCTCGATGACTGCCAGCAATGCCTGCCTGGCCCGGCTCAACCGGCTCATGATCGTCCCTTGCGGCATGCCCAGGATAGATGCGACCTCGCCATAGCTGAACCCGGCCAAATCAACCAGTTCGATGATCTCGCGGTGGTGGGGCGGTATTTGCTTCAAGGCCTGCCGAACGGTGATTTCAGCAATGATGCTGTCATCGTAGCGATAGTCGAAGCCGGGCCCCTCCTCCACAGCTCCGTTTTCAGGCTCGTCATGGATGTGGCGGGTGCGGCGATAATTGTCGATCCAGGCATTGCGGACGATCTTGAACAACCAAGCGCGCACGGCTTCAGGGCGGGGCTGAGCACCCGAGCTCCCGAGAGCCTTGAGAGCGCAAGACTGGAGCAGGTCCGCAGCAGCGTCGGCATTGTCGGTCAGGCGGAGCGCATAGGAAAAAAGGCTCTTCCAGTTGCTGCGCAACGCTTCTTCGATCATCGCTCGCAGGGCAACACCTCTCGAACCTGATGCTGTCTCGCTCCGTTGGCGGCGCCTCTGCCGGGAGCCCCGATACAAATTTACGAGATGCCCAGCAGTCGGATCAGGCCGACGCTGACCGCGGCGAGCGCGAGCAGAGAAAGGAAAACCGCCGCCGTTACGCTCCGACCAGCCCTGGCAACCGCGCGAATGTCGACGCCAAGCCCCAACGCGGCCATCGAGATGATCGTCAGGATCGTCGCAGCTTGAGCGATAGGTGCAAGAGCAACCGCCGGGATACCGCCGTGCGAACGGAGCGCCGCCATCGCCAGGAAGGCGATGATGAACCATGGGACGAGCTTATGCACGGGCAAGCGGCTACGGGGCTGGTTCGCTCCGGCGAAATTGTCGGCCTTGGCCTGCGCCCGGCTGCTCAGAATTGAAAGGATGAGAACGACCGGCCCAAGCATCAGCACACGCACGAGCTTCACGAGCGTTCCGATCTGGACACTGGTGGCCGCAACCGGTGCCGTTGCCGCAAGAACCTGCGGGACCGCGTAGACGGTGAGGCCCGCCAGCACGCCGTATTGGATATCCGACAGTTGCAACAGCGGCACCAGCAGCGGAAGGCCCAGCACCACCAGGACGCCCAGCACCGCGGTGAATGCGATGGATGCCGCCACGTCGTGACCGCTTGCGCCGATCACGGGCGCCACCGCCGCGATGGCCGAGTTGCCGCAGATCGAATTGCCGCAGGCAACCAAGACGGCCATGCGCTTGGGCAGGCCCAGCACGCGTCCGATCAGAAAGCTGACGGCAAGCGCGACTGCGACGACCGCGGCGATGCCAACGATCAAGCTTGGCCCGGCCGCGATGATGGCCTCGGCATTCAGCGACGCTCCGAGGAGCACGATCGCGATTTCCAGAACCATCTTCGATGAAAACGCGATCCCCGGCAGCCAGAACGTCGAAGGGCGCCAGAAGGTCCGCACGGCGGTGCCGAGCAGGATTGCCAGTACGAGAGCCTCCAGCCACGCACGGCCCGTCAGATGTGCTTCCAGCACTTCGAGGCCGTAGGCCGCGGCGCTGATGAGCACGCAAAGCCCAAAGCCAGGCAGGAGTTGCCCAGCTCGCTGGATTGGCGAACGGAAGATTGCGGAAACGTCACTCATGGATGGGGCGCCAGGGATTAGAATAACTCTTTCTTTCTGGCACCATCTTTTAGAAAAATCATCCAATCAAACGCATTGAATCGAACGTTCTGATCTGCTTTGCCGAACGCTTCCTGCTGGCCTCGGCCGATGGCGGACACCCGGCTCAACGCGCTCCGGGCAGCGTGCATCGTCAGCCGAGCTGCGCGGCAAGCGCTTTTCTTCTCCGACACGCCGCCACCTAGGCGCGAGGCCGCATCCTGTGGCGGCGAGGTATCTGCCGCCGAACACATGGCTGCCACGAGGACGCCGCAGAAGACGTTCATGCATTGGGCAGGAACTTGCGATACTATCGTCGGTTGAGTGTTGAGAGCCGTCGTCGAGGAGACCACCGATCGGTGGATGGCTGCCATGATCGAGAGAGACAGCGAGGTATTCCGCTTATTCTCCGAGGATTACCGGAGCTACTCACAGGAGGAGATGAGCCTGCAGGAATACCTGCTGGCATGTCGCGAAGATAAATCGATGTATGCCTCCGCGGCCGAGCGGATGGTCGACGCTATCGGGAAGCCGACATTGTTCGACACCAGCAAGGACGAGCGGCTCGGCCGGATTTTCGGTAACAGGACCATCAAGATCTATCCCTCCTTCGCCGATTTCTACGGCATGGAAGATACGATCGAGCGGATCGCCGGCTATTTCCGCTATGCCTCGCAAGGGCTGGAGGAGCGCAAGCAGATCGTCTATCTCCTCGGCCCGGTCGGCGGCGGCAAGTCCTCGCTGGCGGAGCGGCTGAAGAAGCTCGTGGAGGAGCGGCCGTTCTACACGCTCAAGGTGGGCGGCAAGATCAGCCCGGTGTTTGAATCACCTTTGGGCTTGTTTCACCCGGACCGCATGGGCGGTCTGTTCGAGGACAAATACGGCATCGCACGGCGGCGCCTCTCCGGCCTGATCTCGCCATGGGCGGCGAAGCGGCTCGACGAATTGTCCGGCGACATCTCCAAGTTCAGCGTCGTCAAGCTGATGCCGTCGCGGCTGCGCCAGATCGGCATCGCCAAGACGGAGCCGGGCGACGAGAACAACCAGGATGTCTCGACGCTCGTCGGCAAGGTGGACATCCGACAGCTCGAGAATTTCAGCCAGTCGGACCCCGATGCCTATTCCTATAGCGGCGGGCTGAACCGGACGACGCAAGGCCTGCTCGAATTCGTCGAGATGTTCAAGGCGCCGATCAAGGTTCTGCATCCTCTGCTGACCGCGACCCAGGAGGGCAGCTACAACGGCACAGAGAATTTCGGCGCGTTTCCCTACCAGGGCATCGTGCTGGCTCACTCCAACGAGTCGGAATGGCTCCAGTTCAAGAACAACAGGAACAACGAGGCGTTCCTTGACCGCATTCTGGTGATCAAGGTGCCTTATTGCCTGCGCGTTACCGAAGAGCGGGAGATCTACGAAAAGCTGCTGCGCGAGAGCGAACTCGCCAACAGCCCCTGCGCTCCCGAAGTGCTCGACATCCTCAGCCGATTCTCGGTCTCGACACGGCTGACCGAATTCGAGAATTCGCCGCTCTACACAAAGATGCGCGTCTATGACGGCGAGAATCTCAAGGAGCTGGAGCCCAAGGCAAAGGCAATCCAGGAATACCGCGACGCCGCCGGAGTCGACGAAGGCATGACCGGCGTGAGCACGCGCTTCGCCTTCAAGATCCTTTCGCAGACATTCAACTACGATACCCAGGAACTCGCCGCCGATCCCGTGCACCTGATGTACATCCTGGAAGGGGCGATCAAGCGCGAGCAGTTCCCCAAGGAGACGGAAGCGGCCTATCTCGACTTCATCAAGTCGGAGCTTGCCACACGCTACGCCGAGTTCATCGGGCACGAGATCCAGAAGGCCTATCTCGAATCCTATGGCGAGTACGGCCAGAACCTGTTCGACCGCTATATCGCCTATGCCGATGCGTGGGTCGAGGACCAGGACTACAAGGATACCGATACCGGCCAGATCCTGAACCGCCAGGTTCTGGACAACGAACTATCCCAGATCGAGAAGCCGGCGGGCATCGCCAATCCCAAGGATTTCCGCAACGAGGTCGTGAAGTTCACGCTGCGTGCGCGGGCCCGCAACAACGGCCGCAATCCTTCCTGGACCAGCTATGAAAAGCTCCGCGAGGTCATCGAGAAGCGGATGTTCGGACAGGTCGAGGATCTGCTTCCCGTCATCAGTTTCGGCTCGAAGCAGGACAGCGTGACCGAGAAGCGGCACCAGGGCTTCGTCGAGCGTATGGTGGAGCGGGGTTACACCGAGCGCCAGGTCCGGCGCCTGGTGGATTGGTACATGCGCGTGAACAAGGCGGGTTGACGTCGGCCCGAGCGGTCCCATGCCCATCTTCATCGACCGTCGATTGAACCCGAAAGACAAAAGCCTCGGCAATCGCCAGCGCTTCCTGCGCCGCGTGCGCACGGAGCTGAAGCGGAACATCCAAGAACAGATCCGATCCGGCAAGATCGCCGATGCGGACGGCGAGCGTGCCATCTCGATGCCCGCGAACGAGACGCGCGAGCCGAGCTTTCGCGATGCGAAGGATAGCGGTCATCGCCAATACGTCCTGCCCGGAAACAAGCATTTTTCTCCGGGGGACCGGATGCCGAAACCGGGCCAAGGTGGCGGGGCGGGATCGTCACCGGGCTCGCAGTCGTCCGAGGATGACTTTCGCTTCGTGCTGTCGCGCGAAGAGGTGCTCGACCTGTTCTTCGAGGATCTCGCGCTTCCCGACATGGTCAAGCTCAACCTCAAGGAAATTCTCGCCTTCAAGCCGCGGCGGGCCGGCTTTTCGGTGAGCGGGTCGCCCACCAACATCAGCGTCGCGCGCACCATGCGTAACAGCCACGGCCGCCGCATCGCGCTCCGACGGCCCAAGCGCGCGGAGCTCGAGGCAATCCTGCGGGAGCTGGCCAGCCTTGAATCCCACCGAGCAGATCCCGAGGCCCGCCAGCGTATCGCCAGCCTACGCGAGGAACTCGACCGGCTGGAGCGCCGGCGCAAGGTCATCGCCTTCGTCGACCCGGTCGACATCCGCTTCAATCGCTTCGACCCGCAGCCCCTGCCGAACGCGAAGGCGGTCATGTTCTGCCTCATGGACGTCTCGGGCTCGATGGGCGAACGCGAGAAGGATCTCGCCAAACGCTTCTTCGTCCTGCTGCATCTTTTCCTGAAGCGGCGCTACGACCGCACGGACATCGTCTTCATCCGCCATACCCACGCGGCGCAGGAGGTGGACGAGGACACCTTCTTCTACAGCACGCAGAGCGGGGGAACCGTCGTCTCGACTGCACTGGATGAAATGCATCGCATCATCAAGCTGCGCTATCCCAGCCGGGAGTGGAACATCTATGCCGCCCAGGCTTCGGACGGCGACAATCTTGCCACCGATTCCGAGCATTGCCTGACGCTGATGGATGGCGAGATCATGCGCCTGTGCCAGTATTTCGCCTATGTCGAGATCATCGACGAGCGCGAAAGCGAGATCTTCGGCTCGACCGACAACGGAACATCGCTCTGGCGCGCCTATCAGGCCGTCAAGGACAGGTGGTCGAATTTCGACATGAGCCGCATCGCCAAAGCGGCCGACATCTACCCGGTCTTCCGCCAGCTCTTCACCAAACAACAGGCACTGCAGCGCGACTGAAAGGAGCGCCGATGCCCAAGCACGCGCCCAGGCTCGACCTGCTGTTCTCCGGTTCGGACTGGAATTTCCGGACGCTCTCGCGTGCTTACGACGTCATCGAGGCTGTTGCGAAGGAGGAGCTCCATCTCGATATCTATCCGGTCCAGATGGAAGTCATCTCCTCCGAGCAGATGCTCGACGCCTATTCATCCATCGGCATGCCGCTGATGTATCGCCACTGGTCCTTCGGCAAGCATTACCTCCATCACGAACTGCTCTATCGCAAGGGCGGGCGCGGACTCGCCTATGAACTCGTGATCAACTCCAATCCCTGCATCGTCTATCTGATGGAGGAGAACACCATGGCCCTCCAGGCTCTGGTGACCGCGCACGCGGCATTGGGCCACAATCACTTTTTCAAGAACAACTATCTGTTCCAGCAATGGACGGACGCCGGCGCCATCCTGGGCTATCTCGATTTTGCCAAGGGCTTCATCGCCCGCTGCGAGGAAAGGCACGGCGTCGCGGCGGTGGAGGCCATTCTCGATGCCGCCCACGCGCTGATGGACCAGGGCGTGTTCCGCTATCGCCGCCCTCCGAAGCTCTCGTCCGACAAGCAGCGCGAGGGCCTTCGCGAGCGGCTGGAATACGAAGAGCGCTCCTACAATGATCTATGGCGCACAGTCCCGCGCCCGGCGGACGGCACCAAGGCCGACGAGACGGAGGATACGGTCGCCGAGCGCAAGAAGGCGCTCAATCTCCCCGAGGAGAACCTGCTCTACTTCCTCGAAAAGAACAGCCTGATCCTCGAGCCCTGGCAGCGCGAGATCCTCAGAATCGTGCGGGTCATCGCGCAGTATTTCTACCCCCAGCGGCAGACACAGGTGATGAACGAAGGCTGCGCGACCTTCGTGCACTACACGGTCATGAACGCGCTGTTCGACCAGGGCCGGATCAGCGAGGGCGCCATGCTGGAAATCCTGCGCAACCACTCGAATGTCGTCTTCCAGCCGGCCTTCGACGATCCCCGCTTTTCCGGCATCAATCCTTATGCGCTGGGCCTGGACATGATGCAGGATATCCAGCGTATCGCGACCGAACCCACTGCGGAGGATCGCGACTGGTTTCCCGAGATCGCGGGACAAGGCGACTGGCGCGCGATTCTGCTCGACGCCTGGGCTAATCACCGCGACGAGTCCTTCATGCGTCAGTATCTCAGCCCAGCCCTGATCCGAAAATGGCGGATGTTCCTGCTGTCCGACGCGGCCGATGAACGCTTCTACACTGTGGCGTCGATCCATAACGAACGCGGCTACGAGCGCATAAGGGCTGCGTTGGCCCAGAAATACGATATTGGCGCAAGCTATTCCGATATTCAGGTCGTGGATGTGGACCTGCTCGGCCAGAGGCATCTGCGTCTGCAGCACAGGGTCAATGGCGGCATTCTGCTGGAAAGCACCAGCTGCGACGCGACGCTGCGCCGTATCCATGAGCTTTGGGGCTATGAAGTCAACCTGGAAGGAGTAGACGCACAGACGGGAGCCAGGATCTACGAGCGATCCAGCCGTCAGCTTGCGTAACAACTGCTCCACCCGACAGAATTGGCCCAGCCTGAATTATATCCGCAGGCAAAGCAGTTCCAGCCATCCGGTAATTCGCGATGACTACTCACCAAAACCTCGGGAACGAGCCGTACCGCGCAGCCGGATCAGCGGGATAGATCTGATGTCGGAGTTCATTGATCATAATGAGCGCGATGGCGCCGCAATACCCCCACGTCGCAATGGAGGCACCGCACCGGCCGCAGACGACTTCACTCTCTGGCTTGAGGATGCTCGGAATCGAGACATGTGGAGAGCCACATGTCTCGCAACGAAACTCGTTCTGATCCATGCCGAACCCCCCGGCTTACTGGTTATTCGTCGCGGCAAGCCGCGTTCCAGTTCATCGTCGCCAAGGATCGTTAGGGGTCGCGCTTGCCAGCCCCGCGACCTCGAACAAGGCCGATATCGGCCCCTCTACCCGAGCAGCGCTCCGGCCCCATGCTGCCGAAACACATGTGAGTAAGGCTGGCCTGCGGGATCAAGTCGAGAAGCGACGGTCCTTCTCCGTGACGAGCAGAACAATGTCAGCAGCAAGAGATCGATCGTGGTCGGGCCAGCTGCAAAGCCGCCTGACGGAACTGAGCGGCCGCCGCAGGATCGGCGCCTCCGGCTTACATCCAAGCGCAGAGTGCGAGTTCGGAAAGCGCGCTCGATGACGGCGGGCTGAGCGCTGCCAAGGTCAGCAAATCCCATTTATCCTTGAGCAGTTTCCGGAGCTTGCCGACGTCATTTGCGGCAACGGGTGCGGAGTTATGTGTACGGAGGATAGCTTTCCTGTCGGCGACCGCGATGTATCCGGATGCCTCGCACCGGGGGCACCCTTCGATGTGCCCGGGATAGGCGAGGTTCGCGACCGAACGAAGGCCCCGGCAGCCCGGACAAACCATTTGTGTCTTCATGCTTCCCCCGCGTTCAACCCCAAGCGGACGGCCATTCTTCTTGTAGAAAGCCCCGATCTTTCAAAAGAGTAAAGCACAAATTATACGCAATGATACCATCCATTTGCGAGGCGAACACGTCGCATTGCTCCGCTGGTCCGTTACTCAAACGGGAATCGAGTTATGTTGCTGTCTTACTCTACGGCAATTTACGTCGCACACCCTGCAATTGCGAGACACCGACCGATCGAACGCAACACGGTAACGATCACATCGCGTGGCTGTTCGCGCTCTTGCACGCCCATCACCAGCGGTCGTCGTAGTCGCGGCGATAGCCATAAGCCGGCGCCCAGGGAGGCGGGCCGCCGTATCGGCGTCCGTAGCCGTATCCGTTCCCGCCACCATAGCCGTGACGACGCTCATGGTAGCGCTGGCGCTCCATATTCTCCTGAATGATCATCAGGCGCTCACGCTTGGCTTCGCTCATCGTGAACTCCACCGCCTGCTTGTCGAGGCGCCGAGCAACATCTCCGGGCAACGCCTCGCTGGCGCGCACCGACGTCAATGAAGCAGCAATGCCGAAGCCAACAAGTGCTGTGATCGCAAACCGACGCATGGGAATCTCCCTTTTTGCTCTGGCCAGTAGAGCAGTCGGTTATCGAACATGGCCTGAACAGGATTGTTCGCGGGCGTTCATCTTCCCAGCTTCCCGTTCGGCGGTATCCCCGTCTTTGAGAGCCGTACGAGAGCCATGAAGGCGTGGCGGGGGACAGGCTGGAAGGAAGAGCACGCCAGACGGCGGTTCCTCTTTGCGCCGGCGGTCAAGGAGTAGCCCTGCATCCGCCGGTCGACCGCCAAACGGCGTTGGGTTCGGCCCCTATCGGGAGCCGGGCAGCAGGAACGGCGTGCCCTTCACCGATACGAAAACGGTCTGTCCGATCTGCGGCCGGTCCATGCTCGAAACCTGTGCGGTGAAACGGATTTCCCCGCCGCCATGGTTCGTCCGCAGTGCCACAGTGCATTGCGCGCCCCGGAAAGCGACGCTCTCGATCAAGGCTTCGAGGCCCGGACCGACCGGCGACAGCTGGAACTGCTCAGGCCTGAGCATGATGGTGCCAACCCCGCGGCGACCGCCTGTCTCGGCTTCGAACTCGCCAAGCCCGCAGGAGACGCTCTTCTCCTCGATTTTGGCCTCGAACAGAACGGCGCTTCCCAGGAACAGGGCCGTTTCGACATCCGCCGGCCGCCAATAAAGCTCGGCCGGCCGGCCTGATTGCACAAGCCTGCCTTCACGCATCACCGCGAGCTGATCGGCAAAGGACAACGCCTCACCCTGATCATGAGTGACCAGGATGGTCGTGATGCCGGCTCGGGCGAGCACGCGCGCCACAGCCTGCCGGACAGTCTCGCGCAGCCCCGTATCGAGCGCGGAAAACGGCTCGTCGAGGAGCATCAGGGCCGGTTTCCGGGCGAGCGCGCGGGCGAGCGCGACACGCTGCTGCTGCCCTCCGGAGAGCTCGTGCGGCCTGCGGGTCAGCATCGCGGCATCGAGCTCGACGAGCTCCATCAGCTCGCGCAATCGGCCCGCCCGGTCCGGCTCGTTTCGCGGGATGCCGAAGCCGAGATTGCCGGCAACGTCGAGATGCGGGAACAGCGCCCCGTCCTGAGTGACATAGCCGATCCGGCGCCGATGTGCGGGGGCGATCGCCGGCCCGTCGGCCAGCACCTGCCCGTCGAGCACCACAGTTCCCGCATCGGGGGCTTCGAAGCCGGCGATGACACGCAGCAGCGTCGTCTTTCCCGAGCCGGAGGGCCCGACGATGGCGACGCGGCTGCCCGCCTCCACGGAAAGGGACACGCGATCCAACGCCACCGTCGCACCGTAGCGCTTCGAGACTTCCGAGATGACGAGCTGGGTCATGCGCCGAGGGATTTGCGTGCCTGAGCGTGCAGCAGCGCGGTCATCGGCAACGAGAGAAGGATCATCAGCACCGCATAGGGCGCGGCATTCGCATAGTCGAGCTCGCTGGTGAGCGCCCAGAACTCCGTGGCCAGCGTGCGGGTGCCGTTGGGAGCGAGCAGCAATGTCGCGGTCAGCTCCGTTGCCACGCCCATCGCGACGAGTGCCATCGCGGCGGCGACGCCGGGCGCTGCGAGCGGCAGCGTCACCGACAGAAGCGCCCGGGCCGGGTTGCGGCCGAGCGCCGCCGCAGCGCGCTCCAGTTCGACCGGGACCTGCGCGATCCCGGCACGCAGCCCGACCAGCGCGCGCGGCAGAAACATGAGGACATAGGCAAAGACCACGGTCGCAGCCGTCTGGTAGAGCGGCAAGGCGATGCGCACTGTCACGGTGACGAGGGCCAGCGCCACCACGACACCCGGCAGCGCACCCAGATAGCTGTGGCAGCTTTCCAGCAAGCGGGTCGCCCGGCCGGGTGCGCGGACCGAGAGCCACGCCATCGGCAGCGCGGTAGCAGCGGCAGCGAAGGCGCCGGCAGCGGCATAGCCCAGCGTCTCGACCAGGGACGCCGCCAGCGCGCTCTGCCGCCAGACATCGTCTCCTGCGGCCATGAGCCAGCGGGAGAGCGTCAGCGCGGGTACGCCGAGGCTGAGCGCGGCGAAGGCGAACGGCAGCGCCAGGGCCGGCAGCCGCCAGGCTCCGAGCCGCTGGCGCGGTGCCGGGCGCGGCGCGCCGGAGCCGAGCCGGGCATAGCGCGCGCCGCCGCGCAGCAGCCATTCGAGCCCGATGAGCCCGCAGCAGCTCAGCACCAGCACGCCCGCGAGCATGTTCGCCGCCGGGCCGTTATAACTCGACTGGAACTGGTCGATGATCGCCGTGGTGAAGGTGTCGAAGCGGATCATGGCGTAGAGCCCGTATTCGGCGAGCAGGTGCAACCCGACCAGAAGGCTGCCGCCACAAATCGCAAGCCGCAGTTGCGGCAGCACCACCCGCAGAAGGACGCGCGACGGAGACTGCCCGAGCGAGGCTGCTACATGTTCGAGTTCAGGGTCGAGCCGGCGCATCTGCGCGGCGACCGGCAGATAGAGGAAGGGGAGATAGGCGAGGACCGAAACCAGCACCGCGGCCGGCAGCCCGTGGAAGCGCGGCAGGAAGCTGACCCAGGCATAGGACTGGACGAAGGCCGGCACTGCGAGCGGTGCGACCGCGAGCCAGGACAAGACCTTGGCGCCGGGCATGTCGCTGCGCTCGGTGAGCCAGGCCAGCGTGACCGCCAGCAGGATCGCAGGCGGCAGCGTGCAGAGTTCGAGCAGCAACGTGTTGACGAGCAATTCGCCGACGCGTGGCCGCCAGATCAGCGAGAAGGCCGTCTGCCAACCGGTCTCGATCGCAATCCAGACGATGAATCCCAATGGCAGCAGGGCGCAGAGGGAGACGCCGCCGGCGAGCAGCAGCATTGCCCGGCCGGCAAGATTGCGTTGCCGCCTTAGCGGCAAAACCGGCAGAGCCGGCGTATCGACGGAAAGAGAAACGGTCATGGGACAATGCGCGTGCGAGCGCATCTCGCACGCGCAATTAATCTACGCAACCGGGTCAGAGCAGGCCCGCGGCGGTCATCAGCTCGGTGACCTTCTTGCTGTCGAGCTGCGAGGGCTCGACCTTCGGTGCGTCGAGCTTGGCGATCGGCTCCAGCTTCGGGTTCGAGGCCTCGCCGTTGCCGATGGCGTATTCGAAGGAATCACCCTCGCGCAGGACGGCCTGCCCTTGCTTGCCGCTCATCCACCTCACGAAGGCTTCCGCCTCCTTCTTGTGCTTGCTGGATTCGAGCACGCCCGCGCCCGAAGTGCTCAGGAAGGCGCCGGGATCCTGGCCGCGGAAATAGTGCAGCCCGACATTGCCGCTGTTCTCAGCCGTCTTCGCCTGATCGCCGAAGTAATAATAGTGGTAGATCACCGCGCCCTCGACCTCGCCGGCATTGACCGCCTTCATGGCGACGCTGTTGCCGCGGTAGGCGCTGGAGTTGTCCTTCATCGCCTTGAGCCAGTCGCCCGTGACCTTCTCGCCCTTGAGGACGAGGAGCGCGCCGACGATCGCCTGGAAGTCAGCGCCCGACGGCGAGGCGGCCCAGCGCCCCTTCCACTTGGCGTCGGCGAGATCCAGCATCGACTTCGGCAGCTCCGCCTCCTTCAGCTTGCGCTTGTCGTAGGCGAAGACGGTGCTGCGCGCGGCGACGCCCGTCCAGCGCCCGCTCGCGGGGCGAAACTGCGCCGGAACCTGATCGAGAACGTCCTTGGGCAGCGTCTCGAACAGCCCGGCCTTCTCGACCAGCACCATGGCCGGGGAATTCTCGGTGACGAAGACGTCCGCTGGAGAGGACGCGCCCTCCTGGACGATCTGGTTGGCGAGTTCGGTATCCGACCCCTTGCGGATCGTCACCTTGATGCCAGTCTCCTTGGTGAAGCCGTCGGCCCAGGCCTGCGTCAGGCTGGCGTGCTGGGCGTTGTAGACCGTGATCCCGTCCTGAGCCCGAACCGCGTTCGCCGCGCCGAGGGTGATGGCGAGAACGCCGATACGAAGAGCAAGGGACGAGTACGACGCCATGGTGACCTTCTCCTGCCAACGCAGTTCGTGAACTGGGCCGGCGTTAGATTCCCAAGCGTCAAAGCTGTCAATTATTATTGTCTAGTTTATAATCTTTCGAAACAATACGAATCCGCCGACAAGCACTACTGTCGGGCTGCGTTTCACCGCCCTCCCCCTCGGTATGATCTTCCGAACGGGATGGGCGGCGATGACGCCCGCTCACACCGTCCGCGTTACCTTGGCCAAATGGGGCGGCCGATCGGGATCCAGACCGCGGCTTTTCGCCAGAGCCGCGACCGCGCCGTAGAACGCGCGGACTTGCGCCAACGGCAGCAGCGGGGCTGGCAGCGCAGGCGGCAGAGGCAGGCTCGTGCCATGCCCCCCCTCGCGCGCACCGGCATAGCACAGGTCGGCGCCGAATTGCGCCAGGGCGGACGCGGCGTCAGCGACGCTGGTGCTGCCCTCGTCGCCCGGGTCGAGCGCCAGAGCCGGGAAGCCCGGCCCGACCAGAGCGAGCGGGCCGTGCCGCACCTCGGCGGCGCTGAAGGCCTCGGCGTGGATCCGGCAGGTTTCCTTGAACTTGAGCGCGATCTCCTGCGCGATGCCGAAGCTCAGGCCACGCCCGATCACATACAGACTGCGCGCTTCGCGCCAGGCCGAGAGAGCCGGCCCCCAGTCGCAGCGGCCGGCGGCATCGAGCGCTTCGGGCGCCTGCGCCAGCGCGGCGGACAGGGCATCGTCCTGCGCCCATTCGGCCGCCAGATGCAGGAAAGCGAGACAGGTGGCGAGGAAGCTCTTGGTCGCAGCGACGCTGTGCTCCGGCCCGGCCCGCAGCGGCACGAGCACGTCGACCATCTCGGCGAGCGGCGAAGCCTCGTCATTGACGAAGCCGACCACGAGCGCGTCGGCGCGTTTTGCGGCTTCGGTCAGGCGCAAGGCATCGGGACTGCGGCCCGACTGCGACACGGCGATGAACAGGGCACGGGAGAGGTCGAGTTCGCCGCCATAGACCGAGGCGAGGCTTGGTCCGAGCGAGGCGACGGGCAGACCGAGCGCGAGTTCGATCAGATATTTGCCGTAGGTTGCCGCATGGTCCGACGAGCCACGCGCGCAGGTCGCGACGAAGGCCGGCCGCTTGATGCGCAGGCGCCCGGCCAGATCGGCCATGATGGCCGCGTTTTCCGTCCGCTGACGGAGCGCGACAGCTGCGGACTCTGCCGCTTCTCGGGTGAGCAGAGCTTCAACCATGGTGGCGCAACGGTGTTTCGAGCAGATGGTCCGCGAGGTGGGCGACGTGCCGCGGGTCGAGCTTGCTTCCTGCACCTCCGACGCTCTGAACCGAGAGCGTGCCGCAGACGACGCCCTCGGCAAGTGCGCGAACCGGAGAGCTTCCGGCAAGCCAGGCCGCCAGGAAGCCGGCATTGAAGGCATCGCCGGCGCCTGTCGTGTCGAGCACCTCCCGGCACGGCGCGGCCGGCAGGGTGACCTGCTCGCCGCCGTGGTAGAGCCGCGCTCCAGCGCCGCCGTCCTTGATCGCTACCAGTGCAAAATGCCGGGCGAGCCGCTGCCCCGCGAGGTCGAGATCATCGCAACCGGCGATCACGCGAGCTTCCGCCGCATTGGGCAGGAAGATATCGACGCCGCTGCAGCGTGCGAGGAGATCAGGCGAGCGGATCAGCGCGTCATCCCAGCTCGGATCGAGCGAGACTGTGAGGCCGTGACGGCGGGCCTCGCTTACCACATCGGGAATCTCGGCCAGCGTCGCGAATTCGGCGATATGGAGATGGCAGGCGCGGGTATCACCGAGCGCGGCGTTCAGTGTCGCCGGGCGCGCCGGACCGGCACGGCGCGAGAGAAAGGCGCGCTCGCCATCATGGATCATCGCGACGGTGAGCTGCGGACCCGCATCGGCGGCGCATTCGAGAAAGGCGAGGTCGACGCCGCTGGCTTCGAGTGCAGGCCGCAGCGCCTGCGAGATCGGGTCCTCGCCGAGGCGCGCAAGCAGGCCGGCAGGCCGGCCGAGCCCGATCAGATGCGCAGCGGTAATGAAGCCGCCGCCACCGGGAACGACGGCGACCTCGTCGGCGAAACGCTCCTCCCCGAGCCGCGGCATGGCCGCCAGCCCCCGGAAAACGAGATCGCAATAGAGCCGGCCGATGCTCAGCACCAGCCCGTCGGGCTGCGGTTGTTCGGCCATCACAGGGCCCGCTCACTCTTGGCGTCGAACAGGCGCAGCGCCGATGCCGGAGCGCCAAGCCTGACAGCAGCGCCGATGGCAGGCGGCCTCTTGGCCGAAGCCGAGGCGAGCAGCAACCCGCCTTCGGTATCGACATGCACGAAGGTTTCCGGCCCGAGCGGCTCCACGACCGCGACCGTCCCGGAGAGCACGAGGTCCGCGCCCTCGCCCGGCTCCAGCACACGCAATTCCTGCGGGCGGACGCCGACGAGGAGCTCGGCTGGAAGCGGACCGGACCAGGCAACCGGCGCCTCGCCGAGCTGGAGGGTACTCCGACCGGCTTCGGAGGCTGCTCTCGCAGGCACGATGTTCATCGTCGGCGAGCCGATGAAGCGCGCGGTGAAGACATCCGCCGGCTTCTCGTAGAGCTCCATCGGCGCACCGACCTGCAGGATGCGCCCGTCGCGCATCACCACGATCCGGTCGGCCAGGGTCATCGCCTCGACCTGGTCGTGGGTGACGAAGACGATGGTGGTGCCGAGCCGCTGGTGCAGCCGCTTGATCTCGAGCCGCATCTGCCCGCGAAGCTGCGCATCGAGATTGGAGAGCGGTTCGTCGAACAGGAAGACGGCCGGATCGCGCACCATGGCGCGCCCGATCGCGACGCGCTGGCGCTGGCCGCCGGACAGGGCCGAGGGCCGGCGCTCCAGCAGCGCGGTCAGGCCGAGCACTTCGGCGACCTCTTCGACGCGCTTGCGCTTCTGCGCCTTGTCCAGACCGGAGGTGTAGAGGCCGAAGGCGATGTTCTCGGCCACGCTCATATGGGGATAGATCGCGTAGTTCTGGAACACCATGGCGATGTTCCGTTCCTTGGGCTCCAGCTGATTGACGATGCGCCCGCCGATCGCGATGGAGCCGCCGTCGATCTCCTCCAACCCGGCGATCATGCGCAAAGTCGTCGACTTGCCGCAGCCGGAAGGGCCGACGAAGACGACGAACTCCCCGTCCTGGATGTCGAGGTCGATGCCATGCACGACCTGCGTCGGGCCATAGCTCTTGACCAGCTTCTCGATCGCGATCCCGGCCATCAGACGGCTCCTGCCAAGGCGGCGAATGCGCCGTTCAATTCCTGCCGCGCAGCCTCCTCGCGCTGCGCCGTCGCGGCGGCGGCGTCCTCGGCTGCGGCAAGCTCGGTGCGATAGCCGGCAAGCGCCGCACCCAGCGCCTTCGGACCCGGCCCGCCGAAACGCTCGCGCAGGGCGACAAAATTCTCCGGCGAGACGGCGAGCGCGAAATCCTCGCGGCTCAGGGCAGGCTCGCGGCCAGCAGCATGGCGGAAGGCATCGACGAAGGCGTCGTAGCCATCGCGCTGCAGGTCGCCATCCCGCGCGACAACGGAGCGCGCGACCGCCGAGGCGATCTCGTGCGCGACCCGGAACGGCAGGCCCTCGCGGCGCACCAACGTGTCGGCAAGCTCGGTGATGGTGATGCAGGACCGGCGGATCGTCTCGGTGACGCGGCGGCTGTCGACCGAAAGCTTCGGCAGCAGCGCGGCGAGCAGATCGAGCACACGGCCCCCCGTCTCGAAGGCCTGATAGCCCGCTTCCTGGGTCTCGCCCTCGCTGTCATTCATGTCGGTGAACGGCGTGTTGTGAACGATGTCGCGGGCCATGCGGGCGCGGCTCATCGTCTGCGAGGAAAGATGACGCAGATGCTCGATCGGAACCGGATTGCGCTTCTGAGGCATGATCGAAGAAATCTGCACGAAGGCATTGGGAACATAGATCTGTCCGACCTCGAAGGCCGTCCAGAACTGCAGGTCCTGGATCACCCGGCCGAGATGCAGGAAGACGAGCTCGACCGCGCTGAAGACGCTGGTCACATAGTCGACCGCGGCGATGCAGCCATAGGAGTTCTGCAGCGGCGCCTTGAAGCCGAGCAGGTGCGCGACACGGTGACGGTCGAGCGGGAAACCGCTTGTGGTGATCGCGGCGGCACCCATCGGGCAGAGATCGAGGAGCTCGCGCGCCTGCGTCAGGCGCAGGTGGTCGCGCAGCATCACCTCGATGGCGGCCGAGAGATAATGCCCCAGCGTCGAGGGCTGGGCGGGCTGACCATGGGTATAGGCAACGATCAGTGTCGCCCTCTCGCGCTCGGCCAGCGTCAGCGCAGCGGCAATGACGGCGCGCAGGCGCGCGGCGAGCTGGTCCAGCCGCGGCTTTAGCGCGAGCTTGAACAAGGTGTGGTCGATGTCGTTGCGGGACCGACCGGTGTGCAGCCGGCCGTCATCCTCCGGTTTCAGGCGCTTGCGCAGCTCGGCTTCGACGAGGAAGAAATAGTCCTCGACCTCGCCGGTGTAGCTCAGCGCCGCTGGATCGATTTCGCGCTCGATCGCGGCCAGTGCGTGAGCAATGCCGGACGCCGTCTCACGGGGGAGAACGCCGGTCTCGGCCAGCATGACGAGATGGGCGCGGTCGATGGCGCGGAAACCCTCGACATGATGGGTCTTCGCCCCATCGAAGAGCGGGCGCAGCACCGTTTCCTTGTAGACCGGATCGGGAAAGATGGACTTGTCGCGCGAGCGCGGGTCGGCGTTGTCGGTCATCGGACTTATCCCTTCAGCCCGGCGAGCACGACGCCGCGGACGATATAGCGCTGCAGCACCAGGAAGACGGTGAGCGTCGGCAGGGTCGCGAGCGCCGCCCCCGTCATGATGAGTTCCCACTGCACCTGCGCCTCGACGGCGAAGCTCGTGAGGCCGACGGGGAGCGTGTAGAGCTCCTTGCTCGTCGTCACGATCAGCGGCCAGATGAAGGCCGTCCAGTTGCCCAGGAAGGTGAAGATCGCGAGCGCCGAGAGCGCAGGCGTCACCAGCGCCATGGCAATGCGCCAGAAGATCGCGAATTCGTTGAGCCCGTCGACGCGCGCCGCCTCGAGGAAATCGTTCGGCACCGTCTCGAAGAACTGCTTCATCAGGAAGGTGCCGAAGGCGGTCATCATGCCCGGGAACATGATGCCCCAGTAGCTGTCGAGCCAGCCGAAGTTCTTGGCCATGACGTACCAGGGGATGACCAGCATCTCCGTCGGGATCATCAGCGTCGAGAGGATGGCGATGAAGACCAGATAGCGGCCGCGGAACCGGAACTTCGCCAGCGTGTAGCCCACCAGGCTGTCGAAGAAGACGTTGGAGAGCGTGACCGCAGCCGCGATGCCGAAGGAGTTCGCGAACCAGCGCAGGAAACGGCCGTCAGAGAGAACCGTGACGTAGTTCTCGAGCGTCGGATGCGCCGGGAAGAAGGCGAGATCGTAGATCTCGGAGGAGTCTTTCAGCGAGGTCGCGAACATGAAGGCGAGCGGCGTCACCATCAACAGGCCGCCGCCGAAGAGAAGCAGCCAGGCGAGGATGCGACCGGGTCCGGTACGGCCGGAGAGTGGCGAGGCGATGGCGCTCATCAGCGGTCCCTCAGCAGGCGCAGCTGCAGCAGCGAGACGCAGAGCAGAACGAGGAAGAGCACGACGGTCTGGGCCGCAGCATAGCCCATGTCGAAGGAGGAGAAGGCAGTCTGATAGATCATCAGCACGAGCGGCTTGGTCGCGTTCAGCGGCCCGCCGGGGTCGCTGCTCGTCTGGCTCGTCATGTTGTAGACCTGATCGAAGATCCGCAGGAAGCCGATCGAGGAGAAGACGACGAGGAAGATGATCGTCGGCTTGAGCAAAGGCAGGGTGATCCGCCGGAGGATGGCGAGGTCGGGAAGTCCGTCGATGCGGGCCGCCTCGTAATAGGTGGTCGGGATCGCGCGCAGGCCGGCGAGGAAGATCACGACCTGGAAGCCCAGCCCCGCCCAGATCGCCGGCGCGAGCACGGCAGGCAGCGCCTGCGTCGTCGAGCGCAGGAAGGGCTGCTGGGGAATGCCAAGCCCGGCGAGCAGGTTGTTGAACAGGCCGATCGGCACCGGCTGGTAGAACCAGCGCCAAACCCAGGCCATCGCCGCCGCCGTAGTGAGGAAAGGCAGGAAATACAGCGCCCGGATGAAGCCGTGCATGAAGCGGACACGGTCGAGGTGATAGGCGATCGCGAAGGACAGGATCAGGCTCAGCGGCGTGCCGATGACGAGGTAGAGGAAGGTGTTGGCGAACACCTTCCAGAACACCGGATCGGTCAGCAGGCGCTCGAAATTCGCCAGCCCGACGTAGGTCGGCGGCGTCATCAGGTTCCACTTCGTGGTCGAGATCACGAAGGCCTCGAGCGTCGGGTAGAAGCGAACCAGCCCGTAGAACAGGATCGGCACAGCCAGGAAGGCCCAGGCCCAGACGACCTGCTTCTGTCGCAGGCTGAGGCCCTGCCAAAGGCGCCCGCCGGAGCGGGCGACATCGGTGTCGATTGTCATATGCGTCCTGTCCCGATGGCCTGCTCAGACAGCTGCGATCACTTCTTGTAGAAGCGGTCGAGGATCGCCTGCTCGGCCTTGGCGGCCTCGGCAAGCGCCGCCCTGGGCTCCTGGTCCTGGAGCAGAACGCGGTTGGCCATGTCGAGGATCACCTGGCGCTGCGGCATCTCGTCGACGAACACGGTCGCCTGCGAGTAGTTCAGCGCCTTCAGGAACGGGCCGTAGACGGGATGGGCGAGGTTCTTCTCGGTCTCAGCCGCGGCCTTGCGCGCCGGCAGCTCGCCGACGGTCTCCAACCAGAGCTGCATCGCCTCGGGCGAGGTCACGAAGGCCAAGAACTTCTTCGACGCCTCGAGCTTCTCGCCGGTCGGCTTCGTGGTGATGGCATTGACCCAATAGCTGGCGAAGTTCGACTTCGTCCCGTCGGGTCCGGCCGGCAGCTCGGCGACGCCCCACTCGAAGTTCTTGATGCCGCCGAACGCGCCGAGGCGGAACGAACCGTCGATCGTCATCGCCGCACGGCCAGCGCGGAAGGCGGCCTGGCCCTCATCCATGAAGCCGGCGAGCCCGACCTTGTGGACGCGCTGGAGATCGGCATACCAAGCGAGCGACTTGGCGCCGGCCTCGCTGTCATAGGTCACCTTGCGGTTGTCGGCGCTGTAGGGCGCGCCGCCCATCTGGCGCAGCAGCACCTCGCGCCACCAATGGTAGTCCTGGCCGGGCATGTCGAGCGTGATACCCGCCTGCAGCATGTTGCCCGCGCCGTCGCGCTTCGTGGCCTTCTTGGCGACGTCGAGGAACTCGTCGAGCGTCTTCGGCGGCTTGGCCGGATCGAGCCCCGCCTCCTGGAAGATCTTCTTGTTGTAGAACAACGCCAGCGAGCGCACCGCCGTCGGCAGGCCGTAATATTCACCGTCGCGCTTCATCGCCGAGACGATCGGATAGAACTCCTTCTCGATCATCTCCGGCGGGAAGGCGTCGCGCGGCAGCGGCCGGATGACCTTGCCGGCAATGAAGTTGTCGACCCAGCCATAGAAGAGCTGGACCACGTCCGGCCCCTGCCCCGCGGGCGCCGCTGCGACGATCTTGGTCTGGTAGTCGGCATAGGGGAAGGTCGTGTGCTTGACCTTGATGTTCGGATTGGCGGCCTCGAAGCGCTTGATCAGCTCGTTCATCGCCTTGACGCGAGCGTCGAACACATACTGCCAATATTCGATCTCGACCGCCTGGGCGCGGGCGCCGGCGATGGCGCCGACAGACATCAACATGCCCAGGAACAATCCGCGAAAGCCGCGCATGGTCTCTCCCCTCTGGTTGTGACGCCCGATTCATCTGCTCCCGGCAGACGGGGCTGTCTGGCGCCATGCTTTTCCCGGCGCAGGATCGCTGTCAACAAATTAATTCACTTGAATTGAATTAATAACCGCCGCAGCTTGTCGAGACGAAGAACCCCGGTTTCCGATGCCGCACCGCAAGCCTCCCGCAGCGCAAAGCGCCGCCCTCGGCGCCAACCCCGAAAGGGCGCGCCACCACAACCGCCGCGTTGTGCTCGAGACCTTCCGTCAGCACGGCCGGCTCGGCCGCTCGGATATCGCCCACCTGACCCGGCTGACCGCCCAGACCGTCTCGAACATCGTCGCCGAGTTGCTGGAAGAGGGATATCTGATCGAGCTCGGCCGCCGGCGCACGGCGCGGGGCCAACCGCCGGTAGAGTTCGCCCTCAACGCCGATGGCGGCCTCACCGCCGGCATGGAGATCGCGGCGGACCACATCACCACGGTACTGGTCGACCTGACCGGGGAAGTCAGGGCTCAGCGCGTCGCCCCCCTCCCCGACCTTGCCGTGGAAGCGGTACAGGCGCTGGCTGCGGGAGAACTGGCGCGGGCGCGAGCGGCACAGGGACTTCCGGAGCGCCTGCTCGGCTGCGGCGTGGTGATGCCGGGCCCGTTCGATTTCGAGGGCACGCTCACCGTCGGCTCGACGGCGCTGCCGGGGTGGACCGGCCATGATGTCACGGCCCTGATGAGCGCCGCGCTCGGCACCTCGGTCACGATCGAAAACGACGCCACGGCTGCCGCGGTCGGAGAGCATCTCTACGGGATCGGCCGCAATCTGCGGCACTTCTGCCTGGTCTATTTCGGCCTTGGCCTCGGCCTCGGGCTCATGTTCGACGGCGAGCCCTATCGCGGTGCCTTCGGCAACGCCGGCGAGATCGGCCACATTCCGGTGGTGCCGCATGGCGAGACCTGCATCTGCGGGCGCCAGGGCTGCCTCGAACGCTATGTCTCGCCGCCGGCGCTGCGGGACGCACTGCGTCGCGCCGGCATCGACCAGATCGATGCCGGCGGAATCGCGCGCCTCCACGCCGAGGGGCATCCGGTCGTGACAGGCTGGATCACCCAGGCGGGAGCATTGCTCGCCCCCGTGCTGGGCTTGCTGGAGAACCTGTTCGATCCGGAGACCATCGTGCTCGGCGGCGCACTGCCGGACAGCGTCATCGATGCGCTAATCGCAGCGGCGGGGCCGTTGCCGCTCTCCGTAGCAAGGCGTGGCGATCGCTCGGTTCCCCGCGTCCAGCGCGGCGCCACGGGCCAATTTACCGCCGCGCTCGGCGCAGCAGCGCTACCGCTCCTGGACGCGACGGCGCCGCGGCTCGTGCGCAATCCGACAACGGCCGACGAGAACCACTCCGCGGCCGCCGACGGCACTGCCGCATCCTGAGCGCCCGCCGCAGCGGCGATCCGGCAGATCGTGCTCGCTGGTGCCGCTATGCCCCTGCCAGCGGTCGCTCGGCCATCTCCGTTGCGACGCCGGCATCGATCGGCGTGTCGTAGGTCATCAGGATGTAGCCAAGGACAGAATAGAAGCCGACAGTCGCGATCAGGTCGAAAACCGCCTCGCGGCCGAGCGCGGCGGCCAGCTCGGACTCCAGCGCGACCGAGAGGCGCCGGTCGTCGAAGAGGGCATCCACCGCCCGCGCGATCAACCCGTCCTCGCCCTCCGGCATGCCGCGCAGCGCAGCGATACGCGCGTCGCTCATGCCCAGAACCCGAGCCCGGCTGACATGATGGGCCCACTCATAGGGCGAGCCCATGCGATGGGCCGCGCGCAGGATCACCACCTCCGAGCGCACCGGCCCGAGCGCACTGTCCTTGACGACGTGCTGGCGCAGCGGTGCCCAGGCCTGCAGCAGCGCCGGATGATGCGCCATCGTCCGGTAGACATTGAGCGCGCCGGCGAAACCGGTCTTCATCCCGGCGAGGGCTTCGGGCCAGTCGGCATCGCTGATCGGCGGGCAGGCAGAACGCGTCATCGGATGTCTCGCAGGGCTCAGGGCGTGAGGTATTTGGCGTAGAGCACGGCCATCCGGTCGGCCCCGATGCCGGTGAAGCTGCGATAGCGCACGACCTCGGCGAGGTCGATATCGACCCGCAGCACGTCCTCGCGATCATCGTAGAGCGCGCCGAGCGCGCGACCGTCCGGCCCGAGCGCACAGGAGCCGCCGAAGAAGCGCTGCCCGCCGCGGTTGCAGCTCAGAAAGAAGGCGCCGTTCTCGGTCGACTGCGTGCAGGCGCGATGGATCAACCGCCTCGTCCGAGGCCCCCGAGCGCGCCGAGCAGCGTGTGAAACAGCGGCAGGCTTCCGCTTTCAGCAGAACAGAAAATCACTCTCTGTCAGGGTTTCCGCGAAATTGTGGAGAGTCACCTGATCCGCCCCTGCGGTAACGATGACGTCGGAGCCACTTTGCGTAATGACGAGATCGGCGAACGATTCTACGCCCGCCACGCCACTGAACTCGATTTTATCGTGCTGGCACTGGCTGAAGTCCTCGATGGTGTTATTGGTTCCGACCGTCATTGAACCAGCGTCCTTGAACACGAACCGATCGGCACCGCCCTGAGCGTGGTCGCTCAGTTGTCCGTCACCCCACATGTCGTTGCTGACCGTGGATCCCGGTGCAGCGGTTCCGGCGATCAAGGTGTCATCGCCGCCCTTGGCGAAGCCCGACAGGCTTGCTGCGTCACCGAAGAGAACGTTCGTCACCGTGCCACTGCCGCTGTTGCTGCCGCCGGTAAGCGTATCGTTGCCAGCTCTCGCAGCTTCCGACATGAATTCCGCGTCGCCGTAGAGTTGGTAGTGAACATCACCGGCGCCGGCGTTGTCGCCGCCGGTCAGGGTATCGTTGCCGCCCCTGGCATCGCCAGACATCGTCTGGGTGTCGCCATACGCGATATCGTTGAATAGGCCTGACAGCGTCACGCTGCCTGGCAGCACCGCCACGTCGTCGCCGCCCTGGGCGTGGCCCGACATGCCGCCGGCCGCGTCGCCGTAGAATACGTTGGCAGAGTCGCTGCCAGCTATCAAAGTGTCGTTGCCGCCTTTGGCGAAGTCCGACATGTTGCCGCTCGCATCGCCGAAGAAGTTATTCGAGGAGAGGATGGCGCCGATGTAAGTGTCGTCCCCGCCCTGAGCATGGCCGGACATGCCGCCGCCCGCGTCGCCAGAGAAACTATTGGAGGAGTTGCTGCCGGGGCTGAAGGTGTCATTGCCGCCCTTGGCATGGTCGGACATGTTCCCGAGCGCATCACCCTGGAAAAAGTTGGTGGAGTTCTGCCCGCCCGTAAAGATGTCGTCGCCGCCCTGAGCGTGCCCGACCATATTGCCGCCCGCGTCCCCGTTGAAAGCGTTGATCGCGTCGCTGCCCCCGGTGAAAGCGTCGTTGCCGCCCCGACTGTGGTCCGACATATCGCCGCCCGCGTCTCCAAAGAAGTTATTGATTGCCCCCGCGCCGCCCGTGAAAGTGTCGTTGCCGCCTTGAGCATGGCCGGACATGTTGCCGCCTGCGTCGCCGAAGAAATAATTGCTCGACTCTGCGGCTCCCGTGAAGGTGTCGTTGCCGCCCTTGCCGTGGTCCGACATCTCACCACCCGCATCGCCGTAGACAGTGGTGAAGGATTGGAATGCGCCCGCAAAAGTGGCTGTGAAGGTATCGTCGCCGCCCCGCGCAGAATCAGAAATGTCGCCGAGCGCATCACCGTAAAAAGTGTAGGTGGCGGCGCCGCTCTCGGTGAAGATGTCGTTGCCGCCCCCGGAATGATCGAGCAGACTGCCGCCAGCGTCGCCGATCAGAACATTGTTGGTCGGATTGCCGGCAAGAATGTCATCGGTGCCCAATTGATGATCGGTCAGATCACCCGGGGTAAACGGGACGCGGTGAGACATGACATGCTCCCACTGAGTTACCCCAGCGCCCGCCGCGATATTAGGCTGATACGCCCCAGTCCACAACGACCGCAAACGGGCTAGTTCCTTTGGGTCGATGCCAGCCTGGGGGGCCATACTTGCTGCGATGTGGTCCACGCCGTGGCCCCGAGGCGCGCATCCATTAGCTGGCTATTCCGGATCGGGGCACCCGCGGCCCATGTGCACGGCGCCAAATCTCCGGTCGCAGGGGCCATCAAAAGTCCGCTTCCGGCACCGAGCGAGGTCGGCCAAGTGTGATCCGGCCGCCCCTCACACCGGCGGCATCGTCTCGAATTTCGGCAAGGCCGGATCGACGTGATCCCAGGCATGACCGCGCGCCGCGTAGGTCACCACCTGCGGAGCGTACCGGCTGGGATCGTCGAGGCTCGCGGCGTGCACGGTGAACAGATCGGGCATGGCCGCGAATGTCAGATATACCGGCGATCCGCAGGCGGGGCAGAAGCCGCGCGTCTTCACATTGCCGCTGTCGGCGACCACGTCCCAATGCGTCACCTCCCCCGCAAGCTTCACCTGCGCGCGCAACGGGAAGGTCAGGTAGGATCCATGCCCGGTGCCGCTCGTGTGCTGGCAGTCGCGGCACTGGCAGTCGTTCATGAAGATCGGCTCGCAAGAAATCTCGTAGCGGGCCGCGCCGCAGGCGCAGCCGCCGGTGTAAGCGTCAATCATCGCTCTCTCCTGTCATGAAGCGTCGATGGATCGCGCGCAGATAGCAGCGATCGGAGCCCGCTCCGGGGCACGGCCTCGTGCCCGGTCAGTCCTGCTCGCCGGCGATGCTGCCGATGCTCGGGACGACCTTCTTCCAACCGTTGCCCATTGTCTCGAAAGCGGACTGGTTCCTCGGCACGACGAAACCGGCATGGACGAGGCGCAAGCGTGTTCCGTTCGCTGTCCTGAAGAGCGTCCAGCTGACGACCGTGTCCAGCAGCGAGCCGTAGCCGGCATTCGCCTCGTGCCCGCCCTTCCAGCTATAGACGAGGCTCTCGTTCGGGATCACCTCCAATACCTGGCAATGAATGGTGCCGTCCCAGGCGCCGGCGGGTTTGGTCTGGAAGGTGAATCGCCTGCCCTTCACCGGCTCGAACCCCGTCGGCGCCATCAGCCAGCGGCCGATCAGTTCGCCGGTGGTCAACGTCTTCCAGAGAGTCTCCGGCGCGTACGGGAAGACCTCCTCGACCACGATATCCCTGGTGTCGGATGCGGTGTCGTTCATGGATCGATCTCCTTGAGAAGGGCACGGAGGTCGCCGAACCGGTCGCGCCAGAAGGCGCCGTAGTGACTCATCCAGTCGGCCAGCGGCTCGAGGCCTTCGGGCCGGGCGCGGTAGTAGACCTTGCGCCCCTCGGGGCGCTCGGCGACCAGGCCAGCCTGCTTCAACGACTTCAGATGCTGGGAGACTGCTCCCTGCGTCACGCCGCTTCCCCGCGTCAGCTCGACAACGGTGATCTCGCCGGACTGGATGATCCGCTCGAACACCGCCCGCCGGGTCGGAACGGCAAGCGCCTGC
Organism: Allobosea sp. RAF48; assembly: GCF_052114025.1. Classification (NCBI taxonomy): domain Bacteria; kingdom Pseudomonadati; phylum Pseudomonadota; class Alphaproteobacteria; order Hyphomicrobiales; family Alloboseaceae; genus Allobosea; species Allobosea sp. RAF48. Next base: position 296,363 of record NZ_JBFRDZ010000004.1, read on the forward strand.
ATGACGGCGTCGATGGCGACGGTTGCGATCATGAAAATCAAATAGCTTTCGCTAATTGATTAGTCAAGACTATTATCTGAAGCGCCGTAAGGCATGTCCGCGTTTCTCCGAAGCGCCGACATGCCTTACGGCGCTGTTTTATCGCATTTTCTTCTCGTGAACCGGTGTCCACTTCGCTCGAGAATGCTCTAGACAGCCCGGCTGTAGCGGCGCGGCGATTGCTCGACATGGGCATCGAAGACCGATGCCACCTTGCGCACGAGCAGGCGCGCATTCTCCGGGAGGAGCACGCGGCTGCCATCGAAGTCGACCACCCCCTCCGACGCCAGTTGGTCGAGGGCGCGTAACGCGGGGGCGAGAACCTGCGGATCGACCGGATGCCGTGCGCAGACGGCATCGATATCGACCGCGAGATCGCACATCACACGCTCGATCAGCTCGGCCCGCAGGCGGTCCTCGGCGCTCAGGCCGTAGCCCCTGGCGGTGGGCAGCAAGCTGTCGGCGATGCGCTCCGCATAGCGGCCGATAACCACCTCGTTCTGGACATAGCCCTGCGGCAGGCGCCCGATCGCCGACGCCCCGAAGCCGATCAGCGCCTCACAGGGATCTGTGGTGTAGCCCTGAAAGTTGCGATGGAGCCGGCCTTCCGGCAGCGCCCGGGCCATCGCGTCATCCGGCCGGGCGAAATGATCCAGCCCGATGCGGACATAGCCCGCGGCAGTGAGGCTGCGCGCCATCGCCTCCGCCTGCTCGTGCCGCGCTTGCCCGTCGGGGAGGTCTTCAGTTGCGATCCGGCGCTGGTGCTTCTTGAATTCGGGCACATGGGCATAGCCGAAGATCGAAAACCGATCGGGCCGCATCGCCAGGCATTGCTCGACCGTGTCGAGGCAGGATTGCAGCGTCTGCTTCGGCAGGCCGTAGATCAGGTCGAAGCTGACGGCGCGGATTCCCTCCTCGCGCAAGCCTGAGACCACGGCGGCGGTCTGCTCGACGCTCTGGATGCGGTTGATGGCCTTCTGCACGGCGGGATCGAAGCTCTGCACCCCAAGGCTCGCCCGATTGACGCCGGCCGCCGCCAGCGCGGCCGCCATCGCAGGTTCGAGGCGGCGTGGATCGATCTCGACCGCAATCTCGGCGTCGGGATGGACAGCGAAATGCTGGCGCAGCAACCCGACAAGCGCGACGAAATCCGCCGGCTCGAGGATCGTCGGCGTGCCGCCGCCGAAATGGACGTGACGCACGTCAACAGATGCGCAGAGATGCTCGGCGACCAGCGCGATTTCGCCGCGCAGCGCTGCGAGATAGTCGATGATCGGGCCGTTGCGCAGCGCCACCGTGGTGTGGCAACCGCAATACCAGCACATCGAACGGCAAAACGGGACGTGCAGATAGAGCGACGTCGTCGTCCCCGCCGCGAGCGCCTTCAGCCACTTCGCATAGGATGGCCCGTCCACTTCCGCATGAAAGTGAGGGGCTGTCGGGTAGCTGGTGTAGCGCGGAAGCCGCTCGTCTCGATATGGCGTGGCCTGCATGGCGCGGCTCCGATCAATTTTAAACCGAGCCCTTGTTTAGTCGTCAGCGCGATCCTCTTCTTTGACATGCTGCAAACTCGCGCGGTGTCAGAGGCCTTCCATGCATGTGTCGAGGCCATGTCTTCTCCAGGTCGCAGCCATCAGTCTTATCGCGGCGAATGTCCGGCCTACCCGGTGGGTCCAAGCTCCTGCGTTGCAACCGTCCGGACCGCCTGTGTGAGCTTGTCGAGCAGCCGCACCGCCAATCGTGTGCGCTGCCAGTAAAGCGCAACCCCGATCCGCTTTTGCGGTGGCAGCTCGATCAGGCGGCCCGCGGCAACCAGCGGGCTCGCGAGCGGCACGGGAGCCATCGACCATCCCAGCCCGGCGAGCGTCATATCCAGCATGCCCTGCGTCGACGGCGTCCAGTGAATCGGCGGCGAGATCGTCGCTCCCCATGCCTCCCGCGCCCATCGCGACTGCAGTTCATCGCGGCGGTCGAAGCGCATCATCGGAGCGCGCTGCAGGCTCGACGCATCGGCGCCCGCCGGAAAATGCCTGCTCGCAAATGCCGGGCTGGCCACGGCCAGGTATTCGACAATGCCGAGTGGGTGAATCCTGCAGCCTGCGACGGGGGCCGGGTCCGCCGTCACCGCCGCCAGGACATCGCCCGTGCGAAGCCGCTCGGCTGTATGAGCCTCGTCGTCGAGGACAAGATCGAGCAGGCCACCGGTTTCAGTCGCGAATTGAGCTGCCGCCCCGGGAAACCATGTGCTGACGCTGTCGGCGTTGACCGCGACACGCACCGCATAGGGGCCGGCGTCCGGCCCTGCCGTCAGACCGGGCAGAGCGCCGACGACTTCGGTTTCGATGAGCCGGACCCGCTCGACATGGGCACATAGCTTGGCGCCGATCTCCGTAGGGCGGCAGGGCGAGCCTCTTGTCAGCAGGATCGCTCCGAGCCGTTCCTCGAGGCCTTTCACACGTTGCGAGACTGCCGAGGGCGTAACGCCCAGCGCTGCCGCCGCCTTTTCGAAGCTGCCTTCGCGTGCGACGGCGGCGACTGCTGCCAACGCCTGATAGTCGAGCATTAGTCTGCCTAAATCAGCATAAGTGAATTTAGTTAGACTACATCGATGCCCGGACGCATCAAGCCCGCATGACCAGCGCTCTCCTGCCTGCCTTCGCCAAAGGCTTTGTTCTCTCCGCCGGCCTCATCGTCGCCATCGGCGCCCAGAACATGTTCGTCCTCCGGCAGGGGCTGAAGCGCGAACATGTCTGGCCCATCGTCCTCTTCTGCGCGGCGGCGGATGCCTGCCTGATCGTCGCGGGGGTGAGCGGCCTGGGCAGCGTGCTTGCGCTCGTTCCGGGTTTGTCGCTGGCACTCGGTCTTGCCGGAGCAGCCTTCCTCGCCTGGTACGGCGTCTCGGCGCTGCGCCGGGCAGCCAGCCCAACCGCGCTCATCGTCGATCAGCAGGCGGGGATCAGCCTCGGTGCCGCGCTTGCGGGCACCGCCGCCTTCACCTTCCTCAATCCGCACGTCTACATCGACACTGTCATGCTGATGGGCGCCGTCGGGACGAGCCTGCCGCCCGTCGAGCGCACGCCATTCATGGCCGGAGCGGCGAGCGCGAGCTTCGCCTGGTTCGCTTCGCTGGGGTTTGGCGCGCGCTTCCTGGCGCCGCTCTTCGCCCGACCGGCAGCCTGGCGCATCCTGGATCTCGCGATCGGCGTCATGATGCTGGCGCTCGCCGCGAGCCTGGTGCGCGGCGCGCTGGCGAGTTGACGAGTCGGAGTTATCCAGCCTCAGTCACCGGATCGGGATGATGCTGGCTGCATCGCCACCAGGCGATCCCGCACCAAGCCATGAAAGGCGAACGGAGCAGACCATGGCGGGAACTTCGATCTTTCGGGGATTGTCAGCCTTTCCGCTGACGCCGGCCGATGCTGACGGCGTGGTCGATACGCAAGCCTTTGCCCGCATGCTCGACCGGCTCGTCGCGGCCGGGGTCGATTCCATCGCGGTGCTGGGCAGCACCGGCACCTACGCCTATCTGGACCGGAGCGAGCGAGCCCGCGCATTGGCTGCGGCCGTCGAGACCGTCGCAGGCCGCGTCCCGCTCATTGCCGGCATCGGTGCCATGCGAACCTCATGGGTGCGGGAGCTCGCCGGGGATGCGGAGCGGATGGGCGCTGATGGGCTGCTGCTGGCTCCGGTCTCGTACACACCGCTTACGCAGGACGAGGTCTTCGCCCAATTCGAAGCGGTCTCGGCGAAAACCGAGCTTCCGGTCTGCATCTACAACAATCCCAGCACGACCCATTTCACCTTCTCGCCGGAGCTGATCGGCCGCCTTTCCAGGCTGGCGAATATCGCGGCGATCAAAATGCCGCTGCCTGCGGACGGGAATTTCGAAGGCGAAATGAGCCTGCTGCGATCGTCCTGCCAGAGTGGGATGACCGTCGGATATAGCGGCGATTGGGGCGCCGCCTCGGCGCTCCTGGCAGGCGCGGATGCCTGGTACAGCGTCGTCGCCGGCATTCTACCTGCCGCCGCTCTGCGTTTGACGCGCGCCGCGATGGCCGGTGATGAGGAATCAGCTGGCGCTGCCAATGCTGCGTTCGAGCCGCTGTGGGCGCTGTTTCGCGCCCATGGCAGCCTGCGCGTGATGTATCGGATCGCGGATCAGCTCGGGCTTCAGCCCGGATCGCCGCCATTGCCGATCCAGCCGCTCGCCGGCTCCATCGGCGCGGCGGTCGAGGAGGCACTTCAGCTTATCGAGAAATCTGCGGCAGGCGGGAGCTGACCGGCGCCTTTCGCGCCGGCCGGCGGATGTCGGCCAGTCACCGAGCGCCTGGAAGCGGGCTAAGCCTTCTGCATCAGGGCAGAGCGCAGCTGAAGCAGCTCCTCGCACACCGCCTCGAGCTCCTGCACGACGAAGCCGTTGCGTAGAGTGGGGCAGTGTTCGGCGAGCCTGTCGCCGAGGATGCCGGTGAAGGCGACCTTGCCTTCGGGCGAGACGACAAGGCCGTTTTCCTGCTCGAACGCCGCATTCCAGGCAATCGCTTCGGCATCAGTGACGCCGCCCGGAAGATCGAGCTCAAGCGCCCCGTTCACGAGCCGGACCGGATAGCCGCCCGGCAAGCCGTTCGGCCCCGGCACATGCCCGCGCCAGGAGCGGCCGGAGGCCATGGCGAGCAGCATGGGAACGCCGCTCGCTCCCGATATCTCGATGACCGGTTCGGGTGTGAGCTGGATGTCGGCGAAGCGCGCATAGACGTCCGCGACCTCGGAGCCATCCAGCCAGACGCGAGGCGGCCGCCCGCCCCGATCCTCCGGCCGGCGGCGCCAGGCTGCGAGGTTCTGATAATGGGCGAGAACCTTGACCTCGCTTCCCGGCGGCGTGGCAGCCGATCCTGCGAAGACGTTGGACAGGATCGCGACATTGCCCATGCCGCAAGCGACCTCATGGCCCATTGCACGGATCATGCCGTTGACCACGTCGGGGAAGCCGCAATTGACCAGCGTCACCGGCTTGCCTCTGCGCGTGATCGCCGCAGCGACGCGCGAAGAAAGCAGCGCCTGGAAAACCGCAGTGGCGCTCAGGCCGCCCTCGGCCACGAGCTGCGTCCAGGCATTGCCGCTCTGGGCGATCACCTGCGAGGTCTGGATCGAGGCAGCCTGGACGACGATGCGCGGGCCGGTTGCGGCGAGCAGATCATCCGATGCGTTCGGAGTGAGCAGGTCGACCGCGTGGGTGGTGAAGCGCGCCTTCTTGCCGAACAACGCCGCGCGGGCATTCGCCGCGGTCCGCAGCCAGTTCAGCCGCTCGCGGTTACGGCCGGCGATGACGACCTCGACAGGCCCCTCAGCCGTCGCGGCGATGTCGAAGGCGATGCGCGCGGCGAATCCGCCGGTTCCGGAAACAAGGATATCGCAGCCGGCCATCTCAGTGCCCCATCGCCATCGCAGCCCTGTCCCAGCAGTCGTCGAGCCGGGGCGAGAGCTTATGCTTCATGATGCGCTGGCTCGCCGTGCGTTCGAATTCGTCGACGACGGCGATGTAGCGCGGGTTCTGGTAGGGAGCGAGGCGCTGGCCGAGCCAGCCGGACAACGCGCGCGGATCGATGATCGCGCCCTCGCGCGGCTTGACGAAGAGCTTGATATCCTGCTCGCCAACGTCGGCCGCGACGCCGATCATCGCGCAATCCTCGACCGCCTCATGCTCGGCCGCGACGTGCTCGACCTCCCAGGCCGAGACGTTCTCGCCCCTGCAGCGCACGCTGTCGGTCATCCGGCCGTGGAAGTAGAGATTGCCGTCGGCGTCGAAGGAGCCGAGATCGCCGGTATGGAAGCCGTCCGCGCGCAGGGCCTTCGCCGTCGCCTCGGGGTTGTCGAGATAGCCGGGGAAGATGGCGCCGGGAATGCTGGTCTCGATGACGATCTCGCCGCGCTCGCCGGCGGCCACCGCCCGGCCTTCCGCATTCTGCAGCTTCACCGTGAACCAGGGCATCGGCCGCCCGACCGAGCCGACCACGCCGGTGACGTTGCAGGTGGTGAGGCTGGAGGCTTCCGTCATGCCGTAGCACTCGCGGATATCGATACCGAAGCGATCGCGGAACTGCGGCCAGATGTCCGGCGGGCAGCCGCCGCCCCAGGCGATGCGCACGCCATGATCGCGGTCGCGCGGCGAAGCCGGCTGCTTCAGCAGGATCTGCAGGATGCCGCCGAGATAGTGGATATGGCTCGCGCCCTCCGCCCTGACCTGATCCCAGAAGCGGCTGGCGCTGAAGCGCTCGACCATGGCGAGCGTGATGCCTCTGATCATCGGCAGAGGCAGAAGCTGCGCCCCGCCGATGTGGTAGAGCGGCTCCCAGACGAAGAAGACATCATCCTGCTTCGCAGCCGAGAGCAGCGCGACGCTCTCCGCCGCGAGCCGCAGCATGCGGTGCGAGACGATCACGCCCTTCGGGCGCCCGGTCGTGCCGGAGGTGTACATGATCGCGAAAACTGCATCGGCGGACGGAGCGGGCTCCTCGAAGGAGCCGGTGCCGGAAAGAACGGCGTCGAGCTCGCCGCCCGGCTCATGGGCGAGCAGCGAGAGCTCCGCTTCGGACGCCATCGCCTCGGCGATCTGCGGCGCAAGCTCGGCATCGGCGACGACAAGGCGCGGCTGCGAATGCGTCAGCAGGTAGCGCAGCCCCTCCCCGCGCTGCTGGGCGTTGACCGGCACCCAGGCGACGCCGGCGCGCGCGAGGCCAAAGACCACCGCGATGGTCGCGATCGAATTGCGCATCATCACGGCGACCCGGTCACCGGCGACGATGCCGCGGGCTCTCAGATGCGCGGCGAAGGCGGCTGAGCGCCGCTCGATCTCGGCATAGGTCACCGGCTCGCCGCAGAAGCGCGCATAGACGCGCTGCGGTTCCGCTGTGGCACGCGCTGTCAGAAGGCTCACGAAGCCGTTGTCGTCAGGAGGCGTCATGTTCGTCGGTCAGTCGAGTCGGGAGGTGGAGCGGAAGCGTTCCGCGATGAGCAGCATCGCCGTCACCACGACGAAGACGACGACCGAGACCGCCGCGAGCGTCGGGTTGAGCTGCAGGATCATGTCGTCCCACATCTGCTTCGGCAGCGTCGTCTTGATGCCGCCCGAGACGAAGATCGCGATGGTCAACTCGTCGAAGGAGGTGATGAAGGCGAAGAGGAAGGCCGCAACGAGACCTCCCTTGACCAGCGGGATGGTGACGCCCGTCAATGTCCGCACCCGGTTCGCGCCCAGCGTCGCCGCCGCCTGGTCGAGGCGCTGGTCGTAGGTCTTCAGCACGGCTGCGATGGTGACCAGCGTGAACGGTATTGCCAGCACGGTGTGGCCGATGACGAGGCCGAGATCGGTCGCGATCAGCCCCAGCCGCGCGAAGAGATAGAACAGCCCGACGGCGATGACGATGCGCGGCACGATCATCGGCGCGAGGAAGAAGGCGAAGATCAGCCCGGCCCAGCGGGTACGGCTGTTCGCCAGTGCCAGTGCGGCGAAGCCGCCGATCGCCGTTGCTGCCAGCGCCGTGACGAAAGCGACCGTGAAAGAGCGGATCGTCGCCTGGATCCAGAGCGGCGAGCTGAAATAGGTCTGGAACCAGCTCAGCCCGTAACCCGGCGGGGGGAACTCCAGGAACTGCGAGGAGGTGAAGGCAAGCGGAATGACGAGCAGTGTCGGCAGCACCAGGAATGCGATGACGAGCCAACAGAAGGCGGGCAGCAGCATCGCGCAGACGCGTTTGCCGAGCAGGGATTGCGCCAGCGTCGCGAGACGACCTGCGAGGGTGGCGACCGCCGAGAGGATCGCAAGGCCGAGGTCGCGGATACGGCCCGTGCCGACCTGGGCTGAGCCGCCTGCGATGGTCGAGAGCCCGAAGACCCGGTCGTAGATCACACAGGAGACCAGCGCGGCCACCAGCATCATCGCCGACAGCGCCCCGGCGAAGGACCAGTTCAGCAGCTCCTGCACCTGCGTGATGATGAGCTGCGCCAGCATGGTCTCCTGCCGCCCGCCGAGAAAGGCCGGTACGATGAAGAAGCCGAGCGAGGAGATGAAGACGAGCAGCCCCGCCGCCGCCACGCCCGGCAGGGAGAGCTTGAAGTAGACGAGCCAGAAGGCGCGCGCAGGCGCGGCGCCCAGCGTCTGAGCCGCCTGGACCAGGCGCCGGTCGATGCCGGCCAGCACCGGCAGCATGGTCATCACAGCCAGGGGCACCATGGCGTGGACCATGCCGACCATCACGCCGAACTGGTTGTTGATCAGCGAAAGCGGCTGGTCGACCACATGCGAGCCGGTCAGCAGGGAGTTGATGACCCCGCTTCGGCCGAGGATCAGCATCCAGGCGAAGGTCTTGACGAGATAGCTCGTCCAGAACGGCACCATGACGAAAAGCAACATCCGCCCGCGGAACATGTCGGGCAGGCGCGCGAGCCAATAGGCCAGCGGATAGCCGATCAGCAGCGACCACAGCGCCGTCCAGCCGGCGATGCGGAAGGTGATCCCGAGCACGCGCAGATAGACGTCGGTCGCGGCGATGCGCTGATAGGCATTCGCCGAGAAGGCTCCGCTATCCGGGTCGACGACGCTGAGACCGAGAAGCTGAGCAACCGGCCAGACGAAGAAGACCGCAAGGAACAGAACGCCGGGCACCGCCAGCCAGAGCGCGCTGAGGCGCAAACTGCTCGTGCGCGCCGGCGCGCCGCTGATGCTGACAGTGCTCATGCGACCAGCACCGCCTTGTCGCGCGGCCAGCCGGCGACGATGGTTTCGTCGATTGCGGGCACCACATCGTCGGGGCCGAGGCGCAGCACGAGCTGGCCGCCGTCCTGAAGCGCGGCGATGACGCGCGTCTCGGAGCCGGCATAGACGATCTCGCTGACGCGCCCGTTCACCGCGTTGCCGTCCTGTGCGCCGAGGCGCAGGTTCTCGGGCCGGATAACCAGCGCCGCATCCTGGCTCTCGCAACGCGCTCCGTGCGGCAGTGCGAAGCGTCCATGCGCGGTTTCGAGCGAGCCGTTGCCGTCCCAGCGGCCGCGGAAGATGTTGGAGATGCCGATGAAATCGGCGGCGAAAGCGGTGCGCGGGCGCTCGTAGATCTCGCGCGGCGTGCCGAGCTGCTCGATCCTGGCATGGTTCATCAGGCAGATGCGGTCGGACATCGCGAGCGCCTCCTCCTGATCATGCGTGACATAGACGATCGTGGCGCCGCTCTCGCGGTGCAGCCGCTTGATCTCGATCTGCATGTGCTCGCGCAGCTTCTTGTCGAGTGCGCCCAGCGGCTCATCCATCAGGATGATCGAGGGCTGGTAGACGAAGCAGCGCGCCAGCGCGACGCGCTGCTGCTGGCCCCCGGACAATTCGCGCGGGAAACGCCCCGCAAGATGCCCGAGATGCACCATCTCCAGGGTTTCCGAGACACGCTTCGCGATCTCCGCGCCCGGGCGCCCGCGCATCTTGAGCGGAAAGGCGATGTTCTCCGCCACCGTCAGGTGCGGAAACAGCGCATAATGCTGGAAGACAAGGCCGATATCGCGCTGATGCACCGGCATGGCCGACTGGTCGCGGCCATCGATGACGACCCTGCCCTCGCTCGCCTCGACCAGCCCGCAGATAAGCTGCAGCAGCGTCGTCTTGCCGGAGCCCGAAGGCCCCAGCAAAGTCAGGAACTCGCCCTCGGCGACACTGAGCGAGCTGGGCTCGAGGGCCGTGGTCGCGCCATAGCGCTTGCACAGACCCTCGACGACGAGCTTGGCGGTTCTTGTTTGGGTCATGGTCATCGCGGCGCTCGTCGCCATCGCCATCAGGTCAGGAGCCAGGAGTTGAAGCGCTCGCTCACCTTGGCGCGGTTGGCGCTCCACCAATCCTCATTGGCGATGGCCATCAGTTTCAGGTTCTCCGGCGAGGTCGGTAGGACCTTGGCGCGCTCGGCGGGGATCGTCTGATAGGCGTCGAGATTGGTCGGGCCATAGGCCAGGGCGTCGGTGAAGACCGCCTGCGCCTTCGGGTCCGAGCAGAAGCGGACGAACTGGCGGGCGACATCCGCCTTCGGGCCGCCCTTCGGCAGTCCCCAGCCCTCGATCGAATAGAGGCCCTGGTTCCAGACGATCTTCGCCGGCGCGCCGCCGTCGATCGCCGCCTGCAGCCGGGCGTTCCAGCCCGTGGTCATGTCGACCTCGCCGCTCTGCAGGAGCTGCGTCGACTGGGCGCCACCGGTCCACCAGACCGCGATATGCGGCTTGATCTTGTCGAGCACCTTGAAGGCGCGGTCGATGTCGAGCGGGTAGAGCTTGTCGAGCGGCACGCCATCGGCAAGCAGGGCCTGCTCGAGGCTGTCGATCGGGTTCTTGCGCATCGAGCGGCGGCCCGGGAACTTCTCGACGTTGAAGAAGTCGGTCCAGCTTGCGGGCGCGTTCTTCACCTTGTCGGTCCGGTAGGCGAAGATCGTCGAATAGACGTCCGTGCCCATGAATTCGGGCGAGATCGCCTGCGGCATCAGCTTCGGCACGTCGGCATGCGCGAAACCGATCGGGTCGAGCAGGCCTTGCGCCTTCAGGATGTCGCGGGCCGAGAGCGTCAGCGTGCAGACGTCCCAGGTGTAGGACTTCGTCTCGACCATCGCCTTGAACTGCGCGGTCGGCTCCGCCTCGCGCGCGACGTTGACCACCTTGTTGCCGGTCGCCTTCTCGAACGGGTCATAGAAGGCCTTGCGGAAGGCGGGACCGAACGGGCCGCCGGGATCGGCGACCGTGATCTGCACGGCGGCGCGTGCCGTGCCGATGAGATAGGGTGCCGCAAGCGCGCCTGCGGCAGCGCCACCGGCCAGTTGCAGCAGGGTACGCCTCGTCGGATTGGTGCTTCTGCTCGTCATCGTCTTCTCCCCTTCAAGCGGTTTTCCGCATTTCCCCGTGGGTGATCAGTTCGTCAGGCGCTCTTGCGCGCGGCGCGCTTGGCGAGAAACGCTTCCATCATCCGCGCCGGCTCGCCGGTCGCGTAGGCCTCGCGCTGGGTGCGGATGCCCGCGGCCAGGCACTCGCGGAAGCTCTCCTCGGTGACCTCGCGGAAGCGGGCCTTGTTGAGCCGCATGGCGACAGGCGCCTTGGCCGCGAGCTCCTCGGCCAGCGCCAGCGAGGCCTCCATGACCTTATCCTTCGGCACGATCCGGTTGATCAGGCCGATGCGGAAGCACTCGTCGGCATCCATCATGCGGCCCGTCAGGGTGAGGTCGATGGTCCGGGCGAGCCCGATCATCTCCTTCATGATCCAGGGGCCGGTCACCGAGGCGATGCCGGAATTGATCTCGGGCTGGCCCATGGTGACGCCGTCATGGCCGATACGCAGGTCGCAGAGCAGCGCGACCTGGAAGGCAGAGCCGGCCGCAACGCCGTTCAGCGCCGCGATGATCGGCTTCGAGAGCGAGCGGATGCGGTCATAGAGGCGCTCCCACTCATGCATCCAGGCTTCGGCCCGGTCGGGATCGAAAGTCTTGGTCTCGTTGAGGTCCTGACCGGCGCCGAAGGCACGGTCCCCTGCCCCGGTGAGGATGATCGCGCGCACCGCCTGGTTCGCCTCCAGCTCCTCCAGCCCCTCGACGAGGCGGGTTCGCATGGGCGCGTTCCAGGCGTTGAGGATCTGCGGGCGGTTGAGGGTCAGAAAGCCGACCGCGCCGCGCACCTCGACCAGAACAGAATCCTTCATGGCGCTCTCCGATGAGTGTTTATTTCTATACGATAACTTCTATTGAATAATCAACGAGATTGCGCCACCTTGTCAAGGCCGCCGGTCACAGCCATTGATCGACCCAGGAGAGCAGGCCCCGATGACGATGCCCGAACCGAAACAGAACGGCCGCAAGCGAGCAGCCGCGACAGCCGATGAGGCCGGGCGCAAAGACGATGTGCTGATGGTCAACTCGGTCGAGAAGGCGTTCCGCGTTCTCTCCGCCTTCGGCCGCCAGCACCAGACGCTGAACCTGTCGCAGGTCGCGTCGGAGACCGGCATGGATCTCAGTGCTGCGCAGCGCTTCACGCATACGCTCACCAAGCTCGGCTATCTGCGGAAGGACGCGCAGACCAAGCGCTTCGAGCTGACCGCCAAGACGCTCGATCTCGGCTATCATTTCGTGCGCAGCAGCCGCCTGCTCGATCGGGCGATGCCCTATCTCATGCACCTGAGCAAGGAGACCGAGGAGACGATCAACCTGACCGTGCGGGACGGCACGGAAATCATCTTCGTCTCGCGCTTCCTGAGTCGGCATGTGCTGAACACCGACGTCATCATCGGCACGCGGATGCCGGCTTATTGCACGGCGCCGGGCATCGCCATGCTGTCGCGCCTCCCCGAGGACGAGGCGATGGCGATCATCGATGCGTCCGACCTCAAGCCGCACACGCCCTCGACCACGTGGCAGCGCGAGGCGCTGCGCGAGAAGCTGCGCCAATCGGCGGCCCAGGGCTACGCCACGGCCTTCGAAGAGGTCTATCTCGGCGACGCCTCCATCGCGGCCGTGATCGTCGATCACCACGGCCAACCGGAGGCGGCCGTCAATATCGCCACGTCGACCTCGCGTTACAGCCATGCCGAGGTCGTCGCGCGCTTTTCCTCGCTCGTCATCGCAACCGCGCACGCCATTTCCCGCGTCTGAGCAATGCGGAGGAAGCGCTTGACAGGTCGTCGGCAGACTTATCAATATCCAAGAGAAACTATTGCATTGAAATAACTCGCCAGGAATTCGCATGGACGCTCCGAAGCCCCAGTTCCGCCGCGTGGCGGCGCGTGCCGGACGGCAGGCGACACTCAGCTTCGACGGCACGACCATCAAGGCGACGGTCGGCGACAGCGTCCTCGCAGCGCTGCTCGAAAGCGGCGCCTTGATCCGCCGGCTGGAATTCGGCGGCGAGCCGCGCGCCGGCTTCTGCCTCATGGGCGCCTGCCAGGACTGCTGGGTCTGGAGCGCGGAAGGCGGCCGGATCAGGGCCTGTACCACGCCGGTCTCCGACGGGATGGCGCTGTTCGCCGAGCCGCAACCGCTGGCTGCCGCCCATGGCTGACATCGTCATCGTCGGCGCCGGTCCGGCGGGCATCAGCGCCGCCGAGGTGCTTTGCGCAAAGGGCCTGAGGCCCATCCTGATCGATGAGGGGGCCAGGGCCGGCGGGCAAGGCTATCGGCGTCCCGCGGATGATCTCGCCCTCGACATGAACCGGCTGATGGGTTCGGAAGCGCAGCGTTACGCCGCCCTGCATCGCCGCTTCGAAGCTCTGCTCCCCGCCATCGACTATCGCCCCCGCACGCTCGTCTGGGCCATCGACGGCAAGCAGTTGCATCTGCTGCACGAGGGGAAGGCGGAGACGCTGGCCTTCGACAAGCTGCTGATCGCCAGCGGCGCGATGGACCGGGTGGCCCCCATGCCCGGCTGGACCCTGCCGGGAGTGTTCACGCTCGGTGGCGCCCAGGTGGCGCTGAAGGATCAGGGTTGCCTGATCGGGAGCCGCGTCGCCTTCCTCGGCTCCTCCCCGCTGCTGACGCTGGCCGCCAAGCAATATCGCGACATGGGCGCCGACATCGCCGTCATCGCCGATACGACCCCGTTGTCGGCCAAGGCCGCCGCCATGCCGGCGCTGCTTCGCGCGCCGCGAACCCTGCTCCGCGGGCTCTGGTACATGGGCGCCTCGCTGCGCGCCGGAACCGCCATGCTGCATGGGGTGACGCCGGTCGCGATCGAAGGCGCAGGGCGCGTCGAGGCGCTCGTCCTGCGCGACGCCCAGGGTCGCGAACGCCGCTTCGCCTGCGACGCCGTCGCACTCGGCTATGGCCTGAAGCCCGAAACGCAACTTGCCGACCTGGCCGGGGCGCAATTCGCCTACGACACCGATTTCAGGCTGTTCCTTCCAGAAATCGACCGAATGGGCCGGGCGCGACCGGGCCTCTACCTCGCCGGCGACGGCGTGCGAATTGGCGGGGCCGATGCGGCCGAGGCGAGCGGCGCCTTGGCTGCCCATGCGATCCTGTCGGATATCGGGCAGACTCAGGACATCGAGGCCATCAGGCAGCTGGCGCGGCAAGTCGAGCGCTTGCGCAGCTTCCAGCGGGGGCTCGCCCTCGCCTTCGCCTGGCCGAAGGCCCAAATCGCCGCCCTGCCCGATTCCGTGACGCTCTGCCGCTGCGAGAACGTGACGATCGGCGAGGTGCGCACGGCGATGGCGAGGGATCTCGGTCCGGTCGAGGTCAACCGCGTGAAGGCGATGACGCGCTGCGGGATGGGACGCTGCCAAGGCCGCGTCTGCGGCCCAGCCTTGCAGGAGATCGTCGCGGCCAGTGCCGGTAGCGACGGCGCCACTGCCGGGAGGTTGCGCGGCCAGGCACCGGTCAAGCCGATCGCGCTCGCCGCAGCCGGGGATGGCGCATGAGCCCGCACAGCACGGATGTCGCCATTATCGGCGGCGGGCTCGTCGGCGCCTGGACCGCCTTCTTCCTGGCGCGGCGCGGACAACGCGTGACCCTGGTCGAGAAGGGCGTCGTCGGCGCCCAGTCTAGCGGCGTCAACTTCGGCAATCTGCGCCTCCAGGGGCGGTTTCCGGGCCAGTATCCGCTCTCCCTGCGCTCCCAGGCGCTCTGGGAGGATTTCGACGCGCTGATCGGCGAGGACTGCGAGTTCGAGCAGACCGGGCATCTCTACCTTGCCTATGACGAGGAAGAGCACGCCAAGCTGGAGGGCTACGCCAAGGTCTCCGAGTCCTATGGGCTTGCGATCGAGCGCGTCGGTCCGGCCGATCTCAGGCGACGCTGGCCCTGGCTCGGCGAGCGCGCCGTCGCCGCCACCTACTCGGCCCGCGACGCTACCGCCAATCCACGCCTCGCCACGCCGGCTGTCGTGCGCGCCGCGGCGCGGCACGGCGCGGTGATCCGCGAGAACACATGCGTCGCCGCTGTCGATCGTTCAGGCGACGGCTTCATGCTGACGCTTGCGGATGGCGGCACGCTGAGCTGCGGCGCGCTCGTCAACAGCGCCGGCGCCTGGGCGCTGGAGATCGCGGAGCGCTTCGGCGAAACGGCGCCCCTCTTTCCCGCGGGACCGCCGCAGTTCGTGACGGAGCCTTTCCCCTACATGATCGAGCCTTCCGTCCAGGCGATCGACGGCTCGGTCATCTTCCGGCAGATCCCGCGCGGGAACATCATCCTTGCCGGCTATCCGCGCACGGCGGCCGATCCACAGGCGAACCGGGCCCCCGTACCGCCGGTCAAGACGCTCGCGGCGATGAAGGCGCTGGCGCGCGTCGCGCCCGTGCTCGCGCAATGCCATGTCATCCGCGTCTGGTCCGGCATCGAGGCCTATCTGCCCGACATGATCCCGGTCATCGGGCCGAGCGAGACGACGCCGGGGCTGTTCCACGCCTTCGGTTTCTGCGGCCATGGCTTCCAGATCAGCCCCGGCGTGGGGCTATGCCTCGCCGAGATGATCGTCGACGGAGCGACGCAGACGCCCCTGGAGCCGTTCTCAATCGGCCGCTTCCGGTCAGCAGCTACGGTCAGCGAAAAGTTCCGCAAGGAATTCGACTGAGGCTCGCCGGGATCGGTGCCAGCCCCATCAACGGGCCACCGTTCGGAAGCCCGGCCATGTCCGCGCAAGGGTGAGGCGCACCCGCGTCATCCGGCCGTCGCGCGAGACGGCAAGCTCACCGCCATGGGCCGTCGCAACCTCCACCGCGATGGACAGGCCAAGCCCCGAACCGGTGGAGGCTGCGCCTTTCGCGAAAGGGAGGAGGAGATCTTCGGGCGGCTCCGGAAACCCGCCGCCGTCATCGGCCACGTCGATCCATGCATGCTCCGCGTCCTCGCCCACCGTCACGACAAGCCGACTCTCGGCACCGTGCTTCAGCGCGTTGTCGATCAGGTTTCCCAGGGCTTCGCGCAGGCTCACGGCATCGCCGTTCACGATCGGCGGCGGCTCGGCCGGTATGAAGGCGATGTCGACCTCGCGGGACAGCGAGAGCGGCACCGTCTTGGCCAGAACGGCCTTCGCCAGCTGGTTCAGATCGACCGCCGCCATCGCGGCGGCATCCTTGCGGTGGATCACCATCGCATGGTCAAGAAGCTGCCCGGTGAGGCGGCCGAGTTCGGCTGTGCGTTCATGGATCCGCTTGACGGTATCGACCTTGCGCCGCGATGCGGGCGTCGCAAGCAGGATTTCGACCTGGGCATCGAGCGCCGCCAGCGGCGTGCGGATCTGATGGGCGGCGTCGGCGATGAAGCGCTGCATGATCGCCATGCGCTCGGACAAACGGCGCATGAAGTCGTCGATCGCCTCGACGAGATTGCGGATTTCCGCCGGGGGCTCGGCCGCGATCGGCCTGAGATCGTCGGGCCGGCGGCTCGCGATCTCGCGCTCGATGCGCGTCAGGGGCTTCAGCGCCAGCGTCACGGCATAACCCGTCGCCAACAGGGCGAGCAGGCTCATGACCGCAATGACGCCGAGCGCCTTGAGCGTCAGGTCGCGGGCGAGCGCGCGCCTCGCATCGGTCGTCTGCGCGACGACGATGGTCGCCCAGTTGTTCGTTCCGGGAAGATCGATCTGCCGGGCGAGGCTGGCGATACGCACCGGCTGGCCTTGATAGAGACCATCCTCCAGAACGACCCCGGCACGGATATCGACGGGGTCGGCATCCGAAGCGAGATCATCGTAGCCGGCGACCACGACACCGCGCGGATCGACGACCTTGTAGAAGACGAGATCGTAGGCGGCGAGCGTCGCGATCGTGGAGACGGGCGGATCGACCGTCACCACCCCGCCCTGCACATAGACATTCTCGGCGATCTGCACCGCGCCGCCGGCAAGCAGCCGGTCGTAAGCCTGCCGCGCGGCAAGCGAGGATGAGTGCCAGGCCGCCAATCCGAGCAAAATCGCCCCTGCCGACAGCACCGCCGAGAGCACGGCGACGATGCGGAAACGGAGCGACAGGCGCAGATCAGAGAGCAGCAAGCTGATACCCCAATCCGCGCAGGGTCCGGATTTCGACCGGCGTGTCCGCGAGCTTGCGGCGCAGCCGCGCCACGAATTGCTCGACTGCGTTGGGGCTGGCCTCCTGGTCGAAGTTGAAGAGCTGTTCGACCAGTTCCTCCTTGGGCACGATCCGCTCCGGCCGGGCGGCGAGGATTTCGAGTACGGTCAGCTCGCGGCGCGTCAGGTTGAGGGGCCGGTCGCCGACTGTCGCGACGCGCCCTGCCCGGTCGATGGCGAGAGGCCCGACGCGCAGCATGTTGTCGGGCTGGCCAGCACTGCGCCTGAGCAGTGCCCGCGCCCGCGCTTCGAGCTCACCATAGTCGAAGGGCTTGACCAGGTAGTCATCGGCGCCGAGATCGAGCGCGCCGATGCGCTCGTCCACGGCCGAACGCGCCGTCAGCACAAGCACCGGCGTCGTCAGCCGCCGCGCCCGCATCTGCCGGAGAACCGCCAGCCCATCCTGCCCCGGCAGGCTGAGGTCGAGGATGACGAGGTCATAGGCCTGCACCGCCAGCAACTCGGCAGCCGTGACGCCGTCCTGCTCCCAATCGACGGCGTGACCGATCTTCTCGAGCCGCATCACGACGGCCTCGGCGATATCGGCGGTGTCTTCGACGACGAGCACGCGCAAGCGGATCTACCTCCCTCAACGAGCTTCCGACAGGCCGGGCAGCGCCGGTCAGGTTCACGTCAGCTTGCTACGCTATCTCATCTCGCAAGCGCCCATAAGTGCGCATGGAAACGAGACATGGGAGGGTGCATGCTGGCCCCGTTCGACGCTGCTTCTGCGACTCCGCTCCTCACGGTCGAGGGCGTGACGCTGCAATACAAGACGCCGGACGCGGTGGTGACCGCGACGCGGCGCGTGTCCTTCGACGTCTATCCGTCCGACCGCTTCGTCCTGCTCGGCCCGTCCGGCTGTGGCAAGTCGACTCTGCTCAAGGCGATCGGCGGCTACCTGACGCCCGTCGAGGGCGACATCAGCCTGAAGGGCCGCAAGGTCTCCGAACCCGGGCCGGACCGAATGATGGTGTTCCAGGAATTCGACCAGCTCCTGCCCTGGAAGACGGTGCGCGAGAACGTGGTCTTCGCGCTGACGGCCTCGGGCCGTGCCACGCAGGCGGAAGCCGCCGAGCGCGCCCGCTCCTATATCGACAAGGTCGGCCTGACCAAGTTCATCGACAGCTACCCGCACATGCTCTCCGGCGGCATGAAACAGCGCGTCGCCATCGCCCGCGGCATGGCGATGGAGCCCGACGTGCTGCTGATGGACGAGCCCTTCGCCGCGCTCGACGCGCTGACCCGCCGCAAGATGCAGGACGAATTGCTGCGGCTCTGGGACGATACGAAGTTCACCGTGCTGTTCGTCACCCATTCCATCGAGGAAGCCATCCGCATCGGCACCCGCATCCTGCTGCTTTCGCCGCATCCGGGCGAGGTCAAGGCCGAGCTCAACAGCGTGCCGCCCGAGGAGATGGGCACCGGCAAGCAGGCCGCGCTCGAAACCCGCATCAACGACATGCTGTTCGCGCATCATTGAGCCGGAGGTGACCGACATGACCGATCTCGTCAGCTTCCGTCCGGAAATCATCCGCGACGTCAACTCCAGCGACGCCCCCGTCGTCGCCAAGACCATCGGCTGGGCCGAGCGGATCTATCGCCTCGGCTTCGTCCGCAAGGGCTTGATCCTCGCCGTCCTCGCCATCGCCTGGGAGGTCTATGGCCGCTGGCTCGGCAACCCGCTGCTCTTCCCGACCTTCGGCCAGACCCTCGCGGCCTTTGTCGAGAACATCGCAAATGGCGTCATTCCGCAGCGCATGCTGGTTTCGCTGCAGACCCTCATCATCGGCTACAGCATCGGCATCGTGCTCGCCGCTCTGCTCACGACACTGGCGATCGGCTCGCGCATCGGTGCAGACCTGCTGGAAACGCTGACCTCGATGTTCAACCCCTTGCCCGCCATCGCGCTGCTGCCTCTCGCGCTGATCTGGTTCGGGCTCGGCACCGGCAGCGTGATCTTCGTGCTCGTCCACTCAGTGCTCTGGGCGATCGCGCTCAACACCCATGCCGGCTTCCGCTCGGTGTCGAACACGCTGCGCATGGTCGGGCAGAACTATGGGCTGCGCGGCCTGAAGCTGGTGCGGCTCATCCTGATCCCGGCCGCCTTCCCGGCGATCCTGACCGGCCTCAAGGTCGGCTGGGCCTTCGCCTGGCGCACGCTGATCGCGGCCGAGCTCGTCTTCGGCGTCTCGTCGGGCTCGGGCGGCCTCGGCTGGTTCATCTTCGAGAACCGCAACCAGCTGGAGACGGCGAATGTCTTCGCCGGCCTGTTCACGGTGATCCTGATCGGCCTCTTCGTCGAGAACGTCATATTCGCCACCATCGAGCGCAAGACGATCCGCCGCTGGGGCATGCAGCACTGACACCGAGGCATTTCCGCGTTTTTCCGAAACGCGGAAATGCCCTTGTCTTATCGCATCTTCCTCGCGCAAGCCGGCATCCACTTCGCTCGAAAATGCTCTGGTTTCACAAGGCCGAACGGCCGTCACTCGGAGGGAAACATCCAATGACATTCAAGACTTTCCTGCGCACCGCCTTCACGGCCGTAGCGCTCGGCGCGGCACTTGCCGCCCCGGCCCGCGCCGAGGTCAGCGAGGTCCGCGTCTCAAAAGGCTTCGGCATCCTCTACCTGCCGCTCATCGTGATGCAGGACCAGCAGTTCCTGGAGAAGCGCGCCAAGGCCGCCGGCCTCGGCGACATCAAGGTGACCTGGCTGATGCTCGATGGCGGCAACGTCATCAATGACGCGATGATGGCCGGCACGCTCGACTTCGCCGGCACCGGCGCGCCGGGCTTCGTCACGCTCTGGGCCAAGGCCAAGGGCATCCCAGGCGTCGAGGTCGTCGGCGTCTCCGGCATGAGCTCGACCTCGCTGTGGCTGATGGCGAACAAGCCGGAGCTGAAGTCGCTCAAGGACTTCACCGCGACGGACAAGATCGCCCTGCCCGGCATCAAGACCTCGCTCGCCGCCGTCGTGCTGCAGATGATCGCGGCCAAGGAATTCGGCGACGCCAACTACGCCAAGATGGACCCGATGACGGTGAGCCTGCCGCATCCGGAGGCGCTCGCCGCGCTGATCGGCGGCAAGACCGAGATCAAGGCGCATTTCACCTCGCCGCCCTTCCAGTACATCGAGGCCAAGAGCCCGGGCATCCAGCGCGTGCTCAACTCGGTCGACTATCTCGGCAACCTGACGCTCGACGTCACCTTCGCGCCGAAGAAGTTCGTCGACGCCAATCCGAAGATGACCCAGGCCTTCATCGACGCGATGGACGATGCCACCGCACTGATCGAGAAGGACAAGAAACTCGCCGCCGAGATCTTCGCCAAGAGCTCGAAGGTGAAGGTCGATGCCGCCGAGGTGCAGCAGATGATCGAGGACAAGGACTCGCGCTTCACCGCCACGCCCGAAGGCGTGATGCAGTTCGCCGAGTTCATGCACAAGGCCGGCTCGATCAAGGTGAAGCCCGCCAAGTGGAGCGACATGTTCGTGCCGCAGCTCGCAGGCCGTTCGGGCAGCTGAACCGGGCACGGATCGAACTGAATATATCCTGTGGGGCGCAGCCGCGTGCCCCGCAGCGCCGGACCGGCGAGCAGCGGGCCGCCGGCCGACTCAGGAAAGCCAGCCTGGCAACCGGGCTGGCGCGGCGCCGGTGAGAGCCGCTTCGATGCAGTCCTCGAATGTCCCGAGCCTGACGGTGCAGCCGGAGAGCCCCGGTCCGTAATGCGCGTATTTTCCGGAGTTGGTGAGGACCACCTTCGCCCTCTCCGGAAAGACCGGGCGCGTAATCGAGCACCAGCAGAGATCGGGAACCACGTCGACGCCGCTCCGCCGCAGACCTGCCAGCGTTCCCTCGGCCTCTGCTGCTGCGACGACGTCCCGCCCCGTGGTGATGATGACGGAGAGATTTCCGGCAAGGCGATGTCCGTCAAGTCGCTCAGCGACGGCCCTGCACTCTTCCAGTGAGGCGTGAGGGCTGCCGATCGCGACGAGATCGATGCCCGCCGGTCCGTCATTCAGGTGGCGCCAGCCGGCTGCCAGCGCAGCACGCGTGATGACGACCTCGTCTTCGGGGCTGCCGCCGAGGCTGTCCGCTTCCGGCGTGATGCCCTCGATATGCAGCATGGCCGCCGCCGAGGTCGTACCGAACGCGGCGCAGAGTGCCTTGAGATCGTCCCGCGCCGGGCGCGCCTTCGCGAGCCCCTTGATCAGCGGGACCCGGTCCGGCGAAGCCAGGCCGGTGAGATAGCCGATGAGCGGCCAGGCCGAGCTGTCCGCTCCTTCCGGCAACTCCACCCGAACCGCACGGCGCGCACGCCGGCCTTCGTCGAGAAACGCCCCGGCAAGCGGCGCACGACCGGAGACCGCGATGCAGAAATCCAGGAAGTCGGGGTGTTTCGCGGTCCGGGCTCCCAATACCGAATTGGCAAAGATCACGGCATTCGATTCCGACCAGCCGATCGCCTCCCCCAGGGCGGGCGGCCCCGGCAGGGAATAGGGAGCGCAGGTGAAGCTCGGCCGGCAGCCCATCCGCACATAGGCGTCCGCCAGGCGCGCCGCAGGCTCGCCGAACTCCGGCGCCACTCCCTGGCGGCGCCAGTTGGCGTGATCCACCGAAATCGCGTTCATCGTCGTCGGGACGCGAGTTCGGGCGCCCAACTGCTCCATCTTCTCGGCGAAGATGAGATTGGCCGGACCGGCATAGATGCAGCCATCGACATGGGCCCGCGTCACGTCGACGAGCGCCGTCGCGCCCTGCTGGCGTGCCATGGCACAGACGATCCGCATGGCCTGCTGCGCTGCGATCCCCTCGTCGCCAGCGAGCAAGCGGCGATCGCTGGTGGAAAGCTGCAGGTCGCCATGCACAGCCGCGGAAAGCGGGATTTGCACCCGCCCGCCATCAGCCAGGACAGCGTCCGGCACGATCTCCGCCTCGGCAGCGGAAGCGAGAGCGGCGAACGCTTCTTCCGGCAGGCGAACGACCGGAATGGAGCGTCCGAACATCTCCGCCGCGACGATGGCGCCGAGCGTCAGCGTATCCTCAGGGCCGGCGAAGATCAGCGCCGCGGGACAGCGCCCCGAGAGCGCGAGCTCCAGCAACACGCCGGATCCTGAGCAGGAGCCACGGCTGGTCGGCATCAGCACGACCGCGCCGGCAAGCGAGACGCCGTGCGAGGGATGGTGCACGTCGATCACCGTTCCCGTAGCCGGATCGACACCGCCCCAGAAGCTCAGCGGCTCCGCCATCACGACGATCGGCCCGGAGGCCGTGCCGGGAAGGAGGGAGATTCCGGCGTGGTGCTGCAAGGATGAGTCCCTATCGCTGATCATTGGATGCCGCAGTCGATGGCAGGGGGCACGGAGAAGCACTTCCCCAGCACTAGAGCATTTCCGCGTTTCTCTGAATCGCTGAAATGCTCCATCTCTTTGTTTGATCGCATGCTCTTCACGCGAGCGGGAGATCATCCGGTCGAGGATTTCCTTTGTGAAGCCCGGTGCGGCAAGCCAAGCGACTCCCTTTTTTTAAGCCAGGCACTTCCTGTGAGCCGAGTTTGTCCGGCCTCCGTCAAAACTTCGGCGGCCCGATCTCCAACAGGTCGGAGGGAGGAACGATATCGCGCAGGCGGCGTGTGGCGTCGGCTTCGGAAGGAGCCGCAACAGCCGGCTCTGGCGCCCTCCCCAAATGCGCGAGGCTCGGCCAGTAAACCACCGCCGCCGTCACGCATAGCTGCACCAGGATGAAGGGAGCGAGCGACGCCATAGCGGCCCGCAACGGCGCTCGCCGGGTCGAGGCTGCCCGCGTCATCGTCAAAGCGTAGCCGAGCGGCGGAAGCAGGAAGCTCGTCTGGAGGATGAGCAGAGTCAGGACAGCGACCCATTGCGCATCCTCGACCCGCATCAAGATCGGCGGCAGCAGGATCGGAATCAGCACGAAGATGATCTCGAAGGCATCGAGAACGAAGGCTGCCAGGAAAATCAGGCCGAGACCCGCCCCCAGAATCCCCAGAGGACCGCCGGGCACCGCCTCCATCCAGCCCGCGATGAGCCGGTCGCTTCCGAGCACGCGAAAGACGAGCGTGAAAGTCGTCGCCGCAACCAGCAGCGCCATCAATGCGCCGGTCATCGCCAGCGTATCGTCGAGGGCCGCCTTCAGCCGCGCAAGATTCAGCTGGCGGCTCAGCACTCCCGCGGCCAGCAGGCCGACCGCCCCCATCGCAGCGGCTTCGACCGCGTAGAAATAGCCGAGCGCGACGCCGACGAGCAGCCCGCCGATGAAGCCGACGGTGAGGAGCGCGAGAGCAGCTTCCGCCAGCGTCGGCACCGGAAGGCGCCGGCCGGACTCCCGGCGCAGAAACGCCAGGGCGAGGCAGGTCGCGAGAAACAACCCGGCCGGCAACATGGCGCCGCGGAAAACGTCCTGTGTGTTGACGATGCGATCGACCCGTCCGGTCGCATTGAGCGCGATGGTATGAGCCGCCATCATCGCATCGCCGAGCAGGATCAGGACGAGCGAAGGTGGAACCAGCACGCCGAGCGTGCTGGCGACCGTCAACAATGCAACGCTCTCGGCGGGCGTGACCTCATGTTCGGCCAGAGCGGGCTCGATCGCTCGCGTCAGGGCGATAGCATTGGCGCTGACGGAACCGTTCATCGGCCCCAGGATGGCACCGAGCGCGAGCGTCGCTCCGCGTGCACCACCGAAGGGGCACAACGCCGCGCGGAACAGAATTCGAGCGAGCGGCAGGCGGTTCAGCAGCGCTCCCATGAAGACGAACAGCGGCAGTGCCTGTAGCAGATCCGATTCCAGCAGGCCGACGAGCCGGCTCGGCAGCGCGGCAAAGAGCCCGGCTCCGGAAGCGTCGAGAACAGCGGACACGGCGGCACCTATCGCCGCGAGGCAGATCAGAACGCCCCAGACAGGCAACCCCGTCGTGATAGCGCCCAGCGCGACGCCGCCGAGCATGACAAGTCCGAGCCACTGGCTCACGCGGGCCTCCGCAGCAAACCGAGCACGCCGGATGCGAAGACGAGCGCAGCCAGGATGAAGCCCGAGGCGCGAATGAGGAAATAGCCGGGATTGCCGGTATCCGGGAACGATTCGAGCCCCCGAAGGCTGGCCAGCAAAGCCGGCCAACCGACGATCAGCAGGAACAGGGACCAGGGCAGAAGCCCAAGCACGATGAGCCCGATCTCAAGCGCCCGGCGCAGCTTCTCCCCATGCCGATGCGCCAGGGCATCGCTCGCCAGGTGAGCACCGGAACGGGTGGCCGCCGTCAGCGATACGGCGACGTAAAGAGCGAACACGCATTGCCCGAGATCGTTCGCTTCACGCGACCAAGCTTTGAAAAGGTCGCGCAATGGCCTTTGCAAGAACAGTAAAAGGACGAGCGGCAACGCAAGCCATCGGGCTGCCAGACAGATCGCACCCAGGCCCCGATCGAGCCCGTCAACGAAGACTTGCATGGAATCGCTCCCGAACGAGCCTCCATCAAACATCTTTCCCTAACGCAGGTAAGCCACCCCGATAGCGATCGACGCCTGTTGAGTTGATCGAGCTGTCGAGGCGCTCTTCACCCTGCGGCGCGGTCCTCGACCGACCTATACCTAGGTATAATCGGCGATGCCTTCGTCCGATTGATCCAGCCCATGACAGGGCGCAAACAAGGCATGGCGTCGCAGCAATCGGGCGGCTCCTCCACACATCGCACGGCGCTCCTGCGGGAGGGAGAGTGACGTCGATCGGCTGCGAGGTCGATCTGCGATCTCGCACGCCTGCGTTTCCCCGTACGCGCGCCGGGCATTGCCCGGTGCGAAGGACGACTTCGAGCAGATCGAAGGAGATGCGTCATGAACAATGTGCTCGCCTTTCGCCGGCCGGCGCTCCCATTCGAATACGGGACGACGCGGCCGGATTGCTGCCGCGTGCTGCACTTTGCTCCGCGCATGGCGGCGAAACGGCCCCGCCTCGTTGTCGAATGGCGGCTCAACGATGTGGATGGGCGCCTGGAATGCCGCTGGCAGTCGGCAGGTGGCGAGGACGCGGCCCGACGATCCTGTTTCGCGCATTCCCGGACCTTCCGGCGGCGGGCAAGCGGCAACGCGGCATTCTCCATTGGCCATGCTGGCCACTGTTCAGCCGGTGCTCCGTGATGACATTCCTGTCCAACAGCCCCGAGCGGTCCAGCACCCTTGCCGCCCTCGCCCGCGAGCGCGTGCTGCCGAATACCTACGACCTCGCCGCCTTCGCGCTGCTTGCCGCGCTCGCCGTGCTGGTATTCCACGGCGCGGTGGCGATGCATGCGCCGCTCGCCGGCCTCTCCACTGCGCCCATGGCGCTCGATCCGGCCTTGCTGCCCGAATATGCCCTGCGCACGACGATGCGGATGTTCGCCGCGATCATCGCCGCGCTGGTCTTCACCTTCGCGGTAGCGCCCCTGGCAGCCAAGAGCCGCCGCGCCGAAATGCTCATCATCCCGGCGCTCGACATCCTGCAATCAGTTCCGGTCCTCGGGTTCCTGACATTCACCGTCGCCTTCTTCATGGGGCTGTTTCCGGGCAGCCAACTCGGCGCGGAATGCGCCTCGATCTTCGCGATCTTCACCAGCCAGGCCTGGAACATGGCCTTCTCCTTCTACCAGTCGCTGCGGACCGTCCCCCGCGACCTGGACGAGGTCAGCCGCAGCTTCGGCCTGTCGTCCTGGCAGCGCTTCTGGCGGCTGGAGGCTCCGTTCGCGATGCCCGGCCTGGTGTGGAACACCATGATGTCGATGTCGGGCGGCTGGTTCTTCGTCGTGGCGTCGGAAGCGATCACCGTCGGCGACACCACTGTCCAGCTCCCGGGGCTCGGCTCCTGGCTCGCCGTCGCCATCAAGGAACAGGACTTCAAGGCCGTGGGCTGGGCCGTGCTCGCCATGGCGGTCGTGATCGCCCTCTACGACCAGCTCCTGTTCGGCCCGGTCGTCGCCTGGGCCGACAAGTTCCGCTTCGAGCAGACGGCGGGGCAGCGCAAGCCCCACTCATGGGTCTACGGACTGGCGCGCCGCACCCGGCTGTTCAAGCGACTGATGAAGCCATTCGCCTGGCTCGGCAGCCGCCTGCTGCTCTTGCGGCTTCGGCGCGTATCCTCACGAGCGGTCAGGATCGCCCCGGCGGCGAGCCGCGCGCTGGACTACGCCTGGCTCGGCCTGATCGTGGCTCTGGGCTCCTGGCCCGGCTGGGTCGCCGTTTCCTATGTCGGGCAAAGCCTGACCTGGGTGGATGCCGGGGACGCGCTGATGCGCGGGCTCGTCACCCTGCTGCGGGTCGTCGTGCTGATCGCCGTCGCGAGCGTGATCTGGGTGCCGGTCGGCATATGGGTCGGTCTGCGACCCGGCGTTTCCGAGCGCGTCCAGCCGGTGGCGCAGTTCCTCGCCGCCTTTCCGGCAAATGTGCTGTTTCCCTTCGCGGTCATCGCGATCGTCAGCACCGGCGCGAGCCCGGAGATCTGGCTCTCGCCGCTGATGGTGCTCGGCACACAATGGTACATTCTGTTCAACGTCATCGCCGGGGCCAGCGCCTTTCCGACCGACCTGCGTGAGGCGGCCCGTGTCTATCAGCTCCGCTCATGGGTCTGGTGGCGCCGCGTCATCCTGCCGGGGATCTTTCCGTACTACGTCACCGGTGCCCTCACGGCCTCCGGAGGCTCCTGGAACGCCAGCATCGTCGCCGAAGTCGCGAGCTGGGGTGACACCAAGCTCGAGGCCTACGGGCTCGGCTCCTACATCGCCAACGCGACCGAGGCCGGCGACTTTCCCCGTGTCGTGCTGGGCATCGCCGTGATGTCGCTCTTCGTCACCCTGCTGAACCGCCTGCTCTGGCGCCCGCTCTATGTCCTCGCCGAGCGCCGCATGCGCCTCGACTGAAGCTCTCGAAAGGACTTGATCCATGGACAGCGTCACCGCGCCTTCCGCATCGAACGGCAACCTCTCGGCCCCGCTGATCCGGGCACGGCAGGTCTGCCAGAGCTACGACAAGGGCGCAACGGGCTCCCTCGTCGTGCTCGACAAGGTCGACATCGCGCTGAAACCCGGCGAGATCGTAGGACTGCTCGGGCGCTCCGGCTCCGGGAAATCCACCCTTCTGCGGGCGATCGCGGGGCTGATCCAGGCGAGCGGAGGAACCGTGGAATTCTGCGGCCGGCCGGTGACGGGACCGAGTGCCAGCGTCGCCGTCGTCTTCCAGAGCTTCGCACTGTTCCCCTGGCTGACGGTGCTGGAGAATGTCGAGCTCGGCCTGGAGGCGCAGGGCGTGGCGCCAGCCGAGCGGCGCAAGCGGGCTCTCGCCGCCATCGACCTCATCGGCCTCGACGGCTTCGAAAGCGCCTATCCGAAGGAGCTATCGGGCGGCATGCGCCAGCGTGTCGGGCTTGCTCGCGCGCTGGTCGTGCATCCCAAGGTCCTGCTGATGGACGAGCCGTTCTCGGCGCTCGATGTCCTGACCGCCGAGACCCTGCGCACGGATCTGCTCGACCTGTGGTGCGAGGGTCGGATGCCGATCGAGGCGATCCTGATGGTTACCCACAACATCGAGGAGGCGGTGCTGATGTGCGACCGCATCCTGATCTTCGGCTCCAACCCCGGCCGCGTCATCGCGGAGCTGCGCGTCGAATTGCCCCAGCCGCGCAACCGCCTCGAACCCGCCTTTCGCGCTTTGGTGGACGATATCTATGCACGCATGACCGCCCGCCCGGGCGCGCCGGCGCGCGAAGGCTTCTTCCCCGGCACCGGCATCGCAATGTCGCTGCCGCGCGTCTCGACCAACCTGATGGCCGGCCTCATCGAGGCGATCGCGGCCGAGCCCTACAAGGGCGAGGCCGATCTGCCGCTGCTTGCGGCGCAGCTCCACCACGAGATCGACGATCTCTTCCCGGTGGCAGAGACGCTGCAGCTGCTCCGCTTCGCCGACCTCGAAGGCGGCGACATCAGGCTCACCGCGCCGGGGCTGCGCTTCGCCGACAGCGAAGTCGACGAGCGCAAGCGGCTCTTTGCCCAGCAGCTCGCCACCTATGTGCCGCTGGCGGCCCATATCCGCCGCGTGCTCGACGAACGGTCAAGCCACCGGGCTCCGGCCGGACGCTTCCGCGACGAGCTCGAGGACCACATGTCGGAGGATTACGCTGCGACAACCCTCAAGGCCGTCACCAACTGGGCCCGATACGGCGAATACTTCGCCTATGACGAGGCCGCCGACCTCTTCACGCTCGAAAATCCGAGCTGAGGCACCCTCGGTATCGAGGCCGGGCTTGCCGCCCCTTGCGCCCGAGGACGGCTTCCCTCGACCATAAACGCTTCCGCCTGGGACGAACGGGGCTCGGCCTTGCCCTCCCCGTGCTGGCAGGCGCGATCTTCCTTGCGGACACGATCACCGTGAGCGTCCGCGATACCGGCATCAGCCTCGCCCCTGCCGCAATCGAGCGGATCTTCGACGCTTTCCACTCGACCAAGCCCGGCGGGATGGGCATGGGCTTGGCCA
Source organism: Allobosea sp. RAF48 (assembly GCF_052114025.1). Taxonomy (NCBI): domain Bacteria; kingdom Pseudomonadati; phylum Pseudomonadota; class Alphaproteobacteria; order Hyphomicrobiales; family Alloboseaceae; genus Allobosea; species Allobosea sp. RAF48. Next base: position 324,978 of record NZ_JBFRDZ010000004.1, read on the forward strand.
TCAGCCGCTCGATCGTCGAGGCGCATGGCGGGACGATCTATGCCGCCGCCAATCCTCCCCGCGGCATGGTCTTCGGTTTCACCTTGCCGGCCGGCGAAACGGGATCGGAACGGAACCATGCATGACGAGCAGCCGATCGTCTTCGTCGTCGACGACGATCCTTCCGTCCGCGACGGGCTGGACAGCCTGTTCCGGTCCGTCGGCTATGCGGTCGCGACCTTTGGCTCGGTCCCGGCCTTTTCGCTGCACAGGCGGCCCGACAGGCCTTGCTGCCTCGTCCTCGACGTCAGGATCCCCGGGCCGAGCGGCATCGACTTCCAGGCGGAGCTTGCGGGCATCGGCGACCCACTCCCTATCGTCTTTCTGACCGGCCATGGCGACGTGCCCATGGCGGTGCGCGCCATGAAGACGGGCGCGGTGGAATTCCTGCTTAAACCGTTCCGCGAACAGGATCTGCTGGATGCGGTGCGCGCGGCGATCGAACAGGATCGAGCGCGCAGATCGGAGGAAGCGGGTCTGGCGGAACTCAGGGCGCGCTTCGCGACGTTGACGATGCGCGAGAAGGATGTGCTGGCCTTCGTCGTCGCAGGCCGGCTGAACAAGCAGATCGCAGCCGACCTCAAGCTGAGCGAAGTGACGGTAAAGGTGCATCGCGGCCAAGTCATGCGCAAGATGGGCGCCGCGACGCTGGCCGACCTGATCGGGCTGGCCGGCAAGCTGACAAGATAGCCTTTTTGCGGGTCCGGCAGCCGGTCCCGGCGCCACGGCGTTCACGGGGCGGGCTGCCAATCGAGCTCGACGGCACTGCGGCCCTGCCCTGCATTGTAGCGAATGGCCGATCTGAGGGAGGCCTCGACCGCCGCGCGGTCGGCGCCTCGCGGGCATCCGGTCGTCTCGTATCGCAATGCTTGCCGCCTCAACCAGACCCCCCACTGCCGTTCGATGACATCCAGGGAGCCGCCTGCCGGAAACGGCTGCGAAACATAGAAGCGGCGATCATTGCCAGAGCCCGCGTAGCAGAAGCGCCAATCCGCGGCCGACGCCGGCAGCGCAGGCTGAACCAATGCGCACAGCAGAAAAAGAGCGATCGTCGCAAGCTTACGCCTGCCTCTTCGATGAAAATGCTTCATCCGGGCGCTCATGCCGATCAGCGGCTTGCCTCGCACCACGGGTTTCAAGCGAACATGCCGGTCGCGACCGCCCATAGCAGGAAGATGCCCATCCCGGCCCGATAGATCACGAAGGCCCAGCTCGACATCCGCTCCAGATACCGCATCAAGCCCCAGATCGCGGCGAAGGAAGCCAGCGAGCCCGCGATCAGGCCGACCGCCAGCAGTGCTACGGCATGGGCGTCTATGCCGACCTTGGCGATCTCCCAGGCTTCCTTGAGCCCGGCCAGAGCGATGGCCGGCAGGCCGAGCAGGAACGAGAACCGCGCGGCCTCGTCACGCTTGAAGCCCAGCCCCAGCGCCGCGGTCAGGGTCGAGCCCGAGCGCGAGACACCGGGGATCAAGGCGCCGACCTGGGCGAGGCCGACCAGCAGGAAATCCCGCCAACTCGCCTGCTCCACCGTACGACGGTGGCTCGCAAACCATTCCGTCGCCGCCAGCAGCAGCGCCATCACCAGCGACGCCGCGCCGATTACCTCCAGCGAACGCAAAGGCGAGCCGCAGCGATTGAGCATGGGCGCAAGCGCAACACCCGCCACCACGATCGGAATCGTCGCAAGCACGATGCCGAGCGCCAGCCGGCCCGGCCCTGTCGCGAACTTGCGGGTCCTGAGCGCCGCGAGCCCCCCGCCGACGATGCTGCCGACATCGCGCCTGAAATAGCTGACCACAGCCGCCAGCGCGGCCAGTTGCATGAGCGCCGAGAACGCGGAACCGGGATCGGGCCAGCCAAGCAGGGCCGGCACAACCCGCATATGGGCGGTCGAGGAGATCGGCAGCAATTCGCTGACGCCCTGAACGAGCCCGAGCACGACGATCTGCCCGAAATCGAGCATGGCGAACCCCGTATCGAGTCCGGCGGAACAGGCGGCTGCGGCCATAGTGATGGGTCTCGTGAGAAAAGTGGCGCGCCCGAAGCATAAAGCGTTCCAGAATGGATGGCCGATCCGAAGCCTCCGCCATCACGCGAGATGGGCCCTTCCATGCGCGCCTCGCGCGTCCCGCCGCCTCGTCGCATATGCGTTCGTGGCCACGACCCGCGCTCCAAGTTTTGTAGCTCCGCTCAATCCTTGAAGTTCGTGCAGCGCATCAATTCGGAGGAACAGGCCCTCGCCCGGCCGTCGGCGGACGACGCACCGAACGCCGGCCGCCTCGAGCAGGTCGAAGGATCTTGTCGGCGTGATCTTCGCCACGCTCGACGCCACTGTCATGCCACCAACATCAGAAGCCTGTGCGGCACTCTAGAAAGCACGAGTCAGGCACAGGCAGGCACCTGGCCTGATCATCTCGATCGAGTCGGCCGCAAGCTGGCGGCCGCACCCGAAGTCGGACGAGTATCGCGCCCACCGATCGCGCCTGCGCCGACAGGATCGCAACAATTGATGCCGGTGGCTGGATGGGTGGCTTCAGCGGCCATGCATCCGAAAGGTTGGTGAAAGTTTGGCGGACTAGAGAACTGGCATCGCCGCCAAACCGCCCTCAGAGAGCGGGGCTCGGCGAGAGGACACAAACAAGGAGCTTGCCCATGCGCATCCGTGCCGCCATCTATTCGCTTGCCCTAGCGTCAGCGCTAGCCGGCTCCACCGCAGCGCTCGCCGCTGACAAGATCACGATCATTGTCGGCGGCTACGAAAAGCAGATCTACCTGCCCGCCAAGCTCGCCGAGAGGCTGGGCTACTTCAAGGACGAGGGGCTCGACGTCGATCTGCTCAACGAGGCGGCCGGCGTCGATGCCGAGAACGAGATGCTGGCCGGGGCGGTCCAGGGCGTCGTCGGCTTCTACGACCACTGCGTCGACCTGCAGGCCAAGGGCAAGTTCGTCGAGTCGGTCGTCCAGTTCAGTCAGGCGCCGGGCGAGGTCGAGCTCGTCTCCAGCAAATATCCCGACGTCAAGTCGATGGCCGATCTCAAGGGCAAGAACCTCGGCGTGACCGGCCTCGGTTCCTCCACCAACTTCCTGACCCAGTACCTGATGATGAAGTCGGGTGTGCAGCTCAGCGACTTCACCTCCGTGCCCGTCGGTGCCGGCGCCACCTTCATCGCCGCGATTCAGCAGGACAAGATCCAGGCGGGCATGACCACGGAGCCGACGATCACACGGCTGCTCAAGACCGGCGAGGCACGCATCCTCGTCGACATGCGCACGGTGGAAAAGACCAAGGCCGCGCTCGGCGGCACTTACCCCGCCGCTTCGCTCTACATGACCTCCGCCTGGGTGGAGAAGAACAAGCCGACGGTGCAGAAGCTCGCCAACGCCTTCGTCAAGACACTGAATTTCATCAAGACGCATAGCGCCGAAGAGATCGCCGACAAGATGCCGAAGGACTACTATATCGGCGACAGGGAAGGCTATGTGAAGGCACTGGCCGACGGCAAAGAGATGTTCACCTCGGATGGCGTGATGCCGCAGGGCGGCCCCGAGACGGTTCTCGCCGTGCTCTCCGGCTTCTCGAAGAACATCAAGGGCAAGCAGATCGACCTGTCGAAGACCTACACGACCGAGTTCGTGAAGGCGGCGAGGTAGGCTGCGCATCCCGAGGGTGGCCGGAACACCGGCCGTTCCTCACCCTGCCCTGTCACCAAGCGCCATCGAGCGACGCCGCTTTCGCGGCGAAGGAGGCCTTATGTCCGTAACCGACACGGCCGGCAGCCCGGTCGTCGAACTGATCAACGTCTCGCGCCGCTTCATCACGCCGGACGGCAAGTCGATGACCGCGATCAGGGACTTCAACATGAGCGTGGCGCGCGGCGAGTTTGTCGCCGTCGTCGGCCCGACGGGCTGCGGCAAGTCGACGACGCTCAACCTCGTCACTGGCCTGGCGCGACCGTCGAGCGGCGAGGTTCGGCTCTTCGGCCAGCCTGTCACCGATATCGACCCGCGCATCGGCTTCGCCTTCCAGACGGATGCGCTGTTCCCCTGGCGCAGTGTCATCGACAATGTCGTCGCCGGCCCGCTGTTCCGCGGCAAGCCGCGCGACGAAGCCTATGCCAAGGCGCGCGAATGGCTCGCCCGCGTGCATCTGAGTGGCCACGAGACCAAGTACCCGCACCAGCTCTCCGGCGGCATGAGAAAGCGCGTCTCGCTGGCGCAGACCTTCATCAACGAGCCGCAGGTGCTGCTGATGGATGAGCCGTTCTCTGCTCTCGACGTCCAGACGCGCGTTGTCATGCACGAGGTGTTGCTCAACCTCTGGTCGGAAGCCAGGGCCTCGGTGATCTTCGTCACACATGACCTCGAGGAGGCCATCGCACTCGCCGACAAGGTCGTTGTGCTGACATCCGGTCCCGGCACGGTGAAGGCGGTCTATCCGGTCGAGCTGCCGCGCCCGCGCGTTGTCAGCGAGATCCGCTACCAGGACGACTTCATCGCGCTGTCCCGCCGGATCTGGGACGATTTGCGCGCCGAGGTCGAGCGTGGCGCCGCCCGCGACGAAGCCCGCGCAGCTTGAGGAGAGCGGCCATGACCGATGCAGTTCTCACGACCTCCACCGCATTCCGCCCGGGAACATCCGACGCCGAAATCGAGGCCGCCGCGGCCAAGGCAGCCCGCCACCGTCGTCACAAGGTGCTGTTTTGGCGTTGGGCGATTCTGCTCGCCATTCTTGGCGGCTGGGAACTCGGATCCCGTACCGGTGTCATCGACGAGTTCTTTTTCTCCAGCCCGAGCGCGATCTGGAGTCGACTCGTCGAATGGACGGTCGAAGGCACCTCCGAAGGATCGCTTTGGCTGCACCTCTATGTGACGATGGAAGAGGCGTTACTTGGCTTCGCGCTTGGATCAATCGCTGGCATCGTCGTCGGCATCGCGCTCGGCCGCAATCAGATGCTCGCGGACATCTTCTCGATCTACATCAAGGTGTTCAATTCGATTCCTCGTGTCGTGCTGGCGCCGATCTTCATCATGATCTTCGGGCTCGGCATCGGCTCGAAGGTGGCGCTCGCCTTCATCATGGTCTTCTTCGTCGTCTTCGCCAACGCCTTCCAGGGCGTGCGAGAGGCTGACCGGAATCTCATGGCCAACGCACAGATTCTCGGCGCTCGCGGCTGGCAGCTCACCCGCGCAGTGGTGATCCCTTCGGCCATGAGCTGGATCTTCGCCTCGCTGCATGTGAGCTTCGGCTTTGCCATCATCGGCGCCATCGTCGGCGAGTTCGTCGGCTCGCGCCACGGCATCGGCCTGCTGATCAACATCGCCAAGGGCACCTTCGACTCGGCCGGCATGTATGCGGCGATCGTGGTGATCATGATCGTGGCGCTCGCCGCCGAGTATCTCATGACCTGGGTCGAGGGCCGGCTCGCGACCTGGCGCCCGGCGCCCTTGCAGGACCAGTACTGAAGCCTCATGCCGGCGGCGCTTCTCCGGGAGCCGCCGGCAACCTGACCTCGACACGCAGTCCCGGCGGGGGCTGCGTCTGCGTGAGCAGGATCGTGCCGTGATGAGCGGAGACGATCTCCCTGACGATCGCAAGCCCGAGCCCGGTGCCCTCGACGGTCGAAGGAGCGAGGCGGTGGAAGCGCTCCAACACCCGTTCGCGATCCTCCGCCGGAATCCCGGGGCCGTTGTCCTCGACGACCAGCAGGATGGCTGCCCCTGCCCGCTCCAGCTTCACCGCGACCGCACCGCCCTGCGGAATGTGGCGCAGGGCGTTCTCGACCAGATTGACGACGAGCGCACGCAGCAGCGTGACATGGCCGATAACGGGCAGCGGCTCCTCGGCAGCATCATAGGAGAGGTCGATCGCACGGTCGAAGGCGATGCCGGCCAGCCCCTCGGTGGCTGAACGCGCAATCTCGCCGAAATCGAGCTCCTCCTTGCGCAAGGCCGCGCCGCCGGGCTCCGCCCGCGCCAGGGTCAGAAGCTGGTTCACCAACCGGCCCATCGCATCGACGCCACCGTCGATCGCGGCAAGCGCTTCCTGTCGCAACTGCGGGTCTTCGTCGCGACGGGCCATCGCGATCTGTGTCTTCAGCACGGCAAGCGGCGTCCTGAGCTGGTGCGATGCGTCGGCGACGAAGCGCCGCTGCAGGGCGATGTAGGCCTGCACGCGCTCGAGAGCATGGTTGAGCGCATCGATCATCGGCCTGAGCTCGCTTTGCACGCCGTCGCGATCCAGTGCCTGCAACGATTCCGGGCTCCGGCTGCGCAGCTCGTTGCGCAAGCGCAGCAGCGGCGCGAGGCCGCGCCGCAGTCCGAACAGCGTCAACAGCGCGGCCATACCCACGAGGAGGAGCTGGTCCCGCAGCGAGGTCAGCCAGATCTCGTCGACGAGCCGGTCGCGGCCATGGAGCGTGGTTGCGACGATCACCAGCGCATTGCCGCCGTCCACCTTCGAGATGACCGGCTGAGCGAGAGCGACGGCGCGCATGGCCTCGGTGCGGAACGTACCCTCGTAATAGGCGGGCTCCAGTCCGCGCGGTGGTGCTGGCGGCGCGACCACGTCTGGAAAGCCGGCGATGAGCTCGCCTGAAGGCGAAAGCACCCGATAGATCACCTTGTCGCGGTCGGGCGAGGCGAACATCTCGAGTGCCGAAGGCGGAATCAGCGCCTCGACGCGGCCGTCGGTCTCCTTGACCTGTTCGGCGATGACACGGGCCGAGGCGAGCAGCGTGCGGTCTGTGATCAGATCGGCCGTCCGCATGGCATCCCGGTGCGAGGTCCAGCCGTTGAAGGCGACGACCGCCACCAGTGGCAGCAGCAGCCAGCCCAGCAATTCGGCGCGCAGGCTCCTGCTCACCCCGCAAGCCTCAGCGCATAGCCGAGGCCGCGCAGCGTACCGATCGAGACGCTGCCTCCGCCGAGCTTCTTGCGGACGCGATGGACGTAGATCTCCAGCGCATTGTCGGTCGCATCGTCGTCGAAGCCGAAGACGGTGCCCGTCAGCTTGGCCTTGGGCACGACGCGCCCGCCCGCCAGGATCAGCGCCTCGAGCACGCTGAACTCCCGCGCCGTCAGATCGAGCTGGACGCCGTCCAGCGTGAACCGCCGCGCATCCGTCTCCAGCATCAGCGCCCCGAAGCTGACCTGGGCCGTGCGGCTGTCCTGCCTGCGCCGCAGCTGGGCGCGGATGCGGGCTTCGAGTTCGTCGGGCTCGAAGGGCTTGACCAGATAGTCGTCGGCGCCTGCGTCCAGCCCGGCGACGCGGCTGGAGACGGCGTCGTTGGCCGTCAGGATGATCACGGGCGTCACGCCACGCCGCTGGCGAAAGCGACGCAGCAATTCCAGCCCGCTCATCTGCGGCAAACCGATGTCGAGAATGATCAGGTCATAGTCCTGCGTGGCCAGGGCGGCATCCGCGTCGATGCCGTCATGGGCGCAGTCGACGACATAGCGGCTCCTCTGCAGCAACCGCGACAGCCAGTCTGCAAGTTCGCGATTATCCTCGATCAGCAAGATCCGCATGCAGTTGAATACCTAGCCCTGAGATTATCGAAAGGCAGAATCGAACAGGATCACGAAAGAGGCAGAGGGGGCGAATATCCGTATCCGTAGCGGCTTTCCGCCCTGTCCACAAAGCTCGACGTGTTGGCAGAACCGCTCCGAGGCAGAACGCGCTCCCGAGCGCACCGCTTCATTGCGGAGCGGGCACAGGAGCCCTCGCGTTCGACCTCTGCAAGCCAGCTATTTCTGATCGACCTACCCCTCGGAGCCGATCCAGGCGCGCACCGTTTTTTCGGGCAGCCGGAAGACGCCGGCGCCGGTTGCGCGAGCGTCCTCGCGATGTGCTCTCGCCTGGAACTGTCAACCCGGAACATCGGGCGGGACGCTTCCCAAAACGTGAACCCTGTTTCCGAAAAGCCCGAACAGGGCGAGAACGACTTCCCGGGCAGTACCGCCGGGAAGTCGTTCTCCGGCAGGGTGCGGTTCCAGAGCGTCTGGCGCCAGCGCTCGATCTTGCCCTGGGTCCGGGGATGAGCGGGTGCTCTATTGCAGGCAGAGCGCCGACAGGGGATCGGCCGGAATCTTGACGGCACGCCCGTCCTCGATAGCGATGACGCCTTCCAGTGGCCCCTTCGTGCAGTCGATGCCATCAAGCAGCAGCATGAAGCCGAACCGCTTGCCCTTCAGATCGGGCCTTTCGAATATCGTCGCCATGTCCGGCCGTACGCGGCGGGTGCCGACGATCCCGAGGATGTTGCCGTTCTGGCGGATCGCGAAATGCGCGACGAGATCCGGCGCGGCGAGATCAATGGCGTAGCCGCGGATCACCCAGGTGCCCTTGGACAGGCGCTCGACCTGATCCACATCCGCCCGGACAGCCTCTGCCTCCGACTGCGTCGGTGCCATCAGGATGCGGCGAGCCTGTTCCAGCTGGGTCTCGGCCTGGCGCGTCTCGCGTCCGGTGACGAAGGCGATCGCCAGGAAGGCGGCGATGAAGGTGAGAGCAGCCGCCCGCAGCCGCGCCGGGCGCTCAGCATCGATCGCGCGCTTCAGCCGGCGATACAGTGCGACGTCGAGCGGGCCGAGCAGCAGGGCGACGCCGATCGAGCCTACCAGCCAAGAGACCCACACGAGGGGCGTCGGCGCGGCAGCGCCGAGTAGCGCACCGAGGATCGTGATCACCGGCACATGGCAGAGATAGAGCGCGTAGCTTGCATCGCCCAGCCGCGCACCCGCGCGGCCGAGCCAGCCCCGGCCTCCGAGCGCCGGCGCACAGATCAGCCCGGCAACGAGAAAGCTTGCGGAGACCCCGATCAACAGCCGGAAATGCGCCTCCTGCGAAAGGATGCTCGCTACTGCGAGTGGCAGGGCGAGGCAGGCGAGCAGCGGATGCAGCCAACCACGCGTCTGCGCCTCGGAGGCCAGGTATCCAAGCAGGAACGGGAACGTCACGACGCTGAGCGGGATCGTGCTCAGGATGGGCATGCCCTCGACGTGCTCCCCTCCGCCCAGGCTGTAGGCAAAGCAGAGAAGGCCGAGCCAGGCGATGACGATGCGCGTCCGGAGCGCGGCGAGCCCGACGAAGCCGAGCAGGCCGAGGCCGATGTAATAGGACATCTCGTAGAGCAGCGTCCATTCGACGCCGAGGAAATAGCCGCGCGGCCCGGAGGGCACGAGCGAGAGGGAAATCAGGTTGATGCCGCGCGGCGCGCCGAGCAGCAGCAGGGCCAGGGCGAAGAGCCCAACCATGAGCAGCATCAGCGGATAGATCCGTGCGACGCGGCTCATGACGAAGCGCGCCGGATCGTCCCGTCGCAGGACCTCGGCGATCAGGTATCCCGAGATCGCAAAGAAGATCGCGACACCGAATGCTCCGAAGAAGCCGGAGAATATCGACAGAAAGCGATCGTCTCCCCGGTAGGCCGACAGGTATTCGGAGCAGTGGTAGAGCACCACGAAGAGGGCGGCGAGGCCTCGCAGATAGTGCAGATAGAGGTTGCGCTGGTCGACCTTGCTGACGGCAGCCCCGGCGATCGTATCCGGAATCCTGGCTGGTTCCAGAGGATTGCCATAGCGGTCAGCCAGATCGGTCAAAATGCCGCTCCTCCGACGCGGCCACCTTCTGCGAGCGGCTCGATCCCATTATTTCCTGTCTAACGGGAATCCAGCATCTCTGGAAAGTCTCATTTTTTACTTTCCAAGATCAATCGAGACCCAACTCCACTGAAAAGCCGCCTTCGAAGGGCGAAAGTCGGGACGAGGAGCGCGAGCCAGCGGCGATCACCGATGCGATCGACCGTTACCAGGAAGCCGGATCTGAAGCCGTCACGTGGCGGTCAAGGCCGCCGCCCTCCTGCCAAAAGGAGCGCCAAGCATCTGCGGGGCCGAATAGGCTATGTCTTCAGCAGCTCATAGATTTCGGTCTCATCGGCGCTCTCGCGCAGCCCCTTGAACGATGCGTGGCGCAGCTTGCCATCATCTGTCCAGGCACGGAATTCGATCTCTGCGACCAGCTCTGGCTTGACCCAGCGATAAGCCTTACTTCGACCTGTCATGTTGACCGCGGGCTTTTCAGTAATGATCCGATCCATCTGTTTCCGCAGCGCTATCGCGCTCGCATCGGTGAAACCAGTGCCGGCACTTCCGACATAGACGAGCTGGCTGCCCTCCCGAGCGGCAACCAGAATGCGACCGACACCGCCCAACGCCTCGGTGGAGGCCTCATAGCCAATGATGATGAAGCTCTCGGACTGGACGCACTTGATCTTGAGCCATTCCCCACCTCGCCCGGATCGGTAGGGGGCGGATCGGCGCTTCGCAATAATGCCCTCCAGCCCCATCTCGCAGGCCATCCGCAAGAATGCCGGCCCATCCGCGTTGATGTCCTCGCTCAGGTGGATGGAATTGTGCGGGGAGTCTCCCAGGATGTCCTCGAGAATGCCTCTTCGCTCCTCGCAGCCGAGCGCGCGGACATCATGGCCGTTCAGATAGAGCAGGTCGAACGCATAGAAGATCGCCTGGGTAACGATCCGCGTCCCGCCGAAACCGCCTAAAGCCTTCTGCAATGCTCCGAAGTCCGGGGCGCCGCGTTCGTCGACGACGACTGCCTCCCCATCCAGAATTGCGCTGTCGACACCAAGTTCGAGGGCGTCGTGCGCAATGACGGGAAAGCGTGACGTCCAGTCATGCCCACCGCGTGTGATGATCCGAACCCGCTCGCCAGGCTCAATGTGGAGAGCGACGCGATAACCATCCCATTTGATCTCATAAGACCAATCACGGCCGTTCGGCGCCTTGCTGCTCAATAAGGCGAGGCATGGCTCGACGCGCTGCGGCATTGGATCGGTAAAGAGACGCTCTAACTTCCGCCGCCGGGTGAGCGGCCCCTGAAGCGTATGCCCGCCCAGCCCGGCCCTGAGAACTCGCCGCGCACACATGGACGCAACTCCGCAACGAACGAGTAGAAAACGAGCGACGGATCGAATCGTTCCACCATGGAACCGCGCCTCGATCGACCCGGTAAAATCCCTCACCAGGGTGTTGCGTGAGATGCGAAATGCCCAGCTATCGGCGCAATTTCCGAACTGCGCAGGCGAAATCGTCCTACCATTCGCCCAACAAAAAAGCCCCGCCAGCCAGAGCTGACGGGGCCATGGGGGCGTGCGCCGACGCTAGAAGCTGACCCTGAGCTGCGCCGATCCACCGATGCGGCTTCTGTTGGACGCAAGTTCGCCGTCGAGGTTGAGGCCAAGCGTGACGCGCTCGCTGAGCCTGGCGCTGATGCCGGCGGCAAGCAGCGCGCTGTTGCGGTCAGCTTTGGCGCCGGTGGCCGTGAAGGCCGCACCGGGGAGACCGACGAAGCTTGCGGTCAGCTCAGCATCGCGCTGGAAGTAATGCGCCCAGGCCGCCCGGACATAGCCGGTGACGGGAACCCCGGCGAAGACGCTGTCAGCGTCGAGTTGCACGCCGAGTTCGCTGCGCGAGGTCGTCTCGCTACGCGTGGCCAGGGCGAGCGCGCCGGCGCTGGCACCGGCCCAGTTCGCCTCCGTTACGGCCGGATTGTGTGTCCGCGTCGCCTGGACCGCGGCAAGCGGCGAGAAGCTCAATCCGTTCCAGGCGAACGCCGCCACGCTCGCCTGCAGGCGTCCGCTCCAGGCCGTGGTCTCGTAGGACGAGGACAGGCTCGAGCCCAGCGCCGGGATGCCGCGGCTGACGTCGTTGTCGAGCCGGGCATAGCCTGCTGCGGCACCAAGCTTCACCGGGCCGAGCTGCGTCACTCCGTAGAGGCCGGCCTGGAACACGTCGGCGTCGATCTTGCCGAGCAAACCTGGCAGTGAGGCACGCGCCTTGCCGCCTGCCATCGCAAGGCCGGCGACCGTGCCCGGCATCAGCCGCACGTCGATGCCGGTAGCGAGATGGGCGTCGTCGATCGTGCGCCGGGCCGACCCGACCGCAGCGTTTCCATCGGTGCGGCCATAGGAGCCGAAGGCCGAGCCCCAGACCGAATAGTTGGGCGCATCGAGCCGCGCCGGCGCGGGCGGCTGATCGGTGCCCTTGCGCACCAGCCCGGAGAAGGCGGCCGCCCCCGGCCCAGCCGCGCCGGTGCCAAGCCGGCCTGCCGCCATTGGATCGAGCATGGCGCGCAGGAACTGATCGGCCGCAGCATTCGCCATCGCCGGCGCGGCGGTGTGGATCTCGCCGGAGAGCTGGTTGACCGCGGCGGGGATCGCCGCCGCCGGCAGGTTGTAGATGCCGAACAGCGATGACGGGTTGCCCCCGGCCGCGACCGCCCCGTCGATCGCCGACGCCACCGCATAGGCGTTGGACGGTGCGACGACGCCGAGGCGGGGCGCGCCGGGTGTGGGTGTCGTCGGGCCCACGACGATCGGGGCCAGCGGCTTCGGGGTCAGGGTGAGCTGCACGTCGGTCGCGGTGTAGTTCACCGCCGTGGTGACGCCATCGCCGAAGGAGCCGTTGGTCTCGACCGGGTTGAAGGTGCCGCTACGCCCGCTCTGGGCCGAGAGCAGCGTGTACGGGCTGTTGAAGCTGTAGGCGCCGCCGAGCGGAATGATCTTGAGCGTGCCGGCGAGCGCGGCCGTGCCGGTGACGTTGACCCGGTCCGAGACCGCGCCCTGCACCTCGGCCTCGTAGACAGAGCCTGAGCCGAGCGTCAGGTTGCCATTGACTGTCATCGTGCCCGGCGAGTTGCCCGGGGCCAGCGTGCCGGTGATCACAACGCCGGGAACCTGGCCGGTGCCGCTGAGACGGGCACCCGGCGCAATTGTGAGGCCGGACGAGGAAGCGATCGAGCCGTTGACAACAAGAGTGCCGCCGGTGATCGACGTTTCGCCAGTGTAAGTATGGTTCCCCGTCAAAGTCAGGACACCCGGCCCTGCCTGCTCGACGCGCCCGCTGCCGGAAATGATGCCGGCATATGAAACGCTGTTCGAGCGGTTATAGACCAGCGCGCCGTTATTGTTGATCGCACCGACATATGAACCTGTGCCGCCGAGCCAGCCCGAAGTGCCGCCGTTGCCAAGCTGAAGCGTGGTGCCCGCATCAATGGTGACAGGAGCCCGCGAACTGCTCGTTCCAGTCAGGATCAACCGGCCACCGCCGGCAACGGAAATCGCGCTCGTGTTCGGCCCTGTCACAACCCCGGCATAGATAGAGTCGTTCGAGCGATTGAAAATGAGCGTGCCGTAATTGGTGATATCGCTCGTAATCGAACCGGAAGCTCCACCGTCGCCGATGCGGAGCGTTGCGCCAGCGGAAATGCCCGCACCTCCGGTAAAGTCGCTGGCACCCGTGAGGGTTTGCGTTCCGCCGGTAATCTGGAGACCACCGGCGCCATGGATCGTGCCGGCGAAAGTTCCGGAGGCGCTATGCCCAATTTCCGGTGCCGGCTGCGTTGCCGCCATTGCCACCTCTGCCGCCGGTGATTGTCGATGTGTTGGTCAGTGTCGAAGCCACAGTGGCGCCACGCCCACCGCCACCGCCACCGCCGCCTGCGCCGACCAAGCCAGAGCTGCGGCCACCGCCGCCGCCGCTATCCGGGCCGCCGCCAGTGCCGGTCCCGGAACCGGTTGGCCCGGTTGCGCCACCAGCCGGGCCGCCGCCGGCGCCGCCGCCGCTATTGACGCCACCCACACCGCCGGAGCCGCCGACAAAACTCCCATCGCCAGCTAGGCCGCCGGTGCCACCAGAACCGCCCGTGCCGCCAACGGCATTTCCGCCGTCGCCACCGTTCGCGCCGGTAAACTGGGCGTTGGCCGCGCTGCTACTCGCAAGCGTTACGGCTAGGATTGAGGCACTTCCCAACAGCACGGAAGCGGCTGCGCTCAAGGCGATAGCGCGGGTTTGACGAGGCGCAGGCATGGAATCGGTCTCGAATCGGTAAAGGCAACGGACCGGCAATGATTGCTTTTTGGGCAGTCCGCGACCACCCGAAATCGCCCATTAATGAAATGCCGCAATGGCCGTTGCTCGTTTCCCACACTCGTGCCGCGCCCCTCAGTCGGATCGCGCCGATGCTGATTTCCAGATCGGCATCTTCGAAGAGATGGTGGCGGAGATACGCCAGACGACGCCGAGCGTCGTGCAGGAAAGCTGCTCTAGTGTGCAACGCCTGCGGGAACCTGTGCTGCAGCCGATGCGGACGTGACTGCTGACCGGATGAAGAGTGCTGGCCGGAGGAGCGCGGCTTCGACGACGCTTGCGACGATTTCGGCCTCGGGGGCTGCTGCCAACAGCCGGCGCCGGCTTGTCTGCGAGGCGGCCGAAGCCGTCGTTCCGCGCTCAGACCAAGTTCGCCCGCATGATCTGCACGACTGTTCCGCCCCCGTGCGCCCCGGCAGCAAGCAGGCGCGCAGCAGCAGTCGCGATCACCCCGCGATACAGATGGAATCGGTCCAGGCAATCCCGGCTTGTCTCGATCGCATCCGGCTCAAGCTCGTTCAAAGTCGCGTATCCGATCTGGCAGGTCGCCCGCTCGCGGCCATCCACCATGCAAAACCGAACGCTCTGCCTCCAATGTTGGAGATCAGGTTCGGTGTGCTCATCAAAAATGAAAGCCATGGCTGTTTGCCCCGTGAATTCGAGGGCGAGGAAAGTCTCTATGGCAAGCGCTGCCGACAGAACGCCGCGCGGAACGCTCAAAATGTTCAATGCCGGCAGAACGGCAGAGTTCCATTGCGCGACAGGATTGTTGGGGAGGGCCGCCATGTCCGATCGGCGAGACCACGACTTCAGTGACATCGGCGACTGCTGCCCGAGGCGCTGGATGCCAAAGCCTCGGCCAGCACGCTAAGTAGGGCATGACGATGCCCAATGAGCCGATCTTCCGGACAAACGGAAGCGGAGCAACGAAGAAGGGCGGGAAGCCGCAGCCGCCCTCCCCGCACGCCTGCGATTGCGGACGCGCGCCTCCCTTTCACCGTTCGCGGAAGATGCGCGTCGCGTGATCCATGAACGGCTTGATCAGGTAGGACAGCGCCGTGCGTTCCTCGGTTGAGATGAAGACCTCGACGGGCATGCCGGGCAGCAGGCGGCGGTCGCCGAGGGACATGGCGGCCTCCTCGATCTGGACCTCGCCGATATAGAAGCTCTGCCCGCTCACGGGATCCTTCGTCGTCGCCGGCGAGAGGTGCGTGAGCTTGCCGGCGACCTCCGGCGTGGTGTTGCGGCTGAAGGCCGAGAAGCGCATTCGCGCGGTCTGTCCGACGTGAACCTGGTCGACATCGTTCGGCCCGATACGGACTTCGACCATCAGGCGCGAATCCTTCGGGACGACTGTGGCAAGCCGCGCCGCCGGGGTGATCACGCCCCCGACGGTGAAGATCATCAACTCGTTGACCGTACCCGCGATCGGCGCCCGGATCTCCATCCGGGCCAGCCTATCCTCGTTGGCGACACGGCGGTCGTTCAACTCGGAAATCCTGGCCTCGACCTGGCGCAACTCGCGCTGGGCCTCGGTCCTGGCGGTCTCGTCGATCGCGATGATCTGCAGGCGCGCATCGCTGATGCGCAGCTTGGCGCGGGCGAGCGTCGCGTCGATCTCGCCGCGCTCACCCAGCAGCCGGGCCCATTCGCGATTGATGTTGAAGACCTTGACGCCCTCGATGATGCCCTTTTCGAAGAGTTTCAGGTATTTGTGGCGCTCGAGATCGACGAGACGTATTTCTTCGATCTTGGCGACCTGACGCGCTTCCAGCCCGCGGATCTCCTCGCCCGACTGGACGATCGATATCTCCAGCTGCTCCTTGCGGCTGTCGCGGTTGGCCTTGTTGCCGGCGAACAGCCGGCTTTCACCCTCGAGGATATGGCCGACTTCGTCCGAGAGCTTCGCGATCTCAGACGGATAGGTGACGCTCGCCAGGTTATCGCGCTCGGCGACGAGCCTGGCCTTGCGGCCGAGATTCTCCGCGAGCTGCGAGCGGATGATTGAGAGTTCGGCCCGGATCTGGACGTCGTCGAGGCGGAAGAGAACCTGCCCCTCCTCGACATGGTCGCCCTGGCGGACTGCTATCGACTGGACGATGCCGCCATCGCGATGCTGCACCTCCTTGAGGTTCTGGTCGATCTTGACCGCCCCCTGCGTGACGACGGCGCCGTTCAGCGCTGCGTTCGCGGCCCATCCGCCACAGCCGACCACCAGCAGCAGGGCGAACGCCGAGCCGGCGACGACATGGCCGCGCAGCCCGAAGCTCAGGCGGCTGTCCCGCTTCTTGTTCGTGGCCTTCGCGAAGCCGGCCGTGAAATCGTGATTATGGGCGTTCATCGGCATTTTCTCCTCGCCGGCCGTTCGGTGCGGCCGGTTCTTGCCTCAGACGTAGTAGAGCTTGTGGTTGCCATAGATCTCGATCGAGAAGTCCTTCGCATCCTCCTGCTCGACATAGACGTCGACATAGGTGCGCTCGTCCTCGCCGATCTTCTCGATGCGGAAGCGGAAGGGGCGATTGTCGCTGTCGTCGCCGTAAGCCTGACCGAAGCCGTCGTCGTTCTCCCGGCGATCCCTGTCGTCATCGTCATCATCGTCGTCGCGGCGCGAGCGGAGCTGATACTGCTTGATGACGATGCGGTCCCCGGCCTCGAGATCGAGGATCTGGTGGACGAGATCCTGCGTCCGTTCTGCATCGTCGTCGCGCGTGAAGACGAAGCGGTCGTCGCCTTCGCCGCCCTTCAGCGTGACGGCCTTCTCTCCGACGATCAGGCAATCGTCGCCGCGGCCGCCGAGGATGGTTTCGAAGTCGATCACCGTATCCTCGCCGATCTCGACGCCGACGGCCTTGCCGCGCTTCAGATCGACCGTGACGCCCTGCCTGGTGGCGGAGAGATCGAGCGTGTCCTGCCCCTCTCCACCGTCGTAGCAGTCGGCGTCGGCATCCGCCGTAGCGACGATCCAGTCGTCACCCGCCCCACCCTCCACCCGGTCGGAGCCCGCACCGCCGTCGAGAACGTCATCGCCGCCGCCGCCGGCGATGGTATCGGTCCCCTCTCCGCCGAAAACGCGGTCGTTGCCACCGCCGGCCGAGACCCAATCGTCGCCAGGACCGGCATCGACGAGGTCGTTGCCATCGCCGAGGGTCACGCGGTCGTTGCCGCTGCCGGCGAGCACGATGTTGTTGCCGTCACCGGCCGTGACGGTGTCGTCGCCGTCGCCGGCATCGACAATGTTGTCGCCGGAGCCGCCGTCGACCGTATCGTCGCCGTCGCCGCCATCGATGATGTCGTCGCCCTCGCCCCCGGTGATCACGTCATTGCCCGCGCCGCCATAGATCGTGTCGTGGCCGTCGCCGCCATGCAGGCTGTCATTGCCGGCGCCGCCATGGATGATGTCGTTGCCCGCGCCGCCGAAGACGATGTCCTCGCCGGCTCCCGCGTCGATCTGATCGTCCCCTGYGCCACCGACGATGTGATCGTTGCCGGCTCCGGTCACGACGATGTCGTTTCCGCCGCGCGCGTCGACGATGTCATTGCCGGCTAGGCCTGTGATCCGGTCTCCGCATTCGCTGCCAAGCAGCCGGTCGTCGCCGGGGGTGCCGACGATCTCCTGATATTCGAGCACGCGCAGCGTCGCCGTCTGGCGCACATAATCCTCACCATCGCTGATCCAGTAGGACAGCGTGACCGTGCCGTACCAGCCCGCCTGCGGCTTGAACGTCCAGCCAGCCTCGGCGACGGTGAGCTGGCCATAGGAGGCCTTGAGCCCAACGACGGAGAGCGGGTCGGCATCGGCGTCGGTCGCGCCCATGAGCAGGGCAAGGCTGGCAATCATCAGGGTCTGGCAACCGCCGATATCGGCCAGTTGGACCGGGCCTGAGACGCGCGGGGCGCGATTGCGCACCTCCCCCGGCGGGTCACCATCATCGTCCTCGTCCGTCCCCCCGCCGCCAGCGTTCGGGCCTGGACCCGGACCACGCGTGTCCGGGCCGGGGTCGACGCTGCGATCCGTTTCGGCCTGCCGCGCCGGAGTGCCGCCACCCCGCGCCCCGGAGCCGCCGCCATCGATGGCACTCAGGGTGAAACTGCGCCAGCCATTGTCGTTGTTCGCCATGAAGCCGACGCCGAACTCGAGGATCGGCGAGGGATAGCGCGGCAGCGGCAGCTGGCTGTAATCGATCAGCCGGGAGTCGATGTTGAGGAAGTCCGGCAAGCCCGGCACGCTAAGACCAAGCCCGCCCGAGCCTATCGCCTCGGCATCGGCCGGCTCCTTGCCCAGCGAACCGGTCTCGTCGACCTCCTCGCCCGAGGCCGGCAACGGTTCCTCGCCTTCGGCCAGGGACGGCTTGCGCGGGGCTTCCCCCGCCTGGGCATTTTCCTTCGTGGCGGGGGGCGCCGCCGCGTCGGTTTTCGCCTGGCCGGGGAACAGGCTCTTGAGATAGATCGCCACCGCGGTGATGGCGAGCGCGAGCACGCCGGGCCAGCGCGGCGCGCGCGCGGATTCGGCCTGCGCCTTGCGATAGATCTGTGCCGCGTCGGGAGCCTGAGGCTCCGTCGCCTTCTTGGTCTTGATCGTGATCATGCCGGCACCCGGCCGTGAAGGGCCCCCGGATGCTCGCCGAACCCGACCGCTCGCGGCATGGAAACGGCGCGCTCGCTGCCGGCCTGGGCCGGCGCCGGAGCGCTGGCCGCAGCACGCGGCTGGGTCGGGGCGAGCACCTTGTCGCGCGGGCCGAAGGCGACGAGCTTGCCCGCCTGGATCAGCCCGACATCGTCCACGGCCTGGAGCGCGCTCGGGCGATGGGCGACGATGACGACGATGCCGCCGCGCGCCTTAACCTGCTCGATCGCGGCCGTCAGCGCCGCCTCGCCCTCGCCGTCGAGGTTGGAATTGGGTTCGTCCATGACGACAAGGAAGGGATTGCCGTAGAGCGCACGGGCGAGGCCGATGCGCTGGCGCTGGCCAGCCGACAGGGCAGTGCCCTGCGGGCCGAGCTGGGTCTTGTAGCCCTGGGGCAGCCGCAGGATCATCTCGTGAATGCCTGCGGCCATCGCCGCCGCGACGACCTCGGCCGGATCGGCGTTCTCGGCCAGGCGCGAGATGTTCTCCTCGACGGTGGCATCGAGGAGCGCGACCTCCTGCGGCAGGTAGCCGAGATGGCGGCCGAGCGTTTCCTCCGGCCATTGCTCGAGCTCGGCGCCGTCGAGGCGCACCGCGCCGCGCAGGATCGGCCAGATGCCGGTGATCGCCCGGACCAACGTGGTCTTGCCTCCACCGCTCGGCCCAATGATGCCCACAGCCCTGCCGGCCTGGATATCGAAGCTCGCCTCGCTCAGGAGCACCTGGCCGCTGCCGGGTGCCGCCACCGTGATCTTGTCGACCTTCAGCGCATGGCGCGGCGCCGGCAGTTCCATCGGCTCGACGGCCTTGCTCAGCGCCGTCATGGTCTCGCGCAGGCGCTGGAAAGCCATGCGGGCGGCGACGAAAGGCTTCCAGTTGGCGATCGCCTGATCGACCGGCGCGAGCGCCCGGGCGGAGGCGACGGAAGCCGCGATGATCGCACCGGCGGAGAGCTCGCCCTTGATCGTCAGGTAGGCGCCGAGCCCCAGGGTCGCCGATTGCAGGACCATGCGCAGCACGCGCGAGATCGCGCCGAAGGTGCCGCCGAGATCGCTGGAGCGGGTCTGGAGCAGCAGGTGCTCGCGGTTGACCTCGTCGAAGCGCTCGACAGCGCGCGGCGCGAAGCCCATCGCCTTGAGAACCTCGGCATTGCGGGCGTTGCTGTCGGCGATGGCACCGCGCGCGACCGCCGCTTGCCGGGTCTCGTTGTTGATGCGGCGGGTCATCACCTCGCTGAGCAGCGTCAGCAGAGTCAGCACGAGGGCGCCAGCCAGCGTCAGTCCGCCCAGCCAGGGGTGCAGGAAGTAGACGAAGGCCAGATAGAGCGGGATCCAGGGTAGGTCGAACAGCGCGCCGGGCCCCTGCCCGCCCAGGAAACTGCGGACCGTGTCGACGTCGCGGCCCCGCTCCATCGCCTCGGCTGTCGAGAAGCCGAAGCGCGGCATGTCGATGGTGACGCGATGCGCAATCGGCGCGATCTCCTTGTCGAAGCGCGCACCGACACGCACCAGCACCTGCGAGCGGATGACGTCGAAGCAGCCCTGGAAGAGGTAGAGGCCGATGGCGAGCGCCGAGAGCGCCGCCAGCGTCTGGAGGCTGCCGCTGGTGAGCGCCCGGTCGTAGACCTGCATCATGTAGAAGGAGCCGGTCAGCGCCAGCACGTTGATGAGGCCGGAGACGGCAAAGAGAAAGAGCGCGATGCTGCGCAGCCCGCGCGTCAGCCGGGCGGCGTCGCGCTTGCGAGCGGAGGAGAGCGTCTTGGACGGTGCCATTCTGGCCCCCGAGAACAATGAGTGAAAGAGAAGGATCGGGCGGGCGGCCCCCCGGTCCGCCCGCCCGCCGCCGGTTCGATCAGACGATGAAGCTGTTGGCGGTCAGGTTGTGACTGCCCTTCAGGTTGATCTGGAACTCGGCATCGGTCGCCGCATCGACGTTGCCCTTGACGATGGTGTACTGGCCATCCGCCCGGGTCTCGTAGGTGACCGTGAGCTGGCCCGAGGCGGTGAAGCTTGCGCCATTGACCAGAGTGAAGCTCTGGTTGCCGGCCTGGCTCGCATCCGCGTCGATCGCGCTGAGGTCGAGACGATCACCGGGCTGGAAGTCGAGGATGGTGTCGCCATCCGCGCCCGTCGTGCTGAGGAAGCGGAAGGTGTCGTTGCCGGTGCCGCCCTCCATCACGTTCACCGCTTCGCTGGCGGTGATCGTGTCGTTGCCCGAGCCGGTCGCGACGTTCTCTATGCTCCACAGCGTGTCGGTGCCGCTCTGGCTGCTGACCGCGCTGCCGCGTCCGTTGAGGCCATTGCCGAGATCGACGGTGAGGTTCGCCGTGATCGCCGAGAGATCGAGCGTGTCGATGCCGCTGCCGCCGTCGGTGTTGTCGCCGAAATAGGTGTCGTCACCGTCGCCGGCCGCGCCGACGATGAGATCGTCCCCATCGCCCGCAACCACCGTGTCGTTGCCGGCACCGGCATCGATCAGATCGTCGCCTGCCCCGCCGAAGATCCGGTCGTTGCCGGCCTCGCCGTAGAGCATGTCGGCTCCTCCGCCGCCGAAGACCTGGTCGTCGCCTGCCCCGGCAAAGACCACGTCGCGGCCGTCTCCGGCATCGATGAAGTCCGCCCCGTCTCCGGCCGAGATCGCATCGGCGCCGGCATTGCCGATCAGGGTGTCGTCGCCGGCGAGGCCGACGATGTTGTCGGCGCCCGCCGTGCCGATCAGGACATCCGCCGCCGCCGTGCCGGTGCGCAACGCGCCGCCGGTCGTGGGATTGGGCGCCGGCGTGCCCGGACCATCGTCATCGTCGTCGCAGCCACAGGACGGATCGTCGTCATCGTCCCCGCCACCGTCGGGCGTATCGTCATCGTCCTCGTGATCGTCGTCGTCATCATCATCGTCGTCGCCGGCGATGCGAACATGCTGAACGCCGTCGCTGGAGAAGGTCACCGCGTGGTTCGGCCCTTCCAGGGTGATGGTGCCGTCGCCGTTATCGATGACGTCGTAGTCGTCGATGCTCGAGCCTTCCGGCAGCTCGACGACATCCTGAGGGCGCATTGTGCCGACGATGGTGTCCCGTCCGCCATTGCTGCGGAAGACGATCCGGTGGGCCGAGGTGAGGCTGGAAATGTCGACGACATCGTCCCCGGCCGAGCCCTCGATGGTGATCGTCGAGTAATTCAGGCTCGTGCTGTCGAAATTGCCGATGACCTGGATCGTGTCGGCTCCGCTGCTGCCGGCATCCGGCCCGCCGTTGCCGTTGTTGGCGGTCACGTTCAGCGAGCCGACGGAGATCTCCTCGATGTCATCGAGTTCCGCGACGACGCTTTCGACGCCGTTGACGGTCCGGGTGATGACGATCTCCGTCGAGGCGAGGAATGTGGTGTTCAGTGTTGCCGCGAGACCGGAATTCTGACCGGCGGTGACGGCATAGATGCGGAACAGCTCCGCGCCCTGGACGCCGGTCAGCACATAGGTATCGGTGCCGGCGCCGCCATCGATGATGTCGCGGCCCTGATTGCTGGTCTGGTTGATCGTATCGTTGCCGCCGCCGGCGAAGATGATGTCGTTGCCGGCACCACCGTTGAGCGTGTTGGCCGCGTTGTCGCCGACGAGGATATCGTTTCCATCGCCGCCGTTGATGGTGTTGTCGTCACGCACGACCGTAACGCTGGCCGTATCGGTGCCGGTGCCGCGGTAGGTGAAGGACCCGCCGTTGTTACCATTGCCGTTGCCGGTATCGGTGATCGTCACGCCGTTTGTGCCGAGTGTAGCGGTCAGGCTGTTGGTCGCCGTGATCGCCGCGATCGCCATCGGGCTGTCGGGATCGACGTCATTGGCCAGCAGCGCCCAGTTCGGGATCGTGAACGGGTTGCCGTTGGTCCAGCTCGTCACGATGCGGTCGTTGTTGGCGATCATCGGGTCGTCCACCGCGACGACATTGATCGTCGCCGTCGCCGCCTGGCTGTCGCGGATGCCGTCATTGACCGTGACTTCGATTGTCCGCGGCGTGGTGCCCGGATTGTCGGAGCTGCTGGAGAAACGGACGGCGTCGAGCGCCCGCTGATAGTCCGCAGCACTCGCCTGGCCGGTCAGCAGGAGGACGATCTCGCCGTTGACGACCGTCTGCGCCACGGCGATGGCGGCGGGGCGGCCGTTGGCGGTCGTCGCCGAAAGCGTGTCGCCGGCGGCCATGTTCTTCAGGACGACGCGGGCCGACGCGATCGTGTTGCTTCCGGAAATGCCGGAGAGGCTGGAAATGCCAACCGCGGCCTGGTTTTCGGTGAACGTACCGGTCCAGGCCGTCGATCCGTCATTGGACGGCGTGGTGTACAGCACGTTCACATTGTCGATCAGGACGGACTCGTTGTTGTTGTTTACCCCGCTGAAGACGAAACGGACCGCCGAACTGGCCGAGAACGGGCCGGTCAAGATCAGGTTGGCCGTGCCGCCGCCGGAGGCGCCGTCGATCGTTTGTACCGTGGTGAAGTTGGTGCCATCGGCTGAGAACTGCACCAGCAGGTTCTCGCCGTTGTCGAGGCCGCTTTCGTCGTAGCTGAAGCTCAGCGTCGCGGTGCCCGCACCGACCATGGACAGATCGACCGTTCGGGTGATGGAAGCCCCCGGCGTCGTCGAGCCCTGGCCCGTATCCTGCCGGAATTCAAGCTGGCCTCCGCTGATCCGGATCTCGCCGGTGGTCGCGGCGTTCGTCGCGCGGTCTCCGGTCTCGGTCCAGGCCGTCGCCCATGTCGCCGTTCCGTTCGAGTTCGCATAGTTCGCGGAACCGAAGGTGTCGCGGTAGTTCGCGCTGTCATAGGCGTGGAGGTCTACCGTCAGACCGCGAAGATCGAGCACGCGGTCAGCGAACTGGATGCGTTCGATGTTGAACAGCCGGTCGGTGCCCTCGGATTCGAGATTGCGGCCGGTCGCGGCATCGATCACGCCCACTGTCGGATTGACGTGGGCGACCGTGACGCTGCCGTCGGCGTTATAGGTGACCTCGTAGTTCTCGAAATTGTCGTAGTAGACCGCGGTATCGACGTCGCCTTCCCTGCCGCCGTCGAGGATCTCGCGGATGACCTGCAGCTGTCGCGGCTTGATCTCGCCGGAGAACAGGCGGGTCTGGATCTGCGCGATCGAGTCGATGCTGAAGGCGGACCAGCTCTGGCCGCGCGTTTCATCGGGCGAGACCAGGATGCGGACATTCAGCCACTTGTCGCCGTCGATGATGTCGTTGCCGCCCATGCCGCGAATCGTGTCCGAACCGCCGCCGCCGAGGATGATGTCCGAACCATCGGACGTATCCATGACGGCGATCTCCCTCGCCCCTGCGGGATCGATCGGGTTGCCGTCCGCGCCCAGATTGTGCGGATTGTAGATTGTGAAGCGCTGGAGGTGGGCGACGAGCTCGCGCAGCCCCTCGATCCGGTCGACATTCTTCTCGAGCAAGGCGTTCGAGAAGCTTTCGATCGGCGCGTCAGGATCGACCTGCGTGGCGTTGCCATTGGGGTCGTACCCGCCGATCACCACGTCGCGCCCGGTCAGCTTGTCGTTGCGGTCCCAGCCCGAAAGCCCCTCGACCAGATCGTAGCGGTCGCGCAGGATGTTGTTCTGCTGGTTGACGAAGATGCTGATGTTCATGTTCGCATCAGCGTCGTAGTTATTGTTCTTGAACGTCGTCCAGTCGAAGCCGGCCATGCCGTTCGAGCGGTTGACGCCGATGCCCTGCACCATGATGTCGTCGCCGGATTCCGCGTCGAAATCGGTGTCGTTCTCGCCGGCGATCATCACGTCGTGGCCGATGATGCGCGAGTTGAAGAACAGCTGGGAATTGTCGCCGGTCAGGGTCGTCATGTTGCCCTGAGCCTCCATCCAGTCGTCGCCCTCGTTGCCGAGGATCGCGCCGCCGCCGCCCGTCGGCGCCCGGATGAAGTCGTTGCCCTGGCCTCCGGACAGGGTCTTCTGATCCTCGCCGCCGGTCAGCACGTCATTGCCGTCGCCACCGAAGATCAGGTCGAGGCCCATGCCGCCGTTGATGACGTCGTCGCCGCCCTCGCCCTTGATCACATCGCTGGCGCCGATATCGGTGCCGCTGTCGGTGATGATGTCGTCGCCGTCGCCGCCGTGCAGGTGGTCGACGCCGAAGCCGCCCTCGATGCGGTCATCGCCGCCCTCGCCCCAGATGGTGTCGTCGCCCGTGCCGCCGATCAGGGTTTCGCCGGCATTCGTGCCGCCGAGCACGACATGCTGATCACCCGTGAAGCGCAGATAGTTCGTGCCGCGGACGACCAGGGATTCCGTGCCGGTGACGGCGGAGATGACGTCTGCCTCGCGTGTCGGATCCGCATTGCCGATGCCATGGTTCCACTGCTTGGACTGATCCATGGTGATGATGTAGTCGGCCGTCTGGAACGCGGCGCCGTTGATATGCAGGCCGCTGTCCTCGGTGTCCGTATTGCGGCGGATTAGATCCGCAAAGCTGTCGGCCTCCAGCTGATTGAGCAGGTTCAGGCCCTGCGTGCGGCTGAGATAGTAGAACCGGTCGCCGTTCTGCAGGTTCTGGATCTGGAGTTCGAAGACAAAAGTAAAGGTCGAGCCGAGCATGCCGCCGAAGGGCATCAATTGTTCGGCGAGGCCGCCGATCCAGAAGTCGACCTTGTTGAGACCTGTTTCGCGGGTTGCCCAGCTGCCGGTGGCGTTGAGGTAGTCAAGGCGGGCCTGCCGTTCCCCGGATGTCTCGCCGGAAACGCCGAAGACCAGGTCCCAGGCGGCATCGCGCTTCGCCTCGGCTGTCGTCGCACCGGTGATCGTCTCGTGGGTGCCGTAGGCCGCGATGAAATTGACGATCGAGAGCGGGTTCTTGATGTGCTGGGCGAAATCAGCCCAGCTCGCATAGGGCTTGAGATAGCTGTCGTTGGTCTGTTCGAAGATCTGGCGCCGCGCCTCGTTGAGCGAGGGGATGCCGGTTTCCCGGGCGCGGGTCATGTTCACTGCGGCAAGGTCGAGCGGCAGGCCGACGAGATTGTTGCGCAGAGCGCTGGTCAGGAACTCGTCGATCTCGTTGCCGGCCTGCTGGGACATACCCCGCAGGATTGCGCCCGAGGCAGCGTGGGCGTCGACGCCCGCATTGTCGAAGGCGAGAGGGTTGAGGAACGCCTGGATCAGGCCAAGCTCCGACGGGGCCGCCGCCCCCTGGGCGTTGAGCCCGAGCATCTCGACGTTCTCGTTCAGCATCGAGTGGCCGAAGCGGTAGACGACCTGCGCAAACTCCTCGAAGATCCGGCTGTCGACCTCGACGGAGTGCGAGAAGACGAAAGCGTCGATCTGCGGCGCAACGGCACGCACGAACTCCTCGAAGACGAGGTGCTGGTAGACCATCTCGGTCGAGAAGCGCGCCGCCTGGAAGAGACGCTCGCCATCCCAGACGAGCGCGCTTGCGTCGGTCGGGAACGTCGTGACGTCGACCAGCAGCCATTCGTTGATCAGCGCGAGATCGCCTTCGGCCAGCAGCGTCTCCTTGATCGCGTTGATCTGCCGGTTGTGCTCGCTGTGAAAGACCGTATGCGTCGCCGTCAGCGCGATGTTCTCGTTGCCACGACCGTCTCCGACGACGAAATGGGCGTTCAGCAGCTCATCATCATAAGTAAGATTGAAGCCGAACACGTTGGGAACGATCGGATTTCCGGCGACGCCATCGGCGTCGGGCAACACCTCGACCGGCGCGGTTGCGGGATTGCGGTCGTGATCGATCGGCGCGCTCGGCACGGCATTGTGGGCGATGTCGTTGAGGAATGCGCGGCCCGCGCCCAGGCTGGTCAGCCCATCCAGCGGTTGCTGGAGGTTGCCTTCGACGGGGCCGGACGCAGTGACCATCAGCGGCAAGCCGTTCGCGCCGCGAACGAACTCGCCGTAGAGGTCCGTCACGAGCAGCGGCACGCTGTGAACGTTGAGGTCTTTCAGCTCGATGCCGAGCATGTTCCGGGCCTGAGCCTTGATGTCGGCCCAGGTCGGCGGTCCGCCGGTCGCGCTCGCCAGCATCTCGCCGGTCGCCATCGGCTTGCCGTTGACCATGACATATTCGCGCAGGAACACCTGGTGCGACGGGTTGGAGGTGTAGACCTGATTGAGGTCGATCCACGGCGTCGTCTCGTTGCGGTGGTCGCGAATGTCGTCGGCCGTGCCGAGCTGTCCATCCGGCCCCGGATCGTTGGTGGCGCGGGTCAGCACCATGAAGTTGGTCGCGCTTCCCGGGACATAGAGCGGATCGTCCGGCTGCAGCGGGATGATGACGTTTCCGCTTCCGCCCTTCGAGGTGAGGTCGAGGCCGTGATCGAAGAACTGGCCGAAAATCGTCATGAAGCCGTTGAAGGAGGCGGTGTCGCCGAGATCGGCCGCGATGTTCTTGATGAAGACGTTGTCGCCATCCATCGTCACGCCATGCGAGGTGACTTCGTCGAGCACCGCCTGTTCCGCAGCCGCCGCAGCAGCAGCGGCAGCCGCCGTCGCGGCAGCGCCCGTCGGGATCGCGTCGCGAGCCGCCACCGCATCCGCCAGCGCTTCGGTCGCCTGCGCGAGATCGCCGTTCGCGGCAGTAAGGGTCGCGTTGGCAGCAGCGAGATCGCCCGCAGCCTCATCGGCTTCTGCCTGCGCCGCCCCCACCCCGTCGGACAACGCCTGCTGCTGTGAAACCGCGGTCTGCAGCGTCGCGACGTTAGCCGCATGCTGCGCCTGGGCTGAGTTGAGGGCGGCCATCGCGTCCTCGTGGCCCTCGACAGCCAGGGCATGCGCGATTTGCGCGTCTTCCCGCACGTCTGCCGCCGCCGCAAACGCTGCGGCATTGGCGGGGGTCGGGTTGGCCTGGAATGCGCTGAGCGCAGCGGATTCCGCTGCCTGCGCCAGGCCGAGCTCGGCAAACGCCGTGTTCTTGGCAATCTCGGCGTCGGCGGCTGCAGCCGCCGCGGTCTGGCTGGCGACCAGCGAAGTGGCCGCAACCTGCTGCGCAGCGGCAAGGACGGGCGCGTGCGCGTTCCGCGCCGCAATGGCCGAGGCCAGGGCCGCGGCGGCGGCGCTGGCGGCGCTCGCGGCGCTGGCCTGCTGCGCCGTGACGGTATCGACCGCAGCCTGCGCTGCATTCCGGGCGACCTGCGCATTCGCGACGACGGCCTCAGCGGCAGCAACCGCGGTGCCAGCCGCTGCTGCGGCGCCGGCAACAGCCGCCTGCGCTGCACGAGCGACAGCCTGCAGTTGCATGACTTGGCCGACGATCGCGAGGGCGCCAGCGCCGGTGATGCCGACGGACGACAGCGCTGCCGCAAGTGCCGCCGGATTGTTCAACGACTGGTCGGCGACGATATTGGAGATCAGGCGGGGCTGGCTGTCGTAGACCGAGCCTGTCGGGTCCGCATAGCTCGTCGGCGCTCCGGTGCGCGGATTGATTTCCGCAGGCGCGTAGTTCGGCGTCAGCAGCCGGACCATCACCTGATCCGACGAGCCGAAATGCGTCATGTTCGGCTGGAAGTTGTTGAAGGACCCATCGACCGTGCGTAGGCCATAGGGAAGCAGCGGGTTCGAGACGAGTTGCTCCAGCGCGACGCGCGGATCGACGCCGGCGTTGATTGCGGCGGTATGCGCCTCGGCGATCTTGATCTGCTTCAGGATGAATTCGAGATCCTGCGTGTCGAGTTTCATGGCGTCCTCGCTCAGCGCGCCAGCGCTTCCTGGTTCCGTGCCCCACGGTCCGCCGAGCATTTCGGGCGCCTCACCAAAAGGAAGCGGCACCCATGATCTGAGGATCAACCCGACAAAGCGCGAATTAACGTTTCGTTAACTCGCATGATCGCGTTGTCTCATCTGCCGCGAAAGAGCGGAAAGTCGCACGGTTTTCGAAGACTTTAGTACGCGGCAGGAATCGACTTCTGGACCTGCTGTCTCTGCCCTCAAGACCAGCAGCGAAACTAGACCTTGGTCCAGCTTCCTACCCGCGCGATACTTTAGTCATGCGCAAGAATTATCAGAATATAATGTGCTACCTTGGCGGCGATGATATCGATCCGAGCGGCCGACCCAGCGGCCACACGAGTAACAATGTCGATTGACGAACAAGACGGCAGGAACGCCGCCGGCATTTCCTTCGGGAAGGCTGCGCAAAAGCCCGCAGCGACGACCGGGGCATGGCTTCCCGGCAGCCTCTCGGCGCAGTTCCTGGCTGCCGGCGGCCTTCTTATGCTCATAGCGATGCTGGTGGCGGGCTATCTGATCACGGAACTGGTGACGGGCGGCGCGATCAGACACAAGGCGGCTTCGACCGCCCTCTTCATGGAAAGCCTCGTCGGCCCGGCCGCGCAGGAACTGTCGGTTTCGAAGAAGCTCTCCGGCGCCGCCGTTGCGAAGCTTGACGCGCTCCTGTCCGACGAACAGTTCAAGCGCCGCTTTCCCTATCTGGAAATTTGGACACCGGACGGGGTCGTCGCCTATTCGAACACCGCGCAGATCATCGGGCAACGGTTCAAGCAGCCCGAAGGACTGAAGCGCGCGCTGGGTGGCGAAGTCGCGGCCGCCTTCACCGACCTCTCGGCGGCCGAGCATGTGATCCGCGGCATCGGGACCCGCTATCTCGAAATCTACAGCCCTATCCGACAGCACGCATCGGGCCAGATCATCGCGGTCGCCGAGATACACGAGCAGACCGAGCATCTGCACAGCGACCTGGCGAGCCTGAGGACGAGCAGCTGGGCAGTCGTCGCGATGGTCACGCTGGCGATCATGGCAGGTCTTTTCGGCATCGTTCACCGCGGCAGCAAGACGATCGAGACCCAGCGCGCAGCGCTGGCGCGAAGGGTCTTCGAGATGGAAGAGGTCTCCCGCCACAACCGCCTACTGAAGGAGCGGTCCCAACGCGCCTCGGCGCGTGTGACGGAGCTGAACGAGCAATTCATCCGCACGCTCGGAGCAGACCTTCACGACGGGCCGGCCCAGCTGATCGGCTTTTCGATCCTCAAGATCGACGAGATCCGCAAATCCACCGGTCCAGCGGCGACCGAAAAGCTGCTCCAGCCGATGCAATCCGCGCTCGACGAAGCGATGCGGGAGATCAGAAGCATCGCCAAGGGCCTCCTCCTGCCAGAGATCGCCGAACTGCCCCTTCATGAAGTGATTTCGCGGGCGGTGCGGGCGCATGAGGTGCGCACGTCCTCGCAGGTCGCCCTGGCGACGGCGGAAGTCCGGGCTCCCGTTTCCGATGCCGTCAAGATCTGCGTGTTCCGGTTCGTCCAGGAAGGACTGAACAACGCGTACCGCCATGGTGGCGGCATCGGCCAGGAAGTCGGCAACCTCATCGACGGCTTCGCCCTGCGTGTCTGGGTGCTCGACCGCGGCTCGAACCAGATTGCGTCGTCGGACTGGGCAACGAAAGGCGGGATGGGCCTGTACGGCCTGCGCGAGCGCGTGGAAAGTCTCGGTGGCAGTTTGACGGTGGAGGCGGAGCGCGATGCGGGAACCCGGATCCAGATGACCCTCGACCTCAGTGGAGGACTGCTCCTTGGATGAACGGCGCTCCATCATCGTCGTCGATGATCACGCGATCTTCCGGGCTGGCGTGGTCCAGATCCTGTCGACGAGCCCGAACCTCGAAGTCGTCGGACAAGGCGCCTCCGCCAGCGACGCCGTCAAACTCGCTGAAACCCTGCGGCCCGACCTGGCCTTGATCGATATTTCCATGCCGGGCGGAGGGATAGCCGCAGCCAGCGAAATCCATGCCTGCTGGCCACAGGTAAAGATCGTGATGCTGACGGTTTCAGAGGAGGAACATGTCGTTCTGCACGCCCTGGAGGCCGGGGCCTCGGGCTATGCGCTGAAGGGCATACCCGCGACGCAGCTCGTCTCCGTGGTGCATTCGGTCCTGAACGGAGAGTCCTATCTGCCGGCAAGCATGGCAGCGCGGCTGGTGAGCACGATGCTGGGACGTCAGGGAGACCACACGCCGGCAGCCCGGATCGCCGCTTTGTCCCCCAAGGAGGAGCGCACTCTACGATTGCTGGGGCGGGGCCTGACCAACAAGGAAATTGCCGAGGCGACAGGGGTTCAGGTCAAAACCGTCAAATTTCATATCTCCAACGTCTTCTCGAAACTCGGCGTGAGAAGCCGCGTCGAGGCAGCGCTCTTTGCGCAGAAGCATCTTGTCTAAGGCTGCCGCACTCCGAACCCCGACCGGCGATGCGTGCGAAACCTCCGCAGCATTAACCTAGAGGCGCCCGAACAGAGATATCGTATAACCTCCCTATCGTTCACCTATTCGCCTTGCACGATAGAGAAACTACGGTAACGTCTACCTTCAATCAACTATTCTGTTGAACAACAGAGCGTCTCACGGATGCCGAATCCGGAAACTCAAAAACCTGCAGAAGAATCAGAGGCCGGAGGCCGGACCGTTGCATCGCCCTCGGGCGGATCTAGATATCGGCTAAGCTTCTTGTCCATTCTCGGCGCCCTGCAGCAGCATTGGGCTGCCCAGAGCCTGGAGCGACGCTTTGCGATCGCTGTTTCGCTCGTCATCGGACTGTCGATGGTGACCCTGGGATACTGGGTCGAACGCCGCATCCGCAGCGGCTGGGAGCAGGGCATGGCCGAGATCGGCGCCCACTATCTCGAAGCCTTCCTCGCCCCGCATATCCTAGACCTCGAGCAGGCCGATACGCTGTCGGAAGACAGCAAGCGAAGAATCAAGGCGCTGGTCACGGACAGCCGCCTCGGCCAGCGCGTCACGATGATCAAGATCTGGAACCGGGCGGGAAAGCTGGTCTACAGCACCGGCAAGGCCCGGGAGGGAACACAGGTTCCGCTTCAGCCCCCGCTCCTCGCCCGGCTCATGAACGGGCAGGTCGTCGTCTTGACCCAGAGCGACAGCCATGGCGACGAACAGCCCGCTCAGCGGCTGCTGGAAAGCTACGCCCCCATCTACAAGCCGGGCACAGGCACGATCCTCGCCATTGGCGAATTCTACGAAGTAAGCCATTCGCTCGATCGCGAGATCCAGCAGTTGCGCTACGCGACCTGGTTCCTCATCCTCAACGTCGCGATCATCATCGGCTTCCTGCTCTACCTGACGATCCGTCGCGCCAGCCGCATCATCAGCTCACAGCAATCGCAGCTCGAAGCCAATCTCGCGCGCGCATCGGCGCTGGCCAAGCGCAACAACATGCTGCGCCGCGCAGCGGATCGCGCCAGGCTCGACGCGGCCGTCTCGAACGAGGTGTATCTCGCCCGTATCGGGGCAGACCTGCACGACGGCCCGATCCAGATGCTGAGCCTGCTCATGCTGCGGCTCCCCGACGAACCGCCGGAGCTGCGCGCTCAACTCGAGCGGCTGATCCAGCAGACGCTGGCGGAACTGCGCAATCTCTCGGCCGGATTGGTGCTACCCGAGATCCGGGACTTCTCGCCAGCCGACACGATCGAGGCCGCGATCAAGCGGCACGAACAGCAGACCGGCACGGGCGTCGCGCGCGACCTTGCCGAACTGCCGGAGCAGATGCCCGAGGCAATCCGCTTCTGCGCCTTCCGTGTCGTGCAGGAGGCGCTGATGAACGCCTACAAGCACGCGCAAGGCCGCGGCCAGCGCGTCGCAACCCGCTTCGCCGCCGAAACGCTGGAGATCGTCATCTCCGATGACGGCCCGAGCCGTGGGGTTCCGCTGGCGCAACCCTCGCAGCAGCGACCGCGGCTCGGCCTGCAAGGGCTGGAAACCCGCGTGAAAGCCTTGCGCGGCAGCCTTGCCATCACGCCGCAGCCCGAGGGCGGGCTTCTGCTCAGGGCGCTCCTGCCCGTGCGCCGGCGCTCCCTGACGACGAAAGTGGAATGAGCAGGCGGGGACCGCGGCCGAGCCGGCGTCAGCGACCAGTTGAGGCGAGGTCGGCCGGTCTCAGCTTCTGTGCGGCGATGACCACCTCGAGCCGGTTGCGGGCCCTGAGCTTGGCCATCAGATTGGTCATGTAGCTCTTGACCGTCTTCTCGCTGAGATCGAGGCTGCGCGCGATCTCGCGGTTCTGCTTGCCGCAGAGTAGGAGGCGGACGATCTGCTCCTCGCGGACGCTCAGTTTCGCGCTGAGGAGAGCCTGCTTCTCGACGGCTTTGTTGTTGAGAGCGCCGATCACCTTCGCCGCAAAGGCAGGAGTGATATAGACCTCGCCACGTAGCGCGGCCTCGACCGCATCGAGCAGCTCGCTGGCGCTGCTCCCCTTCAGCACATAGCCCGCTGCGCCCGCGCCAAGCGCCTTCACGGCATGCTCGGTTTCGGTCGAGGCGGTGAAGACCACCACCCGACAGGCCGGCGCAATCTCGCGCAACTCGGCGATCGCGCCAAAGACGTCGCCAGGCATATTCAGATCGACGATCAGAACGTCGCAGGCGCGCCGGCTGAGTATCTCAGCGATGTCTGCCGCGCTCGCGCCCGTCTCGACCACGAGATAATTGTCGCGACGGGACAGCACAGCCGAGATCCCCTCCGCCAGAAGCGGATGGTCATCGACGATCGCAATGGAGATCTGGGCAGCCGATCTATCTTGCATTCTTCAATTCTGGCTCAGAATAAACCCGCAGTAAAGGCGCCGATTAACGTACGGTTAACCCAACGTAGCCGTTTCTCATCCTGTTGCCTTTTGGCATAGATAGATCGCCTACTGGAGTGCGCCCTTGAGGCGGACAGCGTGACAGCGCGCAATTGACCGGGGAGCCGGGCTTTCGAAGGATGGAAGCCCATGGCCCGACAGCACACCCACGGCCTCGCGTTCCAGCGCCAGGTGACGCAGGATTATCTCGTCGTCGAGACGCTCCACAGCCTCGCTCGTCGGCATGATCCGTCACGCAGCCTGATCCGATCTGCATCCGGCAGTTCGCCGACCCAGCTCTGGCGGTGCCTTGTCCTGAGGTACAATAGCGCGTCGAGACCATTTGGGCGCCAACTGACAAGTCCTATCAGCTTTTGCGGGCTGCCGAGCCGCCAGGCTTGTAAGCCGGCGAGTGCCGGAGCCCCACCCTATCCGGATGGAAGGGGCAAACTGCGATCTCCTCGTCGACGATGTGGCGGAGAAAATTACGCCCGCGCTCAGAACGCGAGACAGTGAACTGACACTGGGCGCGAAATTCCGGTGCAAGCCCGACGGCCACGCACATTCTCGTCTAAGGGAGGCAGCCATGAAGCTCGCAGGACTCCTGTCCTCGATTTCGGCACTGGGCATTCTCGCCCTCGCGGCGGCGCCGGCTAGCGCCCAGACCACCGACGGCGCCACAGGCGCGCCAAACGCGACCATTGTGATCGACGGCAAGCAGTTGCCGGCTCCCCCGCAGAAATTCGAGGGCGTCATCAACCAGCTCGCCCAGGATTCAAAGCCGTTCTGGCCGGCGCGCATTGCGCCGCGCCAGGGCGCACCGAACGTGCTGCTGATCATGACGGACGATGTCGGCTACGGAGCGCCTTCGACCTTCGGCGGTGTCATTCCGACGCCGGCATTGGACCGGATCGCGAATGATGGCCTGCGCTACACCAACTTTCATTCGACGGCGCTGTGCTCGCCCACGCGCGCGGCTCTCATCACCGGACGCAACCATCACTCCGCGGGCTTCGGGGTCGTCTCCGAGCAGGCCACGGGCTACCCCGGCTACAACAGCATCATCACCGAGGACAAGGCGACCATTGGCCGTATCCTCCTCGACAACGGCTACCGCACCTCCTGGTTCGGCAAGAA
Organism: Allobosea sp. RAF48; assembly: GCF_052114025.1. NCBI lineage: Bacteria > Pseudomonadati > Pseudomonadota > Alphaproteobacteria > Hyphomicrobiales > Alloboseaceae > Allobosea > Allobosea sp. RAF48. The sequence continues at coordinate 359,319 of NZ_JBFRDZ010000004.1, forward strand.
CCACAACACGCCAGCCTTCGAAGCCTCTGCCACCGGTCCCTTCAAGCAGTGGCCGAGCGGCATGGGTTTCGAATATTTCTACGGTTTCATGGGCGGCGACACCAGCCAGTGGCAGCCGGGAACCCTGGTCCGAAACACGACCTATATCTATCCCTACCTGGGCAATCCGAAGTGGAACCTCACGACGGCGATGGCCGATGACGCCATCAGCTACATGAATCAGGTCAACACACTCACGCCGAACCAGCCCTTCTTCCTCTACTACGTGCCGGGCGGCACCCATGCTCCGCATCATCCCACGCCCGAATGGATCGAAAAGGCGACGAACCTGCACCTATTCGACAAGGGCTGGAACGAACTGCGCGAACAGATCTTCGCCAACCAGAAGAAGCTGGGCACGATCCCGCAGAACGCCAGGCTCACCCCCTGGCCCGATGACCTGCTTAAGCGCTGGGATGCCCTCTCGGACGACGAGAGGAAGATGTTCAAGCGTCAGGTCGAGGTCTACGCAGCGTATCTGATGTACACGGACCACGAGATTGGCCGCGTCATCCAGGCGGTCGAGGACATGGGCAAGCTGGACAATACGCTGATCATCTACATCAGCGGCGACAACGGCTCGAGCGCCGAAGGCACGCTGGTCGGCACGCCCAACGAGGTCGCGATGTTCAACGGCGTCGAGGTCTCGGTCGAGGATCAGCTGAAATACTTTTACGACGTCTGGGGCTCGGACCGAACCTACAACCACATGGCGGTGCCATGGAGCTGGGCCTTCAGCACGCCGTTCAGCTGGACCAAGCAGATCGCCTCGCATTTCGGCGGGACCCGCCAGGGAATGGCGATCTCCTGGCCGAAGGTGATCACGGACAAGGGCGGCATCCGCCAACAGTTCCACCACGTCATCGATATCGTACCGACGATCCTGGAGGCGGCCGGCGTCGCCCAGCCGGACGTTGTCGACGGCATCAAGCAGAGCCCGATCGACGGCGTGAGCATGGCCTACACTTTCGACAAGGCCAATGCGAACGCACCGTCGACCCACAAGGTCCAGTATTTCGAGATGATGGGGGACCATGCCATCTACAATGACGGCTGGATGGCCAGCAGCAAGGTGATGCGCGCACCCTGGCAGATCCAGGGCGGCCTCGGAGCCGACCCCGCCAAATATCCGTGGGAGCTCTATGACCTGCGCAACGACTGGACACAGGCCGAGAACGTGGCCGCGAAATATCCCGAAAAAGTCAAGGAGATGGACGCCCTGTTCTGGCAGGAGGCGAAGACGTATCAGGTGCTGCCGCTCGATGCGACCGTCGCCACTCGCATGGTAACGCCACGGCCCAGCCTCACCGCCGGCCGCAGCCAGTTCACCTGGACCACCCCGCTGACGGGCATCCCGAACGGCGACGCCCCCTCCATCCTGAACACCTCCTATACGTTCAAGGCGGAGGTCGAGGTCCCGGCCGACGGCGGCGACGGCATGCTGATCACCCAAGGCGGGCGCTTCGGGGGCTATGGCCTCTACATCCTGAAGGGCAAGCCGACCTTCACCTGGAATCTCGTCGACCTGAAGCGGGTGAAGTGGCAGAGTCCGGCCGTGCTCACGGCCGGCAAGCACGTGCTCGAGTTCGACTTCAAATATGACGGGCTGGGCATGGGCACGCTCGCCTTCGCCAGCCCCAGCGGCATCGGCCGCAGCGGAACCGGCACGCTCAAGGTGGATGGCCAGGTCGTCGCCACCCAGGCTATGCCGCACACCATCCCGCTCATACTGGCCTTCGACGAGAGCCAGGACATCGGGTCCGACACCGGAACGCCGGTCGACGACCAGGACTACCAGACCCCCTTCGCCTTCACCGGAAAGATCGGAAAGATCACGCTTTCGATCGACCGCCCGCAGCTCACGCCGGCGGATGTCGAGAAGCTCAGGGCCGCTCTGGCGAAGGCCGGCGACGGGCCCGCGCCCGATGAGACGGTGGGCGTGAATCCGATCGGCGGGCTGAGCGGCGTCGCCGCCAGGGTTGAGAAGCTGCAGGACTGCCGGCAGCAGGCCTTGGCTCAGAACCTCACCCTGTTCGACCGCATCAAGTTCGTCCAGTCTTGCGCCCGCTAGAACAGGACTGGCGTCCATGACCGGCCGGGGCCCCCTGCAGGCGCCCCGGCCGGTCATGGTGCCGCCGCATGAGACGGGGGACCAGGGTCATGCGATTTGCCCTATGGACAGGGGCTCTCCTCGTCATCGCCGCTATCGCGGCCGCAGTCCATTTCTGGTCCCCGCACGCGACTTTGCGGGTGACGACGGGCGCCTTCGGCACGGATGCCCAGCGCTTGATCGGTGCCCTCATCACCGAGGTGACCAGGGATCATCCCCGCGTGAAGCTCCAGCCGGTTCAGGTCGACGACCTGGCTGCCAGTTCGAGAGCGATCGAAAACGGCGCTGCCGATCTCGCCATAATCCGCAGCGACGTCTCGCCGCCGATCAATGGCCAGACCATCGCGATTCTGCGCCGCGACGTCGTCGCGTTCGTGCTGCCGCCGAAATCGGCCATCGACAGTATCGACAAACTCTCCGGCAAGACGATCGCAATTCCGCAAGGGCGCCTGCAGGAGGTCAACGCCGCGCTGCTCGACCTCATCCTGGGCTATTACAATGTCGCGCCGCATGAGGTGAAACGGCTCTTCCTGTCGCCCGAGGAGATGGTCGCCGCCGTTCATCAACGGCATATCGCCGCCATTCTTGCCGTCGGCCCGGTCGGACCGGGGGATGTGGTCGGCGCCGTGCTGGCCATGGCGAGGGGAACGGCGGGAACGCCGACGATCCTGGCGTTCTCCGACGGGGATGCCTTCAATCGGCGTTTTCCGGCCTTCGAGTCCTATGATGTGCCGGAAGGTGCCTTCAGAGCTCGCCCGGAAACCCCCGACGACACCGTGACGACGCTCTCGGTAACCTATCGGCTCGTCGCGCCCGACAGGATGCTCGATCTCGTCGCCGGGGCGATCGGCCGGACCCTGTTCACGTCGAAGCCCAAGCTGGTCGCGCTCACACCCCTGGCGAGCCAGATTGAAGCGCCCGACCCTGATGCCAAGAATCCAATCCTGCCGATCCATCCCGGCGTCGCCAACTATCTCAACAACGGCGAACAGAGCTTTTTCGATGAGATCCAAGGCTATTTCTATCTCGCCGCCGCTGTCCTCAGCATCCTCGGCTCGGTAGCCACGATCATCATCGGGCGTGCGAAGACGGGGCGGATGCGCCAGGAGCAGAAGCGGATCGGGCAGTTGATCCAGATCGCCGATCAAGCCCGAGGCGCCGATGCCGAGACGCTGGAGGCGCTCGAGCACTCGCTTCATCGCCTGATCGACGAAGCCGTGGGTGCCGCCGGCCGCTCGGGCGGCGATTCCACGATGGTCCTCGCGATCAACCACGCCCGTTATTCAGTGACGGCGCGTCGAGCACAACTGAACTCCCAGGGGGCGCCGAGTCCGACGCAGCCTTCCCTGTCGATGTAGAAAGCGATGCCCTCGGCCCCGGCGGCCTGCGTCGCGTCCGGGGGCTCCTCTGGAACCGCGGGCTCGGCCCGACGACCGCCCCGTGCTGGAGCCTATCACAGGCATAGCCATCGCGGTGCTGGGATCCACAGTCGCATAGGCGCGCGCGCTACTGATTTTGGCATGCCGGGCGAGGCGAGCAAAGGTCTCCACCAGCTATCACCACTCTCGTCTCGCCGAAGTCGAACGTCTGACGGACCCGCGCGAGACGGAACGATCGGCGTCGGCGAGCAGAACGGCGAAATCGTGCAGAACTGCCCGTAGCGCGGCCCGCTCGCCGCCATACTCAGCGACCAGATCGTTGCTTTCGCATTCGATTTCATTCGCCAAGTCGGTTTCGGGTGCGGGTTCGGGTGACATGGCTTGCGCCCTCGAGTATCAGAACATTTTAAGAACAAACCGCCCCTGGGAGTCAGGCCATGAACGTCGATACCTTCTTCCTGCAGCCATTCAAGACGCATCGAAAGAAGCTGGTTCCGGCGCAGCGCGTGCTGGCGAAAACCAAGCACCACGCGCTGAATGAGGGCGAGCGGCTTGGACGCATTGCCGAAGGCGTGGCGGTCGTGCACGTCGTCGCTGACGACGAGACCGGCGAGGTTGCTTCCATCGACGTCCTCGCCCGCCACGGCGCCATCCCAGAGGAGTTCGAGGAGCAGATCAGAGCGCTATGAAGCGCAACGCACGTCGCGCCTACGACAAGGACGGACAGGAACTCTCACCGGCGACCGTCTCCGGCCATCAGCAGTTGGGGCTTCGCCGGATCGAGATTTACTGCAACGATTGTGGCCACCACCGGAACGGGATCGACATCGCAGATTTGCCGCCCGAACAGGGGATGAAAGCGGCGACGGCAAGGGTTTTGTTGCTCTCTGGAACCGACTTTGCGATTTCCTCGGGCTCAACCTCGGCGTAGCGGTCTTTGTCGATCTCGAAGCCCTTGATCTGGTGTTCGCGGTCGACCGGCTCATCCGTAACCGGATCGACGAATTCGCGCCGCACCCGATGGCCGGTATCGCGATTGATCATGTGGAACGAAATGCGCTCCGATGTGCTGGCCCCGGTATAGGGCGCGACCGGGCAGCTGATCTCGCCAAACTTCAGATAGCCTTTTCAGTTCGCACGCGCCGCGACCATGGCCCCCACCCCGCGCGCAACAACACGATTCAATGCCGGGCCACCGCACATGTTCCCGCCTCGCGGAACTGATTCGTTCGCCCGGCATTGAGTCCGTCGTTTCGTTGCCGGAGTTGCGTTGTCATGGCCGAACGAACCTATTGGAAGGGCTATCTCAAACTGTCGCTGGTAACCTGCCCGGTCGCGATGTCGCCGGCGACATCCGAAAGCGAGTAAAGTCCGGTTCCACACACTGAACCGCGAAACCGGCAACCGGATCGTCAGCCGCTACGTTGACGCCGACAGCGGCAAACCCGTCGGGCCCGATCACCAGGCCAAAGGCTACGAGGCCGAAGCCGGCCGCTTCGTCGTCATAGAGGATGAGGAGCTTGAAGCGGTGCGGCTCGACACCGTCCGCACGATCGACATCGACAAGTTCGTGCCGCGCGACTCGATTCCGTGGCTCTATCTCGATAGTCCCCGCTACCTCGTTCCGGACTGCGATGTCGGCGAAGAAGCCTTCTCGGTGATCCGCGACACTATGACCGCGTCCAAGATGGTCGGCATCTCACGCGTGGTTTTGTATCGCCGGGAGCGCGCCGTCATGCTCGAAGCCCGCGACCGCGGCATCGTGCTTTGGACGCTCCGCTACGGCGACAAAGTCCGCGACGAGCAAGCGTATTTCTCCAGCATCGAGCGGGAGAAGCCTGAGCCCGAACTGCTCGATCTGGCGCAGAAATTCATCAAATCGAAGACCGCAGACTGGTCGCCGGAGATGGTCAAGGATCCGGTGCAAGCACACCTGCTTAAGCTGATCGCGTCGAAGAAGCGCCGGAGGGGCGCGCGGGTTTCTGCTACTCGCGAGGACGGACGGCCGGCCAATGTCGTCAACCTCTTCGACGCTCTGAAGAAGCGCCTCCAGGCTGACAAGTCGCTTCGCAGCTAAGCGCCATGGGTCATAGTGCAAACCCCCATCGTCCCCGTACGCCGGCCCCCGGCGAGCAGGCGAGAACTCTATCGAGAGCGCTGCCAGGACGATGAAGGCAACCGCTACACGGTGATCGTTTGGCAGAACAAGCCGGGGCTATCGACCGTCTCATACTCGCTGGAGGACGGGACACCGGTCCATTACGAGGACGAGTGCCTCTCGCTTCCATCGGGAAAAATGATAACCTGTTGTCTGGACTGACGGTCAGCCCATTTCGGGCAGCACGCGAATCTGGCACGGCCGGCGCATGCCCTACCCGCCTGACAACCCGCCCACGGAGTTCTCAGTTTTCGCCGGCCGCGAGGTGTCCACGTGGTCGGAGGAATGGAAGCACGAGTGCGAGGTGCGGTTTCCGGCCGAGGTCGATCGCCAACGGCTATAGATTGATCCAAGACTTGCCGGGGCGGCACACCTATGGCGAATTGACGAGTATTGTCGACGGTTTCTGGCTTCTAAGACGGTTTGATCAACACGCCATGGCGCTCGCAAAGTCGCTCACCAGCATGTTACATCAGTCGATCGATCCCTGGCTATCGGCGACCCGAAAGGTGCGGTTGCGGGATTACGGCCTGAAGCCAGGCGAGATCCTACCAGTAGCGCATCTTCATCCCGAAACGCCGCACTGCTGCGGACACCCGCTATGCGGTCTTATTGTTGCCGACGCGCGTCGGTTCCATCGCCGCAATGCGCCTCAAACGGGCCTTCGGCGCTGGGTCGTGCCAACTGCGATGCTGGTTGATATGGGTCGTTTTCCGACATCGGACGCCTATATGCGAGCCGTTTCAAAGCGCTCTCGCGGCAATATCGTGCGTGCCGCCAAAAAGGCCGCACGCCTCGGTGTCAGCTGCGTGCCAATCCACGCGGACGGTTATGCAGCAAGCATTGCAGCCATTGCCGCGTCCAAACGCTTCAGATCCGGTGGCCCAGTCCTGTCAGCATGGGTCAGTTCTGGGGCAGGCCTCGTCGATTCACGGGAGCAACCTACGGCGCCTCCCTGCGCCTCGCATTGGACACTGACGTGGGGCGCTTTCGTTCACGAAGATTGTGGTGCGCGGCTGATCGCACATGTTTCGCTGAGACGGGTCGGTGACATGTGCCGCACGCACGAGATCATGTGCCACGGTGACTATCTAAAAACCGGAGCCTTGAAATTTCTGTTCCTCGAGGTGGCCCGCTGGCTCATGGACAGACGAGCACCTGAAGCTCAGGGGCTCCGCTGGTTTATGTATGGCGCCATGGAACACGGCGGCGTCGGACTGCATGAATGGAAGCGATTGCTCTGTTTCGAGCCCGCCAACCTGGCTTTTGCGCCGGGATGACCCTTCCTGTTTCACCATCGCAGCACTGATGGTTACGTAGTGTTCGCCGAGTGGCATGGGCCTCTGATGCTCGAGGAGGCAGCAGGCCCGCCCGCCGCCCGTGGGATGGCAATGTTTGCCGTCAGCGCCCTCGGCTTTCTGGCTGGCTGGTCGTTGGGAATCATGACCTGGTCGGCTACCTGGCGACGTGCAAAAGCTTTGTCCGCATCTTCTGATCGCAGTCATCCGTAGGTCGGCTATCGACCCATCTTGGACGTTGGCGCGAACGCAAAAAGCCGGCGCCACCCTGAAGGATGACGGCAGCCAAGTTTAGGGAGGAAACGCCCGAAGGCAGCCGGCTAGGCCGGCCAGTCCGTTTTGCGGCGTTCAGCCGCCCGATTTCGGGGGCATCGGGATAGACGGCGGGCCATCCCGCCAGCAGCGCGCCCAGCGGATCACTGCGTCACAAACCGTCATACCGACGAGGCCGAGCAGCGAAGCCGACCGAACCCTCGATATCGCCTGTCGGATAGGCCCAGAGGTCGAGCCATTTCCGGATGAGTGTCATCGCCACTGGCGTCGCGTAACCGGCCCCGCCGCCGCGGACGACCGCAGGGCCAGAACCTTCAACCGCCCATGACCTTCATGGCGGCGTCCATCGCCTTCTCCTTTGGGTTTGCGGTGCAGTAGGTCTTCATCTTGGCATCGACCTCAGCGGCCATCTTGTCCATGGCAGCGTCGCCGGTCTTCGGCGTGCCGCCACTGGCCACGACGGTCTTGAGATAATCCGCGCAGGTCATCTCGGGGTCGGTGGCCTGAGCAGAGGCAGAGAGGGAAACGAGCGTCAACGCAAAGGCCGCGGCGGCAGTGCGGCGTGTCGTAGTCATAGGCATGATGAAAATCCTGAAACGCCAGCCGACATGATGCCGGTAATGCGCACGCTTCAGGTGCACAGCGCCGCACGATCGCGCAAGCGATATTTCCTTGGCGAATCTTCCAATGGGCGGTCGCTCTACACCGGAGGATGGGGAAACGAAGGTGGCCCATCGCGCCAGCGCTGCACCCAGCGGATCACTGCGTCGTAGGCGGTCATGCCACAGAGGCCGACGACGAAGACGACAGAACCGCCCACATCGACCGAGGACAGGGGGAAGCCTCACCATTCGAGCCAACGCATGGCGATGGCGTTGGCTGTCGGGCCGACGCCTCCGGCTGTGAGGGCTCCGTATCCGACGAGCAGGCCCTCGACCGTGGTGATCAGGTAATCGGCCCTCACGCCTTCGGGCTTGAGCGCGATGCTCGTGATGTTATCGCCGAGCGCCTCGCTATGTTGGCTTAGAGGCGCCGATGAACCTCGAGCTCGAAATGGGGCAAGATAAAATCCGCCATCTGGTTCTGATGAGAAACCTATGGCGCTACAGGCCATCGCAGATCATGACGCCGCACGACTTCAAGTTCATCACCTTTGGCCCTGGCATGCTTGTCGGGAACCAGAACCTCCCTCCGCCTGAGTATCAGCGGCGAGCGATCGAGCTGAATGCCGACTGGGATACGGTTCGAAAGGGACACGCGAAAGCCGCCAAACCAGGCTATGCCGCCGGAACTGCAGGCGCGGCCTATCAGCGCGTGATCAAGATCCGCACTGGGGAGTTCGCGAAACAAGGGCTGAAGCAGACTAAGGATCAGCAAACTGGCCTGCTGCCGGTTTGTGAACAGTCGGTTAGGCTAATCCGACCTTCTTTTCGAACTCGGCCGGGCTGATGTAGCCGATGGTCGAGTGCCTGCGAACGGCGTTGTAGAACCGCTCGATGTAATCGAACACGTCGGCGCGAGCATCGTCGCGTGTCCGGTAAACCCTGCCTCTGATCCGCTCGGTCTTCAGCGACGAGAAGAAGCTCTCCATCGCGGCATTGTCCCAGACGTTACCCGCGCGGCTCATCGAGCAGGTGACGCCGTTGTCGGTCATGAGCTTCTGGAACTGCTCGCTGGCATACTGACTGCCTTGGTCCGAATGGTGCAGCAGGGCATCAGGTTTTCCCCGACGCCAGATCGCCATCATTAGCGCATCGGTTACGAGGCCGGCGGTCATCTCAGCCTTCATCGACCAACCCACCACCCGGCGGGAGAAGAGGTCGATGACCGCTGCAACGTAAAGCCAACCCTCCGCGGTCCATATATAAGTAAAGTCGGCGATCCAGCGCTGGTTGGGCCGTTCGGCGTGGAACTCCCGGCCGAGCGTATTCGGGGCGATGGCCGATCGCCGGCCCTCATCCCTCGGAAGGCTGCGCCGACGCGGCCTGGCACGCAAAGCCTGGGCACGCATCAGCCGCTCGATGCGATGCAGGCCGCAATCGATGCCTTCCGCCAGCACGTCCCGCCAGACGCGCCTGGCGCCATAGGTCCGATCCGAACCAAGGAAGCTTGCCCGGACCCTGTTGCCGATCTCCTCGTCGTCGCGTGCACGCCTGCTCGGCGATCGGTTGAGCCAGGCATGGAAGCCCGAGCGCGACACATCCAGCGCTTCGCAAAGCCATGCCACCGGCCAGATTCCCCGGTGCTTCGTAATGAACGTGAACCTCATGTCACGTCCTACGCGAAGTAGGCTGCGGCCTTTATGGAATGGCCCGCCCCTCCCTCTGGCGCCATGTTGGCACCGGAACCTGGAGGAGAGGGCGATGACTAGGACTCCGATAGCCGTGCTCGGAATCGATCTCGGCAAGAACAGCTGCAGCCTCGCCGGTCTCGACGCGACCGGCGCAGTCATCCTGCGTCGGAAGATGACACGAGAGCGCCTTGTGGCGTTCGCTGCCGAGCTGCCTTCGTGCGTCGTCGCGATGGAGGCGTGTTGCGGCGCGCACTTCCTGGGGCGCGCCTTTGCGGATCGAGGACCCCAGGTGCGATTGATGTCCCCTGAGTACGTGCAGCCCTACGTCAAGGCGCAGAAGACCGACGATCGAGACGCGGAGGCGATCGCGGAGGCGGCCACGCGGCCGACCATGCGGTTCGTGTCTCTCAAGACCGAGGCCCAGCTCGACCTCCAGGCCCTGCATCGGGCGCGTGAACGCCTGGTGCTCGCTCGAACGGCGCTGATCAACCAGCTTCGAGCTGTCCTGCTCGAACGCGGGATCATCCTTCCGAAGGGGCGAAGCGTCCTCATGCGACGCCTGGACGAGGTTGGCGCCGACGGCTTGGCAAGCAGCCCCCGCACCCGGGAGTTGGTCAAGGACCTAAGAGATGAGTGCGCGGTTCTCGATCAGCGGATCATGGCTTACGACGCCGAGTTCGCAGCCCTTGCGCGTGACGATGTTCAAGCGCGTCGATTGTCCGGGATTCCCGGTATCGGCGTGATCAACGCTACGGCTCTTCTGGCAGCCGTAGGCGATGGCAGTGCTTTCGCCAGAGGGCGAGACCTCGCGGCCTGGCTTGGTCTGACACCGCGCCAGCACTCTACCGGCGGCAAGACGAAGATGCTGGGCATCAGCAAGCGCGGCAACCGCTACCTGCGCAAACAGCTGATCCACGGCGCACGCGCGGCCCTGCCACACTTAGCCGCCAAGTCGACGAGAATGGGTGACTGGTTGAGAAACATGCTGGCTCGGGCCCATACGAACGTCGTTGTCGTGGCGCTGGCCGCAAAACTGGCTCGGGTTATCTGGGCGGTTCTACGCCACGGGAAGAACTTCGATCCAGGCGCCGCTGCGGCAGCCTGATCGGCGAGGAATGCGGCTGGCCGAACCCGGCCGCCCGAAATCTGCGAGAGGTGAAAGACAGATGGCATAACGGTCAGACCGGCGGCTCGGAGATCCTGGTCCTAAATGCGGCGCCCGACGCCGTGGCTTTTATGAGGACCCGGGACGCGCGGATATCCATCTTGGCCAGGGCCAGCCCCTGAGACCGGATACGTTGATGCAGACCGATCATGCCAACCAGACGACACCCTTGCAGACGGGGCGGGCCATACGTTTTTAGGATGTCGCGCTCCGCCTTGAGCTTGGCCACCTCTCGCCGCAGCTTCTCGATCTCAAGCTGCTCCGACTTCATTTGACCGTGGCCGGGAAAGGCCTGCGCAGGATCGGCCGAGAAGAGCTTCACCCATTTGCGCAGCTGGTTCTCATGGACATCCAAATCCCGAGACGCCTGCGCCACACTCACTCCGCGATCCTTGATCAGGCGGACCGCCTCGATCTTGAACTCACGCCCAAACTGTCTTCGCCGCATACCCCACCTCCGGGTTCATGAAACACCCAATCTCGGTGTCCACGAAACCGGCAGCAGGCCAAGCACGCGACGACCGGCCTCGTGCTTGGCACTGGATAGACCCGCTATGGGGCGACACTGATCCGAAGACCATCCAACCCGAGGCGTTCCTGTCGTTCGACGAGAGAACCGGCGAGGCTACCGGGTTGGCGCCGTTGATTGAGAAGCTAGTTTCGATCTGAGCGCTACGTTTCATCAAAGTCTGGCGGGCCCTTTGGAAAAAGATGTCGGCGATGGGCTACTGTGCACTCGACGCTGACCCTTCGCTCATTTTCGGCAATAAGGCTCCAGACGCGCGCCAAGCGGTCTGGACCGAGGGAGAGGTCGTCAGGCTCTGCAAGCGAGCCCAGCGGGTGGGCCACAAGGGACTCGCCGCCTACATGGCCACGGCATGGGACAGCCAGCTCTCCCCTATCGACCTGCGCTCTCTGACGACCGGCCAGCGAGCCGACGACGTTCAGGGCGCAATCTTCTCGCTGGCGCGGACCAAGACAGGGAGGGCCGCAGCGGCTTCGCTCGGCAAGCGGGCGACCTGGCGCTCGACTCCTACATCGCTAACCTTGCGTTCGAGCGATGCCGCATGTCCCGATCTTCAGGACGCGTGGCGCCCCATGATGCCGAAGGGAGGCAAGCCTCAGCCGCCCTCGCCCTACACGAAGAACAAGCTCGCTGAGGACTTCCGGACGATTCGCACGGCGGAGTTCGGCGAGGCCGAGGATCGCAAGCTGTCCGACATGCGACGGTCGGGAACTGTCGAGGCGACTGTGGGCGGGTTGGACGCCCAAGCCGTAACGACCAAGATGCCAAAAACCCTCGCAGCCTCCGCCCGACTTCAGAAGACCTATGACCCAGTCAACCTGGCGACGGTGCGCGAGGTGGACGCGATAAGGAGAGAGGGGCGGGCCAAGCTTCGCGAGGACAAAACGCGATGAAATTTGCAACGGGGCCGGCTGAGGATTTGTAACGGATAAAGGAGCGCATGATGCAACCCCTTGATTTAAATGGCGCGGGCGACGGGGCTCGAACCCGCGACCTCCGGCGTGACAGGCCGGCACTCTAACCAACTGAGCTACGCCCGCGCTGGGCGGCTGAGGCATTCGCCGTCAGCGACGTGGTGAGTATTGCCCCAGGCCGGAAGTGTCAAGCGCGTGATGCCGGCAAATTCACAGCTGGGGAAAAATCCCTTCGCCGGCATTCACGGTTCAGGCGTTCCGCCTTCCGTTTCCGGCGACGCAAGACAGGGATCGAGCAGCACGTGCCGGCGGTCCTGGCGGCTATATCCGCCCCGCAGGATGGCTTTGTCGCCCAATTTGAGATCGTTGGCGCTGTAGGTCACGCACAGCACGCGGACGCCCGGCTCGGCACAGACGGCGACGTACCAGAGCGCGCCATCGGTCTGAATCAGGGACACCGTGCCGGCGATCGCCATGTCGACGCGCGAATCGGGCGGCACCGAGTCGGGCAATTGCCCGGAGATGTCCTCACAGCTCGCAGGCTTGCCGGGCTGCTCCGGCTGGGAGAATGCCGGACGGCCGACAAAGAACGAATCCGGTAGCAGGGTTTGTGCCAGCGCCGGCTCCAGGCCCGAAGCGGCGGATAGGCTGGCGACGGCAAGGGCGTACCGGCGGCGGCGGGAGCGGATCAGGGATAGCGCGTTCACCCGCGTCACCCTGGCCATCAAGATGGCGGAATTCCGTCCGCCCTCGCGATTCCTCCACGCCTTGAAGCGCATGGTGCTTGCGATACGGCTCCCGAGGCCTTAAACGGCGAGCGCCGGGGGCGGTTAGCTCAGTTGGTAGAGCGCCTCGTTTACACCGAGGATGTCGGCGGTTCGAGCCCGTCACTGCCCACCACCCTTTCCCTTGATGTCCAGGCTTATCAGGCGGCCCCACCGGGCTGGAGCCGTGGGTGAGTCTTGCGCCCAAAAGAAAACCGCCGGGCGCTTGCGCGCCGGCGGCTCTCATTCCTCAGATCGAAGATCAGTGGGCGACGGCGCCCGCCGCCTCATCATCCGGGCCCGGGGCGGGCACGGCCTTCAGATCCTCTTCCCAGACGATCGGAACCGGCTGGCGGGTCAGCGCATGCTGCAGCACCTGCTCCATGCGCGAGACCGGGACGATCTCCATGCCGTCCTTCACCGACTTGGGAAGATCGATCAGATCCTTGGCGTTCTCCTCCGGGATCAGCACCTTCTTGATGCCGCCCCGCAGCGCCGCCAGGAGCTTCTCCTTCAACCCGCCGATCGGCAGCACCCTGCCCCGCAGCGTGATCTCGCCGGTCATGGCGACGTCACGGTTGGTCGGGATGCCGGTCAGGATCGAGACGATGGCGGTGGCCATCGCGATGCCGGCCGACGGACCGTCCTTCGGAGTAGCCCCCTCGGGAACGTGGACGTGGATGTCGCGCCGGTCGAAGAGCGGCGGCTCGATCCCGAAATCGACGGCCCGCGAGCGGACATAGGACGCCGCCGCAGAGATCGATTCCTTCATCACGTCGCGCAGGTTGCCGGTGACGGTCATGCGGCCCTTGCCGGGCACCATGACGCCCTCGATCGTCAGCAGCTCGCCGCCGACCTCGGTCCAGGCCAGGCCGGTGACGACACCGACCTGATTCTCCGTCTCCGCCATGCCGTAACGATAGCGCGGCGGGCCGAGATATTCCTCGAGCAGCGGCTCGTCGACGACGACCTTGTCCTTCTTGCCAAGCACGATGTCCTTCACGCCCTTGCGGACCGTGTTGGAGATCTCGCGCTCGAGGTTACGGACGCCGGCCTCGCGGGTGTAACGCCGCACCAGGGTCTGCAGAGCCTCGTCGGTGATCGACCACTCCTTACCGGTCAGCCCGTGCTTCTTGATCGCGTTCGCGATCAGGTGCTTGCGCGCAATCTCGGTCTTCTCTTCCTCGGTGTAGCCGGCGATGCGGATCACCTCCATCCGGTCCAGCAGGGCCGGCGGGATGTTCAGCGTGTTCGCCGTCGTCACGAACATCACGTTCGACAGGTCGTAATCGACCTCGAGGTAATGGTCGTTGAAGGTCGAGTTCTGCTCGGGGTCGAGCACCTCCAGCAGGGCCGCCGAGGGATCGCCGCGGAAGTCCTGGCCCATCTTGTCGATCTCGTCGAGCAGGATGAGCGGGTTCGAGGTCTTGGCCTTCTTCATCGACTGGATGATCTTGCCGGGCATCGAGCCGATATAGGTACGCCGGTGACCGCGGATCTCGGCTTCGTCACGCACGCCGCCGAGCGACATGCGGACGAACTCGCGCCCCGTCGCCTTGGCGATCGACTTGCCGAGCGAGGTCTTGCCGACACCCGGAGGGCCGACGAGGCACAGGATCGGGCCGGCGAGCTTGTTGGCGCGCTGCTGCACGGCGAGATACTCGACGATGCGATCCTTGACCTTGTCCAGGCCGAAGTGATCGTCGTCCAGCACCAGCTGGGCGGCGTTGAGGTCCTTCTTGATCTTCGAGCGCTTGCCCCACGGGATGCCGAGCATCCAGTCGAGATAGTTGCGCACGACAGTCGCCTCCGCCGACATCGGCGACATCTGGCGAAGCTTCTTCAGCTCGGCCGTCGCCTTGTCGCGGGCTTCCTTGGTCAGCTTGGTCCGGGCGATGCGCTCTTCCAGCTCGGCCAGCTCGTCACGGCCTTCCTCGCCGTCGCCCAGCTCCTTCTGGATCGCCTTCATCTGCTCGTTGAGGTAGTACTCGCGCTGGGTCTTCTCCATCTGACGCTTGACGCGCGAGCGGATGCGCTTCTCGACCTGGAGCACGGACATCTCGCTTTCCATGAGCGAGAGCACCTTCTCCAGACGATGAGCGACGTTGGTGATCTCCAGCACGCCCTGGCGATCGGCGATCTTGACCGCCAGATGCGAGGCGACCGTATCGGCGAGCTTGGCCGGCTCGTCGATCTGCGAGACCGCAGCGACGATCTCTCCCGAGATCTTCTTGTTGAGCTTCACATAGCTCTCGAACTCGCTGACGACCGAGCGGGCCAGCGCCTCGACCTCGACCTTCTTGCCTTCCTCCTCGGCCTGGCCGGTGGCCTCCGCCTCGTAGTAGGATTCGGTCGCGGAATAGGACACCGCCTTGGCGCGGCCGACGCCCTCGACCAGCACCTTCACGGTGGAGTCGGGCAGCTTGAGAAGCTGCAGCACGCGGGCGAGCGTGCCGATTTCATAGATATCCTTGGTCTGCGGGTCATCGTCGCCGGCGTTCTTCTGGGTCGCCAGCAGGATGAGCCCGTCCGTCTTCACCACTTCCTCGAGCGCGCGGATCGACTTCTCGCGCCCCACGAAGAGCGGGACGATCATATGCGGGAAGACGACGATGTCGCGCAAAGGCAGAACCGGGTAGGTGCCGGTCTCGCCTGGGACGAAGGGAGCGCGTGGCGTCGAGCCAGTCATGGCAGTTCCTTTGCAGTTGCGCCCGGCGGACCCCCAAGATGGGCGGAGCGATCGGACGTATGCGGCCGGAGCGACCATTCGCTCCTCCGCCCCTGCGCATCGCACCCTAGCTAGGCATGCGACTCTCGCAAGTGCACCTAAAGTGGAGACTTCCTCGCCGGCTTTCAAGCGAGGTATCCGGGCCATGCACCGCTGTCCTGCAGCGGGCGAAGGGCGGAAACCACGACCTGCGACGGTTCAGTCCCGGACGGAGCTGTCGCAGTGCGGCACTGCGATCAGCCCATGCCCATCACAACGCAAAACGCGCGCCAACGGCGCGCGTCGCGTTGTCGCAAGGCCTGAGAAAACCTCAGGCCGAGGCCGTCTTGGTTTCGTCCTCGCGCTCGGCGTAGATGAACAGCGGCCGCGCCTTGTTCTCCACGGCCTCCGGCCCGATCACGATCTGCTCAACGCCCTCGAGCCCGGGCAGCTCGTACATGGTCTCGAGCAGAATGCCCTCCATGATCGAACGCAGGCCGCGCGCGCCGGTCTTCCGCTCGATCGCCTTGCGGGCGATCAGGCTGACGGCCTCGTCGGTGAAGGTGAGCTGGGTGTCCTCCATCTCGAAGAGACGCTGATACTGCTTGACCAACGCGTTCTTCGGCTCGGTCAGGATGGTCTTCAGCGCCGGCTCGTCAAGGTCTTCCAGCGTCGCCAGGACCGGCAGGCGGCCGACGAATTCCGGGATCAGGCCGAACCTCAGCAGATCCTCGGGCTCGACCTCGCGGAAGATCGCGCCCGTGCGGCGCTCGTCGGGCGCCTTGACGGTCGCGCCGAAGCCGATCGAGGTGCCCTTGCCGCGGCTCGAAATGATCTTGTCGAGACCGGCGAAGGCGCCGCCGCAGATGAAGAGGATGTTGGTCGTGTCGACCTGCAGGAATTCCTGCTGCGGATGCTTGCGCCCGCCCTGCGGCGGCACGGAGGCGACGGTGCCTTCCATGATCTTCAGCAGCGCCTGCTGGACGCCCTCGCCCGACACGTCGCGGGTGATCGAGGGGTTGTCCGACTTGCGGCTGATCTTGTCGATCTCGTCGATATAGACGATGCCGCGCTGGGCCCGCTCGACATTGTAGTCGGAGGCCTGGAGCAGCTTGAGGATGATGTTCTCGACATCCTCGCCGACATAGCCGGCCTCGGTCAGCGTCGTGGCGTCGGCCATGGTGAAGGGCACGTCGAGGATACGGGCGAGCGTCTGCGCGAGCAGCGTCTTGCCCGAGCCGGTCGGCCCGATCAGCAGGATGTTCGATTTGGCCAGCTCGACGTCGTTGTGCTTCGTCGCGTGGCTGAGGCGCTTGTAGTGGTTGTGGACCGCTACCGAGAGCACCTTCTTGGCGTGATCCTGGCCGATGACATAGTCGTCCAGAACCTTGCGGATCTCCTTAGGCGTCGGCACGCCGTCCTTCGACTTCACCAGCGCGGATTTCGATTCCTCGCGGATGATGTCCATGCAGAGCTCAACGCATTCATCGCAGATGAACACGGTCGGGCCCGCGATGAGCTTGCGGACCTCGTGTTGGCTCTTGCCGCAGAAAGAGCAGTACAGCGTGCTCTTCGAGTCGCCGCCGGGCTTATTAGCCATTGTCCATCTCCAGTTCCGGAGACCGGGACCACACCAGCCGAGGCGGATGCAACCGTCGTCTCTCCGTCATAAATAAGCGCTCAGATCACGATGATTAGGTTAACGACCCGTTCCGATACATCCGGATACGCTGGGCCAATCCAAACCGGATCATAGTGGAGCGCTAGTCCGCTCACCCCCGACCCCATGCAAACACGGGGCCGATCTGCTTTCAATATGGCCCCTGTGAGCCGGCGCGCCAACCCACAGGTTCCACACCCCGCGTCGCAGGGCTCAGGCCGCCTCTTCCGGCCGCTTCTCGATGACCTGATCGATCAGACCGAACTCCTTGGCCTGCTCCGCGGTCATGAAATTATCGCGCTCCAGCGCGTTGTGGACGTCCTCGTAGGGACGGCCGGTGTGCTTCACGTAGATTTCATTGAGCCGCTTCTTCAGGCTCTCGACTTCCTTGGCATGGATCAGGATGTCGGTGACCTGGCCCTGATAGCCGCCGGAGGGCTGGTGAACCATGATGCGGGCGTTCGGCAGCGCGAAGCGCATGTCCTTGGCGCCGGCCGTCAGCAGCAGCGAGCCCATCGAGGCGGCCTGGCCGACGCAGAGCGTCGTCACCGGGCAGCGGATGAACTGCATCGTGTCGTAGATCGACAGGCCGGAGGTGACCACGCCGCCGGGCGAGTTGATGTAGAAGGAGATCTCCTTCTTGGGGTTCTCGGCCTCGAGGAAAAGCAGCTGGGCGACGACCAGCGAGGCGGAGAAGTCCTCGACCGGGCCGGTCAGGAAGATGATGCGCTCCCGCAGCAGGCGCGAGTAGATGTCGAAGGCGCGCTCGCCCCGGCTCGACTGCTCGACCACCATCGGGACGAGATTGTTGTAGGTCTCGATCGGATCGCGAAGCATTGATCTGTCCTCGATGAGTGCGCCGGATTGCGGCGGTTTTGTCGAATCAGCGGCTGTCTCGGAAGACATTCACATAAGCACGCCGAACGTGACTGAAAAGGGAAGCGCCGCCGGTCACGAAGGCCGGCGGCGCGAATGCTGAAATTAAGGTTGCCGGCAGCCTCAGGCGGAGGCTTCGTCGGCCTTGTCCTCGGCCTTCTTGCTCTTCTTGGCAGCAGCCTTCTTCGGCTTGGCCTCGGCGGTCTCCTCAGCCTCGTCGTCGGCGTAGAGCGCCTCGCGTGACACCGTCTGATCGGCGACCTTCACCTGGCCGAGCAGATGGTCGACGACCTTCTCCTCGAAGATCGGGGCGCGGATCTCGGCGAGCGCCTGCGGGTTCTTGCGGTAGAACTCCCAGACCTCCTTCTCCTGGCCCGGGAACTGGCGGGCGCGCTCGATCAGGGCCTGGGTGACCTCGTCATCCGAGATCTGGACCTTGGCCTGCTCGCCGATCTCGGCCAGCACGAGGCCGAGGCGCACGCGGCGCTCGGCGATCTTGCGGTAATCCGCGCGGGCGGCGTCCTCGGTGGTGTCCTCGTCGGCGAAGGTCTTGTTGGCGGCCTTCATGTCGGCCTCGACCTGGCTCCAGACGCTGCTGAACTCCTGCTCGACCAGGGTCGGCGGCAGCTCGAAGGTGTACTTGCCGTCGAGCGCGTCGAGCAGGCCCTTCTTGAGCTTGCGACGGGACTGAGCCTGGAAGTCGCGGCCGATCTGCTCGCGCACGGCGGTCTTCAGGGCGTCGAGCGACTCCATGCCGAAGGCCTTGGCGAGCTCGTCGTCGATCTTGGCCGCATCGGCCTTCTGGATCTCGGTGACGGTGACCTCGAACTCGGCGGGCTGGCCGGCGAGGTGGGCCGCCCCGTAGTTCTCCGGGAAGGTGACCTTGATCGTGCGGGTCTCGCCCTGCTTCGCGCCTTCGAGCTGCTCCTCGAAGCCAGGGATGAACTGGCCGCCGCCGAGATCGAGCGGGATCCCCTCGCCGGTGCCGCCCTCGAAGGCCTTGCCGTCGATGGTGCCGACATAGGAGATGATCAGGCGGTCGCCGCTCTCGGCCTTGGACTTCTCGCCCTTCGGCGAATAGGTGCGGTTGCCGGCAGCCATGCGCTCCAGCGCGGCGTCGACATCGGCGTCAGGAACCTCGGCGACGGGCTTCGTCAGCGAAACGTCGGAGATGTCCGCAAGTTCGATCTTCGGCAGCACCTCGAGCGCGACGGTGAAGGCGAGATCGCCCTTGGCCTCCATCGCGGCCTCGATCTCTTCCTTGTTCTCGGGGAAGCGGATCTGCGGCTCGAAGGCGAGCTTCAGGTTGTTGTCGGCGACGATCTTCTGGTTGGCTTCGTTGACGGCGTTCTGCAGCACGTCCGACATCACCGAACGGCCATAGAGGCGGCGCAGATGCGCGACCGGCACCTTGCCGGGACGGAAGCCGTTGATCTTGGCCTTGCCCTGAAGGTCCTGCAGGCTGTCGTCGAGCCTGGTCTTCAGGTCGGCGGCGTTCAGCACCACCTGGAATTCGCGCTTGAGGCCCTGGGACAGGGTTTCGGTCACGTTCATTTTTTTACCGCCAACAGCTCGTTTACGTCTCAATGTCCAAAGCGCGACGCCGGTTCCGACCGCCGCCGCGCTCGCGAAAAAACCAAGCCGATGGTGCGGGCGGAGGGACTCGAACCCCCACGACTTTCGCCGCTGGTACCTAAAACCAGTGCGTCTACCAATTCCGCCACGCCCGCCGGCCCGATAGCGCTGCGCGCGAGCAAACGCAGCGCGGCCATCGTCAAGCCGCAGCGCTATACGCATTTCGGCCGCGCCATGCAGCAAAAAAATGACGGTTCTGCAAAGAACGCCTTTGGCGACGGTTTTTGCCGCGGGCGCCGCCGCGCCTCTCGCCTCGGAGGCCTGCCCGGATTATGCGATATCCCATGACGATATCGCGCCCTGCCCGACCACCGCTTCCGTCCCGTCGGCTCGTGCTCGCCGGCCTTGGCGGCGCCGGGCTCTTCCCGCCAGCGAAGGGCTTCGCACAGGCATCGGCCGACGCACCGAAAGCGCCGGATGCCGCGCAGCCCCGCGCGCTCACGGCCGCATCAGCCAAGGCGCGGCTGCGCCCGACGCCACCGGTCGACACCGAGATCTGGGCCTTCGATGGCGCAACACCGGGCCCGACGCTGCGAATCAAGCAGGGCGAAACGCTGAGCCTGAAACTGGAGAACCGGACCACCGCTCCGCTCGGGCTGCATTGCTACGGTCTGCGCGGCCCAGCAGCACGCGACGGCGTCGGCGGCTTCAGCCAGCCGCCGATCCCTCCGGGCGAGACCGGCGAGATCCGCCTGACCCCGCCGGACAGCGGCACCCTGCTCTACCGGCCACTGGTCCTCGGCGGCTCCTCGGAGCCTTGTGGCCGCGGTCTGAGCGGCCTGCTGATCGTCGAGGAGCCGGAGCCGCCTGCGGTCGAGCTCGACCTGCCCGTGCTGGTGACGGACTGGCTCCTGGGTGACGACCAGTCGCTTCAGCCCTTCGTTCTGCAAGGGAACCCCGCCGCTTCCGCCGGACGGCTCGGCAGCTGGCTCACTGTGAATGGCCGCTCGCCGCCCCTGCCGGTGACGGCAAGGCCGGGCGCGCGGATCCGACTGCGCCTCGCCAATGCCTGCAACGCCCGGATCATGCGGCTGCGCTTCGACGGCGGCAAGCCGACCGTGATCGCGGTCGACAGCCAGCCGACGGAGAGCTTCGAGCCGGTCCGCTCGCAACTGCCCTTCGCGCCGGGAACGCGCTACGACGTGATCCTCGACCTGCCGGTGGAAGTCGGCGCCTCGGTCAACGTCACCGCCCTGATCGGGCCGGGCCTGCCGCTGGTGCGAATCGTGACCGCGGGAGAGCCGAGGGTCCCGCCCGCCGCTGTTCCCCAGCTCAAGCTCAACCCGGCGCTGCCCGCAGCTGTCCGCATGCAGGATGCGACGCGCCCGGAAATCGTGATCGAAGGCGGCGCGAAGCTCTCCGACGACCAGAAGCTGGATTTCTCGGGCCTCGACCTCGCCAGGCCTTGGCTCATCAATGGCGGGGTCGGCAGCCTCGACAGCAAGCCCCTGTTCAGCGCGAAGCGCGGCACGCCGATGGTGATCGCCATCGACAACCGCACCGCCTTCATCCAGCCGATGCACGTCCATGGCCACAGCTTCCGGCTGCTGCACCCGCTCGACGACGGCTGGGAGAACTATTTCCTCGACACCGTACAGATTCCGGAGCGCAAGAGGCTGCACATCGCCTTCATTGCCGACAATCCCGGCCGCTGGCTGATCTCCTCGACCGTGCTGGAACGCTTCGACCTCGGCGTCTGGACCTGGTTCGAGGTGACGTGAGGCCGGGCCGTCAGAGGCCCAACCGGTCGACCACGTCCTGCACGATCGCGTCCTTGCTGTCCTCGACCGAGACGACCAGCGGCCGCTCGTCCGGTCCGGGCTCCTCCAGCGCCGCGAACTGGCTGTCGAGCAGCGCCGGCGGCATGAAATGGTGCTGGCGGGCGGCCATGCGCCGGCCGATCAGCTCGCGCGAGCCCTTGAGATAGACCAGCGCCACGTCTGGGCGGTCGCCGACGATTACCTGCCGATAGGCGCGCTTCAGCGCCGAGCAGGTGACGATGCCGTGCTCGCCCTTCGCCCTGAGATCGTCGATCCAGGCGGCGATGGCTGCGAGCCAGGGCTTGCGATCCTCGTCGGTCAGCGGCGTGCCGCCGGCCATCTTGGCGACGTTCTCGGGAGGGTGGAAGGAATCGGCGTCGCGGAAGGGCCAGCCGAGACGCGCGGCCAGCCGCTCGCCCAGCGAGGTCTTGCCGGAGCTGGCGACGCCCATGACGACGATGACGGCCGGATCGCCGTCCTTATGCTCTGCAATCACGCTGATCAGCCCTGCTTCTTCGGCTCGACATGRCCGCCGAAGCCGGCGCGCATGGCGGAGAGGATCTTCTCGCCGAACGTATGGTCCACCCGCGAGCGAAAGCGCGCGAACAGCGCCGAGGTCAGCACCTCGGCCGGCGTCGCCGTCTCGACGGCGGCATCGACCGTCCAGCGCCCCTCGCCCGAGTCTGAGACGTTGCCGGTGTAGGAGGACAGCTCCTCATCGGCCGCCAGCGCCTCCGCCGTCAGGTCGAGCAGCCAGGAGGTGACGACCGAGCCGCGCCGCCAGACCTCGGCGATCTCGGTGACGTCGAAGTCGAAGCCGTATTCGGCCGGCAGGCCCTCCTTGGCGGAGGCATTGCGGAGCAGGTCGAAGCCTTCGGCGAAAGCCTGCATCATGCCGTATTCGATGCCGTTATGGACCATCTTGACGAAGTGGCCGGCGCCGGTGGGACCACAATGCAGATAGCCCTGCTCGGCCGTCGGGTTGCGGCCCTCGCGATGCCGGGTCGGTTCGATGTCGCCCTTGCCAGGCGCCAGAGCCTTGAAGATCGGCTCCAGCCGGTCGAAGGCCGCCTTGTCGCCGCCGATCATCAGGCAGTAGCCACGCTCCAGCCCATGGACGCCGCCGGAGGTGCCGATGTCCATGTAGTGGATGCCCTTGGCCGCGAGTTCCTTGCCGCGGCGGACATCGTCCTTCCAGAAGGCGTTGCCGCCATCGATGAGGATGTCGTCGGCACTGGCAAGGCTGGCGAGCTCGGCGAGCGTCGCCTCGGTGATCTTGCCGGCCGGCAGCATCACCCAGATCGCGCGCGGCGCCTTGAGCTTGGCGACCATGTCCTTGAGATCGGCCGCCACGATCGCGCCGTCGGCGGCGAGCGCCTGCCCCGGCTTCGGATCGCGGTCATAGACCACGCATTCATGGCCGGCGCGCATCAGGCGGCGCACGATGTTGGCCCCCATGCGGCCGAGGCCGATCACTCCAAGCTGCATATCCGACACTCCGCGAAGCCCGCTTTTATCGCTGCTTCAAGCATGGAGGCGGCGGGCGGGGCAAGCCGGCGCAGTTCGGACGCTAGCCTTCGACGCGCTTCTGCAGGGCGCGCCACCGCCCCGGCGTAACACCATAAGCGCGGCGGAACTGGCGGGTCAGATGGCTCTGGTCTGCGAACCCACAGGCGAAGGCGGCGTCCGCGAGGGAGACGTCCCGCACCAGCATGCGGCGGGCGCGGTCAAGCCGGCGCATCACCAGATAATTGTAGGGGCTCGTGCCGAAGGCGGCGCGAAACTGGCGCGCCAGCGCAAAGCGGTCGAGCCCGGCAACAGCTTCGAGCCGCGCCGAATCGACGGCCTCCGTCGCGTGGGCATCGAGATAGTCGCGCGTCCGCTCCAGCGCGACCGGGTCGATGCGCTGCGCCCGGGAGCAAGCCGCCGAGGGATCGAGCGCGAGCAAGGCCCCGGCCAGCCGCTCGAGCATGTCATCGACGGCCATCGGATCGAGCGGCATCTCCAGGTCGCGCAGCGCGCGCGCAATGGCGCCTGCCAGCCGCGCGTCCTGCGACACCGCAGCCGAGACGAAGGGCAAGGCCCGGCCGCGCTCGCCCATCGCATCGCGAATTAGCC
Organism: Allobosea sp. RAF48; assembly: GCF_052114025.1. Taxonomy (NCBI): domain Bacteria; kingdom Pseudomonadati; phylum Pseudomonadota; class Alphaproteobacteria; order Hyphomicrobiales; family Alloboseaceae; genus Allobosea; species Allobosea sp. RAF48. Next base: position 382,994 of record NZ_JBFRDZ010000004.1, read on the forward strand.
GCGGCTCGACATAGAGCATGCGGTAGCGGAAACCCTCGGCGATGCCGGAACGCCCGTTATGAACCTCGTCCGGGTGGATGACGATCGCGTGTCCGCTGAGGCTGTCTCGCCGGGTGCCGCGATAATCGAAGGACTGCACGCCCGAGAGCGTGAGGCCGAAGGCATAGGTGTCGTGGCGGTGTGGATCATAGGCGTAGCCGCGGAAGAAGGCCTCGATCCGCTCGATCCCGGGCGCGCCGGTGCCGAGGCGGATCCAATCCCGCCACTCCGGTCCGCACGATCGTTCAAGACGGGCCTTCCCGGCCTCGGTTAGCGATGAGCCCATGCGCTACGATACCAAGATCGCCCTCGTGGTTCGCGAAAATCTCGCAGCCTGGCAGAAACTCAACGTCGCCAGCTTCCTGGCCGGCGGGCTCGTCGGAGCAACCCCGGAAATTTCCGGAGACCCATACCACGACGGATCAGGCCGGTTCTACGGCCCGCTGATCCGGCAGCCGGTACTGATCTTCGCCGCCACGAGCGAGGAGCTGAAGCAAGTACTGCAACGCGCCCAGGGGCGCGGCGTGCGGGCTCACCTCTACACCAACGAGCTGTTCGCAACCGGCAACGACATCGACAACCGCGCGGCGGTGGCTGCCGTCGCGACCGACGATCTCGACCTTGTCGGCCTCGGGCTCCACGCCGAGCGCAAGGAAATCGACAAGATCGTCAAGGGGCTGAAGCTGCACGGGTGAGATTTCGATTCAGCAGGCGGATTTTCCGGGAACGAGCGCTTGACTTAGAGTGCGCTCGAACCCGTAGCTTCCCGGGCGTCGTGATGAGAAGCGTGTGCTCATGAAGATCGGCGAACTGGCCAGGCGTTCAGGACTATCGGCCCATACGATCCGCTACTACGAGCGGATCGGGCTCCTGCCCTATGCCGACAGGGACCGGTCGAGCCAGCGTGACTACGACGCTTCGATCCTCGTCTGGATCGAGTTCCTCGGCAGGCTGAAGACCACGGGCATGCCGATCCGCGAGATGCTGCGCTACGCGGCCTTGCGGGAACGGGGTTCCAGCACGGAATCCGAGCGTCGCGCGCAGCTGGAACGCCACCGCGAGCAGGTTCGCGCCCGCGTTGCCGAACTCCAAGCCTGCCTTCTCGTCCTCGACACCAAGATCGCCGGCTATGCCGACGTCGAGAAGAGGATCGAAGACCATGACGCATATCAACGCAAACGCCGAAACCAACAGGCGGGAGCGCGGCAGGCGCGCCCTCGCTGAGATCGACGGCGAAGCCGGCCACAAGGTGATTGCAGCGCTCGCCGACATTGCACCCGATTTCGCCGACTACGTGTTCGAATTTTCGTTCGGAGACATCTACTCGCGGCCGGGGCTCGACCTGCGCTCCCGCGAGATCGCGACGATTGCGGCTCTGGCCGCGATGGGTAACGCCCAGCCGCAGCTCAAGGTGCATATCGAGGCGGGTTTGAACGTTGGATTGTCGCGCCAGGAAATCACCGAAATCCTGATACAGATGGCGGTTTATGCCGGCTTCCCGGCAGCGCTCAACGGGCTGTTCGCGGCGAAGGAGGTGTTTGCGACGCGCGATCTCGCGGCCTGAGGCGAGGCGCATCTCGACCCGCTGACTCCTAATCAGCGTGTCTTGCCCTCACACCTGAATGAGCCGCTGCACCTGATTGCCGTCGAGCGTGTCCATCGGGCCGGAGAGCACGACCTCGCCGCGATCCATCACGAACATCGTATCGGCGAGATCGCGGGCGAAGTCGAAATACTGCTCGACGAGCACGATCGCCATGCCGCCCTTCTGGCGGAGATAGTCGATGGCGCGACCGATGTCCTTGATGATCGAGGGCTGGATGCCCTCGGTCGGCTCGTCCAGCACCAGCAGCCTGGGTCGGGTGACCAGCGCCCGCGCGATTGCGAGCTGCTGCTGCTGGCCACCCGAGAGGTCTCCGCCGCGCCGGCCGAGCATCGACTTCAGCACGGGGAACAGGTCGAAGAGTTCATCCGGGACGTAGCGCTCCTTGCGCTTCAGCGGCGCAAAGCCCGTCTCCAGATTCTCCTTCACCGTCAGCAACGGGAAGATCTCCCGCCCCTGCGGCACATAGGCAATGCCGGCGCGCGCGCGCTCCTCGCTGCGCAGGCCGGAAATCTCCTCTCCGTCGAAACGGATATGCCCCGCCGAGATCGCCTGATGGCCGACGATGGCGCGCATCAGCGAGGTCTTGCCGACGCCGTTGCGGCCCATCACGCAGGTGACCTTGCCGGGTTCGGCCGTGATGGAGACGTGGCGCAGGGCCTGGGCGGCGCCGTAGTGCAGGTTGATGGCGTCGACGGTCAGCATGCCTTCGCCTCCACTGCGATCGTGCAGGAGAAAGCGCGGGTCATCCCGGGCAGAGCGCAGCGCAGACCCGGGATCCATGCCTGAACCTCTGTCGGAGGCGCTCCGGCAAGGATTCCGGATCGGCGCGGCTGCGCCGCTTGTCCGGGATGACGGCAGAGGAGAACCGAGGCGTGTGTCGCGATCATCCCTCACCGCCCCAGATAGACTTCGACGACGCGCTCATTGGCGCTGACCTGGTCGAGCGGCCCCTCAGCCAACACCGAGCCTTCGTGCAGCACCGTGACCTTCACGCCGAGTTCGCGGATGAAGCCCATGTCGTGCTCGACGACGATGACCGAATGATCCCGCGCGATCTCCTTGAGCAGCACAGCGGTCTGCGCCGTCTCGCCGTCGGTCATGCCGGCAGCGGGCTCGTCGACGAGCAGGAGCCTGGGGTCCTGCGCGAGCAGCATGCCGATCTCGAGCCACTGCTTCTGGCCGTGCGAGAGCGAGCCCGCGAGCCGGTCGCGTTTGTCGGCCAATTTCACGATGCCAAGGATGTCGTCGATGCGCTTCTGCTGCGGCGGCTCGGTTTTCCAGAACAGCGTTTTGCCGACCGTGCGCTTCGATTTCAGCGCCAGCAGGATGTTGTCCTCGATGGTGTGGAAGTCGAAGACCGTCGGCTTCTGGAATTTACGGCCGATGCCGAGATTGGCGATCGCGGCTTCGTCGAGCTTGGTGAGATCGACGGTGCCGCCGAACATGACGGTGCCGACATCGGGCTTCGTCTTGCCGGTGATGATGTCCATCATCGTGGTCTTGCCGGCGCCGTTGGGGCCGATGATCGCACGCATCTCGCCGGGCGCGATGGTGAGCGACAGGCCGCGGATCGCCTTGAAGCCGTCGAAGGAGACGCTGACGCCGTCGAGATAGAGCAGCGAAGAGGTCAATGCGCCGGGCACGGGAGCGTTCATCGCATTCACTCCGCCGGGGCCGGCTCGGCGGCCGGTGTCGCGTCGGGTTTGCGGCGGCGCGCCCAGAGCGCCTCGGCGGTGCCAAGGATTCCCTTGGGCAGGAAGAGCGTGACGACGACGAAGAGACCGCCCAGCGCGAAGAGCCAGTAAGGCGCCATGAAGCCCGAGGTGAACACCGTTTTGGCCCAGTTCACCACGCCCGCGCCGAGTGCTGCGCCGACCAGTGTGCCGCGCCCGCCGACCGCGACCCAGATCACGGTCTCGATCGAGTTGGCCGGGGCGAACTCGCTGGGGTTGATGATGCCGACCTGCGGCACGTAGAGCGCTCCCGCGACGCCGGCCATGCAGGCCGAGACGGTGAAGACGAAGAGCTTGAAGCGGTCGACCCGGTAACCGAGGAAGCGGGTACGTGACTCCGCATCGCGGATCGCGATGACGACCTTGCCGAGCTTCGAGACGACGATGCCCCGCGCGATGAGAAAGCCGGCGGCCAGCATCACGCAGGTCATCGAAAACAGAGCGGCGCGAGTCCCTTGCGCCTGGACGTTGAAACCGAGGAGATCCTTGAAGTCGGTCAGGCCGTTGTTGCCGCCAAAGCCCATGTCGTTGCGGAAGAAGGCGAGCAGCAGCGCATAGGTCAGCGCCTGGGTGATGATCGAGAGATAGACGCCGGTGACGCGCGAGCGGAAGGCGAACCAGCCGAAGACGAAGGCGAGCAGCCCGGGCACCAGCAGCACCATCAACATGGCGAAGGGAAAGGAGGAAAAGCCCCACCAGTACCAGGGCAGTTCCTGCCAGTTCAGGAAGACCATGAAGTCGGGCAGGATCGGGTTGCCGTAGACGCCGCGGGTGCCGATCTGGCGCATCAGATACATGCCCATGGCGTAGCCGCCGAGAGCGAAGAAGGCGCCGTGACCGAGGCTCAATATGCCGCAATAGCCCCAGACGAGATCGAGCGAGACCGCCAGCAGCGCGTAGCAGAGATACTTGCCCCAGAGCGACATGGTCGAGGTCGGGACATGGAAGGGCGAGCTTGCCGGCAGCAGCAGGTTCGCCAGCGGCACCAGCACCGCGAGGCCGATCAGGATGGCGAGGAAGACCCCGCCGCGCTTGTCCATGTTCTGGAGGAGGAAGCGGGTGATCATGCTTCCACCGCCCTGCCCTTGAGCGCGAACAGTCCGCGCGGTCGCTTCTGGATGAAGAGGATGATGCAGACCAGCAGCGCGATCTTGCCGAGCACGGCCCCGGCATAGGGTTCGAGCAACTTGTTGGCGACGCCGAGCGTCATGGCGCCGACCAGCGTGCCCCAGAGATTGCCGACGCCGCCGAAGACCACCACCATGAACGAGTCGATGATGTAGCTCTGGCCGAGATTCGGACTGACATTGTCGATCTGCGAGAGCGCAACACCCGCAAGCCCCGCGACGCCCGAGCCGAGCCCGAAGGTGAGCGCGTCGATGCGGCCGGTGCGGATGCCCATGGCCGAGGCCATGCGCCGGTTCTGGGTGACGGCGCGCATCTGCAGGCCCATCGGCGTCAGCTTGAGGATGGCGAGCAGCGCGGCGAAGACCAGCGCCGCGAAGACGATGATCCAGAGTCGGTTATAGGTGATTGCTAATCCACCGAGTTCGAATGCGCCCGACATGAAGGCGGGCGCGCCGACCTCGCGGTTGGTCGGGCCGAAGGCGGTGCGCACCGCCTGCTGCAGGATCAGGCTGATGCCCCAGGTCGCGAGTAGCGTCTCCAGCGGGCGGCCATAGAGGAAGCGGATGACGCCGCGCTCGATGGCGATGCCGACCGCACCGGCGACGATGAAGGCCGCCGGGAGCGCAATCGCCAGCGACCAGTCGAACAGCCAGGGCGCATTGGTGCGGATCAGCTCCTGCACCACGAAGGTCGTGTAGGCGCCGAGCATCACCATCTCGCCATGGGCCATGTTGATGACGCCCATCACGCCGAAGGTGATGGCGAGACCGATGGCGGCGAGCAGCAGCACCGAGCCGAGCGAAAGGCCGTACCAGAGGTTCTGGACGACGGCCCAGAGCTTCAGCCTGCCCTCTATGGCAGCGACCGCTCTGCTCTGCGCATCGCGGAGCGTCGGCGTGATCTCTCCGGAGAGGCTGCGCAGCGCCGCCAGCGCATCCTGATCGCCGCGCTCGCGCAGCACCTCGACGGCCGCGACCCGGTCGAGCGGCTGGGCATCGGGCTTGGCGATCAGGATCGCGGCCTGGGCCTGGCGCAAGGCGGCGAGCGCGCGCGGATCGGTCTCCTTGCCGATCGCGGCCTCGACGATCGGCAGCAGGCCAGCATCGCGCGACTTGAACACGGCCTCGGCCGCAGCGGCGCGCCTCGCCGGATCGGGATTGAGCAAGCCAAGACCGCCGAGCGCGGCCTGTACGGCGCGACGTACGGCGTTGTTCAGGCGGACGGGCTTCACACCGGCGGGAGCGGCGGCCAAAGCCTGCCCTGTACGGGCATCGACGAAGCCTCCGGCGGCCGTCTTCACCGCCACACCGCCCGGCCCCGCCTGCAAGCGTCCATCATTGAGAGCTTCGACGATCAGCGCCGCATTCGGATGGGCGGTCGAGACGAGGATTTCGATCGCGCGGGAGGTATCGGAATAGCTGTCGGCGGCGAGCCGCGTGAAGGCTTCGTCGGCGGTCTGCGCGAAGGATGCGACCGAGGCCGCGACCAGCGCGACGAGGATGACAAGAGCATGCTTCAGGCGGTGGAACAGGGACATCGGTTCGCTTTTCATCGTGAAGCACGGCGTGAGAAAAGGAAGCGTGGGGAACCCCTCTCCCGGATGGGAGAGGGGTAGGGGTGAGGGCCCGCCCGAAAACGCCGAGGCTCGCCTCTTGCCAAACCGCCGAAGCGGAAGTCGCTCGCCTTGTTCGGCACCGGCCTTCCCTCACCCCTGCCCCTCTCCCATCCGGGAGAGGGGTTCCCCGCGCCTTCTCGCTCTCGGTCGGCACACCCGGCATGGGCGGCGAATGAAGGGCGGCCGGGATTTTTCCCGTGCCGCCCTTCCCCCTCATGATCTCAGACGGCGCCGCACTTGCCGGTCTTAACGTTGAAGTTGCCGCACTTCTTCTCAACCCAGTCGCCGATCAGGTCCTTGGAGCCGTCGAGTTCCTTCGACCAGGCATCGCCGGGGACAAGGCCGCTGGTCTTCCAGACGACGTCGAACTGGCCGTCTTCCTTGATCTCGCCAATGAAGACCGGCTTGGTGATGTGGTGGTTCGGGAGCATCTTCGAGATGCCGCCGGTCAGGTTCGGCGCCTCGATGCCCGGCAGCGCGTCGATGACCTTGTCCGCGTCGGTGCTCTTCACCTTCTCGACCGCCTTCACCCACATGGCGAAGCCGACGACATGGGCTTCCATCGGGTCGTTGGTGACGCGCTTCGGGTTCTTGGTGAAGGCCTGCCACTGCTTGATGAAGGCCTCGTTCTCCGGCGTCTTGATCGACTGGAAGTAGTTCCAGGCGGCGAGATGGCCGACGAGCGGCTTCGTGTCGATGCCGGCAAGCTCCTCCTCGCCGACCGAGAACGCGACCACGGGAATGTCGGTCGCCTTGATGCCCTGGTTGCCCAGCTCCTTGTAGAACGGCACGTTCGCGTCGCCGTTGATGGTCGAGACCACGGCGGTCTTCTTGCCGGCCGAGCCGAACTTCTTGATGTCGGAGACGATGGTCTGCCAGTCGGAATGGCCGAAGGGCGTGTAGTTGATCAGGATGTCCTCGGGCTTCACGCCCTTGGACTTGAGATAGGCCTCGAGGATCTTGTTGGTCGTGCGCGGGTAGACGTAGTCGGTGCCGGCGAGCACCCAGCGCTCGACCTTCTCCTCCTTGGCGAGATAGTCGACGGCGGGGATCGCCTGCTGGTTCGGCGCGGCGCCGGTATAGAAGACGTTGCGCTCGCTCTCCTCGCCCTCGTACTGGACGGGGTAGAACAGGATGTTGTTGAGCTCCTTGAAGACCGGCAGCACCGATTTGCGCGACACGGAGGTCCAGCAGCCGAAAGTGGCCGCAACCTTGTCTTTGGTGATCAGTTCGCGTGCCTTCTCGGCGAAGAGCGGCCAGTTCGAGGCGGGATCGACGACGACGGCCTCGAGCTTCTTGCCGAGCAGGCCGCCCTTCTTGTTCTGCTCCTCGATGAGCATCAGCATGACGTCTTTCAGCGTCGTCTCGGAGATGGCCATCGTGCCCGAGAGCGAATGAAGGATGCCGACCTTGATGGTCTCCTGCTGCGCCGCCGCCGGCAGATGGGAGGATCCGAGGAAAGCGGCGCCGGCCAGAGCCGTGCCGAGGAATTCGCGACGATTGCTGTTCACGGACATCTCCGAAGGATGTTTGTTGGCGGCGCCCCTCGACGCCGGCAGGCCTCCCTGGCCCGGAAGCGACGTTCGCAAGGGCCGTGCCAAGGGCACGCAACGTCCGCCACCTGACGCAAATCTCTGCCGCGAGACGCGCCCTTGAGGAATTTCCTGCGATCATAAGCCAACGCCGCGCAATCATCGGGCTTCAGGCGGTAATTTTGGCTATTTCTTGGTCAAATCCCCTGCCGCATGTTTGTGCACCGCACCATATGCCCGCAATTTCATCGACGGACACGGGCTTTCCTTTGACGGGCACAGCTTTTTTTTTGGCATTTACGAGTCGCAGAGAATCGCCTTAGCCTCGTCTTCGTCGGTAACAACTGAAAGGAGGTGATCCAGTGTCTCATTGTCATCAACCGCTGGTGCAGGGCGGCTGGAGCTGGACCTCTTTTTGCTGGGGTACTTGTTCCGCGTGAGTTTTCGCACCTTTGATCCGGCTCGCTGGATCGCGGTTCGACAATGGAAGGGCTGTCCGAAAGGACGGCCCTTCTTCTTTTGATCTCGCGAATGCTGGCGCGAGCCCAAAAGGCGTGGCAGACAGGCGGGGTGACCTCCTTTCCCAGCCTTTACCCGTCGAGTACCAGCATTGTCCGTTCCTGAACCGAGCCGCGTGGCAATCCTCGACTTCATCGAGGAGGAGCGCGCCGCCGGCCGCGAGGTCGGCCGCCGCGAGATCGCCAAGGCCTTCGGGCTGGACCAGGGCGGCAAGATCTGGCTGAAGCGGCTGCTGAAGGAACTTGCCGAGGAAGGCGAGATCGGCGGCGACGGCAAGGATCGCCCGGTGCATCCGCGCGGCGCGCTGCCTCCCGTGCTGCTGTCCGAGATCAAGCGCCGCGACCGCGAGGGCGACCTCGTCGCCCAGCCTCTCGAATGGGACGAGGCGGAAAGCGGTGCACCCCCGCACATCCTGGTCGAGCGCGTCCGCGACGGACGACGGAAACCGAACGCAGCGGCCCCGGCACCCGGCGTCGGCGATCAGGTCATCCTGAAGCTGACCCGGCTGAGGGGCGTCGAGGGCTTCGCCTATTCCGGCCGCGTGCTCAAGATCATGGGCAAGGCCAGGGCCGCCGTGCTCGGCATCTTCCGGGCCCTGCCCGACGGGTCGGGCCGGCTGGTGCCGATCGACAAGAAGGCGCAGGGGCGCGAGGCGATCATCCCCAAGGGCCGCACCGGCGAGGCCGAGGATGGCGACCTCGTCTCGGTTTCGCTGCGCCGCGAGAGCCGCTTCGGCCCGCCAGAGGCGCATGTGCGCGAACGGCTGGGGTCGATCAAGTCCGAACGCGCCGTCAGCCTGATCGCGATCCACGCCCACGGCATCCCGCATGAATTCCCGCCGGCAGCCCTTCAGGAAGCGGCGGACGCACCGACCGCGACGCTGAAGGGGCGCGAGGACTGGCGCGAGCTGCCGCTCGTCACCATCGACCCGGCGGACGCCAAGGACCATGACGACGCGGTCCATGCGGCGCCCGATGAGGATCCGTCCAATCCAGGCGGCTTCGTCGTCACCGTCGCCATCGCCGATGTCGCGGCCTATGTCCGGCCGGGCTCGGCGCTCGATCGCGAGGCGCTGCAGCGCGGCAATTCGGTTTATTTCCCCGATCGCGTCGTGCCGATGCTGCCGGAACGGATCTCGAACGACCTGTGTTCTCTTCGCGAGAATGAAGACCGCCCGGCTATGGCGGTGCGGCTCGTACTCAAATCCGACGGATCGAAGAAGAGCCACTCCTTCCATCGCGTGCTGATGCGCTCGGCCGCCAAGCTCTCCTACCAGCAGGCGCAGGCCGCCATCGACGGCAAGCCGGACGGGAAGACCGGACCGATCCGCGAGAGCGTGCTGATGCCGCTCTGGGCGGCCTATGGCGTGGCGGCCCGCGCCCGCGACCAGCGCCAGCCGCTCGATCTCGACCTGCCCGAGCGCAAGTTGATCCTGAAGCCCGACGGCGCGGTCGAGCGCGTGATCGTGCCGGAGCGATTGGCGGCGCATCGGCTGATCGAGGAGTTCATGATCCTCGCCAATGTCGCGGCGGCCGAGACGCTGGAGAAGGCCGGGAGCCTGCTGGTCTATCGCTGCCATGACGAGCCTTCGCTCGAGAAGATGCGCGCGCTCGGCGAGGTCCTGGCCTCGATCGGCATCAAGCTGCCGAAGGACGGGGCGCTCAGGCCCGTGCTGTTCAACCGCATCCTGGCGATGATCAAGGGTTCGGAGAACGAGACGCTGATCAACGAGGTGGTACTGCGCACGCAGGCGCAGGCCGAATATGTGGCCGAGAATTACGGGCACTTCGGGCTCAATCTGCACCGCTATGCGCATTTCACCTCGCCGATCCGCCGCTATGCCGATCTGATCGTCCACCGCGCGCTCGTCACCGCGCTCAAGCTCGGCGATGATGGCCTGCCGAAGAACACGACGCTCGCCGAACTGCGCGAGGTGGCGACCCGCATCTCCGCCGCCGAGCGCCGCGCCATGGCGGCGGAGCGCGAGACCACCGACAGGCTGATCGCGCACTTCCTCGCCGATCAAATCGGCGCGAGCTTCGACGGACGCGTCGGCGGGGTGAACCGCGCCGGGCTTTTCGTGAAGCTCAACGACACCGGCGCCGACGGTTTCATCCCCGCCTCCACGCTCGGTGGCGACTATTACCGCTATGACGAGGCTGCCCATGCCCTGATCGGCGAGCGCACCGGCGAAAGCTGGCGCCTCGGCGATAAGGTGCACGTCAAGCTGGTCGAGGCCGCCCCCGTCGCAGGTGCGCTGCGCTTCGAGTTGCTCTCTGCCGGCAGAACTGTGGCGACTGGCCGCGCTGGCAAGCGCCGCGGCGGCGCGCCATATGGGGAAAGCCGGCCGGCGACCTTTGGCAAAAGGGCCAAGCCGGGCCGGGCCAAGCCCGGCAAGAGGCGGTGATGAGCGTCCAGATCCACAGCGCGGAAACGCATGTCGAGGCGCGCGACTGGCGCGAATCCGTGGCGCGCGGGCTGAAAGGCCGCTGCCCGCATTGCGGGCAGGGCCGGCTGTTCCGCGCCTTCCTGAAGCCGGTCGATGCCTGCGAAGCCTGCGGCGAGGAGTTGCATCATCAGCGCGCCGACGACCTGCCGCCCTATATCGTCATCACCATCGTCGGCCATATCGTGGTCGGCGGCATCCTGCTCGCTGAGAAGTACGGCGACTGGCCGATGTGGTGGCACATGGCGCTCTGGCCGGCGTTGACGCTGATCCTGTCCATCGCCCTGATGCAGCCCGTGAAGGGCGGCGTCGTCGGCCTGCAATGGGCCGTGCGCATGCACGGCTTCGGCGGCGAGCCCGACCGGCCCGAACGCCAGCCCCTGCCCTCACCTGGACCGCGCGCATGACCGATCATACCGTCACCCTGACCCAGGCCGAGCGGGTCCGCACCACGGTCAACCTGCGTCCGAAGGACGCCGCCACCATGCTGATCCTCGACAGGAGCGGCGCGCGCCCGAAGGTTCTGATGGGCAAGCGCCATCCGGGCCACAAGTTCATGCCGGGCAAATACGTCTTCCCCGGCGGGCGGATCGACGAGGGCGATCGACGCATGGTCGCCACCGGGGCAGTGCCGCAGATCTGCGAAGACCGTCTCGGCAAGCGCTGCCTGCGCCCCAGCGCCGGCAAGGCGCGCGCGCTGGCGCTCGCCGCGATCCGGGAGACCTTCGAGGAGACCGGGCTGCTCTTCGGCTCCGACGAATTCGGCACGCCCGAGAACCCGCCGGCCGGCAGCTGGAGCGACTTCGCGGCCCAGGGCATCTTTCCCGATCTCTCGGCCGTCACCTTCGTCGCCCGCGCGATCACGCCGCCGCGCCGGCCGAAGCGCTTCGACACGCGCTTCTTCACGATCGATGCCTCCGCCGTCGCCAAGAAGATCGACGGCGTGATCGGACCCGATTCGGAACTCGTCGATCTCGTCTGGGTCGACTTCGACGAGGCCAAGGCGCTCGACCTGCCGACGATCACCACGGTCATCCTGCAGGAGGTCGAATCGCGCATAGCCGGCGGCTTCGCGCCCTATCTGCCGGTGCCGTTCTATTGGGAGAAGCGTGGCAGCTTTGTGCGTGAGGAACTCTGAAAGCCCCGGTTTTCCGCCCCGGGCGCCGGCTGCGTCATCAGATCGTCTTTCTTTCTTGACTTCGCCGGCCCTTTGCGGCATCTCCCACGCCGACGGTTTGCCGGGTTCGCCCGGCCATTTTCTTTTCCGAGGGCCCTGCGGCCCGCATGGTTCGAGGATAGACCCATGGCCAAGGCCGTGACGATCAAGATCAAGCTGCTTTCGACCGCAGACACCGGTTTCTTCTACGTGACGAAGAAGAACTCGCGCACGATGACTGAGAAGATGTCGAAGAAGAAGTACGACCCGGTCGCGCGCAAGCACGTCGAGTTCAAGGAGACCAAGATCAAGTAAGGCACAGCCTTACCGATCCGGTCGACAAAGAACCGCCCTTTCGGGCGGTTTTTTGTTGCCTGCACGTCAGGCTGCACTTCTGTCGGCTGAGCGGCTCAGCTATCATCCCGCCGGCTCGGCCGGCGAAGCCCCACGGGTCACATTTCAAGCGGAAGATGCGTGAGATCGGCGATCAGCCACGACAACAAGCCCGTGCCGATCATCAGCACGGCCACCAACACGGCCTGGACCATAACGCTACACCGCCCCCGTTTCCCGCGCGGCAATAGCTAGAATTTTAACGATTTGTAAATGAATTTATTCGGCAGAATCGCGCTCATGAAGGCTGCATGACGCCAGTGGAGGCAGCCCGACATGGATGAACTCTCTGAAGCCGGGCTGGATCTCGAGCTCCGCGAGTTCGGCAAGCGATTGGATTCGCTACTGATCTCCCGCGGATGGAATCCCCGAGCACGGCGGAGCCCGCGTTCGAGCTTCGAGTTTTCGGCGAAGCGGTATTCGCCGGACACTGTCCACATCGTCCTGGACGCCGTCATGCCGGAAGCCGCAGCCAGGGAAATCATGGCCCTCGCTCTCCGGCACGGCCTGGCCGAACCGACCAAGCAAGACGCGCCGCCTGAGCCCCGCTGAACGAAGCGGCTCGCCGTGCAACCGCCCTGCGCGCACCTCAGTGCGTTCAGTCGCGCCCCACCCCGCTTCGCAGCGGGGTCATTGACTCTTCCAGGAAAGCCCCCACCTGTTGCGCTTTGCGCCGTCGCCCGGATGTCGAGCCGGGATAGCAGAATAGCGAGGCCCGAACGGCATGGTGCGACAGTTGCTGAAGCTGCTGGTCGAGATTGATTCCTCGCGCTTCCTGACCACACGCATCGGCGCCGCGATCGGCGTGCTGGCTTTGCTCGCGGCCTTCGGCGCTGCAGGGTACTGGTTGCCGGCGGCGATCTCGGGCTATCTCTACCGCTGAAGCGGCAGCTCCAGAAACAAGGTGGCCGGCCGGCGGCGGTTCTGAGGAGGCCAGAATTCCGTCACCGACCGGCCGAGCCCTTCGGTTACCCAGGAGATGCGGCGGACCTGAGCTCCCGAGGGGCGTTCCGGAGCGGTCACCGGGACCGCTGCGTTGCAACGACCCTTACAATGCAACGTATCCGAATCAATCAAATCCAACCGATTCCCCTGCGTTCATCGATCGTTAACCCTACCGGCTAATCTTAAATTTCCGCGCGACGCAGCTGACTCTACGGCAATTCCAGAAACAACTTCAGATCGTTGCCGATTGTTGTTGACGCACCGCCTTAGCATTTTGCCGGAAGTGCCCTCATGTCGCAGATCACCGCCGTGGAGGGCAGCCAGACAAGGCCCGCCAGGCGAGCCCCAACGTCCATCGACCTGGCTTGAGCGAAGCTTGGTCGCCTACGCCGCGCTTGCCGCGACGACGCGGTTGCGGCCGCCAGCCTTGGCCCGATAGAGGGCGTCATCGGCGCGCTTCATGATATCGGCCGAGGAGGCGTCCCCGGCTCGGCGGTTCGCGACGCCCACCGAAACCGTGACCCTGATATCGTGCGTATCGCTCTGGATCGCGAAGGGCTCGCTCTCGACCCGCTCGCGAATGCGTTCCGCGACCTGGCAGGCGGCATCGCGCCCGGTATCGGGCAGGACGACGACAACCTCTTCGCCGCCCATCCGAGCAACGAGATCGATACCGCGGGTGCAGGCGCGGACGCGGTTGGCGAACTCGCGCAGCACCTCGTCGCCGGCGTCATGCCCCCAGCTGTCGTTGACAGCCTTGAAGTGATCGACATCGAGCAGAAGGATCGAGAGCGAGCGGGCACGCAGCGCCGACTCGTCGAACATCATGGCGAGCCGGCTGGTCATGAAGCGACGATTGTGCAGCCCTGTGAGCTGGTCCATCACGGCCATCTCCATCGAGGACTGCACGCTGTCGCGCAGCCGCTCGGTGAAGCGCTTCCGGCGCACCTGGGTACGAACCCGGGCGAGCAATTCGTTGCGGTCGATCGGGCGGAGCAGGAAGTCATGCGCGCCGATATCGAGACCGCGCAGGATGCGGGCGCGATCCTCGGCCTCCCCCATCAACAGCACGGAGACGTTGCGCGTGCGCTCCAGCGAGCGCAGCTGGCTGCACAGGCGCAAGCCGTCCTGGTCCTGCAGGTCGAGGCTGATGATGACGCTGTCGAAGCCGCCCTCGGCAGCCCGCTGCGCCGCCTGCTGGGCATCTTTCTCGACCTCGACGGCATGGAAGGCCGAGAGCGCGCTCTGAAGCCGCTCGACCACGCTGGGCCGGTCCTCGACCAGCAGGATGCGGCCATTGAGCCCGGTTTCGGCGGCGGCGGCGGCCAGCGGATCGGCCATGCCGAGCCGGACCGAAGCGACGGCACGGCCGCGCAGCTCGTCAGTCATCTCCTTCAGCCGCGCCAGGCTCCGCACCCGGGCGAAGAGCGCGGCATCGTCGAGCGGCTTGGTCAGGAAGTCGTCGGCGCCGGCATCGAGCCCCTGCAGGCGGTCTCGCGGCTGATCCAGCGCGGTGACCATGACGATCGGAATATGCGCGGTCGCCGGCGTGCTCTTCAGATAGCGGCAGACCTCGAAACCGTTCATGCCGGGCATCATGACGTCGAGCAGGACGATGTCCGCCTCGCCGCGCTCACAGATCGCAATCGCGTCCGCGCCGTTCAACGCCGTCACCACGCCGAAGTACTCTGCCGAGAGCTTGGCCTCGAGCAGCTTCACATTGGCGGCGATGTCATCGACGACGAGGACGCGGGCAGTCATGGAACGCTCTTGCGCGGCTCAGGCGGCGCCGGCATAGGCGCGGACGGTCTCCAGGAACTTTGCAACCGAAATGGGCTTGGAGAGATAGGCCTCGCAGCCGCCCTCCCGAATCCGCTCCTCGTCGCCCTTCATGGCAAAGGCCGTGACGGCCACCACGGGGATCGACTTGAGGTCGTCGTCCTCCTTGATCCATTTGGTGACTTCGAGCCCGGAAACCTCCGGAAGCTGGATATCCATCAGGATCAGCGCCGGATGGTGCGTCCGCGCCAGCTCGATGGCTTCGATGCCATCCGACGTCTTCAAGGTCGCATAGCCATGCGCCTCGAGAAGATCGTTGAAGAGCTTCATGTTGAGTTCGTTGTCTTCGACGATCAGAACCGTCTTCATCAGGCCGCCCTTCATTTGCGCCAGGGATGTCCGCCGCCAGGCAGCGGTCTTCCCAAAATGGCGGCGTCGTTCGATGATTGCTATCACGCGAGCAGTTGACGAAACGCAAACCGGATACGCGACTCCCAGGCCATGGCACCACGACTGACCACCGAGGACGCAGAGACACTGGCGCTACGCGCCCTCGGCTTCCTGGCCGCCGAACCGGAACGGATCGAGCCGTTCCTGAGCGCGACCGGCCTCAATCCGGCCAATCTGCGCTCCGCCGCGAGCGAACCCGGCTTCCTCGCAGCCGTGCTCGACCATATCGCAGGAAGCGATTCTCTCCTGCTCGAATTTGCCGAAAATTTAAGGCTGAATCCGGAAATCATCGGCGAGGCGCGCCGCCTGATGGCCGGGCCGGAGCCGGACGACTTCTCTTGACCGCGAATCCCCTTTCGCTGCGCAGCCTGTGCCGCGACTGCCTGGCGGATCACGAGGCGGCTGGGCCGCTCCGGCGCTGCCCGGCCTGCGGCTCGCCGCGCCTGATCCGCCACGCCGAGCGCGACACGCTCAGCCTCGCCCATATCGACTGCGACGCCTTCTACGCGACGATCGAGAAGCGCGACGATCCGAGCCTGCAGGACAAGCCGGTGATCGTCGGTGGCGGCAAGCGCGGCGTGGTCTCGACCTGCTGCTACATCGCCCGCACCTTTGGGGTGCGCTCGGCGATGCCGATGTTCAAGGCGCTGAAGGCCTGTCCCGAGGCGGTGGTGGTCAAGCCGAACATGGCGAAATACGTCACCGTCGGCCGCGAGGTCCGGCAGATGATGCGCGAGTTGACACCGCTGGTCGAACCGCTCTCGATCGACGAGGCCTTCCTCGACCTCGGCGGCACAGAGCGTCTCCACCACGCCAGCCCGGCCGTGACTCTGGCGCGCTTCGCCAAACGCATCGAGGCAGAACTCGGCATCACCATCTCGGTCGGCCTGTCCTATGCAAAGTTCCTGGCCAAGGTCGCGTCCGACCTCGACAAGCCGCGGGGCTTCTCGATCATCGGCCGAGGCGACGCGGTCCCATTTCTGGCCGACAAGCCGGTCAGCCTGATCCCCGGCATGGGGCCGGCGAGCGTGGCGAAGCTGGCGGAAGGCGGGTTCAAGTTGATCGGAGACCTCCGCGAGGCGCCGGTCGAAAAGCTCTTCCGCATCGCGGGCAAGGACGGCCCGCGGCTCAAGAACCTCGCCAACGGCATCGATCCGCGCGAGGTCACGCCCGAGCGCGAGACCAAGAGCGTCTCGAGCGAAACCACGCTCGACGTCGATCTCTCCGCCTTCGACGAGATGGAGCCGATCCTGTGGCGGCTCTGCGAGAAGACGTCGAAGCGACTGAAGGCGCAGGAACTCGCCGGCCGGACCATCACGCTGAAGCTGAAGACCGCCGACTTCCACACCATCACCCGCGCCACGCGGCTGCCAGAGCCGACACAGCTCGCCGCCCGGCTCTTTACCGCCGGGCGCGACCTGTTGAAGCGCGAATGCAACGGCCCGCGCTACCGGCTGATCGGCATCGGCACCAGCGATTTCAGTCCGCCTGCGGAGGCGGACCATGGTGACCTCGCCGATACCGCGACGCCGCGCCTCAAGGCGATGGAAGGCGCGCTCGACAAGCTGCGCGCCCGCTTCGGCGACGAGGCGATCGGCAAGGGGCTGAGCCTCAGGCTGCCGGAGCGCCGATCGTCCAATCCGGCTATTTCACGCAAGCTTCCTGAGGAAGAAGATCCAGACGCGTGAGCGTGCCGCGTAGTGCGAAGCTGCCATAGTCGAGCTTGATCGCGCCGGTGACGCCGTTTTCGTAGAGCTCGAACGATATCGAATAGGACGGCGTCGATTCACCCGAGTCGACCTTGAAATAGGAGATCGTCACTGGCCAACGCGCCATCTTCTCGAATTCAGGACGCTGCAGCGGCTTTTCGGAAGGCTCGCTCTCGATGCGCTTCCCGATGACCGAGAGCGTGTCGTAGACCTCCTTGCCCGAATTGGCGCCGTCATAAAGCCGCACGTTGAGGGTGTGCTTGCCAGTGCGCGCGGCCTGGATGACAGCCTTCATCTGGGCATTCGGGAACAGCGCATCGGCGCCGTCGCGATGGATTTCGGCCTTGGGCTGGCGCAGCTTCACCTCATAGCCGCCGCTGTTCTTCTCGGCAGTGCCGTCGACGGTTTCTGGAGTGGCGCCGCCCGAGGAGCTTTCGGTCTTGAAGCGATAGCTTGCGCCGTCGCCTGCCTCGAAGCTGGTCGTGCGCGCATCGATGACACGTGGCCCCGCTTCAGTGCCGAGCTGCGTCACCTGCCGGAACGACAGGGCGTAGCCCTCACAGGCGTCGCCGGTGAACTCGAAGGCGATGCGGCCCTTGGCCGTCTCGATGTTGCCGGATGGCTTGGCGTTGTCGAGGACGAGGTCGTAGACCGCGCGATGCGGTGCGAGCACCACCCGGTCCGGCGCGGGTTGCGCCACATTTGCCTGCGCCCAGGCCGGCCCGCCGGCCAGCATCAGGGCTGCGATACCGACCTGTCTCGCATGGGCCGCGAGCCTCAAACCTGTGTCGTTCATGCGCCGCTTTCCGTTCGATCCTCGATGGAAATCTAGGTGCATTGCGGCAATGGCGCAAACATGGCGATGAGCCCGCTTCCTGACGCCGCATCACCCCTGCTGGCGTCGCATGCCGCAATGCTTGCGGGCCGTCCGGGCTTCGGCCATGAAAGACCAGTCTTGAAAGACCCTGCCTCGCTCGCGGAGCCATGCCCATGAACGTCGTCGAAACGCGCCTCGCCGAACTCGGAATCACCCTGCCGAGCCCGGCTGCTCCCGTTGCCAATTACGTCCCCTATGTCATCACCGGCAACCTGCTGATCATCTCGGGGCAGATCTGCTTCGGCCTCGACGGCAAGCTTTCCGACAAGCACAAGGGCAAGCTCGGCGCTGAAATCTTCAACGAGGCCGGCCTCGAAGCGGCTCGGCTCTGCGCCATCAACGTTCTGGCCCAGGCCAAGGCGGCGCTCGATGGCGATCTCGGCCGGATCGTGCGCTGCGTGCGTCTCGGCGGCTTCATCAATGCCGCCCCGCATTTCGCGGCCCTGCCGGCGATCATGAACGGCGCCTCCGATCTCATGGTCGAAGTGCTCGGCGACAACGGCCGCCATGCCCGCTCGACCGTGGGCGTCGCCGAATTGCCGGCCGACGCCGCCGTCGAGGTCGAGGCGATGTTCGAGATTCTCTGATGGCACAGGGTTCCAACAATGCCGGCCGGCCCGACCTGGGCTGGCTGGTCGCGCGGCCGATCGCGCATCGCGGCCTGCATGATCTCGCTGCTGGCGTTATCGAGAACAGCTCCTCGGCGGCGCAGGCTGCGATCGCCAGCGGCTTCGGCATCGAGTGCGACGTCCAGCTCACCGCCGATGGCGAGGCGGTCGTGTTCCACGATTTCGTGCTCGACCGGCTGACGGGTGAGAGCGGTGCCGTCGTCGAACGCAAGGCCGAGGCGCTCTCCGCCATCACGCTCAAGGGCAGCGGCGACCGTATCCAGACCTTGTCGGCCTTCCTCGACCTGATCGGCGGGCGGGTACCTGTTGTCATCGAGATCAAGAGCCGCTTCGACGGCGATCTGGCGCTGACGCGCCGGACGGTCGAGGTCGTCGCCGGCTACCGGGATCATCCGATCGTGATCAAGTCCTTCGATCCCGCGATCGTGACCGCTCTGCGCGAGATTGCGCCGGAGATTCCGCGCGGCATCGTGGCGATGAACGCCTATGATTACGGGGACTACGACAAGCTCTCCGCGGAACGGAAACATGCGCTGGCGAATCTGCTGCATTTCACCGAGAGCCGGCCGCACTTCCTGTCCTGGAAGGTCACGGACCTCGAAAGCGCCGCGCCCTATCTCTGCCGCAACGTGCTCGGGCTGCCGCTGATGAGCTGGACCGTACGCACGCCGGAGGAACGGCAGCGGGCGGCCAGGTTCGCCGACCAGATGGTCTTCGAGGGCTTTCGTCCTTGAGCAAACGCGAGAGCGACGATCTGATCGTTCGCGTCGCGACCTCGCTCAAGGCCGTAGCTGCAGGCGCATGGAACGCCTGCGCCAACCCTCTCGCCTTGCAGGACGCCGTCTCGGCGCCCTGCCCCGCCGATGCGGATGGTGGCATCGACCGGGACAACCCCTTCGTCAGCCATGAATTCCTGACCGCGCTGGAGGAAAGCGGCTGCACCGGTGGCCGCAGCGGCTGGTCGCCAGCCTATCTCCTTGTGGAGGATAGCGCGGGCGAACTGCTCGCCGCCGCGCCCAGCTTCCTCAAGAGCCACAGCCAGGGCGAATACGTCTTCGACCATGGCTGGGCCGATGCCTATGAACGCGCCGGCGGGCGCTACTATCCCAAGCTCCAGGTCGCGGCGCCCTTCACCCCGGCGACGGGCCCGCGCCTACTGGTTACCGACGGGCCGCGCGCTGCCGAGGCCCGCGCAGCCTTGATCGCCGGGCTGGAGGCGCTGCGGGGGCAGACGCAGGCCTCCTCGGTGCATGTCACCTTCGCGCAGGAACCGGATGTCGCAGCGCTGAAGCAGGCCGGATATCTCGAGCGCAACGATCTGCAGTTCCATTGGCAGAACGAAAGCTTCGGGAGCTATGACGACTTCCTGGCGACGCTCGCCTCGCGCAAGCGCAAGGCCCTGAAGCGCGAGCGGCGCGAGGCACTCTCGGCCGGTATCACGATCGAGGCGCTGTCGGGCTGCGACCTGACCGAAGCGGTCTGGGACGATTTCTTCGCCTTCTACCAAGACACCGGCTCGCGCAAATGGGGCCGGCCCTATCTCAACCGCGCATTCTTCTCGCGCGTCGGCGCGGCGATGGGCGAGCGCATCGTGCTGATGATGGCGAAACGCGCCGGCCGCTATATCGCCGGCGCCATCAACTTCCGCGGCGCCAACACCCTCTACGGCCGCAACTGGGGCTGCATCGAGGACCATCCCTTCCTGCATTTCGAGGTCTGCTATCATCAGGCCATCGATTATGCGATCGCGCATGGGCTTGCCCGCGTCGAGGCCGGAGCGCAGGGCGAGCACAAGCTGGCGCGGGGCTATCGGCCCGTCATCACCCACTCCCTGCACCATATCGCCGATCCCGGGCTGCGCCGGCCGGTCGCCGCCTATCTGACGCAGGAGCGCGAGCAGATCGCCGCCGCACAGGCCGCGCTCGCGGCCGAAACTCCGTTTCGCAAGACGGGAGTGCTCGATGAATGACGCGGTGACGTTCGCAGCGGCGGTAGATCAGTCGATGTTCTGCCGAGATGCCGAACTCGGCTATCGGCGCAGCCTGACCGATTTCTCCGCTCCGCTGCTGCTCGATGATAGCTACAGGCTGGCGCATCTGCCGCTGGTGGCACCGGAGCATCCGCGCGTGATCGCCCGGCGCGAAGGCAAGTTTTACGAGATGGGCCGGCATCCGCGGGTATTCTCGCTGGTGTTGCCGGTTCATGATGCCGCCCTGCAGACATCGGCCGCCTTTCGCGCCTTGGAAGAAGAGCTCAGGACCGCGCCCTTCGCCGACAAGATCGCCTGGGAGATCCTGCCGAAGCGGCGCGACAAGCTGCACGCCACGGTGTGCGGCTCGCTCGGGATCGAGGAACCGCCAGCGATCGCGCAGGCCACGCGCGACGCGCTCGCCCAGATCGAGCCCTTCGCCGTCGAGTTGCGCGGATTGTTCTCCGGCAACGTCAACCGCGGCCGGCTCTATCTGGCCGTCTATCCCGAGAAGCGCGATGGCGCGAATATGCTGCAGGCGGTGCAGGGTGCCTTTGGGCGCCCTCCCGGCGATCTCTGGCTCGTTGGCCTCTACAACCTCCGGGATGATCTCGATGCCGCCGAAACGGCAGCGCTGGCTGATATCGTCGCGCGCTGGTGGGACCAGCCGCTCTTGCGTTTGGACGTGACGGCGCTGCAGGTGATGAGCGCTGGCGACGACCTCGTTTTCGACGGTGCCGTCGAGGAGACATTGTCGCTGGGCGCCTGACGCGGGCGAGACCCGCCTCCCCGGCCTTGACGCCCTTGCGTGGGGGCCACAGGTTCAGCGCTCCGCTTCCAAGCCATCGGAACCGCCATGACCGCCTATGATCCGTCCAACGTCTTCGCCAAGATCCTGCGCGGCGAGCTGCCTTCCCACACGGTCTATGAGGATGCCGAGACGATCGCGATCATGGACATCATGCCGCGCGCCGAAGGGCATGTGCTGGTGCTCCCGAAGATTGCGTGCCGCAACGTCTTCGACGCGCCGGCAGAAGCGCTGAATGCCGTCGCCTCAACGACCCAGAAGCTGGCGCGTGCCGTCAAGGCCGCCTTCGCCGCCGAGGGCGTCACCATCCAGCAATTCAACGAGGCCGCCGGCGGTCAGGTCGTCTTCCATCTCCATGTCCACGTCATGCCGCGGTTCGATGGCGTGGCGCTGCGTCCGCATACGGGCGCGATGGAGAAGAACGAGGTGCTCGCCAGCAATGCCGAGAAAATTCGGGAGGCCCTGAAAAAAATCTGAGGGGCATGTCACAAGGGGCCTGGCTGCCTCGTCTTGTCGTCATCAACCGATGGAGAAAGACCATGAGCCAACGCCTCAATGCCTTCCAGGTCGCCCCCGGCGCGATCGAAGCGCTGCTGAAGACCCAGAATTACGTCAACGAGAGCGGGCTGGAGCACAGCCTGCTCGAACTGGTGAAGATGCGGGCGTCGCAGATCAACGCCTGCGCCTATTGCCTGCACATGCACTCCATGGATGCCCGCAAGGCAGGGGAGAGCGAAGCCCGGCTCTACCTGCTCGATGCCTGGCATGAATCCGACCTCTACACGCCGCGCGAGAAGGCCGCACTCGGCTGGACGGAAGCGCTGACCCGTCTTTCGGAGGGCAGCCCGAGTGACGAGGCCTTCGCCGGGCTGCGCGCCCATTTCAGCGAGAAGGAGTGCGTCGATCTCTCGCTCTCGATCGCCACGATCAACGCCTGGAACCGGATCAATGCCGGCTTCCGCTCGCGCCACCCGGCCGACCGTGCGCGCAAGACCGAAGCCGCCGCCTAAGCAGGTAACGTGCCTCCTGCCGGCGGGCTTCGCCCGCTGGCCGACACCTGTCCCACAGCGAGAACCACCATGAGCAAACGCCTCAACCCCTATACGACAGCGCCGGAGACGATGAAGCCACTGATCGCGCTCGAAGCCGCGATCAAGGAGTCCGGCCTCGAACACAGCCTGATCGAACTGGTGAAGATGCGGGCATCGCAGATCAATGGCTGCGCCTATTGCCTGCACATGCATTCGGCCGACGCCCGCAAGGTCGGCGAAAGCGAGGCGCGGCTCTATCTGCTGAGCGCCTGGCGCGAATCCGCGCTCTACACGCCGCGCGAGCGCGCCGCGCTGGCCTGGACAGAGGCGTTGACGCTGCTGCCGCAGACCCATGCGCCCGATGCCGATTACGAGGAGGCCTTGCGCCATTTCAGCGGGGAGGAGATGGTCAAGCTCACGTTGCTCATCGGCACGATCAATGTCTGGAACCGGATCGCGGTCGGCTTCCGCTCGCATCATCCGAACGACAGGGCACCCAAGGTCGACGCCGCCTAGGATCCGCACTCACAGGATTGCATGACGGACGTCACCGCCGCCGGCTTCGAGACCCACCGGTCCTATCTGACCCGCCTCGCCTACCGCATGCTCGGCTCGCTCAGCGACGCCGAGGACGTGGTGCAGGACGCCTGGCTGCGCTGGCACGATTCCGCGCCGGAAGCGCTGGCGAATCCGCGCGCCTGGCTCGGGCGCGTGGTCACGCGGCTCTGTCTCGACCTGATGAAATCGGCTACGCGGCGGCGCGAGAACTATGTCGGCGCCTGGCTGCCCGAGCCGCTGATCGAGGAGATCGGCGGCACCGCGAGCAGTGACGAGGGCCTCGACGTTCCCTATGTGCTCCAGCTCGCGCTGGAGCGCCTTTCGCCGCTCGAACGCGCCGCCTTTCTGCTGCACGACGTGTTCGACCTGCCCTTCTCCGAGATCGCCGAGACGCTCGGGCGCAGCGAGGCCGCCTGCCGGCAGCTCGTCTCGCGGGCACGCCGGCATGCAAGGCAAGAGGGTCCGCGCCACCCGCTCTCAGCCGAAGAGGCGCGTCGCTATGCCGTCGCCTTCTTCGAAGCGGCCCATAGCACCGACCCGACGAGCCTGAAGGGCTTGCTGGCGCAGGATGCAGTGCTGCATGGCGATGGCGGCGGCAAGGCGAGTTCGGTGCTCAACCCGATTTTCGGCAGCGAGAAGATCGGCCGCTTCTTCGCCGGCCTCGCCCGCAAGCCGGAACGGCAGGGCTTCGTCCCGCGCTACGAGCCGGTGCTGATCAACGGCATGCCCGGCTATATCAGCATGGAAACCGACACCGCGCAGGCGCTCGTTCTCGACATCCGCGACGGGCAGGTCCAGGCGATCTACGTCATTCGCAACCCGGACAAGCTCCGCCCTGTGCGGGATCGGCTCGAGGCCGGAAGGGGCTAAGCCGCCCCGAACAGCCAGACGCCGCCGACCAGCACGACTTCACCGACCAGAACGGCCAGCATCATCCGGCGGCGGCTGACGGCCATCACGGCCGCGGAGGCGGCGAGCGCAGCGACCCGCACGAACAGCGGGGCATAGGCCAGCGCGCCCGGTGGTGTGACCATCAACTTGGCAACGATGCCGGCAAGCAGCGCCGTCGCGACCGCCCTCACCCATTCGAGCAGCGGCGAGTCGGCATCGAGCCCACGCGCGAAGCCGACGGCGAGCCAGCGCCAGATCTCGGTCGGCAGCACGGCGAAGAGCATCAGCGCGAGATAGGGCCAGAGCGGCCCGTCGAGCAGGGCGATCGGTTGGGTCATGCGGCCGCCTTGCGCTTGCGGCCCACCATGAAGGCGATGCTGCCGGCGATGAGCCCGGCGACGATGAGGTCGAAGCCGCCACCGATGAAGCGCTCGCAGAGCGGCGCGAGCGCCAGCCCCAGAACCAGTGCGGTGACGTCGCCGCGATGGCGTAAGCCAGCCGTCAGCGAGACCAGGAAGAAGATCGGCGTCAGGCAGAGCAGTCCGGCTGCAAAGGGAATCGGCAGGGTGTCGAGCAGGTAGTAACCGGCGAATGTGCCGACCGAGCTCACCGCCATGCAGGTATTGGCGAAGCCGAGGAAATAGGCCACGCGCTGGTGCACCGGGATGCCCGGCAGGCGGCGCAGCCCCTCGGTCCAGGCCGTCACTGCGACGTAGTGCGAAAGAAAGAGCTGCTGCCAGATGCTCTGACCGGGCCGGCGCAGCAGCGGCAGGATCGCCATCGTCATCGGCAGGAAGCGCAGCGAGGCGAAGGCTACCGCGATCGCGATCGCGCTCCAGGCGGCGCCGGCAGCGATGGAGGCGAAGAACAGCACCTGCGAAGGGCCGGCCCAGACGAGAATAGTCGAGAGTACGGCGACATCGACCGGGTAACCGACGTCACGGGCGAGCGAACCGATACCGATCAGCCCGAAGCCGACGATCCAGGCCGGGAGCCGCAGCGCATCGCTCACACCGGCCAGCGCGACGCGCTGCCAGGTCCAGTCGGCGGATACGCTCATGGGATCACCGCTGCGAGCAGCCTCGGGGAAAGCAAGACGGCCCGTGCAAAGCGCACGGGCCATTCAACCCCTATGGCTTACCTCGCAAGGGCCCGCCAAGCTTCGGGAAGGAGGAACGGCCCTGCGCTCCCTGCAAGGCCGCGGGTGCTCAGCCCTTGCCGCCCTTCATCGCCATGGTGACGAGCTCATTGGCGAAGTCGATCAGCTCTTTGGGTATGCCGCCGACCGCCTGGACGCCGAGATAGATCAGATAGATGAAGGCCGGCACGAGGATCCAGCCCAGCACCTCCTCGAAGATCTTGCGGCGGCGGCGGCGGYGGTCGCGCTTCTCGAACCAGCCCAGTTTTTCCTTGGGCGGGCGCTGCGGCGCGGGAGCCGCCGTGGGCATTATGCCCTCGCCGGTTTCGGCGAGGGCTGCTTTCTTGCGTCGGAACAACACGTTCTCAGGCCTTCGTCAGCGGTACTTTCGGAACAGTACGGACCGTGCGTCCGGATGTCTTCGGCGGATTGCCGGTGTCGTCATCCGGGCCAGAGCCCCCCTTGGGAGCCTTGCGGGGCGGCATCTTCGTGGTCTTGTCGCCGCCGACAGCCTTGGCGCGCGGCTTTGTCGCTCGCTTGGCCGTCGCGGTCGCGACGTCCTTCTCCGGCTTGGGCTTGGCCGGGCCGTCGGGGAATTCGAGCCCGAGCACCTTGATGCCGGTCTCGGACTGGACCACCACGACCCTGACGGCGCCACCGTTCTTGAGCCGGCCGAACAGAACCTCATCGGCAAGCGGCGTCTTGATCGTCTGCTGGATGAGCCGGGCCATCGGCCGGGCGCCCATCGCCTCGTCATAGCCGTTCTCGACCAGCCATTCGCGCGCCTCGTCCGAGAGCTCGATGGTGACGTTGCGGTCGGCGAGCTGGGCCTCGAGCTGCAGCACGAACTTGTCGACCACGCGGGCGACCACGCTCTTCGGCAGATGGCTGAAGGAGATGGTGGCGTCGAGACGGTTGCGGAACTCCGGCGCGAACAGCTTGTTGATCGCCTCGGTGTCGTCACCCTCGCGCTTCTGGCGCGTGAAGCCGTAGGCGTTGCGGGCCATGTCGGCGGCTCCGGCATTGGTGGTCATGATCAGGATGACGTTCCTGAAATCGACCTGCCTGCCGTTGTTGTCGGTCAGCTTGCCGTGGTCCATCACCTGCAGGAGGATGTTGAACAGGTCGGGATGGGCCTTCTCGATCTCGTCGAGCAGCAGCACGCTGTGCGGATGCTGGTCGATCTGATCGGTCAGCAGGCCGCCCTGATCGAAGCCGACATAGCCGGGAGGCGCGCCGATCAGCCGCGAGACGGTGTGGCGTTCCATGTATTCCGACATGTCGAAGCGGATCAGCTCGACACCCAGCGAGGAAGCGAGCTGGCGCGCCACCTCGGTCTTGCCGACGCCGGTCGGGCCGGCGAAGAGGTAGCAGCCGATCGGCTTCTCGCCGTCGCGCAAGCCGGCGCGGGCGAGCTTGATCGCGGAGGACAGCGCCTCGATCGCCTTCTCCTGCCCATAGACCGAGCGCTTCAGCGTCTGCTCGAGATTGCGCAGCACCTCGGCATCGTCCTTCGAGACGGTCTTGGCCGGGATGCGCGCCATGGTCGAAACCGCGACCTCGACCTCCTTCACGCCGATGACCTTCTTGCGCTTGCCCTCGGGCAGCAGCATCTGCGAGGCCCCGGTCTCGTCGATGACGTCGATCGCCTTGTCCGGCAGCTTGCGGTCATGGATGTAGCGCGCCGAGAGCTCCACCGCGGCCTTGATGGCGTCGCTGGTGTAGCGCAGCTTGTGGAACTCCTCGAAATAGGGCTTGAGGCCCTTCAGGATCTCGATCGTGTCCGGGATCGACGGCTCGTTGACGTCGATCTTCTGGAAGCGGCGCACCAGCGCCCGGTCCTTCTCGAAATACTGGCGGTATTCCTTGTAGGTGGTCGAGCCGATGCAGCGCAGCGTGCCGGAGGCCAGCGCCGGCTTGAGCAGGTTCGAGGCGTCCATCGCACCGCCCGAGGTCGCACCGGCGCCGATCACCGTGTGGATCTCGTCGATGAACATGATCGCCTTGGGGTGCTGCTCGATCTCCTTCATCACCTGCTTGAGGCGCTCCTCGAAGTCGCCGCGATAGCGTGTGCCGGCGAGCAGCGTGCCCATGTCGAGCGAGAAGACGGTCGCGTCCTTCAGCACCTCGGGAACTTCCCCGCGGGTGATCTTCAGGGCCAGGCCCTCGGCAATCGCCGTCTTGCCGACGCCGGGGTCGCCGACCAGGAGCGGATTGTTCTTCTGACGGCGGCAGAGGATCTGGATCGTGCGCTGCACCTCGGCCTCGCGTCCGATCAGCGGATCGATCCGCCCGTCCTTCGCTTTCCGATTCAGGTTGACGCAATAAGCCTCTAGCGCGCTTTCCTTTTTCTTCTTGTCCTTGTCCTCGGTGTTGCCCTGCTCGGAACGCTGCTCGCGCTGGGGCTCGCTCTCCTCCTCGGAGCCGCGCACCGGGCGGCTCTCGGTCGCGCCGGGGCGCTTGGCGATGCCGTGGCTGATGTAATTGACCGCGTCGTAGCGGGTCATGTCCTGCTCCTGCAGGAAATAGGCGGCGTGGCTCTCGCGCTCGGCGAACATGGCGACGAGCACATTGGCGCCGGTCACTTCCTCGCGGCCGGAAGACTGGACATGAATGACGGCGCGCTGGATCACGCGCTGGAAGCCGGCGGTCGGCTTGGAATCGTCGCGCCCGTCAGTGACGAGATTCGTCAGCTCGGCGTCGATGTAGTCGACGAGATTGCGCCTGAGCAGGTCGAGGTCGACGCTGCAGGCGCGCATCACGGCGGCCGCGTCCTGATCGTCTACCAGGGCGAGCAGGAGATGTTCGAGGGTGGCGTATTCGTGACGGCGCTCATTGGCGAGAGCCAGAGCCCGGTGAAGCGCCTGTTCGAGACTGCGCGAGAAACTCGGCAAGGGAGCGCTCCTATCTGTTTCCGGAAGGTGAGTTCTGACCCAAGGCTACTTCTTCTCCATCACGCATTGCAGCGGGTGCATATGCTTGCGCGCCAGATCCATGACGAGCGTAACCTTGGTCTCGGCGACTTCGTAGGTGAAGACACCGCATTCGCCGACGCCGTTCTGATGCACATGCATCATGATCCGCGTGGCTTCGGCGCGGTCCTTGTTGAAGAACCGCTCCAGAACGTGAACGACGAACTCCATCGGAGTGTAGTCGTCGTTCAGCAGCAGGACACGATAGAGATTGGGCTTACGCGTCCGCGTGCGGGTCAACACCGCAGTGCCGGTGCCTTCCTTGCTGCCGTCGGCCGGTGGGCCGGCACGCCGCGGGCGATCAGCCATGGCCTCCGCGCCCGCGCCCCCCGGCAGGCGCGAGGTCGGTTCGGCTTGCATTGCTGTGCCCTGACCTGCCTGCATCACTTGCGCCCCGCCATGCCTATCGCATTCCAATCCAAATCGATCTTCGTTTCCCACCCGAGATAGTGCTTCGCGTACGAATTTACAGACCTCTCTCCTGCTTCGCCAGTCCGTTCCCGCCAGCTACACGCAACTCTTCGCGACATGGCTGCCAACCGCCTGCCGCGGCTTGACCCGCCCCGGCCCGGCCAGACATAGAGGCTGCCAGGGATCATGGACAGGATTTGGGCGTCGGCGATTTTTGCCCGAGGGCCAGGAGCCTGGCGCGGGCAAGCCTTCCAGCTTACCCGCGACGGGCGACGCCGCGATCGGACAAAAGCGACACGCCGGTGCGCGGTGAGGTGGAACAGGGCGACTGCAGCGTCGCGTGGCTTGCCGATAGCAATGATATCGGCTGCGCGACGCTCCTGGCATTCGACCTGCTTGACCGGCCCAAACCCTGTCCATGATCCCTGGCAGCCTCTAAGCCTCTCGCGGGCCCGCTGGACAAGGACACCACCATGACACCCAACGCCGTCGTCACCATCGGCGAGGAACTCGCCAGGCCCGTGCGTTTCGGCAATGCCTTGCCGCTCGCGCTGATCGCCGGCCCCTGCCAGATGGAAAGCCGCGACCATGCGCTCGAATGCGCGCTGGCGCTGAAGGAAATCGCGGTCGCTCTCAACATCGGACTGGTGTTCAAGGCCTCCTTCGACAAGGCGAACCGGACCAGCGTCAGAGGCGCGCGCGGCATGGGCCTGAAAACCGCCCTGCCCGTCTTCGCCGAGATCCGCGAGCGCACCGGAATGCCGGTCCTGACCGATGTGCACGACGCGGGCCAATGCGCTCCTGTCGCCGAGGTCGTCGACGTGCTGCAGATTCCCGCCTTCCTCTGCCGCCAGACCGATCTGCTCGTCGCGGCGGCCCAGACCGGCCGGGTCGTCAACGTCAAGAAAGGCCAGTTCCTGGCGCCCTGGGATATGGTCAACGTCGCCGCGAAGCTGACCGAGAGCGGCAACCCGAACGTCATGCTGACCGAACGCGGTGTCTCCTTCGGCTACAACACGCTGGTTTCGGATATGCGCGCCCTGCCGACCATGGCCGAGATCGGCGCGCCGGTGATCTTCGACGCCACCCATTCCGTGCAGCAGCCGGGCGGCAAGGGCGCCTCCACGGGCGGCCAGCGCGAGTTTGTGCCGGTGCTGTCGCGGGCAGCCGTCGCCGTCGGGGTCGCCGGACTCTTCATCGAGACCCATCCCGATCCCGATCGCGCACCGTCCGACGGCCCGAACATGGTGCCCCTCTCCGAATTCCAGGATCTGATCGCCGAACTGCAGGGCTTCGACCGACTGGCCAAGAACCGCCAGGCGCCAGCCGTCGCCTATGTCTAAACCCGCGCAGGCGTCCAAATCCGATCTGGGCGCCCTGATCCCGATCCTGGGGCTCTGCGGCTTCGCCTCCACCTTCACCATGCGGCTGATCGACCCGCTGGTCCCGACCCTCGCGGGCGAGTTCGGCCAGAGCGTCCACCAGATCGCCTTCGTAGCGACCGCCTTCTCCAGCTGCTACGCCCTGGGCCAGCCCTTCCTTGGTCCCATCGCCGACTCGGTCGGCAAGCTGCGCAGCATCTCGACCTGCCTCGCCGCGCTCTGCGTGCTCTCGATACTCGCGGCCTTCGCCACCAGCTTCGGCGCCCTCCTGGTACTGCGTGCGGCCGGCGGCGCGATGGCGGGCGGCGTCATTCCTGCTGCGATGGCCGCCATAGGCGACCGTGCGCCGATGGCGGAGCGGCAGATCATGCTCGGCCGCTTCCTGGTGATCATGATCATCGGGCAGATGGCCGGCGCCACCTTCTCCGGCCTCGTTGCCGACTATATCGGCTGGCGTGCCGTGCTCGTCATTGCAGGCGTGCTCGCCGGCGGCGGCGCGCTCCTGGTGCGGGTCGTGCTGAAACCGCGGCCGGACGCCGCGCGTGCGCCGCTCAGCCTCGCGGGCGCGATCACGAGCTACAAGGCGGTCTTCGCCAATCCGCGCAGCAAGCTGCTTTATCTGCTCGTCCTGCTGGAAGGATCGCTCGTCTTCGGATTGTCGCCTTTCATCGCCGCCATCCTGCACGAGCGTTCGGGCACCAGCTCTTCACAGGCCGGCCTTGCCATCGGCGCAATGGGTCTCGGCGGGCTCGTCTACGGCGTGCTGACGCGCATCCTGGTCGAACGGGTCGGGCCACGGCAGATGATGCGCTATGGCGGCCTCGCGGTGGCGCTGGCCTATTTCGCCTTCACCGTGCCCGCGCCGTGGTGGACGGCCATCGGCGTATTCCTGCTGACCGGCTTCGGCTTCTTCCTGCTCCATGGCACGTTCCAGGCGCAGGCGACGGAGCTCGCGCCGACGGCGCGCGGCTCGGCGATGGCGCTGTTCGCCTGTTTCTTCTTCATGGGGCACGCCACCGGGCCGCTGGTCATGGGTGCATTGCTGAATCTGCTCGGGACTCAGCATGCACTGATCGTCTTCGGTATCGGGATCGGTGTGCTCGGGCTCCTCACGCCGCGCCTGCTGCCGCCGCTCGGCTCGCGGAGCTGAACAGAGCCCGCCGCCCGAACGGAATTTCGCCGCTGATCGCGCGGAGCCCCTTCTCCTGCGTCGAAGTCGGCTGTTGCCGACTTCGACGCATCAAATGCTGATCTCTGGCCGGCCCGTGATCATTTGGAGGCGCAGGGGTGAGGCGCAGGCCCTTCGCCGAGCAAGCTGCGCTATCCCCGCCGCAGCCGTCCGAGCCTCGCTCTCGCGCCCGGTGCCTCAGCGTCCGCGATAGGGCGCGACGCCCTGATCCGGCAGCCAGAGGCCTTTCGGCGGCTCGCCGGTCTGCCAGAACACGTCGATCGGAATGCCCCCGCGCGGATACCAGTAGCCGCCGATGCGGAACCATTCCGGCTCGAGCAGATCGACCAGCGTCTTGCCGATCGAGACGGTGCAATCCTCGTGGAAGGCGCCGTGATTGCGGAACGCGCCGAGATAGAGCTTCAGCGACTTCGACTCCACCAGCCACTGGCCCGGCAGATAATCGATGACGAGGATGCCGAAATCAGGCTGTCCCGTCACCGGGCAGATCGAGGTGAATTCCGGGCAGGTGAAGCGCGCGAGATAGCGCGTGCCGGCATGGGGGTTGGGCACGCGGTCGAGCCGCGCTTCCTCGGGCGAGGTGGGCAACGGGCCGCTCTGGCCGAGCTGCAAGGTCGAGGCGTCGATGGCCATGGAAGATGCTCCTCAAGTTTGCCGGAGCGTGTAGCTCATCTTCCGCGAAGGGGGAAAGCCGCGAATGCCACGCGCTCGCCATCGTCGGACGCTACGAGCGCGCATCGACGCCCAAAGCTCATGCCTGCTTCAACTCGATCAATATTTATCGAGTTTCCACACGCTTCCTTGCTTCGACAGAAGCCAGACTATAGCCCCAAAGCAACTATTCGGCACCGATCAATACAATTCTATGATAATTGCAGGCATATTGTTTCTGGTCGGGTTCTTGATCGGTCTCTCGCACGGATATCCGGCGATCGTGCTCGCCAGCGCGATCATGACCTTTGTTGCCTTCCCCCTCTGGCTGGTTCGGGGGGAGCTCGGCCTGTTCAGTATCCTCGTCTGGATCGGCTATCTCTTTGCGCTGCAGAGCGGCTTCATGCTCGGCACCTATCTCGGCATGTCGAACGACGAGAGTTAGATCTCCCGGCTGTCCTACCAGAACCAGATCGGCCGCCCGGCGAAGGCGCACAGCCCGGCCCACCACAGGATCGTCAGACCGCACCAGAACAGGACAGCAAGCAAGGAGGGTCGGTGGCGGCCCGTAAGATTCTGGAACATGTTCGTTTCTCGAAGGAAAGCTGGACGGCGTTCGTCCGGCTCTCCCGCAACCTGCGAGCCAGCAGCGAGGTCGGTACGCGCGGCTTTGCCACCCACGACCGAACATCGATGGCTCGAAGCGCCCGGATGCGGATCGGGGCTTTCGCGACGGCAGGCTGTTGGCTAGAAGCGCCTCACCCTTCCTCGTCCTCTCCGGAGCCTGCCATGACCGCGATCATCGACATCATCGGACGCCAGATCCTCGATTCCCGCGGCAACCCGACGGTCGAGGTCGATGTCGTGCTCGAAGACGGCTCGATGGGCCGCGCCGCCGTCCCTTCCGGCGCCTCGACCGGCGCGCATGAGGCGGTCGAGCTGCGCGACGGCGACAAAAGCCGCTATCTCGGCAAGGGCGTGCTCAAGGCCGTGGAGTCGGTGAACATCGCTATCGCGGAGGCGATCGTCGCGATGGACGCCGAAGACCAGACCGCCATCGACCAGACGATGATCGAGCTCGACGGCACGCCCAACAAGGCGAAGCTCGGCGCCAACGCCATCCTCGGCGTCTCGCTTGCCGTCGCCAAGGCTGCGGCGGAAGCCTCGGGCCTGCCGCTCTACCGCTATGTCGGCGGCACCTCGGCCCGCGTCCTGCCCGTGCCGATGATGAACATCGTCAATGGCGGCGCCCATGCCGACAACCCGATCGACTTCCAGGAATTCATGATCATGCCGGTCGGCGCGGAGTCCTTCGCCGAAGGCCTGCGCATGGGCTCGGAGATCTTCCACACGCTGAAGAAGAAGCTGCACGACGCCGGCCACAACACCAATGTCGGCGACGAGGGCGGCTTCGCCCCCAACATCAAGTCGGCGGAAGCCGCACTCGATTTCGTGATGCAGGCGATCGAGAGCGCCGGCTATCGGCCCGGCGAGGACATCGCGCTGGCCCTCGACTGCGCCGCGACCGAGTTCTTCAAGGATGGCGCCTATGTCTATGAGGGCGAGCGCAAGACGCGCGACCCCAAGGCGCAGGCCAAGTACCTCGCCAAGCTCGTCGGCAACTACCCGATCGTCTCGATCGAGGACGGCATGTCGGAGGATGACTGGGAGGGCTGGAAGGCGCTGACCGACCTCGTCGGCGCCAAGTGCCAGCTCGTCGGCGACGATCTGTTCGTCACCAATGTCGAGCGCCTGTCACAGGGCATCAAGGGCAAGACGGCCAACTCGATCCTGGTCAAGGTGAACCAGATCGGCTCGCTGACCGAGACGCTGGCCGCCGTCGAGATGGCGCAGCGCGCCGGCTACACCGCCGTGATGTCGCATCGCTCGGGCGAGACCGAGGATTCGACGATTGCCGACCTCGCGGTCGCGACCAATTGCGGGCAGATCAAGACCGGCTCGCTCGCCCGCTCCGACCGGACGGCGAAGTACAACCAGCTACTGCGCATCGAGGAGGAGCTGGGCGCGCAGGCGATCTATGCCGGCCGCGCAGCGCTGAAGGCACTGGCCTGATCGAGGCCTCGGCTGCCGCGCTCACCAGCGCGGCAGCAGGCTCGTTGCCTGGGAGAGCCCCCAGACACCGGCCGCCTGCACGCTGCCGGCGGCGCCCGATACTGCGTCGGAGACTTTGGTCGCCGGCGCCACGACGAAGCGGCTCCAGGAATCGTCGCGGGACTCCTCGCCCCCCTGTGCCATTTCGATTGCCGTCGCCGCGGCCGGAGGCAGGATCACGAGCGGGGTTGCGACGACGACGTTGCGCTCTGGCGGTGAAGCGGTTCGCCGCGCCGGGGGCGAATGTCTCGCCTTGCCCGGCGTTTCCAGCCGCGGCTTGCCGAGCTCCGCGAATTGCGGTGGGGCCCATTCGTCGCCCTCCGGCCAGCTCACCGACATCGGCATCGCCAGGGCGGCCGGCGTAACCTGCTGATTGGCCGCGAGACCCTCGTTCGCAGCAAGGTCAGACCCATCGAGCCGATCGGCGATCTTGCCGTCCCGGAGCAGCGCGAGTTTCGGCAGCGCCGCCTGCTCGACCCGCGCATGCGCGGCCCTATGGCGCGGCACGGCGCCGGACAGCAGGCCGGGAAGCGTCGCGACCACCGCTGTCGCTGTGGCGATGCCCAATGACAGTAGGAGATGGTGGCCGAGGCGGCTCGCCATGGCAGCAGGCCTGGGGGAATAGCGGTTGCCGGGCATCGGCGATCACTCCGGTGGCTGGCCGATCTTGATATCGCAGTGCAAGGAAACCGGCGCGTCACGGCGCCAGCGGGGCCGAAACGCGGCGCAATTGCGGTCCGTCGCCGCAGGCGCAGGTGCCATGCACAGCGGCCGGTAACGGCACCGCAGCAATCCACGCTATGCCGGCGCATGGATCAGCGCGTCGTCAGCCTTCCTGCGCCTCACGACAAGGAGCGCCGCCGGCGCAGGCTGGCTGTAGCCGGGATGCTGCTCAGCGTCCTGATCTTCGGCTCGAACTTCGCCATCAGTCGCCATGCCGTGCTGCACGGCATCACGCCTTACGATCTGCTGGCACTTCGCTTCGCCACGGCCGGCCTCCTGCTGCTGCCGCTTTTCCTGCGGCCGGGCCTCGCCAGCTGCGGCGGCGTCGGGTGGGGGCGCGGATTGCTGCTGACGCTGTCGAGCGGCTTCCCCATGACCTTCCTGATGCTGATGGGATTGACCCTCGCACCGGCGGCGCATGGCGCCACGATCGGACCGGGCACCGTGACGCTCATCGGTATCGTCGGCTCGATCGTGCTGTTCGGCGCGGTGCTCACACGCAATCTCGTGATCGGCATCTGCGGCGTGCTCGCCGGTCTGGCCTGTCTCGCCATCGCCGGCACGAGCGGCTCGAGCGCCGGTACGCTGCGAGGAGACCTGATGTTCCTCGGCGTAGGCCTGCTCTGGGGCTTCTATCCGCTGATGATCCAGCTCTGGAAGGTCGATGGCCTGCGCGCGGCAGCTATCGTCTCGGTACTGTCGCTGGTGTGGCTGCCGATCTACGCCCTGTTCTTCTTCCGCGGCTTCGACATCGCACCATGGTGGCTGCTGTCGCTGCATGCGCTCTACCAGGGCGTGGCCAATGTCATTATCGGCCTGTGGATCTGGGGCTGGGCGGCGCATGTCCTGGGGCCGGCGGTCGTCGGCCGCTTCCCGCCCCTGATCCCTGTCACCGGCACATTGCTAGCGATCCCGGTGCTGGGCGAGATCCCCTCCTCGCTGCAGCTCGCCGGCATCATGCTGATCATCGCCGGGCTGTTCGTCGCCTCATGGCGCAAGCCGGCGCGCAAGGCCGGTCAGGACCAGATTCCAGCCGACCGATAAGGCGAGCCCCATGGCGAGCGCCGTCCACGAGCCGAACGGCACCGCCATCCAATGCACGACGGCAAGCCCAAGCCCCGTGCCCAGCAGCCCGAGAGCCCCGCTGCCGATCACCGCTGCGGTGGCCTTCCCGCCGATGCGGGGATGCAGGATCACAATCAGGCTCGACAGGACGATCGGCAGACCGGCAAGGACACCCGACCAGAGCGGCCCGACCCGATCGCTCGCGGTTGTGACGATTCCCGCCAGCACCGCGACGCAGCCTGCCCGGATCGGAATGGCATAGCGCGAAAGTGCGGCGGGGGCGGCCGTGCGCACGGAGAGATAAGGCCGCACGAGCATATGCACGACACCGAAGGCAAGGATGGTCAGGACCGTGAGCGGCAGCGCCGGCAGTGCCAGGCTGCGCACGCYGGCCAGCACGAGAACCCAGACGGCCGCGGCGGCCACGAGCGAGGGCAGCATCGTCAGGCGCTGGGCCAGAAGCACATAGCTCAGGATGAAGGCGGAATGGGTAAGATTGGCGTTCATCGTGCCCAGCGCGCTGGCGGCGATGAAAGCGGCGTCATGATCGAGCGCGAGGAAGACAAGCACCGGCCCGAGTGAGATCGGCAGCGTCGCGATCATCGCCGCGACCAGCGGCCCCGTGCGCTCGGCCAGAACGGAACAGCCGACCACGACCGAGGCAGCGATCGCCATCTTGATCGGTAGAAGGGCCAGCCCTGCGCTCAAGCCGTCTCGCCCCTGGCCCAGCCTTCCTTGGTCTCGGCGATGAAATCGGCGAGGCGACCGGCGGCAATGGCAGCGCGCAGGCCTGCCATCAGATCCTGGTAATAGGCGAGGTTGACCCAGGTCAGCAGCATCTTGCCGAGCATCTCCTCGGCCTTGACGAGATGATGCAGATAAGCGCGCGACCAGCTGTTCGCCGCAGGGCAGGAGGATTGCTCGTCGATCGGCCGCGGGTCCTCGGCGTGCTTGGCGTTCTTGAGGTTCATCCGGCCGAAGCGGGTGAAGATCTGGCCGTGGCGGCCGGCGCGGGTTGGCATCACGCAATCGAACATGTCGATGCCGCGCGCCACCGCTTGGACGATGTCGTCCGGCGTGCCGACGCCCATGAGGTAGCGTGGCTTTTCCTGCGGCAGATGCGGCTCGACCGTCTCGATCATCGCCAGCATGATTTCCTGCGGCTCGCCGACCGCGAGACCGCCGACGGCGTAGCCCTTGAGGCCCATCGCGGCGAGCTCGCGCGCGCTCTCGACACGCAGATGCGGCACCGCCCCGCCCTGCACGATGCCGAACAGCGCCCGTCCGGGATGGTTGCCGAAGGCCGCCTTGCAGCGCTCGGCCCAGCGCAGCGACAGGCGCATCGCCTTCTCCGCCACCTTGTCCTCGCAGGGCAGCGCGACGCATTCGTCGAGCTGCATGACGATGTCGGAGCCGAGCAGATTCTGGATCTCGACCGAGCGCTCGGGCGTAAGGACATGCTTCGAGCCGTCGATATGCGACTGGAAGGTAACGCCCTCCTCCGTCAGCTTCCTCAGCTGCGACAGCGACATCACCTGGAAGCCGCCGGAGTCGGTCAGGATCGGATGCGGCCAGTTCATGAACTTGTGCAGCCCGCCGAGCCTGGCGACGCGCTCGGCACCCGGGCGGAGCATCAGGTGATAGGTGTTGCCGAGCACGACATCGGCGCCGAGCGCCCTCACCTGATCGGGATACATGCCCTTCACGGTTGCGGCGGTGCCGACCGGCATGAAGGCGGGCGTGCGGATGACGCCGCGCGGCATGCTGATCGCGCCGGTGCGGGCGGCGCCGTCGCGGGCGGCGACATGGAAGGCGAAGTCGGTTGTCGCGGCGGTCTGGGGCTGCGCGAGTTCGGGCTGTGCGTTCATGCGCTGCGAGGTAGAGCAGCACGCGCCTTTAGGGAAGAGGCGCGCGCGCTGGATGGGCGTTCGCCGCCGTCATGCTCGAGCTTGCCCCGAGCATCTCAGGACTAGAGGGCTCTTGAGCCTCATTCAGGAGATTCTTAGGTCGGCGCTAGGCGCCGCCCGAGAATGACGGCAGTCGCCCAGGCTCAGCCCTTCGCCAGCGCCGCCTCGTAGATTTCGGGCTTGAAGCCGACGACCGTCCTGCCTTTGCCGAGATCGAGCACCGGGCGCTTGATCATCGAGGGCTGGGCGAGCATCAGCGCGATGGCCTTGGCCGCATCGAGCCCCTGCTTCTCGGCGTCGGGAAGCGCACGGAAGGTCGTGCCGGCGCGGTTGAGCACCGTCTCCCAGCCATGCTCCTTCACCCAGCGCTCGAGCGAGGCCTTGTCGATACCACTCGCCTTGTAGTCGTGGAACGCGTAGGTCGCACCATGGCCGTCGAGCCAGCTGCGCGCCTTCTTCATCGTGTCGCAGTTCTTGATGCCGTAGATGGTGATCGTCATGCCTTCGCCCGGACTGTGTGGAATGTCGCAGCATCCGCCACCCAGCTGTCATCCGGGTTTGTCAGCAAGACTGCAAACAGGCATGACATGGCGGATGACATCGTCGGATGCAGGCAGGAGATAGCATGGATATCGTCTCGGCCTCAGCGCAGAAAACGCCGGCGCCACCTGCTTTTCCCCATCGCCGCTGGAAGGACCACCCGGTCGTCGGCGTCGACTTTCCCGATGCCACGACCTTCACCTGCGACGGCCGCTGGATGCAAACGGCCTGCGAAGCCCTGGCGGCCCATCTCGATGAGGAAACCGACCTTCTTGCCGGAATCGACGTCGGCGGCCTCGGCTTTGCGGGCGCGCTGGCATTCCGAAACGGCCTCGGCTTCATCGATATCCGCAAGGTCGGTTCGATCCGCGCGGACGTCGTCCGCAGTCTCGCGGCCAATTACGAGCTCGGCAATGGCGTCGCCCTGTCGAAGGGCCATCGGCTCGACGGACGTCATGTCGCCATCATCGACGACTGCCTGATCACGGGCGGCATCGCGCTGGCGACGGCGCAGCTGCTTCGCCGACTTGGCGCACACTGCACGCATGCGCTCTTCGTCTTCGAACTCGACGGGCTGGGAGGCCGCGAACGACTTGCCCAGGGCGGCATCTCCGTGCACGCCCTGGAAAGACTGGCACCGGTTCAGCCCGTGCCCTCCCCCAGCGATATGCCCTGAGGGAGTGCCGGCATTCAGGGGCGCTTCGGGATGTCGAGGCCGCGCTGGACCGCGGGGCGCGACAGGCAGCGCTCCAGCCAGATCGGCACATGCGTCAGGGTGGAATAGTCAACGAGTTCGCCTGCCCCGTAGAAGCCGACGAGATTGCGCACCCAGCCGAGGATCGCGATGTCGGCGATGGTGAATTCGTCACCCATGATCCAGGTGCGGCTCGCCAGGCGCTCCTCCAACACAGCGAGCAGGCGCTTGCTCTCGCTGGCGTAGCGGTCGCGCGGGCGCTTGTCCTCGTATTCGCGGCCGGCGAACTTGTGGAAGAAGCCGAGCTGGCCGAACATCGGGCCAATCGCCGCCATCTGGAAGAACACCCACTGGATGGTCTCGTAGCGCGCGGCCGGATCCTTCGGCAGCAGCTTGCCGGTCTTCTCGGCGAGATAGAGCAGGATCGCGCCCGACTCCCACAGGCCGAGCGGCTTTCCATCCGGCCCGTTCGGATCGATGATCGCGGGAATCTTGCCGTTCGGGTTGAGCGAGAGGAATTCCGGGCCCCAGGTCTCGTTCTTGCCGATGTCGATGAGGTGGGGCTCGTAAGGCAGTTCCAGTTCCTCCAGCGCGATCGACACCTTCACGCCGTTCGGCGTCGGCAGCGAATAGAGCTGGATGCGGTCGGGATGGCTGGCGGGCCAGCGCTTGCTGATCGGGAAAGCGGAGAGATCGGCCATAGGGTGCTCCGGTTGAATCGGAAGAGCTTCGGTGCCGGACGATAGAGCCGCGCGCGCCCAAAGCAACGGGGCGCCCGGCTCAATCACCACAAGGCCGGCTTGCGAGGTTGCACGATCTCGGGTCGACCAAGGGCCAACGGCCGAGGATTTCGTCCGGTTTGCGGGGGAACGCTGCGGATCAGGACGAAATTCTTCACCGTCCAGCTCAGCGGCAGCACGCGAAACGCCAGCGTGCGATAGCGGTCGTAGAGCAATGTCAGGTGGGGCCTGCACGCAAGCCGCTTGCTGCGAAAACCGCCTGCCCTCATTTCCCGATCCAGGGCAAGCGACGGGCAGCGCCGTCAGGGCGGCATGCGCTCATGGCCGATGACGCGGCCGCGAGCGCCCGCGCTCACTCCCACTCGATCGTGCCGGGCGGCTTCGAGGTCACGTCGTAGACGACGCGGTTGATGCCCTTGACCTCGTTGATGATGCGGGTCGCGGCGCGGCCGAGGAAGTTCATGTCGAAGGGATAGAAATCCGCGGTCATGCCGTCGACCGAGGTCACGGCGCGCAGCGCGCAGACATGATCGTAGGTGCGGTAGTCGCCCATCACGCCGACGGTGCGCACCGGCAACAGCACGGCGAAGGCCTGCCAGA
Source organism: Allobosea sp. RAF48 (assembly GCF_052114025.1). Classification (NCBI taxonomy): domain Bacteria; kingdom Pseudomonadati; phylum Pseudomonadota; class Alphaproteobacteria; order Hyphomicrobiales; family Alloboseaceae; genus Allobosea; species Allobosea sp. RAF48. Next base: position 422,931 of record NZ_JBFRDZ010000004.1, read on the forward strand.
TCACGTCGTAGAGCCCGGCCTTGCGGATCTCGTCGAGATAGATCGCATCCGCCTTGCGCAGGATGTCGAGCTTCTCCTTGGTGATCTCGCCGGGGCAGCGGATGGCGAGGCCGGGCCCCGGGAAGGGATGGCGGCCGACGAAGGCCTCGGGCAGGCCGAGCTCGCGGCCGAGCACGCGGACCTCGTCCTTGAACAGCTCGCGCAGCGGCTCGACGAGCTTCATCTTCATGCGCTCGGGCAGACCGCCGACATTGTGGTGGCTCTTGATCGTCACCGAGGGGCCGCCGGAGAAGGAGACGCTCTCGATCACGTCAGGATAGAGCGTGCCCTGCGCCAGGAAATCGGCGCCGCCGAGCTTGGCCGCCTCTGCGTCGAAGACGTCGATGAAGAGCCGGCCGATGGTCTTGCGCTTGGCCTCGGGATCGGCACCGCACTTGGCAAGCTCGGAGAGGAACAGCTCCTCGGCCTCAACATGGACCAGCGGGATGTTGTAGTGATCCCGGAACAGGCGAACGACCTCTTCGGCCTCGTTCATCCGCATCAAGCCATGGTCGACGAAGACACATGTGAGCTGATCGCCGATCGCCTCGTGGATCAGCACGGCCGCGACAGCCGAGTCGACGCCGCCGGAAAGGCCGCAGATGACGCGGCCGGTGCCGACCTGCTCGCGGATCTTCTTCTGCATCTCGGCGCGATAGGCCGACATGCTCCAGTCCGGCTTGCAGCCGCAGATCTCTACGACGAAGTTGCGCAGCAGCTTGCCGCCATCCGGGGTGTGGACCACCTCGGGGTGGAACATCGTGGTGTAGAAGCGCCTGATCTCGTCGCTCGCCACCGCGAAGGGCGCGTTCTCCGAGGTCGCCTTGACCGAGAAGCCCTGCGGCAGCTCAGTGACGCGGTCGCCATGGCTCATCCAGACCGGGTAGCGGGAGCCCTTCTCCCAGACGCCGGCGAAGAGCGCCGAAGGAGCAAGGATTTCGACATCGGCACGGCCGAACTCGGCGGCGTGCCCGCCCTCGACCTTGCCCCCGAGCTGATGCGCCATGGTCTGCTGGCCGTAGCAGATACCCATCAGCGGGATATCAGCCGTGAAGACCGCCTCGGGCGCGCGCGGGCTGCCCTCGTCCGGCACCGAGGCCGGGCCACCCGAGAAGATCACGCCCTTGGGCTTCAGCCGCCCGAACGCCTCATCCGCAGACTGGAACGGGGCGATCTCGCAATAGACGCCGATCTCGCGGATGCGCCGCGCGATCAGCTGCGTCACCTGCGAGCCGAAATCGATGATGAGGATGGAGTCGTGATGGGGCTGAGCGCTCGTCATCGCGTCCCGTTAATGGATCGCGCGGGCGTGCGCAACGGCCGCGTCTCAATCCCCCCGCTGGAGGCAAGCCAGATAGAACCCGTCCGTGCCGGCGCGCAGCGGCGAGAGCTGCAGGCCGAATTCCGTGGCGAAGCGGGCGAGCAGGGAGAAGTCGCTTTCCGCGCCCTTGAGCACGTCGATCGGTGCGACCAGAGCAAAGCCGGGATGGCGGCCGAGGAAGGCGCGGATGGCCTCGTCATTCTCGTCCGGCAGCATGGAGCAGGTGATGTAGGCGATGCGTCCACCGGGGCGCACCAGCTTGGCGGCGCGGGCCAGCACCTCGGCTTGGTCCTTGATCCGCTCGGCGAGCGCACCGGGGCGCACGCGCCATTTCGCATCAGGGTTGCGCCTCCAGGTGCCCGAGCCCGTGCAGGGCGCATCGACGAGCACCAGATCGGCGTGGCCGGCAACATCCGCCAGGGGCTCGTGGCCGCGCGAGCGTGGGATGCGCACCTCGACGATACCAGCGCCCGAGCGGGCCACGCGGTCGTGCAACGGTGCGAGCCGCCGGCTGTCGAGATCGGTGGCATAGAGGCTACCGCGGTTCGCCATCAGCGCGGCGAGCGCCAGCGTCTTGCCGCCTGCCCCGGCGCAGAGATCGATGACGGTCTGGCCCGGCCGGGCGCCGGCGAGCAATGTCACCAGCTGCGAGCCTTCGTCCTGAACCTCGAACGCGCCGGCAAAGAAGCCGGGCTCCGTCTGCAGCGAAGGGCCGCGCCCGTCATGACCCGGCTGGAAACGCAGCGCATCGGGCGACCAGGCGCCGGTCTCGGGCTGATGGTGAGCGAGATCCTTGAGCACGGCGTCGCGGGTCGCCTTCAGGCGGTTGACGCGCAGATCGATCGGCGCACGGGCGGCCAGTGCCTGCCCTTCCGCCATCGCTGCCTCGCCGAAGCCGCGTTCGAATGAGGGCCAGAGCCATTCGGGCACATCGGCCCGCACCCAGTCGGGCGCGCCCTCGTCGGAAAAGGCGGTCAGAAGCGCGGTCTCATCGGCGGTGAGCGGCGCAGGGGCGTGGTTCTCGCCCGAAAACAGCGCGGCGATCTCGTCCAGCGGCAGGCCTCGCAGCCCCGCGAGCATGCCGAGAACCAGCGCGCGCGGCTCCTCGGAAGCCATGGCGTAGCCGGCGGACGCCTTGCGCCGCAGCGCATCATAGACGAGCGAGGCGACGGCCGCGCGGTCCTTCGAGCCGGCGAAGCGGCGGGACAGCCCCCAATCCTTCAGCGCATCGGCTGCCGGGCGGCGGCGCTCGATGATGTCCTGCAGCACCTCGATGGCGGCGCTGATCCGGGCGGCTGGCGTCATGGTGTTTCAATCCTGGCACGGACGGCTCGGGCCCGGCGCCGCAAGGCGGTGAGTGGGTGTGCTTCGACCAATTCGAACATGACGCCGAGGCATGGTGGCCCATGCGGCATGCACTTGACGCGGTCGTTTCACAAGCGGAAACACGATGCAACCGCATGTCGCGGCCACCGGGATATTCGCACATGAAAAGCGCCAGCCGCATCGTCATTCTGAGCCTTGTCGCCTTCGGCCTTGCCGCTTGCGCAACCCAGCCGCAGCCGGAATTCACGCCGCCGCCCTCCAAGCGCCTCGACGCGAAGACCACGCTCGAAAACCGCCGTTGACAGCGAGCGCACGCAGGATCGCCCGCGCCCTCGACCGGGGTCGCGGACTTTTTTTGGGGTATCGCATCGCGCGTCAGCCTTTGCTCACGATCCGACGTATTCTTTTCATGGGCCTGTCACATCGCCCGACCTAAGTTCGCGCGCATTTCTGCGAGCCGGGGTCAAACCATGAAAAAAACGCTGCTTCTCTCGACATCGCTTCTCGCCGCACTGGCCATGCAGGCACTGGCGGCCCTCGCCCAGCAGGCGTCCCCCTCGACCGCCCGCAAGCCGCTGATCATCGCCCATCGCGGCGCGAGCGGCTACATGCCCGAGCACACGATCGAAGGCTACAAGCTCGCTATCGAGATGGGCGCGGACTTCATCGAGCCCGACCTGGTGTCGACAAAGGACGGCGTTCTGGTCGTGCGGCACGAGCCGATGCTGAGCGGCACCACCGACGTCGCCGACCGGCCGGAATTCGCCAATCGCAAGACGACGCGCAAGGTCGACGGCATCGACACCACCGACTGGTTCGCCAATGATTTCACCCTGGCCGAGATCAAGACCCTGCGGGCCAAGCAGGCCTTCGCCGATCGCGACCAGTCGCACAACGGCAAGTACCAGATCCCGGCCTTCCAGGAGGTGATCGACCTTGCCAAGTCGGAAAGCGCCCGCACCGGCCACACCATCGGCATCTACCCGGAAACCAAGCACCCGACCTATCACGCCGCGCTCGGCCTCGCCTTCGAGGACAAGCTCCTCGACATGCTCAAGGCTGCCGGCTGGAGCGAGAAGACCTCGCCGGTGTTCATCCAGAGCTTCGAGACCGGCAATCTGAAGTACCTGCGCAAGAAGACGCAGCTGCGCCTCATCCAGCTTGTCGACGGCGACGACGTCGACAAGGACGGCAAGGTCACGCTCGTGGCCCCGTTCGACCGCCCCTATGACTTCGCGGTGCTCGGCGACAAGCGGACGTTCCAGGACATGCTCTCCGCCGAAGGGCTCAAGGAGATCGCGACCTATGCCGACGGCGTCGGCCCCTGGAAGCCCTACATCATGGCTGCCAAGCAGACGATCGGCGCTGACGGCAAGCCGCAGGACCTCAACGGCGACGGCGCCATCGACGAGCGCGACCGCACGCTGATCGCGCCGACGAACGTGGTCAAGGATGCCCATGCCGCCGGCCTTCTCGTCCATACCTGGACCTTCCGCAGCGAGCCGAAGCGGCTGGCCTCGGACTTCAAGGGTGACGCCGCGGCCGAGTACAAGGCCTTCATTGCGCTCGGCATCGACGGCCTGTTCTCGGATTTCTCGGATCAGGCCGTGAAGGCGCGCGACGCGAAGTAAGCTTTTCAACCGGGCAAGGCTAACAGCCGGATAAACCAAAGTCCGCGGCGTCTCCCGCCGCGGGCTTTGGTCGTCAGCGGGCTTCTCGCCCGCTCCCCTTCAAATCAGATTGGTCAATCGCAGACGCGGGTCGTGCGCCGCACCACGCCGCGCGGCGTCTCCCGCTCGGTCGTGACCGTGCGGCAATCGTCGCCGCGGTAATAGTTGGCGCGTCGCCATTCGCGCTCGCGCCTTTGCTCGTAGCGCTCCTGACGCATCTCGCGATCGATCGCCCGCTCATGGGGCGTACGGGGGTCGACGCTCACGCCGCCCGGACCAATGTTGATCGACTGAGCATAGGCACCGCCGCTCGCCAGAAGAGCAAGAGCTATGACTGGGACAAAACGTTTCATCACGTATCCTCCGTTTGCGCCATCAACGCACCGGACGAGGACTCGTTCCGTAGAAGGGTTCGCCTACACCTGAAGATGCTTTGCGCTTCCTTGTGATTCGCTCGTTAAACGAAAAAACGCGCCGGCAAAGCCGACGCGCTTCCATCGCTCGCTGAGCTGTTCTTGGTCAGTGCAGGATCTGGCTAAGGAAGAGCTTGGTGCGCTCGTGCTGCGGGTTCTTGAAGAACTCGTTGGGGGTGTTCATCTCGACGATCTGGCCGGCGTCCATGAAGATGACGCGGTCGGCGACCTGGCGAGCGAAGCCCATCTCGTGGGTGACGCAGAGCATGGTCATGCCCTCCTCCGCCAGCGAGACCATGGTGTCGAGCACCTCCTTCACCATCTCCGGGTCGAGCGCCGAGGTCGGCTCATCGAACAGCATGATTTTCGGGCTCATGCACAGCGA
>NZ_JBFRDZ010000005.1:0-364880 GCF_052114025.1 Allobosea sp. RAF48
GCCGCCGGCCATGAGATCAAGGTCGGCCGCTTCAACTTCGTCGCCAACGGCAAGGCGGTCGCGCTCGGCGAGGACAGCGGCCTCGCCAAGACGATCTTCGACGCCAAGACCGGCAAGCTGCTCGGCGCCCATCTGGTCGGCCCGGAAGTGACCGAGCTGATCCAGGGCTTCGTCGTCGCGATGAACCTCGAGACGACCGAGGAAGAGCTGATGCACACCATCTTCCCGCATCCGACCCTGTCGGAGGTGATGAAGGAGAGCGTGCTCGACGCCTACGGCAAGGTGCTGAACGCCTGAGGGTTCACCTTCGGGCGCTGGGCTCGCGGCGGTCGTTGGGGTACTCGCGCGTCATGCTCGGGCTTGACCCGAGCATCTCGTGACAAGAGTACGCCTGAGCCTCATCCTGCAAGAGATTCTCGGGTCGTCGCTTTGCGCCGCCCGAGAATGACGCTTCGACTTGGCGCCGGCCTGCCTGCGCTCCATATTGGCGCCATGCCGCCTCGCACCCGCAAACCGCCCAAACCCGACCGCGTCGTTCGCGACGAAGAGGTTGAGGTTCTGCCGCCGCGCCGGACGCTGCCGCTCGACTGGAGCGTCGTGTTGCCGACCGTGGCGTTCGGAACCGTCACGGGCTTCGTCGCCAGCCTCGTGGTTGGTGGTGGCGGGTTGATCCGTCATGCCGTCGTCGGCGTGCTCGGCATGCTGGTCGGGCAGGGCATCGTGCGGCTGACCGGCTGGCGGCTGAATACCGGCTACGGCTTTCTCGACGATGCCGGCATGGCTGTGCTGGGCGCGATCCTCGTCATCCTGCTGGCGCGCTTCATTGCCTGACCGGAACCGCCGGCCGCCGTCATCGTTATCCGGCGCATTCGCGCATGGCTAGGGGGACTTCTTCGATGGAAAGCTTTGCCGCCACCATGGCCCAGCCGGGCTACGGTTTCTTCATGACGCTGCTGATCGGCGTGCTCGCCGGCTGGATCGCCGAGCGCCTGACCTCGTCCGATCACGGCCTCTTCACCAACATGCTGGTCGGCGTCGCCGGATCCTTCGTGGGAACGAGGGTGGCAGAACTCCTGCAGATTCCGGTCTTCGGCTTCTGGCGCACGCTGATCGCAGCCATTGCCGGCGCGGTCATCATCATCGCGATCTGGAATGCGGCCCGCAGCCGCAGTTGAGGCCGTCCAGTGCGGCCCGGCAGTTGCGGGAGCGAGCTTTGGGGATTAGCTAGGGAGGAGCCGGCAGTGCCGGCTCCTGCTTTTGAAGCCCGGACCCCGACATGGCGCTTGTTCTCGACCTGCTGAACCGCGATCCGCGGCCCAACGCCGGCAATCCGAAGGCGCAGCCGGCCCCAGTTGCGGGCGAGGTGCGCCATCCGGAGAAGCAGAAGCGCCCGGAAAACCCCGTCCTGCGCAAGCCGGACTGGATCCGCGTCAAGGCGCCGGGCTCGCCCAAATGGGCCGAGACCAAGGCGATCGTGAAAGCCGAGAAGCTGGTCACGGTCTGCGAGGAGGCCGGCTGCCCGAATATCGGCGAGTGCTGGGAAAAGAAGCACGCCACCTTCATGATCATGGGCGACACCTGCACGCGGGCCTGCGCCTTCTGCAACGTGAAGACCGGCGTGCCGCAGGCTCTCGACCTCGAGGAGCCACGGAAGGTCGCGGAAGCCGTCGCCAAGCTCGGGCTCGAACATGTCGTCATCACCTCGGTCGACCGCGACGACCTCAAGGACGGCGGCGCCCAGCATTTCGCCGAGGTCATCCACGCGATCCGCAAGGCCTCGCCCGGCACCACGATCGAGATCCTGACGCCCGACTTCCTGCGCAAGCCCGGCGCGCTCGAGGTCGTCGTGGCGGCCAGGCCCGACGTCTTCAACCACAACCTCGAAACCGTTCCGGGCAAGTACCTCAAGGTGCGGCCGGGTGCGCGCTATTTCCATTCGCTCAGGCTGCTGCAGCGGGTGAAGGAGCTCGATCCGACGATCTTCACCAAGTCCGGCATCATGGTCGGCCTTGGCGAGGAGCGGAACGAGGTGCTGCAGTTGATGGACGACCTGCGCTCGGCCGAGGTCGATTTCATGACCATCGGCCAGTATCTCGCGCCCTCGCGCAAGCACCACGCCGTGATCCGTTTCGTCACGCCCGACGAGTTCAAGAGCTTCGAGACCATCGCCTATGCCAAGGGCTTCCTGATGGTGTCCTCGACGCCGCTGACCCGCTCCTCGCACCATGCCGGCGAGGATTTCGCGCGGCTGCGCGCGAACCGGGCGGCGCGGCTGGGCCAGTAACGGCAGCGCTGCCATGCCGATGTTCAACAGCACCCGCCGGGTGAAGCATTCGCCCGAGCAGATGTTTGCGCTTGTGGCGGATGTCGAGAAGTACCCGCTGTTCCTGCCGCTCTGCGAGGGGCTGGCGGTGCGTCGGCGCACGTCGCGCGAAGGCGGCGGCGAGGTGCTACTGGCCGACATGACCGTCGGCTACAAGGCCATCCACGAGACCTTCACCAGCCGCGTCACGCTCGATCCGGCGAACCTCAAGATCCTCGTCGAGTATGTCGACGGTCCGTTTCGCCATCTGGAGAACCGCTGGACCTTCAAGCCGCTCGAGACGGGCTGCGAGGTCGGCTTCTTCATCACCTACGAGTTCGCCAGCCGCATGCTCGGCATGCTGATGGGCGCGATGTTCGACAAGGCCTTCCACAAGTTTTCGGAGGCCTTCGCGCGCCGGGCCGATCTGGTCTATGGCGGAGCCGCGTCAAAGGCAGTGACGGGTACCTGATCTCGACGCGCAGCCGACGCTCGGCCAGCGGTTGATGCCTCCCGGCGATCTGGCACCGCCTTCCCCGCTGAGGCAGTTCAGCGCGCAGCGTCCCGCAGCAGCTCGAGCGCGACGATCACGGAGAGCCGCCGGATCTCGTCGCGCGACAAATTCCCGAAGCGCATTTCGCGGTGCACGGTCCCGGCGGACGTCGCACAGGCAAAATGCACGAGGCCGACCGGCTTGCGCTCCGTTCCTCCGCCCGGACCTGCGACCCCGGTGATCGCGACGGCCAGATCGGCGGACAACCGGGCGCGGCCGCCTTCGGCCATGGCGCGCGCCACCGGCTCGCTGACGGCACCATGCGCTTCGAGCAGTTCAGCCGCCACATCGGCGAGTGCCGTCTTGGCTGCGTTCGAATAAGTCACCAGACCGCCGTTCACGACATCGGAGGAGCCGGCAATCGCCGTAAGCGCTCCCGCGACGAGGCCGCCTGTGCAGGATTCGACGGTGGCGACCCTGAGACCGGCTTCACGGCACATTGCCAATACGGTCTCGGACAGCGTCGTGACTTCGGCATCGAACATCGCGCTACTCCGCTTCGGGCAACCGGATCGTCGCCGTTCCCAGTGCGACGAGGCCCTCGCGCCGGCCCGTGAAGCCCATGCGCTCGGAGGTCGTCGCCTTGATTGCGACCTTCTCGACCGGAATGCCGGCGGCCGCTGCAATCGCAGCGCGGATGGCCTCGCGATGCGGCCCTACCTTCGGTGCCTCGCAGACGATCGTCAGATCGAGATGGTCGATGCGCCCGCCGCGCAGGCGCACCCGTTCGGCGGCAAAAGCCAGGAACTGCGCTGAGGCAGCACCGCGCCATTGCGGGTCGCTCGGCGGGAAATGCGTGCCGATATCGCCATCGGCCAGCGCACCGAGCAGGGCATCCGTCAGGGCATGGAGCGCCACGTCGCCATCCGAATGGGCGACGACGCCGTGGTCATGGGCGATCCCGACGCCACCGAGCCAGACATGGTCGCCCGGACCGAAGGCGTGGACGTCATAGCCGGTGCCGACCCGCGTCACGAGCGTCTGGCCGGGGCGCGCATCCGTGCGGCGGAAATCCGCGGCATGGGTCAGCTTGATGTTGGCGAGTTCGCCCTTGAAGGTCGCGACCAGGTGGCCGGCCCACTCCATCAAGGCCGCATCATCGGTGAAGCCGTGCAGCGAAGCCGTTTCGGCTGCCTCATGCGCCGCCAGGAGGGGCCTGAAGCGGAAAGCCTGCGGAGTCTGGACGGTGACGAGCTGGTCGCGCGACGGGGTCTCTGCGACATGGCCGCCGGCGTCGATGCGCTTGACCGTGTCCGTGACCGGCAGCGCGGGGATGGCCGCCAAACCGGTTTCGCCGAGCGCGCGGATCGCCGCGCCGATCAGCGCCTGCGAGACGAAGGGGCGGGCGGCGTCGTGGACCAAAACGATACCGTCGAAACCCTCGCGTGCAAGCGCGAGCAATCCGCGTCGCACCGAATCCTGCCGGGTCGCACCGCCCAGCGTCGGAGCCGCAAGCCGGTCGTCGTCGACCCCGGCGACAGCATTGGCGTAGCGGATTTCGTCGTCCTCACCGATGACGACCACCACGCGGCCGATCGCGCGTTCGGCCAGAAACGGGGTGAGCGCGCGCGCGAGGACCGGAACACCGTCGACGAGCCGATACTGCTTCGGCTCGCCTGTGCCCGCGCGCAGCCCGCGCCCGGCAGCGACGAGCAGGGCCGCCACCGGAATGCGGCTATCGGCGCGGCCGGAAGCGGGGATGGATTCTGCAGGATGGCTGTTCATGCGGCAGCCATAGCCAATTCCGTCCGCACAGGGCAGGGGGTCTGTTGTCGCTGCAGTGCAACATAAATCTGTACACCCTTGCGCTCCTGCAGCATTGTCCAATAAATATGCATGCTGAAAGTTGCCTCAAAAGCAGGCTGGGCCGTTTGAACATCGCAGGAATATCAATCGAATCCCGCGCCTTTCTGGCGCCGATGTCCGGCGTGACCGATATCGTCATGCGCCGGCTGGCAGCACGCCGCCATGCCGGGATCGTCGTTTCGGAAATGGTGGCATCGGACGAATTTGTCCGAGGCAGCGAGGAAGCGCGCATCCGCGCCGAGGGCGAGGGTGTCTCGCCCCATGTCGTCCAGCTCGCCGGATGCGACCCTTATTGGATGGGCGAGGCTGCAAGGCTGGCCGAGGCCAACGGTGCGGCGATCGTCGACATCAATATGGGCTGCCCGGCAAAGAAGGTGACCGGTGGCTGGGCAGGCTCTGCGCTGATGCGGGATCTCGATCACGCCGTGGCGCTGGTCGAGGCGGCTGTCGCCGCCACCACGGTGCCCGTGACGGTCAAGATGCGGCTGGGCTGGGACGACGCCTCCCGCAACGCCCCCGAGCTCGCGCGCCGCGCCGTCGCCGCAGGGGCGCGGATGATCACCGTCCACGGCCGCACCCGCCAGCAATTCTACAAGGGCAAGGCCGACTGGCGCGCCATCGCCGCCGTGCGGGCGGCCGGTGATTTTCCGCTGGTGGCGAACGGCGACATTCACGATGTCGCCGATGCCGAAGCCTGTCTCGCCGAGTCGGGAGCCGACTTCGTCATGGTTGGACGGGCGGCACTCGGGCGCCCCTGGCTGGTCGGCGAGATCGGGGCCGCACTCGACGGCCGCAAGCTGGCGCCCCTGACCTTGGCCGACAAGCTCGGCGTCGCGCAGGAACACTATGAAGGGCTGCTGACCTTGATGGGAACGGCGCATGGCGTGCGCCACGCCCGCAAGCACCTCGCCGCCTATGCCGACGAGGCCGTGGCGGAGGGCTGTGAGCCGAATCCCGAGCTGCGGCGGACGCTGCTCACTTCGGAAGATCCTCGCCAGGTCCTCGCGGCGCTTGCGGGGCTGTTTTCGACGGAACGAAGCCGCGAAGCGGCATGAGACGGAAAGGAAGGGCCGATGACGGCGATGTTTGCCGACAAGGGGCTCGCGAGCGGGCGGACCTATTTGCTCGACGCTATCGAGGTTCAGACGTTGAATGTCCTGCCGATGCCGGTCCTGGTCATCGGCGAAGGGCACGTGGTCATCTACGCGAACACAGCGGCTGAGGATTTTTTCCAGTCGAGCGCCGCCGTGCTCAAGCGCCAGCGCATCGACGATCTCGTCGCCTTCGGCTCGCCGATCCTGGGATTGATCGAGGAGGTGCAGCGCCGTGGCGCGAGCGTCAGCGAATACCGTCTCGACTTTGGCTCGCCGCGCCTCGGCAGTGATCGTACCGTCGATGTTTTTGCCTCTCCGTTGCCCAGCCAGGGCGACGCCGTCGTCCTGATGCTGCAAGAACGGACAATTGCTGAAAAAATGGACAGGCAATTGACGCATAGAGGGGCAGCTCGTTCAATCACCGCACTCGGCGCCATGCTCGCCCATGAGATCAAGAACCCGCTTTCGGGCATCCGCGGAGCGGCGCAATTGCTCGAAGGCTCGATCTCGGATGCGGATCGAATGCTGACCCAGCTCATCTGCGACGAGACCGATCGCATCGTGAAGCTGGTCGAGCGTGTCGAGCTCTTCGGCGACGAGCGGCCGAGCGAACGCGACCCGGTCAATGTCCATGACGTGCTCGATCATGTGAAGCGCCTGGCGCAGTCGGGTTTCGCCCGCCACATTCGCTTCTCCGAAGTCTACGATCCCTCCCTGCCGCCTGTGTCCGGCAATCGCGATCAGCTCGTCCAGGTCCTGCTGAATCTGGTCAAGAACGCCGCCGAAGCCATTGGCGGACATGCGATCGACGGCGAGGTCACGCTGTCGACGGCCTATCGCCCGGGCATCCGCATGCAGGTTCCCGGATCGTCCGAAAGGATCGCGCTGCCGCTCGAAATCGTCATCCGCGACAACGGCCCGGGCGTGCCGCACGACCTCGTCCAGCACCTGTTCGATCCCTTCGTCACCACCAAGGCACAGGGAAGTGGCCTTGGACTTGCACTCGTCGCCAAGGTGATCGGCGACCATGGCGGAATCGTCGAATGCGAGTCCGTCCCCCGCCGCACGCAATTCAGGATCCTTCTGCCGCTGCACCAGCTTGGTCAGGGCAGTCAACGCAAGGCCTAATCGAACACATGCCGACCGGTCATATCCTCGTTGCCGACGACGACGCCGCGATCCGCACCGTCCTCAATCAGGCGCTCGCCAGGGCCGGCTATGAAGTCCGCACCACCGGCCAGGCCGCGACATTGTGGACCTGGGCCGCTCAGGGCCTCGGCGATCTGATCATCACCGACGTCGTGATGCCGGACGGGAACGCCTTCGACCTGCTGCCGCGCATCAAGCGCGTGCGGCCCGAACTGCCGATCATCGTGATGAGCGCGCAGAACACCTTCATGACGGCAATCAAGGCGTCCGAGCGCGGCGCCTATGAATATCTGCCGAAGCCCTTCGACCTGAAGGAACTCGTCGCCATCGTCGGCCGCGCCATGTCGCGGCCCCGCGGCGAGACCGCACGCAGCCACGCCGCCGAGCCCGAGGACATCCCGCTGATCGGCCGCTCGCCCGCGATGCAGGACGTCTACCGCGCGCTCGCCCGCCTGATGCCGATCGACCTGACCGTGATGATCAACGGCGAGTCGGGCACCGGCAAGGAGCTGGTGGCGCGGGCGCTGCACGACTACGGCAAGCGCAAGAACGGTCCTTTCGTCGCGATCAATATGGCGGCGATCCCGAAGGACCTGATCGAATCCGAATTGTTCGGTCACGAGAAGGGCGCCTTCACCGGGGCGCTGACGCGCTCCTCCGGCCGCTTCGAGCAGGCGGAAGGCGGCACGCTCTTCCTTGACGAGATCGGCGACATGCCGATGGAGGCACAGACCCGCCTCCTGCGCGTGCTCCAGCAAGGCGAGTACACGACCGTCGGCGGGCGCACGCCGATCAAGACCAATGTCCGCATCATCGCGGCGACCAACAAGGATCTGCGGATCTCGATCGCGCAGGGGCTGTTCCGCGAGGACCTGTTCTTCCGGCTGAACGTCGTGCCGATCCGGCTGCCGCCTCTGCGCGAACGCGTCGAGGACATCCCGGATCTCGTCCGCCATTTCTTCTCGCTGGTCGAGAAGGAGGGACTGCCGCGCAAGCAGGTCGATTCGGAAGCGATGGACGTGATGCGTCGCTACCGCTGGCCCGGCAACGTCCGCGAGCTGGAGAATCTGGTCCGCCGCCTGGCTGCGCTTTATCCACAGGAGACGATCACCGCCCCGATCGTCGAGGCCGAACTGCAGCCGGCAGCGGCCGGGGCGGGATATTCGAGCAGCCCGGCCGCCCCGGAACGCGCCGAGACCCTGTCCGGCTCTGTCGAACGCCATCTCAGCCAGTATTTCGGCGGTTTCGGCGAGAACATCCCCCCGCCGGGCCTCTATCACCGCATCCTGCGCGAGATCGAGCCGCCGCTGATTGCCGCGGCGCTGGCCGCGACGCGCGGCAACCAGATCCGGGCTGCCGAGCTGCTCGGCCTCAACCGCAACACCCTGCGCAAGAAGATCCGCGAGCTCGATATGCAGGTTGTCCGCTCGCCGCGGTGAGCGGCCGGAACGCCCGCCTTGTCCATGTCATATTTTGACAACACCGTTGCGGCGGCGCATCAGTCGCGCCCGTAGGTGCCGCCATGCTTCGGCGGCGCCGCATCGGAGTTGTCAGAACACGTGTCCGCTTCCGCAACTGAAGCCAGAATGATGCCGCGCGGCGAGGAGAAATCCCGCCGCGTTTCCGGCTGGATCGGCGGGATCATCGTCTTCCTGGCGCTGGTCTCGGCGCTGCTCACCTTCCTCGTCCTGTCGGGCGCGACGCCGATCGCCCCGGTGCATGAGGTCGTGATCGGCGTCTTCGTCCTCAACGGACTTCTGATTCTGGCCCTCCTGGTCGTCGTCGCGATCGAGGCAGCCGTGCTGATCCGGGCCCGCAAGGCGGGCGCCGCAGCCGCCGGGCTGCATGTGCGGATCGTCGGCCTTTTCAGCATCGTGGCAGCCTTGCCGGCCGTGCTCGTCGCGATCATCGCAACCGTCACCATCGAACGTGGCCTGGAGCCCTGGTTCTCGGACCGGATGCGGGATGCGATCTTCAAGTCGGTCGAGGTCGCGGATGCCTATGCCGCCAGCCAATGCCGCTCGCTGGGCCGCGAAATCCGTGTGCTCGCCGATGATTTGACGCGCGCCAAGCCCGCCTATGACGCCGACCGCAAATGGTTCGAGAATTTTCTGACCTCGCGCGCAACGGCGCTCGGCGTCCCGGTCGCTGCGATCATGCAACCGCCGGACAAGGTCCTGGTGCGCGCCAACATCGACGTGCTCAAGGACGCCCCCAAGCCCGATCAGGCCGCTTTCGACGACGCCCAGTCGGCGCCCGAGCCGATCTGCGTCATTCCGCGCACCGGCAGGGTCTTTGGCGCGGTGATGAAATTGCCCGCCTATGACAACAGCTTCCTGCATATCGCGCGGGAGGTCGATCCGCTGGCGGTCGAGTTCCCGGCGGTCGCTCGCGGCGCGGCTGTCGAATACCTCTCGATCGACGCCCGCCGCAAAGGGGTCCAGGTCGCCTTCGCTTCGATGTACGGGCTGATCGCGCTGATCCTGCTGCTCTCGGCAATCTGGCTTGGCCTCAGCTTCGCCAACGGGCTCGTCGCTCCGATCAGGCGGATGATTCACGCGACCGACCAGGTCTCCAGCGGCAATTTCTACGTCCAGGTGCCGATCCGAAGATCGGAGGGCGATCTTGCCCATCTCGGTGAGACCTTCAACAAGATGACGGCGGAGCTGCGCCGCCAGCGCGACAGCCTGGTGACGGCGAGCGAGGTCATCGACAGGCGCCGGCGCTTCACCGAGACCGTGCTCTCCGGCGTCTCTTCCGGCGTGCTGAGCCTCGACGGCGATGGCCATATCACGACGATCAATCGCTCGGCCGAAGCGCTCCTCGGTACGGGTGGTCGCCTGCTGGGCAAGCCGATCGCCGAGATCGCCCCCGAGGTCGCGGCCCTTGTCGCCGAGGCCCTGCAGGGCAGGCAGCGGCAGATTTCGGGGCAGGCGACGCTGACGCGCGCCGGACAGGAGCGAATGGTCAACATCCGCGCCGTACGCGAAGGCGAGGGGCTCAGCGCCGGTCTCGTGGTGACGCTCGACGACATCACCGACCTCGTCTCCGCCCAGCGCACGGCCGCCTGGGCGGACGTCGCGCGACGCATCGCGCATGAGATCAAGAATCCGCTGACGCCGATCCAGCTTTCGGCCGAGCGGATCAAGCGCCGTTTCGGCCGCGTCATCATCGAAGGCAAGGATGTCTTCGACCAATGCACCGACACGATCGTGCGGCAGGTCGAGGATATCCGGCGCATGGTCGACGAGTTCTCCTCCTTCGCCCGCATGCCGAAGCCGTCGCTGGCGCGCGAGGACATCGTCGAGACGGTTCGTCAGATCGTCTTCCTCTGGCGGGTCGGCAATCCGGAGACGACGATGGAGGAGAGCCTGCCGGCGGAAGCCGTCTTGGCCCGTTTCGACCGCCGCCTGATTTCCCAGGCCCTCACCAATGTCATCAAGAACGCGACGGAAGCGATTGAGGCGGTCCCGGCCGACGAGCGCGGCCGGGGTCGCATCGATGTCCGCGTGGAACGGCGTGACGACGGGCGCGTCGTCATCGAGATCATCGACAACGGCAAGGGGCTGCCGGCCGACCAGCGCCAAAAGCTGCTGGAGCCCTATATGACGACGCGCGAAGGCGGGACCGGTCTCGGCCTCGCCATCGTCGGCAAGATACTGGAGGACCATGGCGGCGGCATCGAACTGCTCGACCGCCCGGACGCCTCCAGCGGGGCGAGGGGCGCCCGTATCCGCCTCTGGTTCCCCGAAGCCGGCCCGTCCGAGGCCGATGGCGGCGATGATGCCGCCCAACCGGGCACCGGCCCGGTCAATCACGTTTCGCAGAATGGGATAGGTTGATGAGCGCTGACATCCTGGTGGTGGACGACGAAGTCGATATCCGCGATCTGGTCGCCGGCCTTCTCGAGGACGAAGGCTACCGGACCCGCAAGGCGGGCTCGGCCGACGAGGCGCTGGCCGCGATCGCGGCGCGGCGGCCGAACCTCGTCTTCCTCGACATCTGGCTTCAGGGCAGCCGCCTCGACGGCCTGCAGGTGCTCGAGCTGATCAAGGAGAGCCACCCGGATCTTGCCGTGGTGATGATCTCCGGCCACGGCAATATCGAGACGGCCGTTTCCGCGATCAAAAGCGGGGCCTACGACTTCATCGAGAAGCCGTTCAAGGCGGACAGGCTCGTCCTTGTCGCGGAACGGGCGCTGGAAGCGTCGCGGCTGCGCCGCGAGGTGCGGGAGCTCAAGACCCGCTCGGTCCAGGCCAACCGCATCGTCGGCCGCACGACCGTCGTCAACCAGCTCCGCCAGACCATCGAGCGGGTCGCGCCGACCAATGCGCGCGTCCTCATCACGGGCGAGCCGGGCTGCGGCAAGGAACTGGCGGCGCGAACGCTCCACGAGGCGTCGACGCGCTCGCACAGCCCCTTCGTCGTCATCAATGCTGCGACGATCACGCCAGAGACGATGGAGGAGGAGCTCTTCGGCGTCGAAAACGGCGACGGTCGCTCGCGCCGGATCGGCGCGCTTGAGGAGGCGCATGGCGGCTCGCTCTATATCGACGAGATCGGCGACATGCCGCGCGAGACGCAGAACCGCATCCTGCGCGTGCTGGTCGACCAGAATTTCCAGCGCGTCGGCGGCGCGACACGGGTCCATGTCGACGTCCGCATCATCTCCTCGTCGAGCCGCGATCTTGCGCAGCTGATCGCCGAGGGGCACTTCCGCGAGGATCTCTATCACCGCCTCAGCGTCGTGCCGATCCGCGTGCCCGCGCTCTCCGAGCGGCGCGAGGACGTGCCGGAGCTGATCGAGTTCTTCATGGACCAGATCTCGGTGGCGAGCGGCCTGCCCAAACGGCGGATCGGCTCCGATGCGATGGCCGTTCTGCAGTCGCATGAATGGCCGGGCAATGTCCGCGAGCTGCGCAACAACGTCGAGCGGCTGATGATCCTGACCAAGGGCGACCCGACTGCAGAGGTTACGATCGAGATGCTGCCGGCCGAGGTCGGAGCGATGGTGCCGACGACGCCGTCGGGCTCCGGCGGCGAGCGGCTGATGAGCCTGGCGCTGCGCGATGCGCGCGAGATCTTCGAACGCGAGTATCTGATCGCCCAGATCGCGCGCTTCTCGGGCAACATCTCGCGCACCGCCGAATTCATCGGCATGGAACGCTCCGCATTGCACCGGAAGCTCAAATCGCTCGGCGTCGGCTAGGCCTTTATTCGCGGGCATGTGTGCGCGCAACGCAAGCGCACATGCGAAAAAACGCGGTATTGCTGCACTTGCGTTGAAAGCAAACTCGACGATCTAATGGCTCGTCGGTGTTCCGAGGCTGGCGGAATGCGCCGCCGGCCTGAACGGAACGAACTGGATCGCGGGCGTAAACCGATCGACGATCCCAACAACAGGGACTTCCTATGGCCGCAGAGCGGGCACAGAACCTTCAGGACACCTTCCTCAATCATGTTCGCAAGCAGAAGATTCCGCTGACTATTTTCCTGGTCAACGGCGTGAAGCTGCAGGGCGTCGTCACCTGGTTCGACAATTTCTGCGTGCTGCTGCGCCGTGACGGTCACTCGCAGCTCGTCTACAAACATGCGATCTCGACCATCATGCCCGGTCATCCGGTGCAGCTGTTCGAGCCCGAGGACACGGACAAGAACTGACTTGGCGGCAAGCCGCGACAGCGACAAGGAGCGGGCGGCCGTGAAGCCGCTCGACGAGATCGAACGCGACATCGCGGCGAATACGCGCGCCTTTGTCGTGGGGCCCTATCTGCAGAAGCGCGGCGTCGCAGCCGACGCCAACCAGCGCTCCTTCGCAGCGCGCCTCGACGAGGCCGTAGGCCTTGCGGCCGCGATCGACCTGACGGTCGTGGAGCCGGTCCAGGTGCTGCTCACAGCGTTGCGCCCCGCGACCTATCTAGGCAAGGGCAAGGTTGACGAGCTCGCCGAGCGCATCAAGATCGAGGAAATCGGCCTCGTCGTGATGGACTGCGCGCTGTCGCCGGTTCAGCAGCGCAACCTCGAAAAGGCCTTCGGCTGCAAGGTCATCGACCGCACGGGCCTGATCCTCGAGATCTTCGGCCGGCGGGCGCGGACCAAGGAGGGCGCGCTCCAGGTCGAGCTTGCGCATCTCAACTACCAGAAGAGCCGATTGGTGCGGTCCTGGACCCACCTCGAACGCCAGCGCGGCGGATTCGGCTTCCTCGGCGGCCCCGGCGAAACCCAGATCGAGGCCGACCGGCGCATCATCCAGGAGCGCATGACCAAGATCGAGCGCGATCTGGAGAGCGTGAAGCGGACCCGTTCTCTGCACCGCGCAAGCCGGAAACGCGTGCCGTATCCGATCGTTGCGCTCGTCGGCTACACCAACGCCGGAAAATCGACGCTGTTCAACCGGCTGACGTCGGCCGAGGTGCTGGCGCAGGACATGCTCTTCGCCACGCTCGATCCGACGGCTCGGGCGATCAAGCTGCCGCATGGCGCACGAATCATGCTCTCCGACACCGTCGGCTTCATCTCCGACCTGCCGACGCAGCTCATCGCCGCGTTCCGCGCCACGCTGGAGGATGCGATCGAGGCCGATGTGCTGCTGCATGTCCGCGACGTCTCGCACGAGGACACGCAGGCGCAGGCCGCAGATGTGCAGGCGATCCTGCGCGACCTCGGCATCAACCCGGATGACGGCCAGCGCGTCATCGAGGTCTGGAACAAGGCAGATCTGCTCGATCCCGCCGAGCGCGAGCGGCAGCTCGGCGTTGCCTCGCTGCGGCCGGCCGAGACGCGCCCGGTCCTCGTTTCGGCGCTGACCGGCGAGGGAATCGATCGCCTGACCCGCGCCATCGAGACCCGGATCGCCTTGAGCCGCCCGGTCTACGCGCTCGAGCTCGCGCCTGGCGATGGCAAGTCGCTGGCCTGGCTGCACGCCAACGGCGAAATCCTGGAGCGTGAAGACGCCGAGGATGGCGGGCTGAAGCTCATCGTCCGGTTGCCGCCGGAGCGGGAAGGAGCCTTCACCGCTCGCTTTCCCGAGGCCGTTCGGCAGTAAGGCCGACAGGCTTCGTTCTCGGGCGGAGCGAAACGCAGACCCGAGAAACTCATGACGAGAGGCGCTGGTTTCCGAGATGGTCGGATCGAGCCCGACAATGACGGCTGTTCCGGCTAGCCGCCTGCCTTCTCATCCTGCTTCACACGCTGCCAGAGGGCTTCCAGCTCGTCGAGCGTCACATCCTTGGCGCTGCGCCCCTGGGTTTCGAGCTGCTCCTCGATGCCCTTGAAGCGGCGTTCGAACTTCGCATTGGCAGCGTTGAGGCAACCTTCGGGGTCGGCGTTGACATGGCGGGCGAGATTGGCGACGACGAAGAGCAGATCGCCGATCTCCTCCTGGATCGCCGCCTTGTCGCCGCTGGCCAGCGCTTCGTCGATTTCCTGGGTCTCCTCGCGGATCTTGTCGAGCACGAGCCGGGCATTGTTCCAGTCGAAGCCGACGGTCGAGGCGCGGGCCTGCAGCTTCCAGGCGCGGGTGAGGGCGGGCAGGGTGTGCGGCACGCCGGCGAGGACACTTCTGTCCTCCTGCAGCGGCGGCAGGCCGGCTGCTTCGCGCGCCGCCGCCTTGGCGGTCTTCTCCTCCGCCTTGATCCGGTGCCAGAGCACCTTCACCTCCGCCGGCGAGAGATCGCGCACATCGCCGAAGACATGCGGATGCCGGCGGATCAGCTTGCTGGTGATCGCTTGCACCACATCGGGGAAGGCGAAGGACCCTTCCTCCTCGGCCATACGGGCATGAAAGACCACCTGCAGGAGCAGGTCGCCCAGCTCATCCTTGAGGTCGAGCTTGTCGCCGCGCGCGATCGCATCGGCAACCTCATAGGCCTCCTCGACGGTGTAGGGAGCGATCGACGCGAAGTCCTGCTCCAGGTCCCAGGGGCAGCCGGTCCCCGGCGTGCGCAGCGCGGCCATGATCGCGATCAGGCCGTCGATCTCACGAGAAGGCTTCAACGCTGCATGTCTCCGTGGATTCGGGCAGGGCATTGCGCGACAATGGGAAACCGGCTTTTCGCTGAGGCAATGCGCAAAACTTTGATAATCCTCCTCCCATGATTCAAGCCACCCCGTCCATCGCGATCGACGAGAGCGAGATCGAGGAAAGCTTTGTGCGTGCGTCGGGCCCGGGCGGCCAGCACGTCAACAAGGTCTCGAGCGCGGTTCAGATCCGCTTTGATGCGCGCCATTCACCATCACTGCCGAATGATGTCGCGATCCGGCTGATGAAGCTCGCCGGCAGCAAGCTGACGCAGGACGGCGTCATCGTCATCGTCGCGCAGACGCATCGCAGCCAGAAGCGCAACCGCGAGGAGGCGGTGGAGCGTCTGCTTGAATTGATCCGCGCCGCCGCCGTGCGCCCTCAGATCAGGCGTGCGACGAAGCCGACCAAGGCATCGAAGGAACGCAGGCTCGCTTCCAAGGAGAAGCGCTCGGGCGTCAAGGCCGGACGGCAGAAGCCGGGATCCGACTAGCATGGCAGAGCAGGACGAGGGGCGAGGGCAGGGCGCGCGCCCCGCCCGGGCACCACGGCGAATTACGTCGGATTATCTCCAGCGCGCGGCGATGCACTATCTCGAACGTTATTCCGCGCCGGCCGCGCAGTTGCGCCGGGTGCTGGCGCGCAAGATCGTTCTGAGCTGCCGCCATCATGGTGAGGACCCGGCGCTTCACGGCGCCGCGCTCGATGATGTCGTCTCGCGCTGTATTGCCTCCGGGCTGGTAGACGACCAGCGTTTCGCCGAAGCGAGGGCTGCAACGCTCCGTCGCAGGGGCCGTTCGGCGCGCGCCGTCGCCGCCACGCTCGCCGCGAAGGGTGTGGCCCGCGAGCTCGTGGAACGGGTCAGCAGCGTCGACGACGACGAGGAGTTGGCCGCCGCCCGGAAAGCCGCGCGGCGCAAAAGGCTCGGTCCGTGGTCGCGCGGTGACCGGGCCGCGAGCCGTCAGAAGGACCTCGCAGCGATGGCGCGAGCTGGCTTCGCGATCACGGTTGCCCGTGTCGTCATCGACGGTTCAGGAGACGAGGATGCGAACTGCGGCACGCCGATCTGATGGACCGCCAAGCGCATCCAATCAGGTCGGAATGCAACGTTGCTTGGTCGCATCCCACACCCCATCCTGACAGGGCACGGTCGCGAAATCGGTAAAGAGACCTACCGCCAGTAGCGCGGCAAAAGCGGCCAACGCGATCGCCAAGCCAATGACGGCCAGTCTCATCATGCTCCATTCCTCTCCATCGGGCCCATCGTTCAGGCCGACGTGACAAGGAAGGGTGGCAGCAAGCTGCCGGCCTCACTCCAGCTTGACCTGCGCCTCCTTGACGACCTTGCCCCAACGCTCGACCTCGGCCGTGACGAAGCGACCGAAGGCTTCGCCGCTAAGGCTCGGGATCGGCGAGCCGTTCTTCTTCCAGGCCGCATCGATGGCCGGCGACTTCAGCGCTTTCTCGACCTCCGTCCGCATCCGCGCGACGATCTCAGGCGGCGTTCCCCTGGGAGCCCAGAGCGCATACCAGGTCGAGACCTCATAGCCGTCGAGCCCGGCCTCTCTGGCAGTCGGAACATCTGGCACGGCCTCCGAACGCCTGGGCGCGGCGACGGCCAGCGCCCGCAAGGCGCCGCTCTGAATCTGGGCTGCCGAAGAACCGAGCCCGTCGAACAGGATATCGACCTGCCCGGCGACGGTATCCTGCAAGGCCGGCCCTGCGCCGCGATAGGGCACATGGGTCAGCTTTGTTCCCGTCGACAGCTGGAACAGTTCGCCGGCGAGATGATGCGTCGTGCCGTTTCCGGCCGAGGCGTAGTTCAGCTTTTCCGGGTTCTTCTTCGCGAAGTCGATCAGCTCGGCCACGGTCTTGGCCTGAACCTTGTCAGGATGGACGACGATGACCTGTGGCGGCTGGGCGATGACCGCGATCGGCATGAAATCGGCCTCGATGCTGTAGTCGAGCTTCGGATAGAGCGCTGGCGCGATGGCGTGATGCGCCGCCCCGACGAAGAAGCTGTATCCGTCGGGCTTTGCCTTTGACGCAGCGGAGGCCCCGACCGTCCCGCCAGCGCCACCGCGATTCTCGATGATGATGCGCTGGCCCAGTTGCTGGTCGAGTTGCGCTGCAAGCGGCCGTGCAAAAGCGTCGGTACCGCCGCCGGCAGGGAAAGGCACGATGAAGGTGATCGGCCGTACGGGCCAGGCTTCCGCCCATGCAGGAGCATGCAAGGCCAGAACGGATGCGGCAGCGGTCGCCGCGATGAAATATCGCTTCGTGATCATCAGCTCTCTCCCTGGGCAAGGCTCTTGCTGGCCTTCGCTGCGTATCCGACGATGCGGACTGTCCTGGGGATTAGGCCATCGGGCCAATCCGTTTGGCAAGCGCGGGGCCAAGGGGGTACCGGTCGCGCGATCTCGACTTTGGGCATTGGCAGGCGAGGCACCATGAGCCGGCTCGACAGTTTCATTCGCCGCCTGGAGGCTCAGCGCAGTGTGCTGAACTGGGCAGCTGATTTCGTCGCGGACAAGGACGGCTTGATCCTGGAGCTGGGCCTCGGCAATGGCCGAACATACGACCATTTGCGCGAGAGGTTGCCGGGTCGCGCGATCCATGTATTCGAGCGCTCGCCCAGCCCCAATCCGCGATCGATGCCGCCGCAGCACCTCCTCATCGTCGGCGAGATGGAACAGACGCTGCCGGCCTTCGCGGCCCGGCATGGCGCCGCGGCGAGTTTGATCCATGTCGATGTCACGACGGGTGTGCCCACGCGCGACCGGGTGGCCTTTGCATGGCTGCCGGAACAAGTGGCGGCGCTCGCGCGCCCCGGCGCGCTGATCGTCAGCGGCTGGCCGCTCGACGATCCGGCGTTCGAGGCGGTGCCGCTTCCCATCGACATACCCGAAGAGCGCTACTTCGCGTATCGGCGCCACGGCGCCGGCTAAGTCGACGGCGGAAGGGGTGCCGAAGACGTCAGCCGGCAGATCTGCGGAGCAATCGCGGCTTTCGGCCCGACGGCCGCCGATGGCTCATGCGACCTGCCGGTAAGTCCGGCTCTATTGAAGATCGATATCGAAACTGCGTTCGAGAACCACATTTTTATCGTGGAACACCGTATAGTTGGCGCGATAAGTGCCTCTATCCCATCCGGCTGCGGGCTTCCGGAGACCGGCAAAGATCAAGGTTTGCGCCTGATTTCGCTCAAGCGGCTGGGCTTCATGCTTGGCAAGCACCTGACCGGACGGACTGCTGACGACCATGGCCTGGACATCGCCGACCTTGAGGCCGATCCCACGGGCATAGGCGACGAGCGCAGGGGCCGTGATGCCGGGCGGCTGTTCGGCGTCTCCCGCCTCCAGCATCTCCATTGTCACGGAGGCGGCGGCAAAGCCCGCATTCAAGACCCACCGCGGCCTGTAGGCGAGCAGGGGAACCAGTGCGGGGTCCCAAAGCATGCGACCTCCTCCGCATGAGTTCGGCGATGCCTCGTGAGCGAAAGGATCTGCGATCTCGCCGCGATGACGGACGATGAAATGAAGATGCGGATATTCGGTCAGACCGGACAGGCCGACCCGTCCGATCGCCTGACGCGCTTCGACCCGGTCGCCGACCTCGACGCGCAGGCTGCCGCGAGCCATGTGGCAATACTGCGTCTGCCAGCCGGCGGAATGCTCGATCACGACGGCGTTGCCGCATTCG
Source organism: Allobosea sp. RAF48 (assembly GCF_052114025.1). Taxonomy (NCBI): domain Bacteria; kingdom Pseudomonadati; phylum Pseudomonadota; class Alphaproteobacteria; order Hyphomicrobiales; family Alloboseaceae; genus Allobosea; species Allobosea sp. RAF48. The sequence continues at coordinate 18,627 of NZ_JBFRDZ010000005.1, forward strand.
GACCCCTTCACCGACGCTGCGCCGTTGCCGCGGACGGACACGTCGGCCATGCCGTCGCGCCGGCGGACGACCCGGCCGGCGGCAGCAGCCAGCACTTCGACCCCTGCTCGCTGCGCGGCCATGTTCGGCAGGCGGAAATCCGTCCCGTTATGGCCGTCATAGGAGAGGGTGCCGCATTGATAGTCGCGGGCTGAGGATGTGGGGTCCGTATCGACGTAGTTTTGAATGAAGCAGCTGCGTCCGAGCTCGCAGGCGACGGGCAAGGCGAAAACCGGCACCTCCTCGGCAAGAACGACTGTCGGGAAAACGAGAAGGACGACGGCATTGGCTACGCGAAGGCAACAGCCGCCGATCATGAAATCAAGCCTCCTCGTGCCGAAACCGGTCCGGCTTAATGCATGAATTGGGAAGATGTATTTCGTCCGGGAACAGTTGATCCCGGCACCCTTCGGCGAACGGCGACAATGTCAGAATATAGAGCAGGAAAAACTCGATCTGCCGATTGATTCCGAGCTTGAGCATGATGCGTTTGATATAGGTCCTGACTGTCGCTTCGGTCAGCTCCAGGGTCTGGCCGATCTTCCATGGCGGCTCGCCACCCAGGATGCGCATCACGATTCTTTCCTCGGCCCAGGGCAGGCCAAAGGCCGTCGCAATCCGCTTGGCCCCCGCGGCCGGGTCGATCTGCGGGATGACGACGAGCAGCCGGTCCATATGCCGCTCGGTGGGGGCAGCGCCGATCCATGCGAACGCAAAGGCGCGGTGGTCGGTCGACAGGGGAATGATCGTGTTCGTCCAGCCCCGCCCTGAGCGGGATGCCATCGTATCGCGCAGCGCGTGGCGCAAGAGGTTGTTGACGAGCGAGTTCGGGCCGGCGAGGGCGCCATGATCGAGGCGAACCGGGTTCTTCGCCAGAAGCATCTGCCGGCCGGCGTCGTTGGTTTCGAGGACGCGCAGTTGATGGTCCACGGCGAATGCCGGAAAGGCCAATTCCTGCAGGAGGGTGTCCAGGCTCAGGTTTTCGTGTCGCCGCTGCGTGAAGCCCTGGGTCGTCGCCCAGATCACGCTTGCGGCGCGGGATACGCAGACCATCTCCGTGGCCGAGAGAGAATGCGGCCGCCAGCCCGCCAGGAAAACCAGATCATTCCCGTCGCTGGCGGGCAGGCACCCTGCCAGCGCGTGCTCGGCCTCGTCCGGCTCCTTGCCGAGCAGTTCCGCGACCAGCGCATCGGTCGAATCGACGGCGAACAGACCGCTGCCCTGCCAATCCGGCCTGCACACCAGGCGCGTGATCACATCTGCCGATGGCTGCACATCGCCGTCAAGGCCGACACGAACCGCCGCGACGGCGAAGCCGCTCGGCCGGGAAAGCGTCAGGACAAAGCATCGCTTGCATTCGAGCAGTCCGAGCATCGCCCGTCCGAAAGCTTCCAGAGCGAGAAGCGTCGCGGCTCTGCCCGGCTGCGCCGGCGTGGTGGAATCGTCCCGCAACATCGAGGCCTCCTCAGTCGCATTGATCCCCCGCCGTGTTGGTCAACTCTCCTTGAAGGCGCGCTGCATGCGCAGCATCAACGGCTGCAGCAGGTATTCCGCGAATGTCCGCCGACCGGTCTCTATGAAGATCTCGACCGGCATGCCCGGCTGAAGCGAAGCGAAATAGGGAGTGAGCTCCGGCGTTTGCCGGAGGTCAACCTCGGCCTTGTAGAACGACTTGCCTGATCTCGGTTCGATGAGCGCATCAGCCGTAACCATCGTGACGGCGCCGGTCAGCATGGGCGTGCGTCTGGAGTTGAAGGCGAGAACCCGCACGCGAGCCGGCTGTCCGACCCTTACCTCGTTCCGATCGCTCGGCTTTACCTCGCCCTCGACGATCAGACGGTCCTGCATCGGCACGATGTCGAGCAGGGTTTCACGCGGATTGAGGACCGCGTTCAGGCTGCGCGTGTTGAGGCCGACGACCGTGCCCGCCTCAGGGGCGCGGATCTCGCTCCGACTGAGCATGTCCCGCGCCGCCTCTATTCGGTGCCGCGCGTCGGCGATCCGTTCACGAGCGGCGTGGCTCTGCTTGGCGACATCCTCGAGCCAGGTGTTGACGGTTTGTCGACGCCTATCCTCCAGCTCGGCGATCTTGCCTCTTGATTGGGCCACCGACGATGCGTTCGTCGCCATCTGGGCTTCGACATCGGCTTCCGCTCGCTTGAGGGCGAGAACTTTCGGTCTTCGCGCCAGCCCCTTCGCCAAGAGAAAGTCTGAATCCTTGATTTCCTCCTGGAGGTAGGCGAGCTGTCGCCCCAAGCCTCCAGAACCGCTCTGGAGTCCCCGGATCGCCTCTTCGAGCTGCAATATCTGCTGATCGATGAGCTTGCGCTCCCCTTGGAGCGAAGTGGCCCTTGCGGCGAATTCGGAAAGCTGGGTCGCCATTGCAGACCGCGCCTCCCTGCTTGTCGTATTGGTTTGCAGCTCGTCGGGGAAGGAAACCTCGGCAGCGCCAGCCTGTTCCGCCTCCAGGCGGGCCACCGTCGCAAGATCGGAGAAGAGCTTCGCTTCGAGGACGCCGAGATTGGCTTCGATCTGCGTCGTGTCGAGCTGGGCAAGGAGCTGACCACGCTCGGCCTGCTCGCCTTCATGGACAAGAATAGCCTTGACGATCCCTCCTTCGAGGTGCTGCACCGCGCGATGCTGGGACAATACCTTGACCACGCCGGGCGCGATGACCGCGCTCGCAAGCGGCACGGTTGCAGCCCAGATGCCGAAGATGCCGAAGAGAAGGATCACCAGCGCGGCCCCCCAGCGGACGAGGGAGGCGGTGTCTGACCGGGGAAGCTCCGGTACCTGCTCCAGGTCGGTGCTTGCGGCCCGGATCAGCGCGGCGGGCCGGCCGTCCTGGGCTACGCTCAGCCCACGCGAAAGGGACGGAAGGTCGACGGCAGGCATCAGCGCCTCCTGTCAACAATGTCGGACCTGACCTTCTCACTCGGGACAGGATGTGAATGCCGCATCGGCGTGGCGCCGGCCATGGTCTGCGGGAGCACCTGGCAGGGAGGCCCGAAGGCAACCTGGGCGCCGTCCCGCAAGAACAGAATCAGGTCTGCCACAGTGAAGAGCCGCGGGCGATGCGTGACGATGACGAGCGTCGCTCCCCGCGCTTTCGCCTCGCGGATCGCTGCGCACAACGCCTCCTCGCCATCCGGGTCGAGATTGGAATTGGGCTCGTCCAGCAGGATCAGCTTGCGCTTGCCGAAGAGCGCGCGCGCCAGTCCGATGCGCTGGCGTTGCCCGCCTGAAAGCTTGTTGCCATCCCGGCCGATGTCGGTCTCATAGCCGTTCGGGAGAGACAGGATCATCTGATGAGCGTTGGCTTGCCTGGCGGCGCTGATCACGTCCGTATCGGTTGCCGTTTCATCGAAGCCGGCGATAGCTTCCGCGACCGTGCCACCCAATAATTCGACATCCTGCGGCAGGTACCCGACGTAGCGTCCGAGTTGATCCGGGTCCCAGTGCTCCAGCGAGGCGCCGTCCAGACGAATCGTGCCCGTCGTCGGCCTCTCAAGGGCGGCAATCATCCGCAGGAGTGTCGACTTGCCCGCACCGGTCGGGCCGATGACGACGATGACGCTGGCCGGGAGGCAGCGGAAACTGATGCCGGCCAGGATAGATCGCCTCGCATTCGGGTTGCGAAAGGTGACGGCATTGATGTCGAGCGCGCCCAGCGGAGGCGGCAGGAGCGTTCGGCCCTGGCTTACAAGGGCGGAAGCGGCGGCGCTGCTGACATGCCCCCAGGCATCGCGCGCCGAAGTCAGCGTGCGCAAGCCGGCGACGAGTTGCTCCATTGGCGCCAGCGTGCGGCTGATGAGGATGGAGCTTGCCATCATGCTTCCGCTGAGCACCTCGTTCTGCAGCACGAGCCAGGCACCGGTCCCGATAGCGGCGACCTGAAGCACGATCCGGATCGCGCGCGCGACGGAGGCGATCAGGGCCACGTGCTCATTCGCCTTGACCACGGGCACCAGCGCGGCGTCGTTGAGCCGGAGGAATTCGCGGATCGCCCCGTGCGTCCACCCCATCGCACGGACGAGATTGGCATGAGCGACGATGCCGTCCAGCGCACGCTGCGCGCGCAGGGCGGTGCCCGAAGCCTGCACCAGCTCGGCGCGCGCCACGCGCCCGCTCACAAACGCCAGGAGGAGCAGGAGCAGGGAGCCGATCAGCGCGATCGTGCCGTACCAAGGGTGAATCAGGAAGAGCACGGCGACAAAGGCCGGCAGGAAGGGCGCGTCGATCAGGGTCGAGGCGGTGCCGCTCGACAGGACGTTTCTGAGTTCGCGCACCCGCACCATGTCGTGAGTGCCGCCCTCGTTGCGCTTAGCCGAGTCCGCGATCGCGGCCTTGAGCACGAGGGGCGCGAGCAATCGCTCGAAGCCGACCGCAAAGCGACCGAGCAGGCGGTTGCGCAGGATATCGAAGCAGGCGCTGAAGCCGAGCGCCGCGACGGCAAGGCCCGTCAGCCCGACGAGCGTCTCGATATTGCCGCTCGTGATCACCCGGTCGAAGACCTGGATCGAATAGAAGGGCAGGATCAGCAGCAGCAGGTTGATCGCGACGCTGAAGACGACGACCCACAGCAATGAACGCCACCCCGGAATCGCCATGAGAAGCCTGCGACCTCTCAATATGGCGGTGTCGGCGGTGACCCTGGTGCGAAACCCGGAAGTCGTGCGGCCTGCAGACGCGTCGGACATGTGTCCTCGGACTGAAAGAAGCGTTTGCGCGATATGGCAGGAGGATGACGCCGACTCGGACAAGCCGATTCACGGACGCGATCATGCTCCGGCGCAATGGAGCGAGGCGGGAGGCAGCCTTCAGATCGCGCCGTATCGCGATTTCACCTGAAGCTGTCGGCCTCTGGCCGGGGGCGGCGAGCCCCTGTTGCACAGTCGTGTTGCTATCGAGAAGTTCTTCAGCGCCCACGCCACCGCAGCCATGATCTCGCCTCCCTTGATCCAGCACGCCCCCGTCGTGGATTGCCGCAAACACCGGGCTCGGCCGGGCGCCGCTTTGCTGCCACGGAAGGCGGCCCGAGAGCGGACAAGCGACGCTAGGGAAGCTTATCCTCCGGCATAATCCCCATTTGGTGACAGAAACGGTTTGAGGCGATGAACGCCTGCAAGTCTCGCGATCTGAGCATCCTGGACACCCGGGGCATCCGTGCCTTTGCGTCGATCGCCACGCGGAATCCATTCGACGGCGATTTGTTTTGATCGCTGCGCAAGTTGCAGCGTCTAACGCTCGGATTCTCGAAGATAAAACCAATTAGACTTGCGAAATGACGACAGAATAGCGTCGGCGTCGCCGGCTTTTGTCTCCAAATGGGGATTGCGTCGCCCCCCTGTATCTCCCTAGCTTCCGCCACCTTCGCAAATCTCTCGATCCGTAACGATCGATACCCGGCGCACGACAGCGCATGGGCGGTCGCTTGCCTATGCGAGGGCCATCTGCAGCAGGGAGAACTGCCATGGCGATTATCAATGGTACACCCGGCGACGATATCATCCCCCCTCCCGATACCAGCGGTGACGACATCATCCATGGCTTCGCCGGCAATGACACGATCGACGCCGACGGCGGCAATGATTTCGTCAGCGGCGGAGCCGGCGACGACAATATTCTCGGCGGCGTCGGAGACGACACGCTGGATGGCAATGCCGGCAACGATACGATCAGCGGTGGCGACGGCGACGACGTCGTCAACGGCGATGCCGGCAACGACATCCTGTCCGGCGACGCCGGCAACGACACCATCAGCGGCGGCGCCGGAGACGACAATATTCTCGGCGGCGTCGGCAACGACACCCTGTCCGGCGATGCCGGAAACGACACGATCGGCGGCGGTGACGGCGACGACGTCATCAACGGCAACGCCGGCGACGACACCCTGTCCGGCGATGCCGGCAACGACACCCTCAACGGCGGCGCCGGCAACGACACCATCGATGGCGGCGATGGCGACGATGTCCTGAACGGGGCGGCAGGTGCCGACACGCTGAACGGAGGGGCGGGGGTCGACACGATGGACGGCGGCGCCGGCAACGACACGCTGAATGGCGATGCCGGCGACGACGTCATGAGCGGCGGCATCGGCAATGACACGCTGAACGGCGGCGACGGCAATGACGTCATGAATGGCAACGCCGGCAACGATACGATGAGCGGCGATGCCGGCAACGATACCATGGAGGGCAATGCCGGTGCCGACGTGATGGATGGCGGTGATGGCGACGACAACCTGAGCGGCGGCGACGGCGACGACACCCTGGACGGTGGGGCAGGGCTGGATACGCTCAGTGGCGGCGACGGCGATGACACGCTGAGCGGCGGAGCGGGAGCGGATACGCTGAATGGCGACGCCGGCAACGACGAGCTGGCTGGCGGCGACGGCAACGACACGGGCAATGGTGGCGACGGCGACGACGCCCTGGCCGGAGGGGCCGGAAACGACACCCTCTCGGGCGACGCCGGGGACGACGAGATCAGAGGTGACGCCGGCAGCGACGAACTCCATGGCGGCGACGGCAACGACGAGATCGACGGCGGCAACGGAGCCGACAACCTGTACGGGGATGCTGGCGACGATCTGCTGACGGGCGGTGCCGGCACCGACACCTTCCATTTCGGTGATGGCGCAGACACTCCGTTCGGCGACGACGAAGTCACCGACCTCAATGCAACGGACGAGGACACCATCCAAATCGACGTTGCCGACCCGACGACGGTCTCGGTGACGGTGGATGATTCCGGCTCGAGCGTCGTTCTGGATTTCGGCTTCGGCACGATCCAGATCGACGGCGTTTCCGGCGGCGGCACGTTCACATCGATCGACGACATCAACAACGCGTTGGGATACGACGCCATCACGCTCGTGTGACGTCGCCTTGCCAAGGGTGGCGGCGAACCGCGGCGCCACCCGCCGCGAATCTCGGCCTCGCGTCCCGCGGAAGCCCATTGGCGTCACGGTGCGGTGTTTGCCACATCATGACGCCGGCACGGCCGGGATTTCCGTGCGCGGGCAGCCGTTGCCGACCCCATGCAGGTCCGGACGGAGCGCCGAGTCGTTTGCGGGTTTCTTCCATCTCGGCGTCGCAACGGACGCTCTCGAATCGCGCTCGCGGCCTCGCCTCGGGAAGGCCCTTTGCCTTGAGCGATTTCCCACGGTCCCCAGACTTGAACACGTGCTGCAAGCCGGCCGGATGTTTGGCTCGAAGGAGCAGGTTCCGTCTCGCGCATGGAGGCGGTCAGACATCTCGTCTCAGCCCCCGGCGCAGCGTCCCGGTATGGCAGTTGCAGGAATTTTGCTTGAGACGCCACGGGCTTAGAAGGAAACCAGCGACTTGGAGATGCGCTGGCGGAAGGGGTGGGATTCGAACCCACGGTGGGCTTGCACCCACGGCGGTTTTCAAGACCGCTGCCTTAAACCACTCGGCCACCCTTCCGGCCATGGTTCAATGCAATCGGGGCTGCCGATTTGCAAGGGGCCCGTGAGGCGTAAAGCGCAACTTCCCGATAAAACGAACATACATCCCGATCGCAATCCAAGCGCCGGGCCTTCGTCGTCGATAGTGGCGATAAGGTCACTGCCGGTGGAAAAAGTGGCGAAGTTCTGTCGGGCCGGTTGACACCCGTCACCGTTCGAACACCTTTGTGCCCGCTCAAAGGCAGGGACGTCCTGTTCAGCGAATCCTCAACGCAGGTATTTCGCTGTTTAACGATCCCTTAAAGGAATTGACCGAAAACTCGGTCAAGCCGTGCATGCGGCTTGGGCGAAGCCGTGGTTTTTGGCGCAGAAAGCGGAAGAGCAGAATGATGCGAGACGCTAGCCTTTCGGCCAAGCAGCTCCCCTCCAGCGTGACCGGATCGCCTCCAGCGTCTTCTTCCGTCTCGTCCATTGCGCGTCTGGGCTGCGTCGTGCTGGCCGGGCTGTTCGTCGCCAACTGCGCAGGCAATCAGACTGCGGGCCGCCGCTCCAAGGAGATCGGTGCCTTCCCGCAGTGGAAATACGGCCCCGCCAGCCCGCGCGTCGTCGCGGATGGCGAGGAGGTGCCAAAGGGGGGCGGTCGCCAGCTCGTCGGCAAGGCCTATTCGGTCGCCGGCAAGCGCTACGTGCCCTACGAAAAGCCGCTTGGCTATTCCGCGGTCGGCATGGCCTCCTGGTATGGCGAGGCCTTCCACGGCCGGCGCACGGCCAATGGCGAGGTCTATGACCGCAACAGCATCTCCGCCGCGCATCCCACCATGCCCCTGCCGGCCTATGCGCGTGTCACCAACCTTTTGAACAATCGCTCGATCATCGTACGCGTCAACGACCGCGGCCCCTACCACGGCAATCGCCTGATGGACGTGTCGCAGAAAACCGCCGACGCGCTAGCCTTCCGCCATCTCGGCACCGCGCGCATCAAGATGGAATATCTCGGCCAGGCTTCGCTCGCCGGCTCCGACGATAATCTCCTGCTCGCCACGCTCCGCACCGACGGCAGCCAGGCGCCGATCCCGGGCACCAGCGCACGGACGATGGTCGCCAGCACGGAAGGGGTCGCCACCACGCGCACGCGCAGCGCCGATATCGACGCCCCGGCCCCAGCCCCGGTGGTCGAGCTCGAACCTGCTCCGGCGCCCGCGATCAGCCAGCCTGTCGCCCAGGCCTATGCACCGCAGGCGACGCGGACGATCTCGCCCTCGTCGCCGGTCATGGCGACATTGGCCTCGGCCGGTCCCGCGGCTGCTGAAGCCACGCCGGTCCGTGCCGCCCCGCTGCCGCCGAGCCGGCCTTTCGATCTCGATACCATCGCCAACGCCGGAAAGCCGGTTGCGGTTCCGACGGCACTACGCTCCACGCTGCCGCCGCCGCGCGCGAGCATGGCCCGCCTCTTCACGGCGCCCGAGAAGGCTCCGGCAGAGCGCCTCGCCAAAGGCCATCCGCTCAACCAGGTGGCTCCCCAGACTCTTCAGTCGCTAGCGCGCAACTGACGCCAATCGCCTTGACCTGATACCGGGCGCTCTGCTTCACATTGAGGCATGAGCGCCTTTTGTCGTCCCAACCCGTATGCCGCGGCCACGCCGCCGGTTCGGTGGCTGGTCGCTCGCCTGCTTGTCCTCTTCATCGCGCTGGGGTTTGCCGCTGCGGTCCAGGCGCAGAGCTTTCAGTCGCAGGCGCCTTTCGCTGTCCTGCTCGATTCGGATACCGGCGCCGTCCTCTACGAGAAATCGGCCGACGAACTGATGGTCCCGGCCAGCATGGCTAAGCTGGCAACGGTGCTGGTCGCCTTTCAGGATATCAACGCCGGCCGCTTGTCTCTCGACAGTGAGATCGGCATCTCCGAAAATGCCTGGCGCAAGGGCGGCGCGCCCTCGGGCGGCTCGGCGATGTTCGCCATCGTCAACAGCCGCATCAAGCTGTCCGACATTCTGCAAGGCATCATCGTTCAGTCCGGCAACGATGCTTCGATCGCTCTCGCCGAAGCCATCGCGGGGGATGAAGCGACGTTCGGCCGAATCATGACCGAGCGGGTCCGGGGGCTCGGCTTGACGAAATCCGTGTTTCGGAATGCGACCGGCATGGCCGACCCGCAACAGCGGGTGACGGCGCGCGAGCTCGCCTTGCTCGCCGACCACGTCATCAAGACCTATCCGGAACTCTACAAGATCTTCGGCCAGCGCGAGTTCACATGGAACAAGATCAGGCAGCAGAACCGCAACCCGCTGCTGACGATGGATATCGGCGCCGACGGGCTGAAGACGGGGAACATCGACGAGTCGGGCTTTGGCCTCGTCGGCTCGGCCGTCCAGAACGGTCAGCGCCTGATCGTCGTCGTCAACGGCCTCAAGACGGCGCGGGACCGGGCAAGCGAGGCCCGCAAGCTGCTGGAATGGGGCTTTCGCGCCTTTGAACGTCGACAGCTCTTCGCCAATGGCGAGATCGTCGGAGAGGCGAGCGTCTATGGCGGGGAAAAGGGGCGCGTCGGGCTGCGCAGCAAGGGCGCCATCAGCCTGCTCCTGCCGCGGGGCAGCACTGAGCGCCTGGCTGCGCGCATCGTCTATCGCGGCCCCCTAGCGGTTCCAGTCCAGGAAGGGGCGGAAGTTGGCCGCCTCATCGTGACGCGCGGCGATATCAAGACCTTGGACGTGCCCCTCTACGCGGCCGAAACCGTGCAGGCCGGCACGCTGCAGAGCCGCGCACTCGATGCGCTGTTCGAGGCCACGACCGGCTGGGTCCGCAAGGCGCTGGGCCGGAGCTGAACGGATCGACATGGACAAGGGACGTTTCATCACCCTCGAAGGAGGTGGTATCCACCCCCGTCAACTCTCACTTCAGCATGAGGCCCGTAATTTTCGATGCTTCCTGATATGAGAGTCCTCGACTGTCTCACTCCTGCTAACAAGAAAAGCTCCCCAATTCCGTAGCGAGAATTCTATTGGGCTTATGAGAGATGTGATGAGAACCGCTGGTTTAATGGTGGCGCTGGAAGGCGTGGATGGCAGCGGAAAGACCGGGCTAGCAAAAATGCTGGTCGAAAAGCTCCGCGAACTCGGCCGGGATGTCATCGCTACACGCGAGCCAGGCGGCACGCCTGCTGGCACCGCGTTGCGGCAACTTCTTTTAGCTGAACAGGCTTACGATTGGACGCCGACAGCGGAATTGCTCTTGATGAATGCCAGTCGACGTCAGCACGTCGACGAATTAATTCGCCCCGCACTTGATTCGGGAAGCATTGTCCTCTGCGACCGATTTGTGGGCTCAACTCTCGCCTATCAAGGGGCTGGACGAGGGCTTTCCGAGGCACTCATTCTAGATCTCCACAGGCTGGCCATCGATGACCTATGGCCACATCTGACCCTGGTACTGGATATCGACCCTGAAGTTGCATTGGCGCGAAGCAAGAGGCGATTGGCCGAGTCGCTTAGCGATGAAAGTCGATTTGAGGCCTTAGATCTCACTTTTCACAGACGAGTTCGGCAGTCATTTTTGGATCAAGCCACGAGATTTCCATATTCCTATCGCGTGATCAGCGCCGATCAATCGCCCGAAGCCGTTTTCGCGGAAGCCTTCGCGTCCATTCAAGCTGTGATCTGAAAATCAACGCTTCAATACGGCCTCTCGCGCCGAAGTTGATCTCGCTTCCAGCGGTATTTTTCCTTCAATCGCGATTATTCGAGCGGTGGCTCTTGGACCAGATCGCCCACGCTCGCCTCCAGCGCCTGCGCAATTTCCGATAGGCTTACGGCCGTAGGATTGCGTTGGCCCATTTCCAGAGCGCCCGGCCCGTCTCCGTCGCCAAAACGGTCGAGCTATGACGATGATCTCAGGACGGCCATGAACCGTGGTCCGTCTGTTGGATAGGCCGAGTGCGTTAGAGTTAGGTCATTGGTCGTAAGGTATTCTATCTGAGCCTTCGAACATGCCCATGAAAGCGGTTTCCGCCCACCGCTGAAGGTTGGATCTTGACAGGATCTATCAAGAAGGCGCTGCTCATTCGGACACTCCGTGTATGGGGAGCACTCGAATGACAGCGAGTCAGGGCAAATTCGTCCGCTTCGAACTGCATGCGCTGGATCCATCCTCGGCCTTGACCTTCTACGAAAAGGTCCTTGAGCCATCTGGGCCAAATAACCTTCGGGAACTCTTGCCGCAAAACGCCTTCAAGGTTCGATACGTGCATGCAGAACGTCCCGAAAACGCAGGTAGAATAGCTGGAACAACCTGGATCGGATATATAGAAGTCGGCAATCTTGACGATTGTTGCGCGAAGGTTGTTCAAATTGGAGGAAAGCTCAAGGCCGGCCCATTTCAAACCGCTGGCGGCCGAGCTGCTATAATTGAGGATAATTTCTCTGCTGTATTTGGCGTGTTGGAGCGTGAAAATTCTAGATCAGACGATAGCGAGCAAGCTAAAATTGTGGCGTGGCATGAGCTTGTAACGAGGGATTTTAAAGAGTCATTTAAATTATATTCAGATATATTCGGGTGGACGCGCGGCGATGAATTGGATTTAGGAGATATAGGTAAGATTCTATTAATCATTTGCGGAGGAGATACGATAGGGGCTTTTGCTAGCTGTGCGAATTCATCAGTGAAATCTTACTGGAATTACTATTTAAATTGCTCAGATATACAATCGAGTGCTAAAGCAATTGAAGTGAACGGCGGAGCGATTCTGAGAGGTCCGATATCAGTGCCTGGAAATCAGGTTGCTGTCGAAGCAGTCGATCCTTTCGGAGGGCCATTTGGGCTGTTGGCGTAGAGGCCAGAGCAGCGAACTATTTTCGGCTGGCTACATCTCGCTTATCTGCTGTTTCGGGTGGTTTTTGGCCGCACCTTTATCCTGCGTAGCGGCGGGGACCGCTTCGTCGACGCGGCTGATTTCGAGATCGAGACGTGGTCCTAATGGACGAACCTCGGCCTCATCGCAGGCCCTTCTCCCCCAACCGAATGCAGCAACTTCTTCACCGCCGGAGGCTACCAACCCGAGGGAAAGGGAAGGGGCTCTGGTTTCTCCAACCCGAGATCGACCCGTGACTTTAAAGCAATAGCCACACCATGTTCGAGCGATAGAGGGCAGGTCCCATAAATCTAAAGTCCTTGTCAACGTTGTGCGTATGCAAGGAGATCCAAGTTGGCGACTGCACCACAAAGTTACAGAATCGGGGCCGCGCCTATGTTCCACGTGGCGCCACACCATTTTCCGCCGGCAGCGGAATATATCATCTACTCCAAACCCATCTTTACGCTCCAGATCGGCACACAGAGCGAAGTTCTAGAGTTCTCCGCCGAAATGCATGTGCGCTGCTCCGATCCGCAGATCGGGCCAGATAACAACCGCCAAGTTGCCGTCGAAGTTGTAAAGTGGGAGGCGAGGGGGCGAAGCGGTATCCTTGGCGTGGAAGTGACATTTGCATCGGTGCGCGATAAGGGCAGTGTTGTTGTAGCAGGAAGCCCAGCTGCGGATCTTCCCGGCAAAATGAAACTCTGGATCGACTCCGCGATTTATGTCGATGGTCGCAAAATCGAAGAACATGAGGGTCGAGCGGAGGGGTGGGGGGTCTCTTCATTCCCTCCCAGCGAAGGTGACCTGTTTTCACTTACCAAAAGCCCTCAACGATCTCATGACCTCGCCGTGCTAACCGGCGGTCAAGTGCACGGTCTTTTGTCAGTTGGCGCTGTGGCGTGCGCCTGTTCCTCGTCGTCGCTCTTGTTCTCAGCTCCGTCTAGCACCGGATCGCCCTAAGCAGGTGTGTCTCGATAGGCCACGCGAGCTGGGGATCCATTGTCGGGGAGGTCATTGTAAAGACCGAAGCCTTGCACAGCTGAGATTATAGGCTCAGTTCGCTTCTTGTTGTCCGCTCAAACGTAACCTGAGCGATGGGATGATTTTGGGCCGCGGCTTCATCTGAAGCTCCGTGGCGGTAAGTGCCCGCAATTCGCTTACCCGAGTTTGAGAGTCGGTGACGCGTCAACCTCCGGAGGGATGGGGACTGCACGGTATTCTTGCAACGCTCTGGTCAAGGCAGGCGGGAGCTCAGCGGGAATAAGCCCGCTGCTCGTGGCGCGCATGCAGGCGATCTCCTGAAAACCCCGCGCAGCTAGGGTTTGAGTCCGCTCCCGAAGCAGGAGATATTCAAAGCTCAGCCCGATGCGATGAGCGTGGTGTTGCGCAAGGCGCATCGCGACTTCAACTTCGTCGAAGGCTCGTAGCTCCTCATAATATTCGCATGACACCTTCAGTGTGACGAGGCGGAGATCGCTCGCGAGATCGTTTAAGATCTGCGGCACATGTTCCCGCAAGAACATCTCCCGGCAACGACCTTGCCATGAGACATGCCGCGCGTAGTACACATTGCCCACCACGTTCGTCTCGCCGCCGCGACCATGAGCGTGCGCTCCAGTACGGCCAAAGTGTTATCGAAGCGGACCCGTTACGAGAAAGTGTTCAGCGCGACGTGATGCTTCTTCTTGTCCTCAGTGGGCAGCAAGCGAAGGCGCTCGTTGCCTATCAAAAGCTAAAGAGCGTTCTGAGGACGGATCTTGGCATCGAGCCGATGCCAGATACCAAACAGTTGTATCAGGAGATCGAGTCCAGGGCGATCTTCGATCGCCTGGATAGTTACCTATTGTCGCATTTTGGATCTGCACAAGCGCAAGCCTAACCGAGCTGCATGCGACGGCCCTCGCCGATGCTCCGTCGAGGGCTTTTGACCTTTCAATTTTTGCAAGTTGGCCGTGAGCCACCCGTGATAGCTTCGGAACAAGGCCACTACTTCGCGTCCAAGTGTACGAGACAATCCGGAGGTCTGTAAGCCTTAAGTCTGTCACCCATGACTTCAGCGGCTCGTATTCCCCCCCCTGTCTTGGAAAAGACCTTCGTGCTCAAGTTCTGGTTCGAGTGGAGCGAGCTCGAAGCTAGCCACTGGCGCGGAAAGGTCCGCGACGATCAGGTAGACCCCAGGGGCATTTACCGGCCTGTCGCAAATCCCGAGAACGCTCTCGAATTCGTGCGTGACGCGCTCAGTCGAGCGACGCCGGCAGCTTACGCCATCGTCTCAGATCCCGGCAATGATTCAGCCACCGCTAATGCCGAAGTGCGACCGTTGCGGAGGGCCGTTCTCCTTTTTCACGAGATAATTCGGAGGAGCATATGACCTCCGCCGCATCGGAGAGCTGCGCATCGCATGAGCTCAAGGGAGCTCCTGACGAAAATTCCGTGGAGGCGTTCCCGCTCCTGAAGGACCCAATCACCATCGTCGCCATCCAGAAATGGCCCAGCGTAAGAATCGACTGCAGCGCCAATCTCTTCCTCGTCGGCGGTGCTGAGATCAGCACCTTGGGGTTTGCCCAGTGCGCGTTTCGACAGTCTCTGCAGTGCTCGAGTGTCGACCTGCACCGAATTGGAAGGCTCTAAGAGAACATCTTCTCCGATCGTAACTAGCCTGCGGCCGTTTCCTTTGCCTCCGAGGTCCAGCAATTTGCGGATCCGCCACACAGCTGTATTCATGGCGGATCGCGCCTTGTCCGGCTCCATCTCGCCCCAAAACAAGTCAGCAAGACGTTCACGGCGATGTGGCCGCCCCATGAACTCGAAAAGATAGCAGGCAAGAAGGCGCCCAGCAGGACCGAGGTCCGATCTGATTACAGCGCCGTCGACCGAAAACGAAGCTCCGCCTAGCAATGTGACATTGAGCATGGCGCCCCCCATGCAACGAAATCGTACAACCCCTGCTTATCGGCAGAAGCCGATTGCAACCGATCTGGATCGAAGGGTCAATGGATCACGGGAGGATCACGGCTGGTCGCACAGGCCTTTGGCCTCATTTTTGGAGGTTGGGTCGCGGAGCTCAAAAGTCATCTACTGCTCAGGCTTCAGAAGAGCAGGCTAGGCCATCCGGATGGCAGCCATGATCCCCCGGAAGATCGGCTGACATCTCGGTCGTGCTGCCGCTATGCCCAGCGGGGCCGTCACGCCGCCATCAGGCCTGGGCGGGGGCCTTAGAGCGCCAATGTTTCATTAACCCGATCATGGCGAATGGCATCGGGAGCAAATTCATCGCGAAATGCCAAGTAACTCGGCATCCGACAGCAAATTCACGATTTCCAAGAGCATTCACACCACCGAATAAAGTGCTCAACCCGATCGGCTTGCCTATAAAGAAGGCCGTCGCGGTAAGCATGATGTGCTCATAGAGATGAAATGCCTCGATATAGAAGGCCCAGCGAATCCATTTGCTTCGAACGCAATAGTAGAGTGACGCAATTCCCACGAGAAAGATGCTGTTTCCGACAAGATGCAGTAACTCCATGCCGAGCATCATGCGTCGGGCCTCGTCGGCTGTTGGGAAGAGCAGTAGGCCGGTCTGGCTTACCAGTTCGGTCACCCAGGGTGACATCCACGGTGTATCGCGGCCGCAAATATTGGAAAGATCGCCCAACACCCACACAGCGAATTGGAAGGCGTGCTCAGCAAAATGCCCGACTTGAAATAGCAGGCCAAGCGCAGCGATGGTGCCAAGCAAAACCGCCAAATTCAGTGTCTGCCGATCGGGATGGAGGCCGCGCGCAGCGATAAGGGCGGAGGGTGGATCGCCACGCCATGACGTGGAAGGGTCTGCGTGTGGGTTCATGCTCGCCCTCTTTTCGCGGATAGGCCGTAGGGTCTTGGTACGCCCAGCCCCGGAGGCCGTTTGATAGGCCAGCCTCATCACGAGAGAATCTCGGAGTACTCGGGAGCTTAAACGGACGGAAGCTTACCGCTCGACGGGCTCAACTGCTCCGCCAATTCGACCACGAGCGAGATATTGCAATTGTCCTACGGGTCGTGCTCACTCCGCAGACCGGCAATGGCTGCTCTCAGTCACCGAGGAGAGGGGACTCCCCTAATTCTCTGCTCCTCTGACCTCGACACTCATTCAGCAGTCGAGGTCGGGAACTCTCGCCCTTTCCGGAAACGCCAGATCTCCCCAGAATGCGAGAGGTTCATCATTGGCATCGCCGCCTTGCCCCACGATACGGGAGTTCATCGAAAGCGAAAGACCGACATCCCGCCCTAAGCAACCTTTGAGCGAGCGAGCCGAGCCAATGTGTGGAATCGTCTCTTGTGCAGGAGAGCCTCCAAAGACACCGATGCAAAGTGTCCGCAGGCCCGACATTCTAGGGTGTGCAGCCGATCTTACCGGCAATCGACATGGTCGCCCGCCCAGCGCGACGGAAGTTCCTGTGAAACGGGGGGCCTCGATCGAGGGGCCCCTTCGTCTGCGTGCGGGCACCGGTAGTCCGCTGCTGTGCCTCGGGGAGGGACTGCAGCTATGTGTCCGCCCAAACTCGATTTAGGATCCTGGCTGCGATGGCAGACTTGTCTTGCGGCAGGAAGCGCCCGTAATGATTCGCGATCATCTCCGGTGTGTCCTGGATCGCGTAACTTGCCTGCTCGTATGACCCGCAGCAGTTCCCTGATCCGGTTGCGGCCGTGCTCATGCATAGCGTCGCAGGCTGCGTACCAGTCGGCCTTGGCCGTGGCGATATCGGCGGCAGAGATCAGGCCGGGAATGGGCTCGAGATTGGTGGCGAGAGCAGGCGTCTGTCGCAGCCATCCTGTTTCAGCTTTTACGAGAGAGAGGGCGATCACGAGCATGTCGACCTCCCATTGCGTGAAAAAGCCGCGTCGGCGTTCTCGCCAACCGAGATACCAATCCCACACCGCCGGAAAGACGAGCATCGCAAAGGTGAGGCGTTTTGCTGTGGCGCCGAATCCGGCGACGTCACCCTTGGGGTCGGCTGTTAGAGCGCCGAACATAAGGGCGAAATGTTCGACCTTCTGCGAAGCCGTCTCGGCATTCCAGACGCCATTCCGACGCAAGCCGGCCGCGGTCAACGTGGAGGTCTTGAAACGCAAGAGCTCTAACATCTCGCGACGGAGTCGAGCGGGCGCTTCGGTGAGCGCGCTGCGGCGAGCACGGTCAACAGTAGAAGTCCTTTCCCCAGCGGCCTCCAAGCCGAGATCAGTGAACCGCAGGGCGTAGCGCTGCTTTGCAGCGGCTGATTGATACCGTCGATATTCGGTGCTGCCGCTGATGATGACTCGTCGGACCCAGGTGAGGATCTCCTGCTGCTCGTCCGGGGCACGACGCGCAAAATCAGCGGGTAGGTGCCACGCGAGACGGCGTCGCTCGTATTGCGGGAGAGGGACCATGCCGAGCTGTGTCACCTTCGCGCTTTGGTTAGGTAACTTGGCGGCGAAGTAGCCTTGCGGCAGCACATAGCGACGCTCGATGGCGGCTAGAGCTGAGAAGCTCGCAGCGGTAGCAGGCTTCGATGCACCTCGATACCAGTGCGCCAAGGTATTGAGCGAGGGAGGAGCGCTCGAAGAGGCCAAGGCCGCATGCAAGCGGCGGATGCTCTCCCTATGCCTTGCCATATGCAGGCGAAGCGCCGCATCGAACGTTTCCGGCTCGGCCCAGACCGTCCATAGTGGCGCAGGGGACGCCGGCGGCGAAGTTCGCCTCTCATGCGCTGATGTCTGACTCTGCAGTGAAGATTGGCCTCGTCCGATGGCTTGGCAAGGTGCATATGTGGCAAGATAAGCGATCAGATTGTCGAGGTTCTTGCCCCAAGTCGCTTCGCTCTCCCCGGAGAGAAGGTTCGCTCGGCCCCGTGCCGCGCGCGCGGGCCCCTCGACAAGGAGGCGCGATTTGACACGCCGGATGGCAGCTAGGCACGCGGCTTCGATCGCTTGGAAGTCGGCCGGCGTCAGCCCTGCCGACTTGACGCGCCGCCGCACGCGCCCTGGCTCGCTAAGGGCTGCCAAAACGAATTCGTCGGCGAGCAGATGGCGCCGCTGTCGTTCGATATGCCGCAGGACCTTTGTCAGTGTGTAGTAGATCTCTTCAATCGATTTTGTCGTTAGTCTCTTTGCATGTGGAGGGCGTGTGTCAGTCACCGATCTCGACGACGGAGCCGCTTGCTGCGCCCGCAGTTTCGGCATGCGAAGTCCTTGGCGCTGAGCTGCTTCGGCCACGATCAACAACAACGATGCGTGCTTCGAGATGTACGAGGCCGGCGCGTGGATCGCGCTGCACAGCTCTTTTAAATTGACGATCGGTTCAGTTGTCAGCTTACGGCGAGGTATCGGCTGAGTTTTAACAATCGCGATGAGAGCAGCCTTGCGTGCATCCAAGTCGCTGTAACGTGTATTGTCTGTCCGATCGCCGAGCCAATGCTCGAAATCGCGCAAAGTCTGGAATGATATATCCTTCAGCGTAGCCGGTGAGTGTCTGGAAGAATAGGGAGAAATGCCGTCATCAATAAAGCGCAAGAAATTGCGCAGGCGCCCAACATCCCCGATTACGGTCCCTTGATCTAATCCGGTCGCGATCTCCCAATAAGCGACAAGCAACTCCTCAGCGATCTGGCGGAAAGGCCTGTCGGCCCACTCTACCAATCTCAAAATCTGAGGTTGCCCTTTTCCTTCCACAGGCATGTGCCGGAAGCTCAGGGTGGCACGGATCGCCGCCCGCTCCGTCTCCACGTCCAGAGCGAGATGTGGCGAGTTCGTGGGCCGCCCCGTGACGACTTCACCTACTACCCCAGCACAATCCGGTTTCTGCGGCGGGTCAAACGCGTCAGGCATCGAGATAGGCCGACTGAAGTTCTGCGATTGCCATCGAAATAAGAGATCTGTGCTCAGAAATGTGGTCGAGATATATCATCGTCGTCTCGATGGAAGCGTGACCTAATCGCTATTTTACTTCTCGCAGTGGATCGAAGAAGTAAGTGCGATGTCCTCTTGATCCTAGTTCACGCTCAATAATCTCCTGCTTCACTTGACTCTTGATCAGCATTGACAACGTGACGATCGCGTAAGTGTGGCGCAGACAGTGCGGCGAGCAGTGAATACCTCTCGCGGCAAGTTTAGAGCTGGCCTTTGCGAAATCCTTCCCCCAGCGATGGTAGGAGAGTGGATCGCCATTCTCGGCGAGCCATAGAGGCGCGTCGGTCCGCTCAATCAAAGTTTGTTCGCCGGTCCTCGCGTCGACTTCCTCCTTGAGATAAGTGCTCTCCAGTCGCACCAAGCCGCGCCGGACCCTATCGATGAGCGAGTCGACCGCTATGGCGCGCTCTTGCACGACATAGTGCGTGACGCGCTTTACCGCTTGAATTGGCCAGTAGATCGTCCGTTGCTTGTTTCCCTTTCCGACGATCACCCCCTCGAGGTAATTGCGACCTCGGTGCCGTGGGTGATCGGGGTTGGGGACCTGAGAGACTTTGAGGCTGGCGAGCTCCGCTACTCGGACCCCCGTCCCAGCACAGACGGAGCAACCGGCCTGCATCCGCTGGCTTGTGGCTTCACCGAGAAACAGGCGGAATTCGGAGGGCGATAATGCTCGCACCGGCGGCGCCGAGATGCCGCGCTCCTTCAAATCTGATGGCTCGAAGCCGATACCGTCGATATAGCCCTTTCGTTCGGCATAGCGGAGAAAGGGATACCAATGGTCGACCCACTGGTTCCAAGTGCCCTTGGTGATGGTGGGCCGATCCGTGCCTCGGAAAGCGCGGTGCATGAGATTCATATGCGCCAGCTCGGTGCAATCTTGCCAGCGCAGGTTGCGTCCGTCGAACCATCGAATGATGGCCTTCAGTGCGCTAGATCGCGTCATGCGGGTGTGGGGAGACGGCGTTTTTAGCCCTTGCTCGATTTGCCATCCATTGACTTCTTCTAGATAAGCCCCGTTGTCGTCGTAGAGGAATTGGATTCCTGCAATGTTGTTTAAGCCAGCGAGTCGCTCCGTGGTCGTGACCCGTTCACAGCAATCTGGATCCAAGGCTTGATGAAGCAGCTCTTGAACGCACCCAGGCGCGATGCTGACACCTTCGACCACCTTGCCTCCCGGCCGGTTCGTGCGGACTGTCTCGAAGATCGAAGGCAGTCTAGAGTCCTGAAGTGAAACAAAAGTTAGCTTCATCTCATGAGCGAAATGGATTCGAAGGAAACGAGGGGGCAGCCGACCAAGCCCGGATTCTACGTTGAGCTGATAGATCCGCTGGAGGGGTGTATAAGCGGGGAGGGCGCCGGCAAATCGACGCTGGCGCGCGCGCTGGCTGCGCGGCTCGGAGACGCCGGCTTCCCGACGCGGACGACGCGTGAGCCCGGCGGCTCGCCCAAGGCCGAGGCCATTCGCGAGATGATCCTGGCCGGGCAAGCCAAGGACTACGGCGCCTTTGCGGAGGCCCTGATGTTCTCGGCCGCGCGGATCGACCATATCGACAGCCTGATCCGCCCTGCGCTGGAAGGCGGCGAATGGGTGATCTGCGATCGCTTCATCGATTCCACGCGGGTCTATCAGGGCGTGCTGGGCAAGATCGATCCGATTCTGCTGGCCGAACTCGAATCCGTGACCATCGCCGGGCTGATGCCGGATCTCACCCTGATCCTCGATCTCGATCCCGAAATCGGCCTTGCCCGCGCCGCAAAACGTCGTCGTCCGGGGGAGGCGGTCGATCGCTTCGAGGGCGAGACGCTGGCCTTCCATCGCAATCTGCGCCAAGCCTATCGCGACATTGCCGCCCGCGAGCCGCAGCGCTGCGTCGTGCTCGATGCGACGCTGCCGCCCGAGGCGCTCGCCGAAGCGGCATGGAAGGCGGTGGGCGAGCGCCTTCAGATCAGACCGGAAGCGTGATGCGAGAGACCAGCGACGAACCCGACCGGCTGCCGACCGCGCCGCATCCGCGCGAGACGTTGAGCCTGATCGGCCACGAGGCGCAGGAGCGAGCCTTCCTCGACGCCGTCACGTCCGGCAGGATGCATCACGCCTGGCTGCTCGGCGGGCCGGAAGGCATCGGCAAGGCGAGCTTCGCCTATCGCGCGGCGCGCTTCATGCTCGCCGCTGGCGATCCGAGGACGCGGGCGGCGCAGAAAACCGATCTCGCCATGCCCGAAGGCGACCCCGCCTCGCGGCGCATCATGGCGCAGTCGCATCCCGATCTGCATCTGCTGCGGCGGCTGCCGAAGCCGGACGGCAAGAGCTACACCAGCAACATTCCCGTCGATGCGGTGCGGCGCGTGATCGATCGCTTCGGTGCGAGCGCCGCCGAAGGTGGCTGGCGCGTCTGCATCGTCGATTCCGCCGAGGATATGGAGCGCTCCGCCGCCAATGCACTGCTGAAGTTGCTGGAGGAGCCGCCGCCGCGGGCGCTGTTCCTGATCGTCGCCCATGCGCCGGGGAGGATGCTGCCGACGATCCGCTCTCGCTGTCGCCTTTTGACCTTCGCCCCGCTCGATGAGGCCGGTGTGATCGAGGCCGGAAGCCTGGCGCTCGCGCGCATGGAGGCGCCGTTCGACGCCTCCGCATTGCGCCGCGCCGCGGGCCTCGCCGAAGGCTCTGTGCGGCGGGCGCTGACCTATGTCGATCCGGAGACGCTCGCTCTGGTCGAAGCGGTGAGGGCGCGTCTCGACGCGTTGCCGCATGTCGATACCCCGGCGTTGCTGGCCCTGGCCGAGGATGTCGCCGGCAAGGCCGGCGAGCGCGATTTCGCGGTGATGATCGAGACGGTGCAGGGCTGGATCTCCGATCATCTCCACGCGCATGCTGCAGCGCAACCGGCGCGCCTTGCACCACTTGCCGAGGTATGGGAAAAGCTGGGACAGCAGGCGCGAGAGGTCGAGACCTACAATCTCGACCGTCGACCGCTGGTGATGACGATGTTTCATGATCTGTCGGCTGCGGTTTCCCGCTCGCGCGCAGCGTGAAGCGAAGCTCTCGGACAGACGATGGCAACCGCCCCGAAATTCTACCTGACGACCGCGATCCATTACACCAACGGGCCGCCGCATATCGGCCACGCCTATGAGATGGTGGCGGCGGACGCGATCGCGCGCTTCAAGCGGCTCGACGGCTTCGACGTCTTCGCCATGACCGGCACGGACGAGCACGGCCAGAAGGTTCAGCGTACGGCGGCCCAGAACGGCCTGTCGGCGAAGGAGTTCGTCGACAAGATCGCGGCGCGCTTCCAAGAGATGGAGCAGCGCCTCGGCTGTTCCTTCGACCGCTTCATCCGCACCACCGACCCCGACCACGAGGTCTCGACCGACGAGCTCTGGCGGCGGATGGAAGCCCATGGCGACATCTATCTCGCCAAGTATTCCGGCTGGTATTCCGTGCGCGACGAGGCCTTCTACGGCGAGGAGGAGACCACCCTCCAGCCCGACGGCACGCGGCTGGGAGGGCAGGGCACTCCGGTCGAATGGGTCGAGGAGGAGAGTTATTTCTTCCGGCTCGCCAAGTACCAGGACGCGCTGCTCAAGCTCTACGAGGATGTGCCGGACTTCGTCTCGCCCGAGACACGGCGCAATGAGGTCGTCTCCTTCGTCAAGGGCGGGCTCGAGGACCTGTCGATCAGCCGCACGACCTTCGACTGGGGCCTGCCGGTTCCGGGCGACCCGAAGCACGTCATGTATGTCTGGGTCGACGCGCTCAACAACTACCTGACCGGAACGGGCTTTCCCGATCCGGCGAGCCCGCGCGCGCATTACTGGCCGGCCGATGTCCACATCATCGGCAAGGACATCGTGCGCTTCCACACGGTCTACTGGCCTGCTTTTCTGATGTCGGCGGGGCTGCCGCTGCCGAAGCGTGTCTTCGGTCACGGATTCCTGCTGAACAAGGGCACGAAGATGTCGAAGTCGCTCGGCAACGTCGTCGACCCCTTCGACCTCGCCGCGACCTATGGCGTCGACCAGCTGCGCTATTTCTTCCTGCGCGACGTCTCCTTCGGCCAGGACGGCAATTACAGCCACGATGCCATCGTCGGGCGGATCAATGCCGATCTCGCCAATGATCTCGGCAATCTGGCGCAGCGCTCGCTGTCGATGATCGCCAAGAACTGCGAGGGCAGGGTGCCGCATTGCGGGGCGCTGACCGAGGCGGACGAGGCGATGCTCGCCATGGCCGACGGCGCGCTCGCCAGGGCGCGGACCGCGATGCTCGACTATGCCCTGCATAACCTGCTGGCCGATCTCTGGGCTGTTGTCGCAGAGGCGAACCGCTACTTCGCCGCCAACGAGCCCTGGCGCCTGACCAAGACCGATCCGGCGCGCCGCGACACCGTGCTCTACGTCACGATCGAGGTGATCCGGCAGGTCGCAATACTGGTGCAGCCGGTAATGCCGGAGGCGGCGGGCAAGCTGCTCGATCTGCTCGGTGTGCCCGCCGATGCGCGCAATTTCGCTGTCCTGGGCGAGGCCGGCCGTCTGGTCAGCGGCACGCCGCTGCCGGCGCCGAGCGCCGTATTTCCGCGCTACGTCGAGCCCGAGGACGGTCAGGCCGCGTGATGGTCATCGACACACACTGTCATCTCGATTTCCCGGACTTCGCCGCGGAACTGCCGGCCTATGTCGCGCGGGCCGAAGCCGCAGGCGTCAGCCGGATGGTCACGATCTCGACCCGCGTCGCGCGTTTCGCGGATTATGCCGCGATCGCGGAACGCTTCCCGTCGGTCTGGTTCTCGGTCGGGACGCATCCGCACAATGCGCATGAGGAACTCGACGTCACAGCCGAACGGCTGGCGGAGCTGTCGCGCCATCCGCGCTGCGTCGCCATCGGTGAGGCGGGGCTCGACTATCACTACGATTCCAGCCCGCGTGATGCACAGGGGCAGGGACTGCGAACCCACATCGCCGCCGCCCGGATGACGCAGCTTCCGCTCGTCATCCACGCCCGCGAGGCGGATGACGACATGATCGCGATCCTGCGGGAGGAAACCGGGAAGGGCGCCTTCCCGGCCATCCTGCATTGCTTCACGGCCGGCGAGGCGCTCGCCATGGCCGGCGTCGAACTGGGCTTCTACGTGTCCTTCTCCGGCATCCTGACCTTCAAGACCTCGGAGAACCTCCGCCGTATCGCGCGGATGGTGCCGCGCGAGCGCCTGCTGGTCGAGACGGACGCCCCGTATCTGGCCCCCGTTCCGTTCAGGGGCAAGCGCAACGAGCCGGCCTATGTCGTTGAAACGGCGAAGGTTCTGGCGGATGCGATCGGTGTGTCCTTCGACGAGGCCGCACGGATCACCAGCGAGAACGCCCGGCACTGCTACTGGAAGATGGACCACGCCGCGCCGGTCGCGCAGGTCGCCTGATCCGCGCCATGACGCTGACGGCTACGATCCTCGGCTGCGGTTCCTCGGGCGGCGTGCCAAGGCCGGGGTCCGGCTGGGGCGCATGCGACCCGAGCAATCCAAAGAACCGCCGGCGGCGCTGCTCGATCCTGCTGACGCGCTCGGGGCCGGACGGCGCCACACGCGTTCTGGTCGATACCTCTCCGGATCTGCGCGAACAGCTGCTGTCCGCCGAGGTGGAGGCGCTCGACGGCGTGCTGATGACGCATGACCATGCCGACCACCTCCATGGCATCGACGATCTGCGCGCGCTCGTCCTGCATATGCGCCAGCGCATCCGCATCTATGCCGACACGACGACGCAGGCCTCGCTGCGCTCACGCTTCGGCTATCTCTTCGAGACCCCAGCAGGCAGCTATTACCCGCCGATCCTGGATGTCGATCAGATCACGGCTGGCCGCAGCCAGACCATCGATGGCGCCGGCGGGCCGATCGAGGCGCTGCCATTCCGGGTCGAGCACGGGCCGAACTACGAGGCGCTCGGCTTCCGTTTCGGCTCCCTGGCATATCTGCCGGATGTCAGCCTGATCCCGCCAGCGGCGTTGGAGACCATGGCCGGCCTCGATGTCCTCATCCTGGACTGCCTGCGCGAGACGCCGCATCCGAGCCATTTCCATCTGGCGCAGTCGCTCGCCGCGATCGCCGAACTGAAGCCGCGGCGCGCAATCCTGACCAATCTCCATGTCGATCTGGATTATGCCAGACTTACCAGTCGCTTGGCGGACAATATCACAGTGGCGTTTGATGGAATGACGCTGACGATTGCCGGGTAAGGCACCAGTTTCGACACCCAAGACTGTTCCATAATATGTCTTATGCGAATCGCTTGTGTCGAAAGCAGATTCCATTTCCAGGTGCGGCTTGTGGGAGAAATCCGCGAGTTACGCCGCGAGTGCTTTTGGACGGCCGTCGCCTATCGGCATTTCGATCCGCACGAACGCCGCCGGATCTCCCCTGCATGCCAAGAAGCTGTCGGTTGACGCGAGCGCGCGTGAGCTTGGTCCAGTCGACGCCGTTGATGGAGCAGATCATCGAGGCGCCGGCGCCGCTTCCGGCAGGAGCACGGCTAGCAATCCAGCCACTGCAGCGACTTCGTGGAGAGCCGCAGCGAGACGTCGGTGCCGACCCCGAAAACCGTACGGCCCGACTGAAAGGGCATATCGACCGAGACTTCCGTAGCACCGACGAGGACGCCGTAGCGCATGCTGGAGCCCAGAAACTCGCAGCGGGCGATCCTGGCCGGCAAGGACAGAGCATCGCCTGCGCCCGTCCCCGGAAGCTCCAGCGCGGCATGTTGCGGGCGGAACAGCAGCTTGGCATGGTCCGGCACCGATGCCTCGCCGGCCACCGGAAATGCGATCCCACCTTCGAGCTCGAAGCGCTGCGCGTCACCGCTGCCGACGATCTTGCCGGCGAGGATGTTCGCTGTGCCGAGGAAGTTCGCGACGAACAGATTTGCCGGGCGCTCATAGAGCTCCATCGGGGTGCCGACCTGCTGGACGATACCGTCGTTCATCACGGCGATGCGGTCGCAGATGGTATTGGCCTCCTCCTGGTCATGGGTGACGAAGATCGTCGTCAACCCGAGCCGTTGCTGCAGGTCGCGCAACTCGCGGCGCACCTGCACGCGCATCTTCGCGTCGAGATTGGAGAGCGGCTCGTCGAGGAGCAGCACCTTCGGCTCCACGGCGATGGTGCGCGCCACGGCGACGCGCTGCTGCTGCCCTCCCGACAACTGCGAAGGCCTCCGACCGGCCAGGTGCGAGAGCCCCACCAAGCTGAGCGCAGCCTCGACCCGCCGCTCGATCTCGGCCTTGGGAACGCCCCTTTCCTCCAGCCCGAAGGCGACATTGGCGCGCACCGTCATATGCGGCCAGAGCGCATAGGACTGAAAGACCATGCCGACATCGCGCTTCCAGGGCGGAAGTGATGAAATATCCCTGCCGCCGATGACGACGCGACCGGTATCGGCCTGGTTGAAGCCGGCGATCAACCTGAGCAGCGTGGTTTTGCCGCAGCCTGACGGCCCGAGGAAGGCGAAGAATTCACCCGGCCGGATCGCCAGGCTCACATCCTTCAGCACATGGTTGTCGCCATAGGAGAGGTTGACGCTCTCGATATCGACGGAGACGGCGGGCGTGGCGATCGCGGATGCGGTCATGGTCAATGGCCCTGCCCTCTGGCCTTCTGGCTGCGTTCGATGATGAGATGCGACAGGAAGGTGCAGAGCGCCACGAGCAGGACGGCCACCACGCCGAGCGCCGCACCGGGCCCCCTGCCCGCCGCCGACTGCATGAAGACGTAGAGCCCATAGGCCAGCGGAGCGTCGGAGTTGGATTGCACCAGCATCAGCGTCGCCGAAAGCTCGACCGCCGCGGTCGAGAAGCTGGTGACGAAGCCCGCCAGGATGCCGCCCGTCATCAGGGGCACGACGATCCGGCGGACGGTTCGCGCCTTGGTCGCCCCGAGATTCTCCGCCGCTTCCTCGAGCGAGGCCGAGATCTGCTGCAGCGCCGCGTAGCAGGCGCGCAGGGCATAGGGCAGCCTCCGTATCGCCAGCGCGAGCACGATGGTGACCCAGAGCGCCGCGAGCGGCGTACCGTCCGGCAAGGTGATGCCGTAGAATGTCCGCAGATAGCCGATGCCGAGCACGACGCCGGGAATGGCGAGCGCCGCGGAGGCAGCCCAGTCAAGCCATTCGCGGCCGATCAGCTTGGTCCGCAGCACGAGATAGGCGATGGCGACGCCGATCACCACGTCGATCGCGCCGGCGAGCGTCGCATAGATCAGGGTGTTCTTGATGTAGAGGGAGCTTTCGCCGAAGACGCGGGCATAATGGGCGGTCGTGAAGCCATCGGGCAGCGGCGAGAATGACCAGACCGTCGCGAAGGACAGAACCAGAAGGCCGAGATGCGGGGCCAGCACCAGCCCCAGGATCAGGATGACGATGCCATAGCCGAGCACGGCTTCGCCCCGCGTCATCCTGCGCTTCGTCAGGCCGCCGCCGCCGCGCTGCGTGGTTGCGTAGTCGCGCCCTTTCAGCGCCAGCGCCGACAGCCACATCGCGATCACCGATGCGACGATCAGCACGACGGAGATCACGTAACCCATCGGATCGGCGATACCGATCGAGGTGACGCGCAGATAGGCCTGCGGGGCCAGCATATCCTTGACGTTGAGCAGCAGCGGCGTGGCGAGATCGTCGAAGACCTTGACGAAGACCAGCGAGGCGCCGGCGAGATAGCCCGGCAGCGCCAGCGGGAAGACGATGCGGCGGAACAGCCGAAAACCCGAACATCCAAGGTTCTGCGCCGCCTCCTCCATGGCCCGATCGATATTGCGCAGCGCCGCGGAGAGATTGATCAGGATGAAGGGAAAATAATGGACGGACTGGACGAAGATGACGCCGTTCAGCCCCTCCATGAACCCGATCTTGAAGCCGAACCAATCGTCGAGCAGCAGGTTGATCGAGCCGTTCCGCCCGAAGAAGAGCTGCATCGCCACCGCTCCGACGAAGGGTGGCATGATCAGCGGAAGGAAGCCGAGCGTCTGGATCAAGACCGCGCCGCGAAAGACGAAGCGCGTGGTCAGATAGGCGAGCGGCAGCGCAAAGGCCGAGGCCCATGCCACCGACATGGCCGAGACATAGAACGAGTTCCACAGCGAGCGAATGAACAGCTCCGTGCGGACGAAATCGTAGAAGTTGATGAGCGTGAACCCGCCGGAGCCCTTTTCGGTAAAGGCGACGTAGAGCACCGTCGCCACCGGCAGGACGAGGAACAGCAGCAGGAAGATCGCGATGGCGAGCGCCAGCACGATCTGGCCGGGCGTGGCCGATAGCCTGCTTGCGCGGAGGGAGGCAGCGACTGGGACGGCGGTCATGCGCTCTCGATCGATCGTCGGTGCACCATGTCATCCCGGACCGGCCGCAGCCTTCCGGGATGACGGCATGGGCTCTTACTTCGCCGCCTTGAGCGCTTCTTCGGCCTTGGCCTTGGCCTTGGCATAGTTGTCTCGCGCGAAGCTCGCCCACTGGCTTTCGAGCTGGGCCTGACGGGCGCCCTTCTCCTTGCCGCCGGTGAAGGCGCCCTTGATCTCTGCGCTCGACGCCTGCGTCTCCGTCACCGGCATGGCGGCGATCAGATTGCGGGCCTCGTCGGCCAATGCACGGGCCTGGGCGTTGGGCTTCTTCGCCAGCGCGGCATCCACCTCGTGCAGCACCTTGGTCACGCCCTTCAGATTATCGAGCTGGAAAGAGATCAACTGGTCGAACAGCGTATCGACGCTGGCGGTGCGGGCTTCCGACTTGTCGACATCGAAGCCGATCATCTTCTGGAAGCGTGGATCGGTGAAGGGATTGGGGTAGTCGGCGCCTGCCTTGGCATAAACAGCCGGATTGATCGGAAGGCGCCGAATGCCCGGCTCGAGCAGCACCTCCTGCCCCGTCGCCGAGAGCAGGAACTCGACGAAGGCTTCGGCTGCCGCCTTGTTCGGCGCGTTGGCCACGATGCCGACATTGGCCGGCACCACCGTCGTCACCGTGGGATAGACGAACTTGACGGGAAAGCCGGAAGCCTGGGCCGAGAAGGCAAAGAAATCGATGACGATGCCGACGCCGACCTGACCCGAATTCACCGCCTCCGGCACGCCGAACGAACGCTCGGTGATCGCATTGAAGTTGCCGGCCATCTCCTTGATGGTGCCCCAGCCCTTGTCCCAGCCTTCACCTTGGAGGATCGTCTCGATCGTCAGATGCGTCGTGCCGGAACGGGCCGGCGAAGCGATCGAGACATGGTCATAGAAGGCCGGTTTCGCGAGGTCTTGCCAATCCTTCGGCTCGGGCAGCTTGTTGGCCTTGGCGTAGCGCTCGTTCCACATGATGCCGTAGCCGGACGCCGCGAAGCCGAAATAATACCCCTGCGGATCGTTGACGGGATAGGAGCCGATCTTGTCGGGTATGCCCGCCGCCTTCGGCTTGTACTGCATCAGCAACTGCTTGCCCTTCAGCACCTCGAAGGCATCGGGCGCTGACGCCCAGAACAGGTCGACCTGGTTGTTGGCCTTGGTCTCTTCAAGATATTTGACGCCGGCATTGGTGTTGCGGTTCTGGACCTCCAGCGCGACGCCGGGAACGGCTTTCTCGAAGGCCTTCTTGATCGGATCCGTGACGTCCTTGGAAAAGGAGGTCACCACCGTGACCTTGCCGGAAGGCGCTTGCGCCGACGCTGCTGAGGCGGCCGCGACGCCGAACGCGACAGCAAGAGCGACCCTGCGGGTAAACATGCCGATTTCCTCCCTCTATGCGCTTCGCGAAGCTCATGCTCGCGAAACACCCCTGCCGCTGTTGTCGCGGCCTTTTGTCATGAGGCTGTCACAAAACCGCGTCGGCTGTCACCCTCGCAATTGGAAGAAATCGACCATCATCAATCGTCACGCGTCCGGATAAGCTTGGGTGGGGCTGCCCGCCTCCGCAGGTCGACGGGCTTTTAGAACGGGCGTCCACGTGCAAGCCTGCGACTTCCGGCCCCCCTTGAAGCCCGTGCATCCATGAGTGCCTCCGCCCCGCCCTCCTCCGACCTCACGCCCCGGCAGCGTGAGATCCTGACGCTTGTCCAGGAGCTCGGCTTTACAACGATTGAGACCTTGGCGGATCGTTTCGGCGTATCGGCGCAGACCGTCCGGCGCGAGATCATCCGGCTCCAGGCCGGCAATTTTCTGCAGCGTTTCCATGGCGGCGCGGGGCTGGCTTCCGGCGGGATCCGTTCCGCCTATGCCCAGAAACTGACAATCGCCCCGGAGGGTAAGCAGCGGATCGGCAAGGCGGTTGCGGACCTCGTGCCGCCCGGCGCTTCGGTCTTCCTCGATGTCGGCACCACCGTGGAGGCAACAGCTCGCGCGCTGCTGAGGAAGCCCGGGCTGCGGGTGGTGACAGCGAGCGTTTCCGTCGCCCAGATCTTTTGCAGCGGCGGCGTCTTCGATGTCGTCGTCACCGGCGGCACCACCCGTGGGGCCAATGGCTCCCTCGTCGGGCATGCGGCGATCACAAGCATCATGGGCTTCCGCTTCGACTATGCCATTCTCGGATTGGGCGGCTTCGACGATGACGGCGCGCCGATGGATTTCGACCTGGAGAAGATCGCTGTCCGCCAGGCGGCAATCAGCCGTGCGCGGCGGACGATCGCCGTGGCCGACCACACCAAGTTCGAGCAGGTCGGCACGGCGCGGGTCGCGGCCGCCGAAGCCTTCAGCCTCGTCGTCGTCGATGCCGAGCCCCCCCTCCCCTTGCGGGAAGCCTGGGAGCACGCCGGAACGAACTGGCTCGTCGCCTGACGGGCTTGCCGCGCCCCGCTATTGCTTAGCCGGCGCTTGCCTCGCTGGTCGATTTTGATCAGGATGGAAGAAATCTTACACGAGCGCCGTTTCAAGAGCGCCGGTTCCAGGGAGGTTGCCATGCTCAGCGCCAAGATCGCGTCCATTTGCCTGTTCGCTCTCGGCTTCGGGCTCGCGGGCCCGGCTCAGGCGCAGGAATGCCCGAATCGGGGCACGCTCGATGCCCGCTACTGCGACGCGAACCGGGACCTCCTCGCCGACACGCCCACCGACGCAGCGAAGCAGAAGGACCCGGACACGCTGATCTTCTCCTATACGCCGGTCGAGGATCCGTCGGTCTACGAGAACGTCTTCGCCGATTTCCTCGCCCATCTGAGCAAGATCACCGGCAAGAAGATCAAATGGTTCGGCGCGGAATCCTACGCCGCGCAGGTCGAGGCCATGCGCTCCGGGCGGCTGCACATCGCGGGCGTCGCCAGCGGGCCGACACCGTTCGCGGTCAATCTCGCCGGCTTCGTCCCGATCGTCGCAATGGCCAAGAAGGACGATTCGATCGGCTACACGCTGCAGCTCATCGTGCCGAAGGACTCGCCGATCAAAAGCATCGCCGACCTGAAGGGCAAGCGCGTCGCCCATGTCGCCCCGTCCTCAAACTCCGGCGATACCGCGCCGCGCATCCTGTTCAAGGAAAAGGGCATCGTGCCGGGCAAGGACTACGAGGTCCTCTATTCCGGCAAGCACGACAATTCGATCATGGGCGTGGTCAACAAGGACTATGACGCCGCCCCGGTCGCCTCCAGCGTGGTCGAGCGCATGGCCGACCGTGGCATGTTCAAGCGCGACGACATCCGCATCGTCTATGAATCCAGCCCGTTCCCGCGCACGGCCTTCGGCGTCGCGCACGATCTCAAGCCCGAGCTGCAGGCCAAGATCAAGCAGGCCTTCCTGAGCTTCGACTTCCTGAATTCCGCCCTCGCCAAGGAGTTCAAGGACACCAAGGGCTTCAAGGAGCTGAGCTACAAGGACGCCTGGAGCGACATCATCCTGATCCAGAGCAACAGCGGCATCACCTATACCCAGGACGGCCTCTCGAAGCTGAAGGGCGATTGATGTCGACGGTCTCAGGGGCTTCGGCCGGCGGCGCTCCGCTGCTGGCCGTCGCGGGGCTCGCCAAGGTCTATCCGACCGGCAAGAAGGCTCTGGGCGGCGTCGACGTCGTCATCAACCGACCGCAGCTTGTCGCGGTCATCGGCTCTTCCGGCGCGGGGAAGAGCACCTTCATCCGCTGCATCAACCGGTTGGTCGAGCCGACCGCCGGCAGCGTCCGGCTCAACGGCGAGGACATCGTCGCGCTCGACCGCAAGGGCCTGCGTGCCGCGCGCCGCCGCATCGGCATGATCTTCCAGGAATACAATCTGGTCGAGCGGCTCAGCGTCATGCAGAACGTGCTGTCCGGGCGGCTCGGCTATACCGGGCTCCTCGCCTCGCTGCGCTATCGCTTCCCGCCGGCGGACATCCAGGCCGCCTTCGCGCTGCTCGACCGTGTCGGGCTCGACGGCTACCACAACCAGCGCGCCGACGCGCTTTCCGGCGGCCAGCGCCAGCGCGTCGGCATTGCCCGCGCGCTGATGCAACGGCCGGACCTGCTGCTGCTCGACGAGCCGACCGCGAGCCTCGACCCCAAGACCTCGCGGCAGATCATGCGGCTCGTGCGCGAACTGGTCGCCGAACGGCAGACACCGGCGATCATCAACATTCACGATGTCGCGCTCGCCCGCGCCTATGCCGACCGCATCATCGGCATGAAGGACGGGCTGATCGTCTTCGATGCCGAAGCCGCCGCACTGACCGATGCCGCCTTGACCCGAATCTATGGCGAGGAGGACTGGTCGAGCCCGCAGGAGGAGGATGAGGAGGCGACCCCCGCCGCTGCCGCCCCGGCCTCGCTGGGCGCGCTGCCATGACGACGGCGCCCGCCGCCTACCCGAGCAATTGGCGCGCGCCCAGCATCTTCGGCAGCCCCGGACGCCGCCTGGCGTTCTGGGCGCTGGTCGCTGCCTATCTCGTCTGGTCGCTCTCGACGCTCAACATCGACACCGCCCGCATTCTGGCCGGGCTGCCGCGAGCCTGGAATATCCTGGCGCGGATGGTGCCGCCGGATTTCGGGCGTTGGCAGCTTCTGCTCACCGGCATGGTCGAGAGCGTGCAGATCGCCATCGCCGCGACCATCATCGGCGCCCTGCTCTCGATCCCGCTTGGCATCGCTGCGGCAGCCAATCTCTCCCCTCGCCCGTTGTATCTCGCTGCGCGCGGTTTCATCGTGGTCGGCCGCACCTTCCACGAGGTCATCATCGCGATCTTCTTCGTGAAGCTCTTCGGCTTCGGTCCAGTGGCGGGCCTGCTGACGCTCGCTTTCTCCTCGGCGATCTTCCTCGGAAAGATGCTGGCGGAGGACATCGAGAACATGAAGCCCGGTCCGGTCGAGGCGATCCGCGCCACGGGGGCGAGCTTCGGACAGACCTTCTTCTACGCCGTCGTGCCGCAGGTGCTGATCAAGACGCTCGGCGTGCTGATCTACCGCCTCGATTCCAACCTGCGCCATTCGACCGTGATCGGCATCGTCGGCGCCGGCGGCATCGGCCAGACGCTCTCCGCCTCGTTCTCGCGCTATGATTTCGACTTCGCCAGCGCGATCCTGCTGACGATCGCAGCCATGGTGGCCTTCGGCGAATGGTTCAGCGACTGGGCCAGGCGGAGACTGAGATGACGGCGCATCAGCAGCCTCCGCGCGGCGGCGCGCCCATGCGCGGCTATCCCGACCGTTGGGAGCGCTATTCGCCGCGCGAGCGCATCGTGCACTGGCTCTGGCTGGCCGGCATCGCCATCGCGGCCGCCTGGTCGGTCTCGGCTCTCGACATCGAATGGGCCTTCTTCGCCGACGCTCACGAGCAGGCGGCAGATCTGATCGCGCGGATGTGGCCGCCGCGCTGGTCCTATCTGCCGCGCATCGTCCAGCCGCTGATCGAGACGCTGCACATCGCCACGCTCGGCACGATGATCGCGATCGTATTCGCCCTGCCGGTCGCTTTCCTCGCCGCCCGCAACACCACCTGGAACCAGGGAACCTGGCTGATCGGCCGCGGCATGCTCGTGCTGTCGCGCTCGATCAATACGGTGATCTGGGGGCTGGTTTTCGTCG
Source organism: Allobosea sp. RAF48 (assembly GCF_052114025.1). Lineage (NCBI taxonomy): Bacteria > Pseudomonadati > Pseudomonadota > Alphaproteobacteria > Hyphomicrobiales > Alloboseaceae > Allobosea > Allobosea sp. RAF48. Next base: position 52,856 of record NZ_JBFRDZ010000005.1, read on the forward strand.
CGATCTTCGGGCCGGGGCCGGTCGCCGGCATCTGCGCGGTCGCGGCGCGTTCGGTCGGCTTCATCGCCAAGCTGGTCGCCGAGGCGATCGAGGAGGTCGATGCCGGCCAGATCGAGGCGGTGGAATCGACTGGCGCCAGCACGCTGCAGGTCTATGGCGTCGCCATCCTGCCGCAGATCCTGCCCGTGCTGATCGGCACCTCGATCTATCGCTGGGACATCAATGTCCGTGAATCGAGTGTGCTCGGCTTCGTTGGGGCGGGTGGCATCGGGCTGCTGCTCTACGCCTCGATCAACCAGTTCGCCTGGTCGCAGGCGATCGTCATCCTCATCGCGATCCTCGGCATCGTGATCATCAGCGAGGCGCTCTCGGCCCATGTCCGCTCCCGCATTGTCTGAGCCGCAGGCGCAGACCGTCCTTCTCGCCGGGCTGGCGGAGGTCGCGGAGCGCTACGACGGTTTCCTGCTCGATCAGTGGGGCGTGCTGCATGACGGCAGCAAGCCGTATCCACACGCCGTCGCCTGCCTCGAACATCTGCGGGCTGCCGGAAAAGCCGTCGTCATCCTGTCCAATTCGGGCCGCAGCGGCAGCGAGAACGAGGCCGTTCTCGCGAGCATGGGATTTGCGCGCCGGCTCTACGATCACGTCGCCTCTGCCGGAGACGATGCCCGCGACGCCCTGGCCTCGCGCAGCGAGCCCGCCTATCGCAATCTCGGCTCACGCTGCCTCCTGCTCGCCCGGCCCGGCGAGGAGCATTTGGCGAACGGGCTTGGCCTGACGCTGGTGGAGTCACCGGAGGAGGCTGATTTCCTCTTCGCGATGACCATGGATGCCGAGCGGCAATCCGTGTCCGGCTGGAAGCCGTTGCTCGTGCGGGCGTTGCAGCGTGGCTTGCCGATGATCTGCAGCAATCCCGATCGCCACCGGGTCCATGCCGATGGCAGCCTGCGCGAGGCGCCGGGACTGGTCGCACTTGCCTATGAGACCATGGGCGGCACCGTGCACTATCACGGCAAGCCACACCCGAGAATCTATGCAAGCTGCCTGAGGTCGACGGCTTTGCCGGCGAGCCGGCTTCTCGCGATCGGGGACTCGCTCGAGCACGACGTCGCGGGGGCGGCAAATGCCGGTATCGATGCCTGCTTCATCGCGGGGGGCATCCACAAGGATGATCTGAGCTGGTCGAAAGAGACGGAACTGGAGGCCGATAGTTGCGAAGCGCTCTTCGCCCAGGCGGCGTTCCGGCCGCGATATTGCCTCGCCGGCTTCGCCTGGTAGCGTCGCAGCTCATCGACCCCGGCCAGCCGGTCAGGCGGCCGGGGATTTCACAGAACGGAGCTACTTCGCGGCGCTGGCGTAGGACTGCCAGCGCTTGAGAAACTCGTCGCGCTTGGCCGCGGCTTCATCCTCGTCGATGGCGAAGACCTTGACGCTGTCGATGGCGGGCAGCTCGACATGCTTGGAGACGTCGATGTCGCTGCGGCTCGGCCGGCGGAAGGCGTTCTCCAGCAGTGCGATCTGGGCTTCCTTCGACAGCATCAGATCATAGGCCGCCTTGGCGGCGGCACCGGCAGGCGCGCCCTTGACCAGAACCTGGAATTCAGGCGTCGAGAAGGTTCCCTCGGCGGGATAGAGCAGCGAGATCTCGCGCTGTCCGCCGGCAACATACGCATAGGCGTTCGACTCGAAGGTGAGGCCGATCGCGTATTCGCCCTGGCCGACGGCGCGCAGCACCGTCGAGGCGGCGCTGGAGACCGTCAGGTTGGCCGCGAGCGCCTTCAGGCCGTCCGATCCCAGAAGTTTGTCGACGCCCCAGAGGATCGTGTAGGCGGTCGAGCTGTTGGCCGGATCGGCGATGATGATCTTGCCCTTGAAGGCTGGGTCGAGCAGGTCCTTCCAGGTCTTCGGCGCCGGCTTGCCGCCGAGCTGGTTCTTGTTGACCATGGCCACGACGAGATGGACGTTCGAGGCGGTCCAGAGATTTTCGGGCTGGCGCAGCGCCGCCGGAATCGCCTTGGCTTCGGGCGAGGCATAGGGCTCGAAGAGCTGCTTGAAGGCGCCGAGCGTATTTGCGCTGGAGCTCCAGAACAGATCGGCCTGCGGCTTGGCCGCTTCCGCCTCGATGCGTCGCAGGAGCTGGCCCGAACCGCCGGTGATCGTGCTGATCTTGAGGTTGGGCTGCTTCTCCTTGGAGACGCCGAGCACGGCGTCGACCGCCTGGGCATTGTTGGAGGTGTAGAGCACCACGGTGCCCGACGCGCTCTGGGCAAGTGCCGGGGCGGCGGCCATGCCGGCAAGGCCGGCGATCACGGTGCGGCGGTCGATCAGATGGGTCATGGTCGTTCCTTTCTCTCCGCCTTCCCCTCTGGACGCGGGCGGCAGGCGGCGCCGGCCCGGCCTTGTCGTTCGGTGGCTCTGCTCAGCTCTTCGACGAGAACAGGTCGATCTTGAAGACGCGGGTCGCGACGATGATCGGGATCAGGATCACCGCGACCAGCACGAGGCCATAGGCCGAGGCCGGCGCCATCAGGTTGGAGTCGATCAGCTTGTAGATCTGGATCGGCATGGTCTCGCGCCCGCCGGAATAGACGATGATCGAGGCCGAGAGCTCGGCGACGGTGGTCGTCCAGGTCAGCACCGCGGCGGCGGCGACGGCGGGCAGCATCAGCGGCAGCACGACCTTGAAGAAGGTCGCGACCGGCGGCACGCCGAGGCTGATCGAGGCTTCCTCGATCGAGTTCGGGATGTTGTAGAGCGTCGAGGAGGAGTTGCGGATGCCGAAGGGCAGCCGCCGCACGATATAGGCGAGCACGATGATGCTGGCCGTGCCGGTCAGCGGCAGGAAGCCGATGTTGAAGGACATGATCAGGCCGATGCCGATAATCGTCCCCGACAGGGCCAGCGGCAGCGCCGTCAGATAGTCGAGGGCCGGCGTCAGGATGTTCCGCTTCTTGACGATGAGGTAGCTGACGAGCGCGCTGAAGGTGATGCCGATGGCGGTGGCGGCAGCCGAGTAGAGCAGCGTGTTGATCACCGGGTCGGGCGCGATCCTGACCAGTCGCTCGACATGGGCCGTGGTCCATTCGCCCCAGCGCATCACCGGGCCGCGCGAGACGGTGAAGGCGCCGGCGACGATCGAGCCGAGCGGCAGCAGCGAGACCACGACCAAGAGGCCGGCGAGCGTGCCGATGACGAGGCCCGGCACGCCTCGCAAGCGCTCGGATCGGGCGCCGCGGCCCTGTACCACTTCGTGGCGGCCGCGCGCGACGATCCAGCGCTGGACGAAAAGCACGATCATGACGAGAGCGATCGAGACCGTCGCCAGCGTCGACTGCATCACCGGGTCGGAGCCGCCTTCGGCGACTGCCGCCTGATAGGTGAGCACCGAGAGCAGCTGCACGCGGCTGCCGAGAATGGTGGCGGTGGCGAAATTGCCGACGACCAGCGTGAAGACCAGCAGCGCGCTTGCCAGCACGGAGGGCAGCACCACCGGCAGCATGACCTTGAAGCGCGACTGCGCAGGCGAGGTGCCGAGGCTCTGCGCGGCCTCTTCGAGCTGGACGTCGAAGCCGCGGATCGCCGCGAGCGTGCCGATATAGGTGTAGGTGTAGTAGGTGAAGGTCAGCACGGTGATCAGGCCGGGCCAGCCGTAGAAGCTCGGCATGTCGATGCCGCGCGCGCCCAGCCAGCGGGTGATGAAGCCGTTGTTGCCGAGCATCATCAGCCAGGTCTGCGCGGCGATGACCTCAGGGATCACCAGCGTGATCAAGGGCAGCACCGCGACGATCGGCTTGCCGGGAAAATCGAAGCGCGCCGTGAAATAGGCGAGCGGCACGCCGATCAGCGTTGTCGTGAGCGTCACGGCGACGCCCAGCACGATCGTGTTGGCGATGGCCGCAAAGTATTTCGGGTCGCTGGCGAGCGTTGCCCAACCGTTGCGGCCGCCGCTCCCGAGGCTACCGGTGAGCACGTTCAGGAGCGGATAGAGCAGGAAGACGGCCAGGATCGCCAGCGCCAGTGCCGAGAACCAGAACCAGACAGAGCGAAGCTGGTGGCTCATGACGCAAGCACCAGCGTGCGGGCGGGGTCGAAGCCGAGGCCGACGCTCGCGCCGGGCTCGAAACGGTCATGTGCACCGCTCTGAAGATCCACCGCCAGGACGCGGCCACTGTCGAGCGCGACCTTGTAGCTGGTCTTGCCTCCCAGATATTGCCGGTGTGCGATCCTGGCGGGCAAGGTGCCGGCGCTCCCGGGCTCCGCGAGCAGGATGTCCTCCGGCCGTGCCACGAGCGTCGCGCGGCCGGCCGCCACCGCCGCCGGCGCGCGCGCCGCGATGGCGGTGCCGTCGAGCGTAACGGGGCCGGTCTCACCCGCCAGCCGCGCCGGTGTCTCGATCTCGACCAGATTGGCTCCGCCGACGAAATCCGCCACATAGCCGGTCCGCGGCTCGCGATAGATCTGGGCGGGCGTGCCGACCTGTTCGAGCCGGCCCTTGTTCATCACGCCGATGCGGTCGGACATGGCGAGCGCTTCTTCCCGGTCATGAGTCACGAAGACCGTGGTGATCTTCGCCTCGCGCTGGAGCTCGACGATGGTCTCGCGCACCTGCAGGCGCAGCTTGGCGTCGAGATTGGAGAGCGGCTCGTCCATCAGCAGCACCTGCGGCTGGATGACGAGGGCGCGCGCCAGCGCCACGCGCTGGCGCTGGCCGCCGGAGAGCGCGGCCGGATGGCGGCCACCGAGATGGCCGAGGCCGACGCGTTCCAGAGCCGCCTGGACCTTGGTCTTGATCGAGGCTTCCGGCTGCCTGCGGGCGCGCAGGCCGTAGGCGACGTTGTCGAAGACCGTCTTGTCTGGAAACAACGCATAATCCTGGAAGACCATACCGATGTCGCGCTTGTGCGGCGGCAGATGCGTGACCTCCGTGCCGCCGAAGCGCAGGTGCCCGCGCTCGGCCGGAACGAAACCCGCAATGGTGCGCAGCAGCGTGGTCTTGCCGCATCCGCTCGGGCCTAGCAGGGTGAAGAACGAGCCCGGCTCGATCGTCAGCCCGAGCCCGTCGATGACGCGCTGGCCGCCATAGGCGACGGCCAAGCCCTCGATTGCGATACCCATGTCTCCCCTCTCGAATGGAGGCTCCGGCGGATCGGCGCCGTCTCGGAGCGGTTCAGGCTAGTTCTGCATCGCTCTCCCGACGAGATTCAGCATCTCGCGATGGCGCTCGGGATCTCCCGCGGCCAGGATGCGTTGCCCCGTCTCGCGCGTGATCGGCCGGCCTTCCCAGTCGGTGATGACGCCGCCGGCACCTTCGATGATCGGGCGGCAGGGTGCGAAGTCCCAGAGCTTCAGGCCGGCATCGAAGGACATGTCGGTGCGGCCGCTCGCAAGCAGCCCGAAGCTCATGCATGCGCCGCCCCAGATCCTCCATGCCGTCGCCGCCCGCATGGCATCGAGCGCCGGGCGCTCCTCGTCGTTGAACAGATCGGGGTTGCTGGCGGACAGGATCGCCTCTTGCATGGAGCCACAGCGGCGCGTGCGACAGGGCCTGCCGTTGAACAGCGTCGGGCTTCCCCTCACCCCGACCCAGCGATCGCCGGTCGCCGGGTGGTCGATGATGCCGATGATGGGTTCGCCGGCCTGCATCAATGCGATCAGCGTGCCGTAAACCGGCAGGCCTGCGATGAAAGCCGCGGTGCCGTCGATCGGATCGAGCACCCAGACATGCTCGGCGTCAGGGTTGGCCGGACCCTCCTCTTCGCCGAGGACGCCATGCGCGGGAAATCCGTCGGCCAGCATTTCGCGCAGCCTGCGCTCGATGCGGGCGTCGAGCGCCGTGACGAAGCTCTTGTCGGGCTTGACCTCGACGTCCGGGCGAACGGCGGCCGCCTCCCGGAGGATAGCCCCGCTTTCGGCTGCCATGCGGAGGGCAAAGGCCAGCCATTCCGCCTGATTGTTCTCGATCCGCATCCGCGTGCCCCCAAGCGCCTTTGAAGTCGGCTTAGCATTCGTGCGTATTTGTGGCAATGTGGGATTGTGAGGTTTTTTCAGGCGGCTGTTGCGCTGCTTTCACGAGCGGTGCAATTAACCGGTTCGGGGAGATGCATGGCATGTGGCAAGGGGAGAGAAAGCAGCGAATCCGCGCTCTGCTCGAAACGTTTGGCAGCGTTTCGGTCGAGCGGCTGGCCCACGAGTTCGGCGTCTCGCATGAATCGATCCGCCGCGATCTGGTGGCGATGGAGCAGGAGGGCAGTCTGCGGCGGGTCCATGGTGGGGCGATCAGCGTGACCACCGAACAGGATCCGTCCTACGGGGCTCGGTCCTCTGTCCGCCTGAAAGAAAAGCGCGCCATTGCTCTCGCCGCGATGGCCTTGATCAAGAGCGGGCAGACACTGTTCCTGGACGGGGGCACGACCACCGCGGCGCTGGCCGAGGAACTCAAGACCGTACCCGAGCTGAACATCCTGACGAATTCCCTGCAGGTCGCGACGACGATGGCATCGACCCAGCAAAGGACCGGCAGCCGAGTCTTTCTGCTCGGCGGTTCGATCGTGCATGAGCTGCCAGAGACCGGCGGCGCATCGACGATCAATGACATCTATCGGTTCAAGGCAGACCTGGCTCTCCTGTCGCCCTTCGGCGTCGACATCAATGGAGCTGCGACGAATTTCTTCGAGCACACCGGCGAGATCGCCCGGGCCATGGCGATCAATTCGGGAGGCGTGGTTCTGATCGCCGATCATTCGAAGATCGGCGTGATCAGCCGCGTCCGCTTCTGTGAGCTCGATCGCGTTTCCGCGCTGGTCACGGACAAGAAGGCCAGGGCATTGCCGGCATTGGCGGCCCTTTCGGGTGCAGTCGGGCGCGTTATCGTTGCTGACAGTTAGCGACGCACCGCTTCCCGTTCGCCATCCGTTGTGTCTGCCCCATCGGCGATGGGCTCCGCCCCCGTGATCCAAATGAGCCGGGTCAGCGGGAATCCTGCGCGTTGTGACGGTGGATAGCCCCATCCGCCGCTGAGGTATTGTCCTCAGGGACAATAGCGCCTGCCTCCCTTTCGGGCGCCATCTGACACTCCCCGATCAGCTGGCGCAGATCTGCCAGACCGGCAGACTTCCTTCGCCAGAGATTGCCTCTGCAAAAACTCGGTCGACGGAGGGCAAAATGAAGCTCCCAATCCTGTTGGCGGCGATTACGGCCGCGATGACTGCCGCAAGCACCGGAGAGGTCCGAGCGGCTGTCTATTGTCAGTACGTCGGCTACCCGGCGGGCTGCATCGCAAGGCCCGGTGTCGTGCTGCGTCCCAGGCCGGTTGCGCGCGCCGCAGTGGCAACCCCCGGTGTCGGTGCGCCGGGCGTCGGAGTGCGGCCCGGAACTCCCATGAATCGCGGTGGTCCAGTGAATCGAGCAGGTCGGCGCTGAGCATCCTCGCAACAGGGGGCCGTCCTCATGTGGGTCCTGATGTACGTCTTCTCCTACTCAGTGAGCCCGATCGCCACGAGCGACCGGGCAGAATGGCGGCTTCTGCCCACCGTGGTCTTTCAGGAATTCACCAGCGAGGAGCGGTGCAAGTCAGCGAAGTCAAAACTGGAGGACAGCCTGAAGGAGGCCGGAACCAGGCTAAAAAGCGCTCTCGATGAACTTCAGCTCGTTGGCAAGGTCGGGCCGAAGGAGATCATCGTCGCCTACAATGTGGAGTGCCTTCCCAAATAGGGCTGGCGGCGGCCTTGCCGGCCTCGTCACAGCCGGGAGAGGATGATGCTGCAGATCGACCTTCTCCAAGACGAGGGAATCGTGACCCTGGCGCCTCACGGGCCCCTTGAGAAGGCAGACTTCGAACGGCTGTCCGAGGTTGTCGATCCTTACATCGCCGCCAAAGGGTCGCTCAAAGGACTGATGGTTGATGCCGCTTCATTTCCTGGCTGGGAAAGCATCGGCGCCCTCCTCTCCCATCTGGAGTTTGTGATCGGCCACCATCGCAAGGTCGAACGCGTTGCGATCGTTTCAGACAGCGAGCTTTTGAAATTCGCTCCCCACGTCGCGAGGCACATTGTGGCGGCCGAGATCCAACAGTTTCCAGCAAAAGAGAACGCACGCGCGCTGGCTTGGCTGAAGGGCAACGCGGCCCAGGATCGTTAGCGAACGATCGCAGAAAGCGGTCGCTTCGATGATCGCCAGGCGCGCGTTGCGCTGCGCCGCGTGACTGAAGATCGACTTGCCTGGAGCGGACCATGCTACATGGGCGCATGGTCGCGCGCTTTACCCTTGTTGAGCTCACAACTGCCCAGCAGGAGATCAAGAAAAGCCGCTTCATTGCGGCTGCCGGTCCTGTTGCCGACGAGGCGACGGCGAAGGACTTCGTCGCAGCACACTCCGACCCCGCAGCCAACCACAATTGCTGGGCATGGCGCTTCGGGCAGAGCTATCGCTTCAACGATAACGGAGAACCGAGCGGCACTGCGGGCAAGCCGATCCTCGCGGCGATCGATGGGCAAGGTCTCGACGGCGTCGCTGTCGTCGTCACGCGCTGGTTTGGCGGTGTCCTGCTGGGCAGCGGCGGATTGATGCGTGCCTATGGCGGTACGGCCGCCCTGAGCTTGCGCGCAGCCGAAAAGGTGGCGCTGGTCGAGTCCATCTCGGCGACGATCGCATGCGGGTTCGGCGACCTGACGCTCGTCCAGGCGCGGCTTGGTGCGTTTCCGGGCGTGCAGGTGCGCGACCAGGCTTTCACGGATACTGGCGCCGTATTGTCAGTGTCGGCTCCAAAAGCCAAGGCGGATGGCGTGGCTCGACTGGTGACGGATCTGACCAGCGGACGCGCGATCATCAGGTGGGACGAATAGCGGCAAAGCTCGCTGGACCACCGCTTCATCGACGGATTTCCGGAGAGATCGAGCGGCCAAAATTCAGGCTTTCGTCCATACGCTGCGCCGGCAGGTCATTCCGCACGGCCTGCGCGTCGGGGCGATCCCGCCCGGCCCCGTCGTGACGGCCCTGATCGCCGACTGGCCCCAGGATAAGCTCGATGCCGAGCGCGCTCGCGGCGGCCTGATCTAAGCGGAAGAGGTGGCTGAAGCCGTGCATTTCATGCTGACGAGGCCCCGCAACGTCACGATCCGCGACCTCGTCATTCTTCCCCAGAGCACCGACCTCCAAGGGAACGCTTTGCCCGTTCCGCCACCGAATTGGAGGGCGGTGTGGAGCGCAGGACGGTGGAGGCCGGCAATCCGCCGGCATCGAGCTCACTGAGACTGGACGACCTCGCGCGCCGCAGCCCTGACCGCATCCAAGGTTCGGTCAACGATCTCGCCGTCGTGCTCCGACGACACGAACCAGGCGCCGCGTTCCAGCACGCGCACGCCGCGCTTGAGGAGCGCATGAGCGAAGCGGCTATAGGCGGCCTTGTCCGCGCGCGCGACGTCACGGTAATTCCGCGCCCGGCCGTCCAGTCCGAAAGCGACGTGGAACATCAGCGGGAAACCGGCGACCTGCGCCTTGATGCCCTCTTCCGCCAGGATCGTGCGGATGCCGTCCTGCAGGCGCTGGCCATGGGCGGAGCTGCGCTCGTAATGCTCCGGCGTGAGCGCCTTCTGCGTCGCGACAAGAGCCGCCATCGCGATCGGCTGCGCGTTGAAGGTGCCGCCATGGAGCACACCATCGGCGAACAGATCGAGCAGATCGGCGCGCCCGGCCACCGCCGCGACGGGAAAGCCGTTGGCGATCGCCTTCGCCATGATCGTCAGGTCCGGCGTCACGCCGAAACGTTCCTGCGCCCCACCCCGGCCGAGCCGGAAGCCGGTGATCACCTCGTCGAAGATCAGCAGCGCGCCATGCTTGCGGCAGGCGGCGAGGGCGCCCTCCAGATAGCCCGGCGCGGGAGCGATGGCGCCCTGGTTGCACATCGCCGGCTCCATCAGAACGGCGGCGACATCGCCCTTTGCGAGCCGCTTCTCCAGCGCAGCAAGGTCGTTCCAGCCGAGGATCGAGAGCCCCTCGCCTGCCTCTGGGTCCTGGCCCTTGCTGCCGATCACCGGCGTCGGCGCCTCTTCCGGGCCGGCGGCGTTCAGCCCCGGTGCGGTCGACCACAGGATGTTGTCGAACCAGCCGTGATAATGCCCCTCGAACTTCACGATGGTGCGCTTGCCTGTGGCGGCGCGTGCCAGCCGGATCGCTGCCTGCGCCACTTCCGAGCCTGACGAGCCGAAACGCAGCCGCTCGGCCGAGGGGATGCGCTCGCAGATCAGCTTCGCGGCCTCGTATTCGATCGGCGCTTGGCCGGCGAAGAGGATGCCCTTTTCCGCCTGCCGCTGCACGGCCTCGATCACCGTTTTCGGCGAATGGCCGAGCACGGTCGCGCCCATGCCGCAGTAGTAGTCGATGATCCGATTGCCATCGACGTCGATCAGATAGGCGCCCTCGCCGCGCTCGAAGATCAAGGGCCCAGGGGCCATGCCGAGCCGGAAGTTGCTGTTCACGCCGCCGGCGACGAAGCGCGCATTCTCCGCGATCTGCCGGGCTGATTCCTCGAAGCGCAGTGTCCCCGCCTGCTGGGTGCCGTTACCTGCCACGTGCGTTGCCTCCGCTGTTGTTGGCTCGACCTCACCAGACCGACCTCACCGTGTAAAGGAACGTCGGTTTCGTGTTGCGGAATTCATTCGCGCCCGCTATGCGGCCTTGTCCCCTCGCAAGGAACGCAGCCGCCATGACCAAGAAAGCCGACAACCCTTACGTCGTGCAGCCGGTGATGAAGGCGCTGAAGGTGCTGGAACTGGTTGCCCGCCACGGCCATGAGATCGCGCTCACCGCCGTCAGCAAGGAGCTGCGGATTCCGAAGACGACGACCTTCCGCTATCTGCAGACGCTGACGGCAGCCGGCTTCCTCGACCACAACCGCACGAGCGACCGCTACAATCTCGGCCCGCAGCTGCGCGCCATCGCCCGCGCCGATGCCAGCGTCAGCAAGGTCCGCGAGCTCGCCCGGCCGGCCATGATCGAGCTGATGCACGAGTTCAACGAGACGGTGAACCTTGCCGTGAAGGGCAACGGCACAATCGTCTATATCGACCTTGTCGAAGCCAACCGTTCGCTCAGAATGCAGGCGCGCATCGGCGACAGCCATCCGATGCATTCCACCGCCCTCGGCAAGGCGATCCTCGCCTTCCTTCCCGACGCGGAGCGTCAGCGCCAGCTCGACTTGCCGCTGACGGAACGCACCGGCCGCACCCTGCTCGAGCGCGAGGAGATCGAGCGCCAGCTTCGGCAGGTCAAGCGCAGCGGCTATGCCACGGAAATGGGCGAGAACGAGGACGGAGCGATGTGCGTCGGCGCGCCGATCCTCGACGAGGACGGTTATCCGGTCGCGGCACTGTCCATCTCGGCGCCCTTGATGCGCATGCCGCATTCGCTGGCGGCCAAGGCCGGCATGCGCCTGCGCGAAGTCGCAGCCGGCATCTGCGCCCAGCTCGGCTCGCATCCCACCGCCCCGCCGCGCTGAGACCGCGCTCATCGGTATTCGATCCGCGGGTCGATCCAGGCATAGAGCATGTCGACCAGAAGGTTGATCAGCATATAGGCGACCAGGATCACCAGGATGCAGCCCTGGATCAGCGGATAGTCGCGTGTGCTGATCGCCTGGATGAGGAGCCGGCCAAGGCCGGGATAGGTGAAGACCGCCTCCGTCACCACGGCGCCGCCGATGAAGTTGGCCATCATCAGTCCGACGATGGTCACGAAGGGCAGCATCGCATTGCGCATGATGTGCAGGCCGACGATGCGATTCTCAGGCACGCCCTTGGCACGGGCGGTGCGGACATAGTCTGCGCGCGCCTCCCCGATCAGCGAAGCCCGCAGGAACCGCGCCAGGATGCCGGAAACATAGATGCCGAGCGTGAGCGCCGGCAGCGCCAGACTGCGCAGCGCATCGAGCGGTGACTGCCAGAACGGCACATGGCGCGAGGCCGAGGGCAGCCACCTGAGCTCGACAGCGAAGAGCAGGATCAGCAGGATGCCGAGCCAGAAGGTCGGCACGCCCAGCGCGAGCGCGCTCCAGCCGCTGAGCAGCCTGTCGAGCCAGGAATTCGGCTTCACTGCGCTGGCAATCGCAACCGGGATGCCGATGACGAGCGCCACCACGATCGCCGTCAGCGCGAGCTGCAGCGTCGCCGGCAGCCGTTCCCCGATGAGCTGCAGCACCGGCTGGCGGCTGTGCAGCGACAAGCCGAAATCGCCCGTGGCTGCCCGGCTGAGCCAATCGAGATACTGGACGACCATCGGCCGATCGAGCCCGTAGCGCTGGATCGCCGCCGCGATCTCCTCCTGCGAGGCGTTCTCGCCGACGATGACCGCAACCGGCCCGCCGGGCACCGCATAGATCATCGCGAAGATCGCGAAGGAAGCGAGCAGCAGCACCGGCAGCATCTGGGCGAGACGACGCAGGACATAAGCCGTCATCGCCGCCCCCCGATCGTCACGCCGGACGCATCCGTCTCGTCGCGGTCGAGGAGCGCGGTCAACGCCCGGCCGATCGTGTCGAAGGACAGGATCGTCAGGGTCAGCACAAGGCCGGGCAGCACCGCGTAGGTCGGCGCCTCGTAGAGATAGGATTTGCCGGTACGCAGCATCTCGCCCCAGCTCGGCGTCGGCGGCGGCACGCCGACCCCAAGGAAGGCGAGCGCAGCCTCGAGCAGGATCGCGATCGAGGCCAGGACGACCACCTGAACCACCAACGGACTCAAGGCATTGGGCAGGATCGTTCGAAACATGATGTAGCCCGGCCGCCCACCAAATCCGCGTACTGCCGCGACGAAATCGAGCTGGCGCAGCGCCATCACCTGCGCCCTGGCGATGCGGGCGAAGCCCGGAATGCCGGCGACGCCGACCGCGATCAGCGCCGCCCCCTGGCTGCGCCCGAGCACCGCGATCAGCGCCATCGCGAAGAGGATATTCGGCAAGGCGAGCAGCACGTCGATGCAGCGCATCAGCAGCGAGTCGCGCCAGTCACCGTAGAACCCAGCGACGACCCCGACGGGCACGCCGATCAGCGCCGCGATGAAGACCGCCCCGAAGGCCGTGACCAGCGAGGTGCGTGCGCCGTATATGACTCGGGCGAGGATGTCGCGGCCGAGTTCATCCGTCCCGAACCAGTTCTCGGGCGAAGGTGGCTTCAGCGAATCCGCGATGCTCTGCGTGAGCGGGTCGAGCGGCAGGAAATCGGCGAAGAGCGCCGCAAGCGCGACCAGCAAGAGGAAGGTCACGCTCACTGCGGCGCCGCGCCGCGCGAGCAACCGGCGCAGCAGCCGACCCAGGGATGCGAAGGCCTCACTCATGCAGCGACGCCGCGCTCCCGCACGACGTCCCTCACGCCTGTCCGGCTCATTTGAAGCCGATGGTGCGCGCGACGAAGAGGTTGTCGATGTCGAGCGTCACCCCGCCAACCTTCTCCGAAGCGACGATCAGGCCGACATCGTAGGAGTTGGTCGGAACCCCGAAGGCCTCATCCACCAGCACGCGGTTGAGGTTGTCATAGGCCGCCTTGACCTCGGCCTCGCTGCCGGCCGCGCCATCCACCTTCGCGATCGCCGCAACATAGTCCGGGTGCGGATGCGGGTCCTTGAGGATCGGATTGCCCGAGGTGCGGTAGATCGAGTTGGTCGTGACGCGCGACGGGAATTTCTGGACATTGCCGACCGCGCCGAAGGTCGCCGCGAAATCGCCGCCGAGCAGCGCGGTGACGTATTCGGCGCCCTGGCGCATGTCGAGTTCGATCGGGATTCCCACCTTCTGCAGGGAACCCTGCACGATCTGGCTGATGGCGACGGAGGATTCGTCGCTGCCGTTCACCAGCAGCTTCCAGCCCTTCATCTCATCGGCGGAAAGGCCGGAAGCGGCGATCAGCTTCTTCGCCTTGTCGAGATCGTAGGCATAGGTCTTGGTATAGCTGTCGTCGAAGGCCGGGCTCGCCGGCGCCCAGGGCAGAGCCACCACCTTGCCCATCCCGGCATAGCCGACGCGCAGGATGCTCGCGCGGTCCATCAGATGGTTGAAGGCCTGCCGGAACGACTTGTTGCGGAAAGGGCCGCGCGTCGAGTTGATGCGGAAGACCTGCACGAGCTGGCCCGGCCCGTCGAAGACCTGGAAGCCAGCGTTCTTGAGCCGGGCCGCACTGCGCGAGGAGCCGTTGTAGACGATGTCGACGGCCCCGGATTCGAGCGCCGCACTGGCGGCCGCGTCCTCGCTGAACACGGTGAAGGCGAGATCCTGAGCGATCGGCTGCTTCTCGCGCCAGTATTTCGGATTGGCCTTGAGCGTCAGGCTCTGGCCGACAGCTCGGTTGACCAGCGCGTAGGGCCCGGTGCCGGCCGGCACGGTCTCGACCGTGTCGATGCCCTTCGGATCGATCGGGATCAGGAATTGAAGGAGGTCGAGGATCTGCCGGTCGGGCACCGGCGCCTTGAAGTTGATCGTGACCGTGCGCTCATCCGGCGCCGACCAGTCCTTGACGATCGACATGGTCGCGAAGACGTTCTTGCCGCGCTTGGGGTCGGCGCCCTTCTGCAGGGTTGCGACCACGGAGTCGGCCTTGAACGGCGTGCCGCTGTGGAAGCTCACGCCATCGCGCAGCTTCAGCGTCACCGATTTCTTGTCCGGGGCGATGGTCCACTCCGTCGCCAGACTCGGCTCCGGCTTTCCCTCCGGCGTGTACTCGATCAGGCTGTCATAGAGGTTTTTGATGACGTGGAAATTGACCGTCGAGAGCTGCTGCGGATCATAGTTCGCCAGCTCGCTCAGCACGGCCACGCGCAGCGCCCCGCCCTTGAGTTGCTGGGCTGCGGCGGGCAGAGCTCGCGCCAGAGGGGCCGCCGCCGCCAGGGCAAGGCCGGTCATGCAGAATTGACGTCGCGACAGCTTTGTCATCGCTTTCCCCTCTCGTTTTGGTTTTCAGTCGCCGTTCAAGCCGTCCCCGCTCCCGGCTGGGACGAATGCGCCCGCCAGTCGCTTATTGTCTCCAAAGGATAGACCGGGCGCGGAATCCGCTGCCACGGCAAGGTGAACACGTCGGACTGCCCCGGCCCGCGCGTATCGGCACGGACCAGCCCGGAGGCGACACGATCGAAATACTGGAAGTTCGAAGCTGTCTTGAGCACGGCCATCTTGTACTCGGAGAGGTCGATGCCGAAGGCCTCGTAGACATCCGGCACATTGCCCGCGACGCCGCGCAGTTCCGAGATCAGCAGCGTCACCGGCCCGACATCGAAGACGGCGACCCGCCCCATGTCGACTTCGGTCTGATGGTTGAATTTGAGCGGGATCGCCCCACTTCCGAGTTTCCGGACCCGTCCCGTCACCGTGAGCGGCTTGAAGAAGGCCGTGGCAGCATCGCCCCCGAGCGGCAGCGTCACCTCGGCGCCATCACCCGCCGCGGTCAGCGTCGCCACCGCCTTGGGCGAGATCAGCGGGATCAACGCCTTGTTCTTGATGCCGAGCCGCAGCATCGCTTCCAGCAGCAGGTTACTGTCGCCGGCCGCCCCGCCGAAGACGGTGTCGCCGGTGTCGCTGAGCACAATCATGCCGCGCTCCGCCGCATCGGCCTTGCGCACGGCATCGTCCACCGAGACGGCCTCGCGGATCTGGAAATCGTCGCGCATCGACCAGGCGAGATCGGCAAGTTCGTCGGCCAGCTTCTCGGCCAGCGCCTGGTCGCCATCGGTGACGACGATGGTCGACCAGCCGCCTTCGGCGACGTCGAGCCAGGGCTGCATCGGATAGTTCGAGGCCTGCAGCACGCGCCGGTCGGCCTCGAGCGCCCGCGCGCGGTCGAACCAGAGCTTCATCGGCCCCTTCGAGGTCAGGAACTGTTCCTGATGCGAGAGCAGCGGGATCTTGCGCCAGGCCATCACCGGCTTGGCCTTTTCCCGCAGGATGCGCAGCAGCACCTCGGTGCCGACCTTGCCGGTGTCGAACACGTCGTGCGGCTGGGTGCGGTGCCCGACGATGGCCGTGCAATTGGCCATGATCTTCTGCGTGACATTGGCGTGGTGATCGAGCCCGAGCAGGATCGGCACGTCAGGCCCGAGGATTTTCCGGCAGAGCTCCGCCTGCTCGCCCTCGACGTCGTCGATGCCCTCGGCTGCGCAGGCGCCGTGCAGCTGCAGGACGAGGCCGTCGATCGGCCCGAGGGTTTCGAGTCCAGCCCGGATCTTCGCCTGGAAGTAGTCGAAGGCTTCGCGCGAGATGCGGCCGCCCGCCACCGCCCAGGCCCGAATGATCGGGACCGTCTCGATGGAGAGACCGGACTCCTTCACTGCTGCGTAGTGACCGCCGATCTGGCCGATCTCGCTGAAATGCCGGACGATCTCCTCGCCCTCATAGATGCCGAAGGCCTCGAAATCGGCCAGCGTGGTCAGCACCGGATTGAAGTCGTTCGTCTCCTGAACGATGTGGATCAGAGCCAGACGCAAGGCGACCTCCCGGATTACGGCTCTGCCATGCCGGCCGATGCCGGGCGAAGCGGTTTTTCACTTCAGGGCAACGTTCCGGGCTACTTTTCAGTCGATCCGCAGCCCGGCCTCATCCCTCAAAAGCGTAATGGCGCCAAACATTTCGCGTCAAGGATTGGATGTTCCATCTGAAGGAACATTCTCTATCGAGCCCGAACGAATCCTCGTCATCCCGGGCGACCGAAGGGAGACCCGGGATCCATGCCGGAACCTCCATCGGAAGCCCTCCGGAATGGATCCCGGATCTCCGCTTCGCTGCGTCCGGGATGACACGGACGGTAGGTTAAGAGCTTGCCTTTCCGGCGAAAGCTCACGCAGCCGCATGCAGCGGCTTCGGCCAGTAGCGGCAGGAGACACCATGCCCCGGCGCGACCTCGTGCCATTCCGGCGTCCCCTCCCGCACGTGGTCTACGCCATGGACGCAAGCGCCGCCATCGCCGTCGAGGAAGCGCAAATCCGGCGGCGGGCGCCTCAGCCGCTCGCGCTGAAGTATGGGATCGGGCACCGGCACCGCATCGAGCAGGAACTGCGTGTAGGGATGGGCCGGGCTGTCATAGACCTGTGCCGCGCTGCCCATTTCGACGATGCGGCCGCGGAACATCACGGCGACGCGATGCGCCATCTCGCGGACGATGGCGAGGTCATGCGCGATGAAGAGATAGGACAGTCCAAGCCTCTCCTGCAGCGATTGCAGCAGCGTAACGATCTGTGCCTGCGTGCGGACATCGAGTGCCGAGACCGGTTCGTCGCAGACGACGAAGTCCGGATTGACGGCCAGCGCCCGGGCGATGACGACGCGCTGGCGCTGCCCGCCCGAGAATTCATGCGGGTAGCGCCGCATCATCGCCGGGTCGAGATTGACCAGCTCCAGCAACTCCGCGACGCGCGCTAGGATATGGCTCGCCGGCACGCTGCGATGAACCTGCAGCGGCTCGCTCAGGATCTGCCCGATGGTCATGCGCGGATGCAGGCTGGAATAGGGGTTCTGCAGCACGAACTGCATGTGCCGGCGCATCCGGCGCAGTTCGCCTGCGCGCATCGTCGTCAGCTCCTGCCCGAGCAAGCGGACCGAGCCCTCATGCGCCTTCTGGAGCTGGAGGATGGCGCGCCCGGCCGTGGTCTTGCCCGAACCTGACTGGCCGACGAGCCCGAGCGTCTGCCCCGGCGCGATGTCGAAGGACAAGCGCTCGACGGCCTTGACCGGCGCGGCTCCGCGCCTGGCCGGAAACAGCACCGAGAGATCGCGAACCTGCAGCAGCGGCGCGGCCGTCATCGGACCGCTCCCGCCCCGTGCAGGCGCGGAACCGCATCGAGCAGCGCCCGCGTATAGGCGTGCTGCGGCTCGGCGAAGACATCGTCCACGGGCCCGCTCTCGACGATCTCGCCGCGATACATCACGTTGACCCGGTCGACCATGCCGGCGACGACGCCGAAGTCATGGGTGATCAGCATCAGCGCCATGCCGCGCTCTTCCCGCAGCCGCAGCAGCAGGCGCAGGATCTGCGCCTGCACGGTGACGTCGAGCGCCGTCGTCGGCTCGTCGGCGATCAGCAGGTCGGGCTCGCAGGAGATCGCGATGGCGATCAGGATGCGCTGGCGCTGGCCGCCCGAGAACTGATGCGGGAAATCGTCGATGCGATCAGCCGGATCGGGAATGCCGACGAGAGCGAGCAGCTCGATGCTGCGCTCGCGCGCATCCCTGACGGAGAAGCCAAGATGACGGCGCAGCATGTCGCCCATCTGCGCACCGATGCTCATCACCGGGTTGAGCGAGGTCATCGGGTCCTGGAAGACCATGGCGATGCGCCGGCCGCGCAGGTCGCGCATCTCGTCCTCGCCGAGCCCGAGCAGGTCCTGCCCCCAGAAGGCGACGGAGCCGCCGAGCCCGATCGAGGCCCCTTCCGGCGCCAGTCGCATCAGCGCCTTGGCGGTGACGCTCTTGCCGCAGCCGGATTCGCCGACGAAGCCGACCGCCTCGTCGGCATTGATGTCGAAGGAGATGCCGCGCACCGCCTGGATCACCTCGCGCCGCGTCGTAACGGTCGCGGTGAGGTCGCTCACCCTAAGCAGCGGGCCAATCATCGCACGCTCCCCACGTCGAGAACCTCGCGCAAGCCGTTGGCAATGATGATGAAAGTCAACGTCGCGAAAACGATCGCAGCGGCCGGGCCGATCACCGTCAGCGGCGCCAGCTCCATGAACTGCCGCGCTTCGGAGAGCATGCCGCCCCAGTTCGGATCGGGCGGCGGCGGACCGAGGCCCAGGAAGGACAGCGCCGTTACCGTGAAGATCGTTTGGGACAGGGTCAGGCTCGTGGCGACGAGGATCGGCGAAACCAGGATCGGCAGGATATGTCGCAGCACCAGCCGCATCTCGCTCATGCCGACGCTGCGGGCTGCCTCGACATGGTCCCATTGCTTCACGCTCAGCACCGGCGCGCGCACCACCCGCGCCATGGCCGGCGTGTAGACGATAGCGATGGTGAGGATGAGGTTCGGCACGGTCGGACCGAGCGCCGCCACGACCGCTATCGCTAGCAGCAGCACCGGGAAGGCGAAGACGACATCGAGCACGCGCATGATGATCTCGTCGACGAATCCACCGAGATAGCCGGCCGCCAGCCCGAGGATCAGCCCCGTGACCAGCGCGATGAACACCGCCGTCACCGTGATCAGCAGCGTCGTGCGCCCGCCGACGATCAGGCGGCTCAGCACGTCCCGCCCGATCGAATCCGTGCCGAGCCAATGCGCGGCGCTGGCCGGCGCCAGCGAATCCGGCGAGGTCGCCGAGGGGTCATAGGGCGCAACCAGCGGCGCGAAGATCGTCAGCACCAGCATCGCCGCCAGCATGGCCAGTCCCAGGCCGAGCAGCAGCCAACCTTGGCTGATCCCCGCCCCCCTGCGCTCGCCGCGCCGCGCCGCCGCAACCGGGGCGCGCTCCTGCACGGCGCCGCTCACATCTGCACCCGCGCATCGATCCGCGCATAGGCGATGTCGATGGCCGTGTTGACCAGCACGACGATGCCGGCCGCGACAAGCACGATCGCCTGGATCACCGGATAGTCGCGGCTGTTGATTGAATCGAACAGGTATTGCCCCATGCCGGGAATGGCGAAGATGGTCTCGACCAGGATGCTGCCGCCGAGCAGCGCCGCGATCTTCAGGCCCGCTGCGGTGACGACTGGCGTCAATGCGTTGCGCATCAGGTAGTCGCGCAGGATCGCGGCCGGCGTCAGGCCCTTGGCGCGGGCGACCATGACGAAATCCTGGTTGGCGACCTCAAGCACGGCGGCGCGCGTGTTCTCCGCGATGGTGACGGAGACCGCGAGCGCCAGCGCGAAGGCCGGCAACAGCAGACCTGCGAGATTGGCGAGCGGGTTCTCAAGGAAGGGCGTGTAGCCCAGCACCGTGATCTCCGGGAAATACAGTCCGAAGAGCAGCACGATCAGCGTCGCGACGACATAGTTCGGCACCGCCAGCATCAGCCCGTTCCAGAGCCGGGCCAGCCAATCGGTCGCGCCGCGCAGCCGCGCTGCGGCGAGCCCGGTCGCGACACCCATCACGGCAGCAATGATCGCAGCGAGCAGGGTGAGCTGGACGGTGACGGCGAGCCGGTTCAGCAACTCTCTCAGCACCGGCTGGCGGGTGACGAAGGAGGTGCCGAGATCGCCCGTCAGCGCATGGCCGAGCCACGCGAAGTATTGCGTCATCAGAGGCTGGTCGAGGCCGAGATCACGGCGGATCGTCGCCAGAACCTCCGGCGCCACGCTCTGCGAGCCCGCCGCCGCAATGGCGAAATCGCCGGGAATGGCCCGCATCAGCATGAAGGCGACGAAGGAGACGCCGAGCAGGATCGCGGCCATCCAGGCAAGACGCCCGAGGACGAAGCGCGTCATCGCACGCCCCACCTTGGAGCCAACACGAAAACTCCGCGAGCCCTCATCCTGAGGAGCCATTCCCTCGGGAATGGCGTCTCGAAGGAGGCTTCAGGAGGCTCCGGAGATCGCTGGACCATCCTTCGAGACGCCGCTTTGCGGCTCCTCAGGATGAGGGCTCGCATGTTCAGAATTCTTATTTCTTCAGCCATGTCGTACGCACGAAGGAGCGGATATTCGCAGCGAGCGGCACATAGCCCTGCACATGGTTCCACCAGATCTCCCAGCGCAGTGGGTACTGATAGATCTGGATGACATAGGCGTTGTCGGCGATGCGCTTCTGGATCGCCTGGTTCTTCGCCGCGCGCTTGGGCACGTCGAGCTCGGCCCGCGCCTCCGCGATCATCTTGTCGAGCTCGGGGTCGTTCGAGCCCATCGCCTTGCCGTAGCCGCTGGTCGAGGTGATGTACTGGAACACTCCGTCGGGATCGGGCGTCCAGGACAAAGCGACAGAGAGCAGCGTCGGCCAGTCGCCGCTCGCCCATTTGGCGAGAAGCGGCGCGGTCTCCATCGGCACCAGCTTCACGGTGATGCCCGCCGTCTGCCATTGCTGCTGCAGGATTTGCGCGCAGGCGACGTCGAGCGGGTTGGCCGCGACGACGATATAGTCGCCGAGATCGATGCCGTCGGGATAGCCGGCCTCGGCGAGCAGCGCCTTCGCCGCCGCCGGATCGTGCTTGTAATAGGGCAGCTCACTGGTGCCGTCATAGCCGCCGACCTGGCTTTCCGGGATCATCGCGCCGACCTTGCCCGAGCCGCCGAGCACGGTGTCGAGGGAGGCCTTGCGGTCGGTCGCGAGGCTGAGCGCGCGACGCACCTTCACGTCGTTAAGCGGCTTCGCCTTCATGTTCAGCCAGATCGGGAAGGTGCGCGAGGTCTGGCCCGGCGCCGAGACGAAGTTCGATGAAGCGCGCGAGATGGCGGTCGCCACCTTCGGGTCCTTCACCCAGGTCATGTCGATCGCGCGTGAGCGCAGAGCCGAGGTCAGCGTCGCCTGGTCCTTGTAGAACTTGAAGATTACCTTCGCGAGATAGGGCTCGCCCTTCTCGTAATAGGCGTCGAAGCGCGTCAGCGAGAATTGCTGGTTGGGCTGATAGGCCTCGAAAGAGAAGGGCCCGGTGCCCACCGGCTGGGTGGCGAGGTTCTCGACGCCTGCGGGAACGATCGCGCCGTTGGGGTTGCTCGCGAGATTGCTGAGGAAGGCCGCATCGGTCGCGTTGAGCTGGAACTTCACCGTGAAGGGATCGACCACCGTCACCGACTCGACGCTGGAATAGAGCGCCTTGAGCCGGCTGCCCGTCGCCGGGTTCATGATCCGGGCGAAGGTGTGCTTCACGTCCTCGGCGCTGAAGTCCTTGCCGTTGTGGAACTTCACGCCCTGCCTGAGCTTGAAGACGTAAGTCTTTGGATCCGGCTGTTCATAACCCGTCGCCAGATCGGGCTCGACCTTCATCTGCGCGTTCCAGCGCAGCAGGCCGGAATAGAGCAGGCTGGTGAAGTCATAGGAGGAGAAGGCGTTGACCGTGACCGGGTCGAGCCCGATCGGATCGGCATCCGCGCCGATCGTCAGCATCCCGCCCGCGACTGGCGCCTGGGCCGAAGCCAACGTGCTCCAGAGACCTGGAGTCGCCAGCGCCGCGCCGCCCGCTGTCAGCAGTTGCAGCAGGCTGCGTCGCCGCAGGCCCTGCGCCGCCGCATCGGGCTCGTCAGCCATCGGGAATGACGGTGTCTTCACGAACGATCCTCCCAGCATCCTGCTTGCCGGCCGAACCCGGCCGATCCGCGCGAGACAGGAGCCGGCCTGCGCCGAGCTTCCAATCATCGCCGCCCGGCCCGTCTCGTCCGCGTCGCGGATGGCAGGCCTTCCCTCTGTGGACGCAGGCTAGAAACGGCCGAAATTCGCGTCAAGGATCGCCGGTTTCACTGGAAGAAACAGCGCGCAATGCCTGCCCTCCGCGGCCCGGCTCAAACATCCACAAGCCCTCATCCTGAGGAGCAACCGAAGGCTGCGTCTCGAAGGATGCTCTAGGAGGCTCCGGAGACATCTGGAGCATCCTTCGAGACGGCCCTGCGGGCTTCCTCAGGATGAGGGCTGCCGTGAAACAGGCCGTCAGAAGAAGGTCTTGATCGCGCCCGTGACGCGATAGTCGTCATCGACCAGCATCAGCACCGCCCATTTGTCGAAGGTGGTGCAGGGGTGGCCGATGCCGAAGGCGACCATGTCGCCGACCTGCAGCGGGCTGTCGTCCGGCGTTCCGAGATGGCAGTGCTGGTCGTTGAGCGCCAGCACCGCATGTCCCGGCGGCATCGTCTCCGGCCGCGCCATCGTTCCGCCTGGACGGAACCAACGCAGCGGCACCGGCATTCCGGAATCGAAGCTAATGTCGCGCTTGCCGACGGTGAGCAGGCTGCGCCCGCGCTCCGGCCGCGACTGGACATAAGCCCAGACCTCGAGCGCCGGCTCCAGCCCGCCCGGCGGCAGCTTCAGGCTGGTCTCCAGCGTGATCCGCCGGAACGCCGCCGAATAGACCGTGGAATCATGGGTCAGGTAGCAGCCCGAGCGCAGCACCTTGATCACCGGCCGAGAGAAGGCGGCCGCGTTGAAGGCTTCGCCGACCCGGTCGAACAGCGAGGTCCCGCCAGCAGAGAGCACCATTGGCTCCGGGCCGAGCAGCCCCTCGCCCTCCGCCGCCGCCGCGACCGCGACGACCTCGCCGAGCAAACGGTCGGCACCGGCCGTGTCGCTATGCAGCCCCTCGAAGCACTCGAAGCCGGCGAGCCGCAGGCCCGGCGCGCCTGCGACGGCGCGTGCCACGGCCAGCGCCTCCTCGCGAGTCCGCGCGCCGGTGCGTCCGCCCATGAAGCCGATCTCGACGAAAATGCGCAGCGGATTGGCGCCAGTATGCCCCTTCGCGGCTTCCGCCAGCAGAGCGACGCCGGCGACGCTGTCGGCAAGGCAATAGAGCTCGAAACCGGGCTCCCGCAGCGCCTCGAAACAGGCGGCCACTTCCAGCCGCCCCACCGGCTGGTTGGCGAGGATCACTCGCTTGACGCCGAAATGCCGGGCGACGGCCAGCTGCTGCATCGTCGCGACGGTGATCGCCCAGGCGCCGTCGGCGATCTGCAGGTCGAAGAGCTGCGGCGCCATCGTCGTCTTGCCATGCGGCGCTATCAGCAGGCCGTTGGCGGCGCTGAAGGCGCTCATCCAGGCACTGTTGGCCTTGAGCACGCTTTCGCGGATCACGGCGAGTGGCATCGGCATGTCGCCGGCGAGCACATTCCAGCCCTGCTTGCCGACATCGCCGAGGCGAAGGGATGCGCCCGGCGGCAGGCCTTTCACGAGCATATCGAGGTGCTGATCCTCGATCTCGCCCAGCGACAGGCGCGGAAGAACGGCGGCGGAAGCAGTCACAGCCATGGGTTTGGATCCAGCGGAGAGAAGGGGCGCCTGACCTTGGTATAGGGGATCTTGCTCGCATCGGGCGGATAAGGCCCGCCGCTGTCGAGATAGAGCACGGCCGCCGCGATCGGCGCGAAGGCGGCGTGGAAATGATTGGAGGATTTCACCACCACGACCGTCTTGGCGCCGAGGTCGATGCCGAGATCGGTGAAGACCGGCGGGCTGAAGGTCTGCGCCCGCGTCGAGGCCAGCACGATGTCGAGCTTGCCGATCCGGATCGCGGCGGCCGGGCCGAGCGAAACCCAGCTCTGCTCGAACGGGATCAGCAAATCCCCGATCGTCCCGATGATCTGGACCGTCGCATCAATCGGCCTGCCTGAGGAGGGCGCGGCCTTGCCGATGAAGCGCAAAGGGATTTCTGCGCCGACGCCAGCGGCCCGGCAAAGGCTGACCGCGACGGGGTCCCACAGCGCCCCGATCGCCGCCGGCACGTCCGGATGCCGCAGCAGCGCCTCGACCATCACCGAGGAATCGCCGGCGACGCCGCCGCCCGGATTGTCCCAGCGATCGGCGAGCACGACCGGCTTGCCGGGCTCAGCCAGTTCGAGCGCCGCCGCGATGGCCTCCTCCGGCTTGTAGTGCCTCGGCGAAGCGCCCTGCCCCCAGCGCAGGATTTCGAGGCCGAGTTCCTTCGCCAGCGCCGCCGCCTTGGCACTGTCGCCATCGGCAATGACCAGCACCTTCGTCCCGACATCGGCGACATCCGCGGCCTGGAAGCCGTGCGCGACCGAGATCGAGAGGATTCCGTCCCGTCCCTCCATCGCCATGAGCCGGTAGACGAAGCTGCGGCCGGGCTCGCGGCTGGTCATGAAGGCGGCGAGCCCTCGGCAATCGAACACGCCGCTGACCGGCTTCACCTGCCTGCGGGCAGCCTTCAGGCAGAGCTCCAGCAAATCCTCGGCCCGCGCTAGGAAATCCGTGTGCGGAAACTCCTTGAAAGCGACGATGATGTCGGCACCCGCGACCATCTCGGCCGTCAGGTGGCAATGCATGTCGAGCTCGGCTCCGATGACACAATCTGGGCCGGCCAGCGACCTCACCCGCGCGATCAGGTCGCCCTCGCAGTCGTCATAGCCGCGCGCCACCATCGCGCCGTGCAGGCCGAGCAGCACGATATCGACGGGCAGCGCCGCCTTGAGCTGGCCGAGGATTTCATCGCGCAGGCTTTCATAACCCTCCTGCGAGACCAGCCCCGCTGGCTCGGCCCAGGTCGCCGTGCCCTCGATGAGTTCGTAGCCCTCGCGGGCGGCGCGGCGCCGGGCTGCGACGATCGGCGCGGAGCACAGGGTCGGGGTCTCCGGATGGGTGCCGGGCGGGCAGTAGAAGCCGCTCTCGAAGGCGCTGCGATCGACGAAGAGCGGCGCGAAAGTGTTGGTTTCCGTCGCCAGCGACGCAGTGAAGACGCGCATCCGCATGCATTCCCGACCAGCAGCAGCACGTCCCCTCCGACGCGCCCGACCAGCGCCATGAAACGGGAGGTTGGCGCAACCTGTCAAAGCACCCGCGTTCCTTCGAGCGGAACAATGCCGGCTTGATTCGGAACAGCGCAGCGGCCGAGATGAGGAGGCTTCAGGGAGCCTTGCCGATCATGCCGCAGCCTCGCCGGATCCTGCTGGGGTCCCTCTTTCACGAGACGCACAGCTTCGTCGACGAGGTCACGCGGCTGGCCGATTTCACCATCCGCACCGGCGACGAGCTATTGCGCCGGCGTGGCGACGGCTCGACCATCGACGGCTTCCTCGAAGTGGCCGAAGCCGAGGGCTGGCAGGTCGTGCCAACGGTCGATTACACGGCGCTGCCGGCCGGAACCGTCGATCACGCCGTCTTCGCGCGCTTCCTGTCGGAATTCGATGCCGGGCTGAGGTCCGCGCTCGCCGATGGCGGTCTCGACGGTATCTGGCTTGCCCTGCACGGCGCCATGGTCACGGCCGATTGTCCCGATCCGGAAGGCGCGCTGCTCGCTCATATCCGTTCCGTGCCCGGCTGCGAGACCCTGCCGGTTTTCGGCGTCTTCGACCTGCACGCCAATTTCACCGCGGCGATGGCTGAGCATGCCAACGCCCTCGTCGCCTATCGCGAGAATCCGCACACGGATGCCCGCGCATCCGCCCTGCGCGCGGCCGGTCTGCTGGCGCGGGCGCTCAGGGAAGGCGTTCTGCCGCGGATGCTCTCGACCAACGCACCCGTGGTCTGGCCGCCGACCGGCACCGGCACGGCCGACCGGCCGATGCGAGACCTCGAAGCGCTGGCGCGCCGGATCGAGCAGGAGAACCCGGCGATCTGGGTCGCGAATGTCGTCGGCGGATACTCCTTCTCCGATGTGCCCGAGGCGGGCGCCGCCTTCGCGGTCGCCTTCACCGGGCCGGAAGCCGAGGCGCATGATGCCCTCGCCCGCCTGACCGGGACGGCCGTCGAACTGCAAGAGCTGGGCCTGCCGACGGAATGGGATATCGACGAAGCCATCACGGAAATCCAGCGTTTGCCGGGCGGCCCCTATCTCGTCGTGGAGCCCGCCGACAATATCGGCGGCGGCGCGCCGGGAGACGGCACCTCGGTGCTGCGGGCCTTCCTGCGTCACGGTGTCGAAAATTGCGCCGTCGCCATCGCCGATCCCGCGGCCGTCGCGGCCATGGCAGGGGCGCAGCCAGGCGAGATCCGCAAGCTCTCGATCGGCGGCAAGGGCAGCGCCATCGCCGAAGGCCCTGTGGAGGTCGAGGCGCGCTTCGTCAGTGCCAGCGACGGGCAGTTTTCGTTGGAAGACCTCAACAGCCACCTCGCCGCCTCGCAGGGCTCGCGCTTCAGTATGGGGCCGAGCGTCGTGGCCGAGGCCGGCGGCGTCACCATCCTGTTGACCAGCCGCAAGACCCCGCCTTTCGATCTCGGTCAGTTCCGCTCGCAGGGCATCCACCCCGAGACGCTGAAGGCGATCGGCGTCAAGGCGGCGGTGGCGCATCGGCGCGCCTATGACAAGATCGCCAAGGGCAGCTTCACGGTCTCGACACCCGGCCCCTGCACCAGCAAGATCGCGGGGTTGCCCTATACGCGTTTGCGCAAGCCGGTCTTTCCGATCCACGCTGGCGCGTCGCATCGATAGTGCGACGTTGCCTGCGCCACGCAGAAGCGCAGCGGCGAATGGCCTGTTCCCTCTCGCGAAACAGGCGCATCTTGCTTGAGGTGGGTGGCGCGTCGTCTGCTGCTGCCGCGCTGGCCATCGAACGGTTTTCAGCAACAGGCGGAGGGGAAGCCATGTTTCACAATCTGATCAAGATCGCCGCTGGGCTTGGCGTGGTCGCCTGCGCCCTGCTGCCCGCCACCGGGGCTTCGGCCCAGGGCAAGCTCAAGGAAGTGCTGAGCCGCGGCAAGCTCATCGTCGGCACCGGCAGCACCAATCCGCCCTGGCATTTCCGTAACGAAAAGGGCGAACTCGTCGGCTTCGACATCGAGATCTCCAAGATCATCGCGCAGGGACTGTTCGACGATCCCAACAAGATCGAGTTCGTCAACCAGGCCTCGGATGCCCGCATCCCGAATATCGTCACCGGCAAGGTCGACATCGCCTGCCAGTTCGTGACCGTGACGGCGGCGCGCGCGCAGCAGGTCGCCTTCACCGTGCCTTATTACCGCGAAGGCGTCAGCCTGATGCTCGTCGCGGGCGGCCCCTTGGCCGATTTTGCGGCGTTGAAGGCGGCCGGCAGCAAGGTCACGGTTTCGGTGCTGCAGAACGTCTTCGCCGAGAAGATGGTCAAGGACGCGCTGCCTGAAGCGAAGGTCGATCAATTCGAGAGCGTGGACCTGATGTATCAGGCGCTGAACTCGGGCCGCGCCCAGGCCGCCGCGACCGACTCCTCGTCGCTGCGCTTCTACATGAAGCAAAACCCCGGTCGCTATGTGGATTCCGGCTATAGCTGGAACCCCCAGACCTATTCCTGCATCGTCAAGCAGGGCGATCCGGACTGGCTCAACTTCGTCAACGTGGCGCTGCGCGAGTCGATGACCGGCACGACCTTCCCGATCTACAAGGCGGCCTATGAGCGCTGGTTCGGCGAGACGCCGCCGGAGCCCAAGATCGGCTTCCCGCAGGAGTTCCGCTGAGCCTTAGGCTAGCTGCCCCGTGGACTACTCGCTGCATTTCGGCGCCGTCTGGGCGAGCTTCGACAGGCTTCTGTTGGGGCTCGCCATCGGGCTGGGGCTTGCCGTCGTCGCCGTGGCGATCGGCACGGTGCTCGGCCTTCTGTCCGCTTTCGCCAGCGTCGCGCCCTATCGGGCGCTGCGCAGCCTTTCCGCCCTCTATGTCGCGCTGATCCGCAACCTGCCGCTGCTGGTGCTGGTGCTGCTCGCCTATTTCGCCCTGCCCCAGGCCGGCATCACGCTCGACAAATACCAGAGCTTCGCCGGCGCGCTGGCGCTCTATTCCGGCGCCTACCTCACCGAGGTGTTCCGCGCCGGACTGATCTCCGTGCCAAAGGGTGTGATCGAGGCGGCCCGCTCGATCGGGCTGACGCGGCTGCAGACCAATACCTCCGTCGTCGCGCCGATCATGCTGCGCAACGCCCTGCCCTCGCTCGGCAACACCTTCATCGGCATGTTCAAGGACAGCTCCATCGCCGCCGCCATCGCGGTGCCGGAACTCACCTTCGAGGCCCGCAAGATCAACGTCGACACCTTCCGCGTCATCGAGACCTGGACGGTGGCGAGCGGGCTCTACATCGCTGCCTGTGTCGTCATCGCCATGCTGCTGCGCGGCCTCGAACGCCGTTTCCCGAAGTTCTGAGCCGCTGATGCAAGCTTTCCTCGATCAGCTCTGGATCGCCCGCTTCGCACTCTGGGACGGCTTCGTCCTGACCGTCGAGATCGCCGCCGCCTCGATCCTGTTCGGCACGCTGCTCGGCGGTCTCGTCGGCATCCAGCTGTCCTATGCACCCTGGTGGCTCAAGCTGCCGTTCCGGCTCTATGTCGACATCATGCGCGGCACGCCCGTGCTCGTCCTGATCCTCGCGGCCTTCTACATTCCCGCCGTCGCGGGCCTGAACCTCGGCCCGACCCAGGCCGGCATCCTGGCGCTGTCGCTCTTCGCCGGTGCCCATATCGGCGAATTGCTGCGCGGCGCGCTGCAGTCGATCCCGCCGGGGCAGGCAGAGGCAGGACGCAGCATCGGGCTGACCTTCCCGCAGCTCCTGGCCTATGTGTTGCTGCCGCAGGCGGCGCGCAGCGCCCTGCCGCCCTGGATCAATACCGGCGTCGAGCTGATCAAGGGCTCGAGCCTGCTCTCGATGATCGGCGTCGGCGAACTCCTGCTCAAGACGCAGGAGATCATCGGCCGCAACTTCATGACCATCCAGTTCTATGTCTTCGCCGGCATCCTCTATCTGGTGATCAACATCGTGCTGGACCAACTGGGCAAGGCCGTCGAACGGCGGGTCGGGCAGCACTGATGGACAAGCAGCACCCTCTCCTCGCGATCCGCGGCCTGACCAAGCGATTCGGCTCCACCGAGGTACTCAAGGGCGTCGATCTCGACCTCAACCAGCGCGAGGTGGTCTCGATCATCGGCTCCAGCGGCTCGGGCAAGACGACCCTGCTGCGCTGCGTCAACCTGCTGGAGGAATACCAGGGGGGCGACATCGTTCTCGATGGCGAGACGATCGGCTACCGCTCGGCCGCCGGGCGCCGTCATCGGCTCGGCGACCGCGAACTCTCGCGCCAGCGCGCGATGACCGGCATGGTCTTTCAGAGCTTCAACCTGTTTCCGCATCTGACGGCGGCCGGCAATGTGATGCTCGGCCTGCGCAAGGTGCTGCGGCTGCCCAAGGCCGAAGCCCGGGCCATCGCCGAGAAATGGCTGGCGCGCGTCGGCCTCGCAACGCGGGCGGACCACTATCCGAGCCAGCTCTCCGGTGGCCAGCAGCAGCGCGTCGCCATTGCCCGGGCGCTCGCGATGAACCCCAAGCTCGTGCTGCTCGACGAGGTGACCTCGGCGCTGGACCCCGAGCTCGTCCAGGAGGTGCTCAATACGGTGAAGAGCATCGCGGAGGATGGAGCGACGCTCTTGATCGTGACCCACGAGATGCGCTTTGCGCGGGACGTCTCGAGCCGCGTTGTCTTCATGGAACATGGGCGGATCGTCGAGGAGGGGCCGCCCGCGGAGATCTTCGGCAATCCCAAGAGCACCCGGCTGGCGGAGTTTCTGCGCAATACGCGGGGCTAGCGGCCGGCCGCGGCGAACTGTCCTGCTCGCACTGCCCGCGTCCTCCGGGTCGTAGCTCGCGCGCCGACGCGTGGGCGAAGTCCCGCTGCGTTGTGCCGGCGCCGGAGAAGCAAGAAGCATGATTGACCCGCTCACGCGGGTCCCCGAGAGAAGGAGAATGTCGGCAAGGCCGGCGGCGCGAAGGGCGCGCGACGCGCTGCAATCAACCTCGGCCGGTGGCAACACGGCAGCCGAATTCGGCCGCCGATGCGGCAAACCAGGACCAGAAGCTCCCTGCCATGCTGCGTGCGACCATGATCTCGAATACGGGCCCGTCCGGGCCGTCGGCGAGCCGCCACAGATGCACGCCGACATAGGCGACGCTGATCAAAGCGGTATCGCCGACGGCGAAGGCCGCCGGGTGCAGATCGAGCATCACGCCCTTCGCCAGCACATCGCGAACACGCGAACCCGAGAGCCTGAAGGCGGCGCGCGCATCGCTCTGATCGCTGACGGCAGCATGGGCCGAGAGCTCGCCGAGAAGCCCGGCAAAGCCATCGCGCGAGGCCGCGCGCAGCAGCCATTGCCCCGGGCCGGCCCAGACCACGTCATGCGCCGCGGCCTGAACAATTCTCGGCGTCTCCGGCAGGGCGATGCCGAGCCTGCCTTCGACGGCCCGTGACAGAGCCGCTGCCCGGCCGGGTTCGGCGATCAGCGTCGCCAGACCAAAGCCATGCAGCAAAGTCGCACAGATGCCAGCATCCCCCTTCATGCCGAAGGAGCCGGGCTGCGCGATCCCGGCCCAGGCGCCGCGCGGGACCCAAGAGATCGCTGTCTCAGCCATGGAGGTGGTTTCCTTCGGGATCGACGAAGACCGGCGAGCAGATCTCGACGACGATGTCGCCGTTGCGGACGGGGTCGTAGGCGCGCACTCGCTCACCGATGCGGCTGGCGCCGTTCCGGATCAGGCCCAGGCCGATCCAGTGATTCAGATGCGGCGAATGGGCGACCGAGGTCATGTAACCCTCGTCGTTTTCCATCACCGCCGCCTTGCCGATGCCGATGAAATGGGCGCCCGCACGCAGGCGCTGGGACGGATCGACCGGCTTGAAGCCGACGAAGGACGGCCGGTCCCCCTCGACCAGGGCCTGCCGGCCCGCCATCAGCCGCCCGACGAAGTCCTTCTTCGTCGACATCATCTTGCCGAGGCCGAGATCGCGCGCCGTGGTCTGGCCGTTGAGCTCGTTGCCCGCGACATGGCCTTTCTCGATGCGCAGCACACCGAGCGCCTCGGTGCCGTAGGGCGTGATGCCGAAGGGCTCGCCCGCCCGCATCAGGGCGCGCATCATCGCGTCGCCATAATCGGCCGGGACTGAAAGCTCGAAGGCCAGTTCACCCGAGAAGGAGATGCGGAAGAGCCGGGCCGGAATCCCGCCGCCGACCGTCACGGTGCGCGCCGCGAGATAGGGGAAGGCCTCGTTCGAGATGTCGTGCGCGGGATCCACGACGCCGCGCAGAGTTTCGCGCGCCTTCGGGCCGGCCACGGCCACCTGCGCCCATTGCTCGGACACCGAGACCATGCGGACATCAAGCTCCGGCCACAGCACCTGATGGCAGAATTCCAGATGTTGCATCACCCTGCCGGCATTCGCCGTCGTGGTCGTCATCAGGAAATGATGCTCCCCGAGGCGGGAGGTGGTGCCGTCATCCATGACGAAGCCGTCCTCGCGCAGCATCAGCCCATAGCGGGCCTTGCCGACCGGCAGCGCCTTCCAGCCGTTGATGTAGACCCGCTCAAGAAATTGGGCGGCGTCCGGACCCTGGATGTCGATCTTGCCGAGCGTCGAGACATCGCAGATGCCGACCCTCGCGCGCACGGCCTTCACCTCGCGATTGACGGTCGTCAGCCAATCGCCCTCCCCGGGCTTCGGATAGTACTGGGCCCGCAGCCACTGGCCGGCTTCGATGAAGACGGCGCCCCCCTCCTTCGACCACTCATGGGTCGGCGCCAGCCGCACCGGCTTGAAGTCCTTGCCGCGGTGGTGGCCCGCCAGCGCGCCGATCGCGACCGGCGTATAGGGCGGGCGGAACGTCGTCGTGCCCGTCTGCGGGATCGTCCTGCCCGTCTGCTCGGCCATGATGGCCAGGCCGGAGAGGTTCGAGGTCTTGCCCTGATCGGTCGCCATCCCGAGCGTCGTGTAGCGCTTGAGATGCTCGACCGGCCGGAAGCCTTCGCGCGCGGCCAGCTCGACATCCTTGTCGGTGACGTCGTTCTGGTAGTCCACGAAAGCCTTGCCCTTGGCACCTGTCACCCGCCAGACGGGCTTCAGCGCGGTCGTCTCGGGATCGGTCGCGGGCGCGGGCTCAGCCGCCGCAGGCGTCAGCCCCGCATCGGCCACAGCCTCGCGGCCGAGCCGAGCGCCGTCCTCCAGCGCCTGCGCCAGGGTGAAGTGCCCGGCTGCGCTGCCGGCGACGGAGAGCCCCGGCGGCAAGGTGCCCGGCACGAAACATTGCAGGACCTCGTCCCAGGCCGGCTTGCCGTTCTGGTGCGAGGTCAGATGCAGCGTCGGGTTCCAGCCGTTCGAGACGGCCAGCAGATCGCAGGCGAGAGCCGTCTTCGCGCCGGAGGCATCGCGGATGCTGACGCCGCCGAGCTGACGGCCCCCGCGCGTGCCTTCGATCACGGCGCCTGCGAACAGCCTTGCGCCGAGCTTGTCGGCGAGCGCCTTGCGCGCTGGATCCGCGTCGGGACGGCTATCGACGATGGCCGCCACCTTGCCGCCGGCGGCTGCGATGTCGCGCGCTGTCGTCCAGCCATCGTCGCCGGCCGTGAACAGCACCGTTTCGCGGCCCGGCATGACGCCGTAACGGTTGACATAGGCGCGCGCCGCCCCGGCCAGCATCACGCCGGGCGCATCGTTGCCGGGGAATACGATCGGCCGTTCCAGCGCGCCCGCGGCGAGGATCGCGCGTTTGGCATAGATGCGCCAGCCGCGCTGGCGCGGCTGATGGGCCGCAGGCTCCGGCAGGTGATCAGCGACGCGCTCGACCGCGCCGTAGATGCCGTGGTCGTAGAGGCCGAAGATCGTGGTGCGCGGCATAATCCGCACTTCGGGCAGGCTTTCGAGCTCCGCCAGCGTCGCCGCCAGCCATTCGGCCGCCGGCTTTCCAGCGATCTGGCGCTGCTCCGCCAACAGGCGACCGCCCAGGCGGAAATCCTCGTCGCAGAGGATCACGCGGGCACCGCTGCGGCCTGCTGCCAGCGCCGCCGAAAGACCGGCGGGCCCGCCGCCGATCACGAGCACGTCACAGAAGGCGAAGGCCTTTTCGTAATGGTCGGGATCTTCCGCTCCGGCCGCGCGGCCAAGGCCTGCGGCGCGGCGGATCAGCGGCTCGTAGAGCTTTTCCCAGAACGCCGCCGGCCACATGAAGGTCTTGTAGTAGAAGCCGGCGACCAGAGCCGGCGAAACGAGCCCGTTGAGCGAGAGCAGATCGAAAGCGAGCGAGGGCCAGCGGTTCTGGCTTGCGGCATCGAGCCCGCCGAATAGTTCGATCATCGTGGCGCGGGTGTTCGGTTCCCGGCGGGCGCCGGTGCGCAGCTCGACCAGCGCGTTCGGCTCCTCCGGGCCAGCGGAGAGAATGCCGCGCGGGCGGTGATACTTGAAGGAGCGGCCCACCAGCCGCACCCCGTTGGCGAGCAGCGCAGAGGCCAGCGTGTCGCCGGCATAGCCCTGATATGGCTTGCCATCGAAGCTGAAGGTCAGCGCCCGGCCGCGATCGATCAGACCGCCGGAGGCGCGGCGGAAGGACTGCCCGCTCATGCGGCCGCTCCCGTCTTGCGCGTCTTTGCCGGCTCGACCGCCGCGATCGCATGAGTGCGGGTATCGCGGGTCACGACCAGCCAGGCATGGCAGCCGGCGCCGTGATACCAGAGCTCGCGGTGCGTGCCCGCCGGATTGTCGCGCAGATAGACATAGTCGGTCATCGCCGACTCTGTCGCCGCCATGCCGTCAGGGCGTTGCGGGTCGGCCGCGCCGAGATAG
This sequence comes from Allobosea sp. RAF48, assembly GCF_052114025.1. Taxonomy (NCBI): domain Bacteria; kingdom Pseudomonadati; phylum Pseudomonadota; class Alphaproteobacteria; order Hyphomicrobiales; family Alloboseaceae; genus Allobosea; species Allobosea sp. RAF48. The sequence goes on from NZ_JBFRDZ010000005.1 coordinate 86,970, forward strand.
CTGAATTCCTGGGCGTCGCGCGCGCCGCAATGGGGACAGGTGATGCGCATGGTCAGGCTTCCACGATTTTCGGGATGCGACGCGCCGCAACCGTCATGCTCGCCCTCGTGGCGAGCATCCACGTCTTGAACACAACGTTCGACCAGCGAAGACGTGGATGGTCGGGACAAGCCCGACCATGGCGGGGATGGTGAGCGCAGCTTGTCATCTCAGTGCAGGTTTGGCTGGGCGCCGGCGCCCTTCTCGTCGATCAGGCGCCCGGTGGCGAAGCGATCGAGCCGATAGGCGGTCGCGACCGGGTGCGGCTGTCCCGTCGCGATCAGATGCGCGAAGCAGAAGCCGGAAGCCGGCGTCGCCTTGAAGCCGCCATAGCACCAGCCGGAATTGAGGTAGAGCCCATCGACCGGCGTCAGATCGATGATCGGAGAGCCGTCCATCGACATGTCCATGACGCCGCCCCAATGCCGCAGCATGCGCACCCGGCCGAGGCCCGGCCAGAGCGCCATGGCAGATTCCATCACGTCCTCGATCACAGGCAGATTGCCGCGCTGGGCGTAGGAGTTGTAACCGTCGATATCGCCGCCGAAGACGAGCCCGCCCTTGTCCGACTGGCTGATGTAGAAATGCCCGGCGCCGAATGTGACGACGGTATCGATCAGGGGCTTCAGTCCTTCGGAGACGAAGGCCTGCAGGACATGGCTTTCGATCGGCAAGCGCAGGCCCGCCATCGCCGCCACCCGTGAGGAGTTGCCGGCCACCGCCATGGCGATCTTCCTCGCCCGGATCGGCCCGCGCGAGGTCTCGACGCCGACGGCCCGCCCGCCAGCCATGGTGATGCCGGTGACCTCGCAGTTCTGGATCATGTCGACGCCACGGCTGTCGGCGGCCCGCGCATAGCCCCAGGCAACGGCGTCGTGCCGGGCCGAGCCGCCGCGGCGCTGCAGCAGCCCGCCCTGGATCGGGAAGCGGGCGTTGTCGAAATCGAGATAGGGCAGCATCGCCCTCACCTGCTCGCGGCCGAGCAGCTCGGAATCGACGCCGGCGAGCCGCATCGCATTGCCGCGCCGGGCGAAGGCGTCACGCTGCGCATCCGAGTGGTAGAGGTTGATCACGCCGCGCTGGCTGACCATGGCGTTGTAGTTCAGATCCTGCTCCAGCCCCTCCCAGAGCTTCATCGAAAGCTCGTAGAACGGCGTGTTGCCCGGCAGCAGGTAGTTCGAGCGGATGATCGTGGTGTTGCGGCCGACATTCCCGGAACCGAGATAGCCCTTCTCCAGCACCGCGACGTTCGTGATGCCGTGCCGGCTGGCGAGGTAATGCGCCGTCGCGAGGCCATGCCCGCCGCCGCCGATGATCACGACATCGTATTCGGCCTTGGGCGCGGGATCGCGCCAGGCGGGGGTCCAGCCCTTATGCCCCTGGAAGGCCTGGGCGAGCAGCGAGAAGACGGAATAGCGCATCGAGGGGTCCGGGCGGTCTTGTCATCTGGAGATTGACCGACATAGGCTCCGCGACATGCTCGATAGCGACATCCGATTGCCCAGCAGCGACGACAGCGCACCGGCTCATGTCGGCTTTCTGCTGATCCCTGATTTCGCTCTGCTGCCCTATGCCTCGGCGATCGAACCCTTGCGCGCGGCCAACCGGCTCTCCGGCAGGCCGCTCTATCGCTGGAGCCATGTCTCGATCGACGGCGCGCCAGCTTCGGCCTCGAACGGCGTCGCCATCGCGGCGGATGCGAGCGTCGGCGCCGAATTGCGGCTCGACTACCTGTTCGTCTGCGCCGGGGGCAACCCGGCCCTCTTCCACCATCAGCCGACCTTCGCCTGGCTGCGCCAGCTCGCCCGGCGCGGTGTGCGGATCGGCGGCGTCTCGGGCGGCCCCTATCTGCTGGCGCGCGCCAATGTGCTGACCGGCTATCGCTTCACCCTCCATTGGGAGCATGCGCCGGCCTTCCTGGAGGAGTATCCGGACCTCGATCTGCGCCGCTCGCTCTACGAGATCGATCGCGACCGGCTGACCTGCAGCGGCGGCACCGCCCCGCTCGACATGTTGCATGCCGTGATCGCGCGCGAACACGGCAGCGAACTGGCGCTGGCCGTGAGCGAGTGGTTCCTGCAGACCCATGTCCGGGAAGGAGCCGGTCCGCAGCGTATGCCGCTGCGCGAGCGGCTGGGCATCGCGCATGCGCCGCTGCTGCGCGTCATCGGGCGCATGGAGCAGACCATCGAGCATCCCGAACCGCGCGAGGACCTCGCCCGCCTCGCCAATGTCTCGCTGCGCCAGCTCGAGCGCCTGTTCCGCCAGCATCTCGGCCGGTCGCTCGGCGAGCACTACCTGGCCCTGCGCCTTGACCGCGCGCGCGACCTGCTGCGGCAGACAAGCCTCTCGATCCTCGAAACGGCACTCGCCTGCGGCTTCGCCAGCGCCAGCCATTTCTCCCGCAGCTATCGCGAGCGCTTCGGCCATCCCCCGCGCGGCGAGAGAGTGCAGCAAGCTCACTCTGATCGACGCTGACAGGCAAGAAAGCGTCGCACAGGATCAAATCCGCGCACCGATCCCCCGGAAGTCTAGGGCTTCAAATAAAAACAGGGGATCGCGACCGATGAAACGTTTGACCGCTCTGGCGCTGGCTGTCGCCGCCACGCTCGCCGCCATGCCGGCCCTCGCTCAGGACACCCTCGCCAAGATCAAGGAGAAGGGCGTCCTCACTGTCGGCGTGAAGAACGACTACAAGCCCTGGGGCTTCCTCGACCCGTCGGGCAAGATCGTCGGCCTCGAGATCGATCTTGCGCAGGAGGTCGCGGACAAGCTCGGCGTGAAGATCGAGATGGTTCCCGTCATCGCCGCCAACCGCATCGAGTTCCTGCGGCAGGGCCGCATCGACATGATCCTGGCGACGCTCGGCGACACGCCCGACCGGCGCAAGCAGATCGGCATGATCGAGCCGAACTACTATGCCGGTGCCACCAACGTGCTCGCGCCGAAGAGCGCCGGTCTCAAGAAGTGGGAAGATCTGAAGGGCCGAAAGGTCTGCGCCGTGCAGGGCGCCTACTACAACCGCCGCGTCTCGCAGATGTATTCGCCCGAGCTGGTGGTGTTCCCCTCCGTGCCGGATGGGCTGAACGCGCTGCAGGGCAACAACTGCGTCGCCTTCCTCTTCGACGACACGCTGATCGTCTCGACGCTGGCGGGCGGCGATCCGAAATGGGCCAATTACGAAATGCCCCTGACCTCGGAGGATCCGCAGCTCTGGGCGATCGGCGTGCGCCTCGACGACCTCGACGGCGCCTTCGGCAAGCTGCTGAAGGACATGTCGGTCGAGTGGCACAAGAGCGGCAAGCTGCTCGCGCTCGAGAGCAAGTGGGGCATCAAGCAGAGCCCCTACCTGATTGAGACCAACAAGAAGCTGAAGGGCGGCTCGTAGCCTCGGGGCGTCATTCTCGGGCTTGTCCCGAGAATCTCATGACCAGAGGGCTCTGGTTTCCGAGATGGTCGGGTCAAGTCCGACCGTGACGCGCCAAGCCTACCCGAGGTTTCGGACATGATTGCCGCCTTCTTCGAGCGCCTGAACGATGTTCATGGCCTCAACTTCTCGATCTTCTACGACGCCTTCGATCGTTCCCGCTTCCTCACCGGGCTGTGGACCACGACCTATATCTGCGTCGTCTCCATCCTGGCCTCGCTCGCGATCGGGCTCCTTGGGGTCTGGGTGGCCGGCAGCCAGTCGCGCCTCGGACGGCTGCTGGTGCGGATCTACGTCCAGTTCTTCCGCAATACCCCGCCGCTGGTGCAGCTCTCCTTCTTCTACTTCGCCGTCGGCGGCCTGCTGCCGACGGTGTCGGACGGTTTCGGCGGACAGTCACCGCTTGTCAGTGGCACAGGCTGGGCGATCATCGCCTTCTCGCTCTTCGCCGGCGCATTCAACGTCGAGATCTTCCGCGCCGGGATCGAGGCCGTGCCCGAGACGATGGTCGAGGCCGCGGAATCGCTCGGCTACACGCGCTTCCAGCTCTGGCGCCAGATCGTGCTGCCCCTCGCCTTCCGCATCTGTCTGCCGGCGCTCAACAACAACCTCGTCAATCTCGTGAAGACCACCACCCTCGCCTACGCGATCGGCGTGCCCGAATTGCTCTACGCCGCCTCGCAGATCTGGTCGGAGATGTTCAACGTCCGCGAGATGATGAACGTGTTGCTGGTGACCTATGTCCTGCTCGTCGCAGTTCTGGTCTGGGTGATGCATCGCTGGGAGAAAGCCATGCGCATTCCGGGCTACATGCCATGAAAGCGAGCCGACCCATCTCCTCAGCCCTCATCCTGAGGAGCCGCGAAGCGGCGTCTCGAAGGATGCTTCAGGAGGCTCCGGAGACATCTGGATCATCCTTCGAGACGCGCTCTTGCAGAGCGCTCCTCAGGATGAGGGCTCGTCATGACGTCCGCCCCGAAAGCGACCTTCCGGTCCTCAAGCCATTCCGCGCCGCGCCGATCGCGCCGAGCGGCCTTGCCGCACCTGCCCTCCTGAGCGCCGGGCTCGTCGCGGGCGCCGGAATCCTCTTCGCCGCTTCGCTGGCCGTGGCGCAGGTGACCGCACCGGCGGCACGCGACGGTGCCGTCACCATCCTGCTGCGCTGGGCACCGCTGATCTTCCAGGGCTTCCTGTTCAACCTGCTGATCAGCTTCCTCTCGATGGTGTTGGGAACGGCGGTGGGCGTGCTGTTCGGCATCGGCCAAGTTTCGCCATCCGCGGCGCTGCGCAAGCCTGCCTGGGCCGCGACGCAGTTCTTCCGCAACGCACCCTGGCTCGTGCTGCTGTTCTACGCGATGTTCCTGCTGCCCTTCGAATTGAAGCTCGGCCCGGTCACCCTGGCCTTTCCCGCCTGGGTCAAGGCCATCATCGGGCTGGCGCTTCCGGTCGCGGCCAACGTCTCCGAGATCGTGCGCGGCGGCATCCGCTCGATTCCGTCGGGCCAATGGGAATCGGCCGAGGCGCTCGCCTTCACCCGCCGCCAGACGATGTGGATGATCATCCTGCCACAGGCCTTCAAGCGGATGATCCCGCCCTGGATGAACCTCTACGCCATCCTGACGATGGCCACGACGCTGATCTCGGTCGTCGGCATTCAGGACGGGCTGACGGTGACGCGCGCCGCGCTCGTGGCCGAGAGCCGGCCGGAGCTGATGCTGCCGATGTATCTCCTGCTCCTGCTGATGTTCTTCGCCTACTGCTATCCGATCGCGCGCCTCACCATGGCGCTCGAACGCCGCTTCAACGTGAAGGGATGACCATGGTCGCCAAGCATCAACTCGGCGAGCCGGTCGTCGTCGTCGAGGGCGTCGAGAAGGCCTTCGGCGCCTTCCCGGTGCTGAAGGACGTCAGCCTGACCATTCGCCGCGGCGAGACCGTCTGCATCATCGGCCCCTCGGGCTCGGGCAAGTCGACGCTGCTGCGCTGCATCAATGCGCTGGTGCCGATCAGCAGGGGTTCGATCACCGTCGCCGGCCGGCAGGTCAACGACCCCATGCTCGACAAGCTCGCCCTGCGCCGCGACGTCGGCATCGTCTTCCAGCAGTACAACCTGTTCCCTCACAAGACGGCGCTGCAGAACGTGATGATGGCGCCGGTCCATGTGCTGAAGCAGGATCGCGCAGAGGTCGAAGAGCGGGCCAAGCGCCTGCTCGCCAAGGTCGGATTATCGCACAAGCACCAGGCTTATCCGGGCGAGCTTTCGGGCGGGCAGCAGCAGCGCGTCGCGATCGCCCGCTCGCTGGCGATGAACCCCAAGGTGATGCTGTTCGACGAGGTCACCGCCGCGCTCGACCCAGAGACCAAGAAGGAGGTGCTCGTCACCATCCGCGACCTTGCCGCAGAGGGGATGACCTGCATCCTCGTCACCCACGAGATGGGCTTCGCCCGCGAAGTCGCCGACCATGTCTATTTCACCGACGGCGGCGTCATCGTCGAGCACGCGGCACCGGCGGAGTTCTTCGGCGCGCCGCGAGAAGCCCGCACCCGCGCCTTCCTCGATCAGGTGCTCTGACGCGACATGTCGCGTCAGAGCCGGTCGATGTCGCAAACCGGCCGGCCACCGCAGGCCGCCCGTCCAAGAATGAACGCCGTCATTCGAGAGCGTGCCTCATGAACACTCTGGCCTCAGACCCCAAATCCGTCACCGGCAAGCCGCTGGCCATCGACGAGACGGTGGACGTCCTGGTCATCGGCGGCGGGCCCACCGGGCTCGAAGCGGCGATCCAAGCCGCGAAGCGTGGGTTCGGCGTCCTGCTGATCGATGAGAACCCCGTGCCATTCAAGACGATGGGCGACGACGTGCCCTTGCATTTCGGGCAGGGCATGGCGGCCAGCGCCCGCAATCGCAACGCCATGATGGAGGCATTCGTGGCCTCCGAACCGCGGATCGCAGAGGCTTTCGAGGCCGGCATCGATGTGCGCCTCGGCACCGCCTGCTGGGGCCTTTATGCGAACGGTCCGGCACTCGGCTGGATGCCCGGCCTCGTCGCGGGGCTCGCCGACGAGGAACGCAGCGCCCTGGTCCAGGCGCGGCACGTTATTCTCGCCTGCGGCCGACGCGACATGGGTCTCGGCTTCCCTGGCTGGGAGAAGCCGGGGGTGCTGGGCGCCACCGCCGCGCTTAGTCTCGCGACACGCTACGGCGCGCTCGGCCCGCGCCGGCTCGTCATCCTCGGCTCCAGCACGGAAGCCCTGACCACGGCGCTGGCGCTGCGCGAGACCGGCGCCAGCGTCGCTGCGATCGTCGAGCAGGCTCCCGAAGCCGTCGGCGACGCGGCGCTGCTGGCCAGCCTGCGCGAGGGCGGGACGGATATCCTGACGCGCCATGTCGTCCGCGAGGCGGCCGGGCGCGATTCCGTCGAGGCGGCAATGGTCGCTGGGCTCGACGACGAAGGCCATCCGGCACAGGACGAGCGCGCCATCGCCTGCGATGGCATCGTGCTCGCTGTGGGAGCCACCCCGGTCGTCGATCTGATCGATGCCGCCGGCTGCAAGGTGGCGTTTCAGCCCGAGCGCGGGGGCTATGCGCCGGTCCTCGATGCGAACCAGCGCACAAGCATCCCGAACGTGTATGCGGTCGGCGACTGTGCCGGCATCTGGGCCGCGAAGACCCGCGACCGCGCGGTCGCCGAAGCGGAAGCCCGATGCGCCGTCGCGGCGCTCGGCACGGATGCAATGGCAGACAGCGCCACGAACCCGCCGGCACCGGGATACGACATCTCCGATTACCGCCTGGCCTGGGTGCGGGCGAGTGTCATCGAGGCGCGCGCGGAATTCCATGTCTGCCAGTGCGAGGAGGTGACGGCCCGCGAAATCCTCGAAGTCCGTCCACCGCGTTATCTCGACTGGCAGAACGAGCGCCGCAACGACCGTTCGCTCGCGGCCTTGCTCGGCAATGGCCCGCCCAACCCCGATCAGGTCAAGCGCCTGACCCGTGCCGGCATGGGCCCCTGCCAGGGCCGCCGCTGCCGCGAACAGGTTGCGGCGCTGCTGGCGCTCGGCGCGGCCCTGCCGCTCTCGGCGATCCCGCTCGCGGGCTATCGCACGCCGGCGCGGCCGATGCCGCTGTCGATGACGGCCCATGTGCCGGAAGCGCCGGAGCAGGCCGAGCATTGGGACACCTGGTTCGGCATGCATGCGCAATGGGTGCCGTTCTGGGAGGTTCCGGAGCGCTACACCGTCGCGACCAACGACGCGACCGGCCCCGTCGCGAGCGAGTGAGAGCCAACATGAGCGAGATCAACGGAGCTTCCGTCGTTATCGTCGGCGGCGGCGTGACCGGTCTCTCCGCCGGCTGGTGGCTGGCGCGCGAGGGCGTCGACGTGCTTGTGCTGGAAAAGGGCCTGATCGGCTGGGAGGCCTCCGGCCGCAATGGCGGCGGCTGCTCGCACCACCATTCGCCGCTCTTCGCCGAAGAACAGCGGCTCTGGCCGATCATGGACGAGTTGCTGGGATACCCGACCGAGTTCAGGGGCGAGCGCATCCGCCTTGCTTCCAGCGAGCACCAGATGGCGCTCTACGGCCGCGCCCTGCGAAACGCCGAGCGGCAGGGCTTCCAGTCGGACATGCTCGACGTCCGGCAGGCGAAGGAGCTCGTGCCGCTGGCGGGCGACACCATCGTCGGCGGCTATCACTACAAGTTCGGCGGCCATGCCAATCCGCACCGCACGCTGCAGGGCTATGCCTGGGCGATGCAGGACCATGGTGGGCGCATCCTGCAGCATACGACGGTCACCGGCTTCCGCAGCGAAGGCGGGCGCGTGACGGCGGTCGAGACCGACCGCGGCGTCATCGGCTGCGACAGCCTGGTGCTCGCTGCCGGCCCACAGACCGGGCGGCTCTCGGCGATGCTCGGGCAGGAGGTGCCGGTGCAATCGGCCCGCTGCGAGATGATCGTGACGGAGCCGTTGCCGCTGATGCCGCTCGGCGGCGTCGACGGCTGCGGCCTCTATGGTCGACAGACCCTGCGCGGCAACCTCGCCTATGGCGGCGGGCCGCATGAATGGCTGGCGATGGCCGAGGAAGGCACGCCGGCGAAGCCGACCACGCCGCTGATGCTGCATATGGGCAAGCGCCTGGCCGAGCTTCTGCCGAAGGCGGCACATGCCCGCATCATCCGCTCCTGGGCCGGCGTGATCGAGAATACGCCGGACGGCCGTCCCGTGATCGACCGGTTGGATTCACAGGCGAATGTCGTGGTCGCGACCCTGTCGAGCGTCGGCTTCGGCCTCTCGCCCGCGAGCGGCCACGCGATCCGGGACCTCGTCGTCGACGGCGCGTGCAGCTTCGCCGATATTTCCACCTTCAAGCTGTCGCGCTTCGCGAAGCTGGAGCCGAACTGGCGGGAATTGCAGGGCTGGCAGGTGACGGCGGCGACCGAAGCGCTGGTCGCGTGACGGTCCAAGACCGGAGCAAAGTCGTCAGGCAGCCGTGGCCTTCATCGCCGGCGGCCAATTGTGGGTCTCGCCCTTGCGGCGGGATGCCCAGGCGTAGAGCGCATCGTAGATGATGAAGCCGCGCTTCAACACCTCGTGATCGTCCGGGGAGAGATCGCGAAGCCCCATCGAGATTGCCAGCAATCCTGCCGATTGCGGCGTGAGATCGTGCCGGTCCGTATCGGCGCCGCGAACGATCGCGGCAATCGTGGCGATGGCCGGATCCTTGGCCAGATCATGCTTCTCGACGAAGGCATCGAAGCTGCATCCCTCGCCGAAATGCGTGTATTCGACACCGGGTACGTCATAGGGAATGGCGCCGCTTTCCTCGGCCACCTTCCTGACCTGATCCGGCGGCACGAACAGGAACTCCGGCTCCTTGTCGATGAACCGCGTGATCAGCCAGGGACAGGCGATCCGATCGATGACGGGGCGCTCGCGCGTGACCCATTTCATGGCGTAGGCCTCCCTTCAGCGGTGATGAGCGGAACGGTTGGGGCGCCGATCGCATGCCAGGCGGCAATGCCGCCTGCGAGCGAGCGGGCATCGAGGCCGCGACGGCGAAGTTCGGCGACGGCGTCGCCACTGACCTGGAAGCCGTAGACGCAGTAGGCGACGATCGGCTTGTCCTTCGGCAGGTCCCCGGCCCAATCGGCGATCTGTTCTGGCGCGCGCAGTTGCGCCCCCGGGATCATGTCGCCGCGGTTCGCCAAATCCTCCGCGAGGCAGACGTCCAGCAGGACGAAATCGTCCTGGCGCTGCAAGCGAGCCAGCAAATCCTCCGCGGCTACGGTGTCTCCGGGAACGTCGGCGGCAGCTAAGCCGACCGCGCGTCGGTTCAAGGCGAGCCGCTGGAACCGAGCGCCAACCCGCTCCCAATGGATGTTCTTCATGAAGGCGTCGACATAGGCTCCGGCTTTAGCCCCGAAATCGATGTGATAGGCGTGCTCGTACATATCGAGCGCCATGATCGGGATACTGCCGGCGAGGTAGCTCGTGTGATCCTGCCCCCATTGGATCATCAGGCGTTCGTGACGCTCGGACCAGACCAGCAAGGTCCACCCCGAGCCGCCGGCTTGTGCCTTCGCGCAGGCCGAGAATTTCGAGCGCCAACCGGCGACACTGCCAAAATCCCGCTCCAGCGCCAGCGCGAGGTCGCCCGCGGCATCGCCGGTGCCGCCGAGCCCGTCGAAATAGATCTCATGCAGGATCGCCGAATTGGCGGCGACGAGTTCCTCCCGCTTGAGGCCGTTAATGTCGAACACCGGCGTCTGGCTCCAGTCAAGCTCGTCGAGGCGGCGCTCGATGGCGTTGAGGCGTCGCACGGCGCCTCCGTAATTGTTCTCGTAATGGCTCGCCAGAAGCCGCTCGGAGAGCCCGTCAAGGCGCGGCGGCTTGAACGGCAAGGGCATGATCCGATGCATGGCACCCTCTCCAGGATACGCAATGACCGGACACTACGCCCGAATCAAAAATGATACAAGTGTTGCTTTTTATATTTCGAATGATACGGTACGAACATGAGTGACGATGCGAATTCCGCGGAGCAGCGCTGGCTCCTGCTGATCCACCAGTTGCCGAGCAAGCCGGCGTATTTCCGGGTGAAGATCTGGCGGCGCCTGCAAGGGATCGGCTCCGTCGCGGTGAAGAGCACGGTCTATGCCCTGCCCGCGAATGCCGAAACTCAGGAGGATTTCGAGTGGCTGCTGAAGGAGATCGTTGAAGGCGGCGGCGAGGCCATGATCTGCGAAGCGCGTCTGATCGACGGCCTCTCGGACAGCCAGGCCAGGGCTCTCTTCGACGCGACACGCGATGAAGATTACGAGGAAATCTCCAAGGAGGCGCGCGCTCTTTCCGCCCGGCTCACGGCAACCGCCACGCCCGAGGACAAGGCGGAAGCTCGCTCGCAAACCGGTCGTCTGCGGAAACGGCTCGCAGACGTCGCCGCCATCGACTTCTTCGGAGCGACCGGCCGCCTTTCGGCCGAGAGCCTGGTCGCCGAGATCGAGCGCAGGCTTGCAGAGGATGCCCATATGACGACGCCGTCGCCGGAAACACCGACGCGAACTGCAGCCGACCTCAAGGGCCATGTCTGGGTGACGCGCAAGGGCGTGCATGTCGACCGGATCGCCTGTAGCTGGCTGATCCGCCGCTTCATCGATCCCAGTGCCGTCATCCGCTTCGTTCCGGGCAAGGGATACGAGCCCGAACCAGGAGAGCTGCGCTTCGACATGTTCGAAGGCGAGATCACGCATGAGGGCGATCATTGCAGCTTCGAAGTCCTGCTCTCTCGCAGCGGCATCACCGATGCGGCGCTCCAGGCCGTTTCCGAGATCGTCCACGACATCGATTTGAAGGACGGCAAATTCGGGCGCGAGGAAACGACAGGCATTGCGAGCCTGATTTCGGGCGTCTGCACCGCATACCCTCAGGACGAAGAACGCATTGCGCAAGGCGCGGCTGTCTTCGACAACCTCTATCAATACTTCAGGTCGAAGCGCGCCTGACGACCGGGGAATGTGATGAACAAGAGCGAGACCATCGACGCTGCGCCTCCCAATCGGAGCGCCGAGCCCGACCATGGGATTTCATTCGGTGAGGCCCTGCGCGTCTGGGCGCGGGTCGCGGCGCTCAGCTTCGGCGGCCCTGCCGGGCAGATCGCGGTGATGCACCGCATCATCGTGGAGGAGAAGCGCTGGATCGGCGAGACGCGGTTCCTGCATGCGCTTAACTACTGCACCTTGCTTCCCGGGCCGGAAGCGCAGCAACTGGCCGTCTATATCGGCTGGCTCCTGCACAAGACCAAGGGCGGCCTCGTCGCCGGAACCCTGTTCGTGCTTCCCGGCCTCATTGCCATCATGGCGCTGAGCTGGATCTACGCCATCTTCGGCAATGTCGGGAGTGTGCAGGCGCTGTTCTTCGGGTTGAAGGCGGCGGTGCTGGCGATCGTGCTCGAAGCCGTGCTCCGGATCGGCCGGCGCTCCCTCAAGAACGGAGTGATGATCGGCCTCGCCGCGGCCGCCTTCCTCGCCCTGGCGCTCTTCCATGCCCCCTTCCCGCTTGTCGTTCTTGTAGCGGGCCTGATCGGCTATGTCGGCGGCCGCGCCGGCTGGTCCGCTTTCCGGGTCGGAGGCGGTCACGGCAAGGTCGGAGCCAAGCAGGTCGCCGACATCGATTCAGCGCTCGGCGATGGCATTCCGGCACATGCCAGGCCGCCGCTGAGTTGGTCTTTGAAGGTCGCCGCCATCGGCTTCTTCCTCTGGTTCGCTCCGATCGTCGCCTTGCTGGCGACGCTCGGCCGAGGCGACGTGTTCACCGAGATTTCCATCTTCTTTTCCAAGATGGCGATGGTCACCTTCGGCGGGGCCTATTCGGTCCTGTCCTATGTCGCCCAGCAGGCGGTCGAGCATTACGGCTGGCTGAAGCCGGGTGAGATGCTGGACGGCCTCGGCATGGCCGAAACCACGCCCGGGCCGCTGATCATGGTCACGCAGTTCGTCGGCTTCATGGGGGCCTACCGTGCGCCGGGCTCGCTGAATCCGCTGCTGGCCGGCACGCTCGGCGGATTGCTGACGACCTGGGTGACCTTCGTTCCCTGCTTCCTCTGGATCTTCCTGGGCGCGCCGTTCATGGAGACAATGCGCAACAACAGGGCGCTTTCCGCCGCTCTTGGGGCGATCACGGCCGCCGTCGTCGGCGTCATCCTGAACCTGTCGATCTGGTTCTCGCTGCACGTCCTGTTCGCCGAAGTCCGACAAATCCGCGCCTATGGCTTGGAACTCGACGTGCCGGTCCTGAGCACGGTCAACGTCGCCTCGCTGCTGTTGACGCTGGCCGCCATGATCGCCGTGTTCCGCTTCAAGGTCGGGATGATCAAGGTCATCGCAGCATGTTCAGCGGCCGGGTTGCTCTACGGGATGCTGCACGGGCTCACCTGACGGAAATATTACCCGTCGACAGCACCAAGTATCGGAGCGTGTTCAGCCGGATCGCGCCCGCCGCCCAGCGCGGTTGCGCAGCATCCGCAACCCGTCAAGTCCTCCAGCCGGTCCGTAACAGTTACACGCTTCTGATGATCGGCCGAATGCTGTTCGATAGCCGCCCCGATGATGCGTGCGCGAGGCGTGTGATGACTCGTTCCACCGGACCTTTCCCACTCGCGACGAGGCGTGACGCTCTCGTCACGGCTCTGATTGCCTCGGTGGCGATGGCCACTGGCACCAGCCCCGTCACGGCCCAGACCGATCCGCTGCCCTCCTGGAATGACGGGAACGCCAAGCAGGCCATCAAGACCTTCGTCGAGAAGGTCACACGGCAAGGCGGCCCGGATTTCGTCCCGGTGGCCGAGCGGATTGCCACCTTCGACAATGATGGAACGCTCTGGTCGGAGCAGCCGCTCTATTTCCAGGGCATGTTCCTGCTGGACCGGATCAAGGCGCTCGCGCCCGGCAGGCCGGAATGGCAGACGCAGGAACCCTTCAAGTCCCTGCTCGCCGGAGACCTGAAAGCCGTCACGGCAAGCGGAACCAGGGGAATCGAAGAGCTCGTCCTGGCGACCCATGCGGGGATGGACAGCGCCGAGTTCGAGCGGATCGTCAAGGAGTGGATGGCGACAGCGCGGCATCCGAAGTTCAACCGCCCCTATAACCAGCTCGTCTACAAGCCGATGGTCGAGCTGCTGGCCTATCTGCGGGCAAACGGCTTCAAGACCTATATCGTCTCCGGGGGCGGGGTAGAGTTCATGCGGCCCTGGGTCGAAGCAGCCTATGGCATTCCGCCCGAACAGGTCGTCGGGTCCGGCATCAAGCTCAAATATGAACTCGTCGGCGACAAGCCGGAGCTGCAGCGGCTGGCCGAGGTGGATTTCATCGACGACGGTCCTGGCAAGCCCGTCGGCATTGCCAAGTTCATCGGCCAGCGCCCCGTCTTCGCCGCCGGCAACTCTGACGGCGACTTGCAGATGCTCCAATGGACGACCCTCAACACGGGTCAGCGCTTCGCACTCATCGTGCACCACACCGACGCCGAGCGCGAATTCGCCTACGATCGGCAGTCCCAGGTCGGGTGGCTCGACAAGGCCCTCGATGAAGCTCCGTCGCGCGGATGGCTGGTCGTCGACATGCGCAACGACTGGAAGACGATATACGGCCCGTAGCAGATGCGAAGGCAAAGCCGCCGATCTTCAATCCGCGGGAGCACGGCGGCAAAATGTGCCGGCGGCCATTTCGATCTGCCGCTCGGCTCGGTGACGTTCGCGACATAATGAAATCGGCCGGGTAGAAGCCGTGCTTGACTAGGCCTGCCCTCCTGCCCGGTCACGATGACGGCGAGAGCTCTGGACGCAAGGCGGCCTGCAATACTCCTGCCTCCCGGCGAAGGGCCGATGCCGGAACAATGGCAAGGCGCCTTTGCGCCGACTGCGCCGAAAATCTTCAGCCCGGTTCGCTCAGCCGAGCGCGCTTCGGAACGGCATACCCGCCTGCGCTCCCGGTGCGAGGCAGGAGAGAGCGGCGGCGCGGCAGCCGAGGTCGAGCGCCTGCTGGAGATCCAAGCCCTCATCGAGAGCAGCCGCGATCGCGCCGACGAAGGTGTCGCCGGCGCCTGTCGTATCGACCGGTTCGATACGCGGAGCGGGCACGTGGAACGTTTCGCCCTCCGGCGTGTACGCGAAGGCGCCCTCGGCACCGGCCGTGACGATGCAGCGCGTCGCGGTGCCCGCGATCAGGCCCGCGATCTCGCCGCCCGGTTTCCCGAGAATGGCGGCGATATCGGCGGCCTCGTGCTCGTTGACGATCAGGACATCGCTGGCGGCGAGCAACGCCGCCGCATCCGCCGCCGGGAAGCCGTCCGGCACCGGCGCGCAGTTCCAGATGACGCGCCCGCCCGATTGCCGGACGCGCCGCGCAAGCGCCAGCGACTGTGCGAAGGGCACCTCCATCTGCAGCACAAGCGTCGTGCCGGCGGTCAACAGCGCCTCCGGCACGTCGTCCGCGCTGGGCTCGAGATTGGCGCCGCTGGCGACGGTGATCGCATTCTCCGCGTGCGCATCGACGGTGATGAAGGCGCAGCCTGTCGGAGCCGCGCCGGCGCCCACCAGATCGGTCCCGACGCCGTTGGCGACGAGGTTGTCGATCGACTCGCGGCCGAAGCCGTCATCGCCGACGCGGGCCGCCATGGCGACCCGGCCGGGCGCAGCCAAGCGCGCTGCGGCAACGGCCTGGTTCGCTCCCTTGCCGCCGAAATGGCGCTCATAGGACGGAGCGAGCACCGTCTTGCCCGGTCCCGGAATGGTCGCGACCCGCGCGACCAAATCGACATTGATCGATCCGAAGACCAGGATCATCGGGCCCTACCCTCGTTTCAGCCTTCGGCATCCATCTGATGCAGCTTCTCGACACGGCGGCGGAAATCCTCGTCGGTCGAGAACTCGGCGGAGAGATAGGACGAAATCAGATCGCTGGCGAGCCAGGGGCCGACGATCTTGGCGCCGATACACATGACATTGACGTCGTCATGCTCGACGCTCTGATGGGCGGAGTGGATATCGTGGCAAACCGCGGCGCGGATGCCCTTCATCTTGTTGGCGGCGATCGAGGCGCCGACGCCGGTGCCGCAGACCATGATGCCGCGCTCGGCCTCGCCGGACGTGACCTTGCGGGCGACTTCGCGGGCGATGTCGGGGAAATCGACCGGCTTGTCGTCATGGGAGCCGACATCGATGACCTCGTGGCCCAGCGATTTGATGTGGTCGATGACGTGCTGCTTGAGGGACCAGCCGGCATGGTCGGAGCCGATGACGAGGCGCATGGGAGTTCCTGTTGGTTAGAGCGAAGCGCCGGCGCCCTTGTCGGGCGCCGGCGAGGAATGGATCAGCCGCGCATGTTCGCGGGCAGTTCGGTGCCGTGGAACTTCTTGTAGATCGCGTTGAGCTTGCCGTTCTTGAGGTTCTGCTCGACCCAGGCGTCGAGCTTCTCGAGCAGCTTGGGCTCGCCCTTCTTCACGCCGACGGCGAGATCGAAGTTGGTGATCGAGACCTTCGGCTCGAAGGGACGCGCAGGCGCCTTGACGCCGATCTGCGAGACGATCGTCGCCGAGGTGGCGACACAGTCGGCCTGGCCGGAGATGGCGGCGGTGACCATCGTCGCATCGTCCTCGAAGCGGGCGAGCTTGAGGTCGCGCTCCTTCATGTTGGTCAGCGTCGTGTCCTGCGTGGTGCCGCGCGAGACCGCGATCGTCTTGCCCTTCAGATCGTCCCAGCTCTTCACATCGAGGGATTTCAGGCAGCCCACGACCGACTGCAGCGCGGCATAGGGCTTGGAGAAATCGATGACCTTGGCGCGCTCGGGCGTGACCGAGAGCGTCGAGATGATGATGTCGGCCTTGTTGGTCTGGACGTTGGGGATGCGGGTAGCGCCGGTCGTCTGGACGAATTCGAGCTGCAGGCCCCAATCCTTGGCGAGGAGCTCGGCGGTCTCGACATCCGAGCCGGTCGGCTTCATCGCGCCGTCGATCATGCCGGACGGCGGGATCGCGAGATCGGTCGCGATGCGGATCTTGCCGGCCTTCATGATGTCGTCGAGCATGTCGGCGCGGGCGGCCTGGCCGGCGCAGCCGAGCGCCGCCGTGCCGAGCAAGGCAATCGTGAGAAAGCGTTTCATCCTTGGTTTTCCTTCCCTTTTTGGTCGTTAGAGCCCGGTTCCGACGAACTGGGCGAGTTCCGGCGTGGCCGGTGCCGACAGGATCGAGGCACTTCCGGCCTCGTGAACCCTGCCCGCGTGCATGAACACCACCTGATCGGCGATGCCCCGTGCGAACCCCATCTCATGGGTGACCATGACCATGGTCATGCCGTCGGCAGCGAGCTGCTCGATGACCTTGAGCACCTCGCCGGTCAGCTCCGGATCGAGCGCGGAGGTGACCTCGTCGAACAGCATCACCTTGGGCTGCATGGCGAGCGAGCGGGCGATCGCCGCGCGCTGCTGCTGCCCGCCGGAAAGCTGCTCGGGATAGGCGTCGAGCTTTTCGGACAAGCCCACCTTCGCCAGCATCACCTTGGCGAGCTCTCGGGCCTCGGCCTTCTTCATGCCCTTCACCGAAACCGGCGCCAGCGTGATGTTCTGCTCGATGGTGAGATGCGGGAACAGGTTGTAGCTCTGGAAGACGATGCCGACATCCTGCCGCAGCGCCCTGAGATCGATATCGACAGCGTCGACCCGGTGATCGCAGACGCGGATCTCGCCGGAATCGATCTTCTCGAAGCGGTCGATGCAGCGCAGCGCGGTGCTTTTGCCGGAGCCGGAGCGGCCGATCAGCACCAGCACGTCCCCGCGCGCGACCGTGAAGCTGACGCCGTCCAGCACCTTGAGGGTGCCGAAGCTCTTATGGACCTTGTCGAGGACGACGATGGGACGTTCAGCGGTGGGACGTTCCTTGCTCATGGCTTTGAGTCTCGTCAGGCCGGCATCAGCTTCGCGCGGCCGACGCCCATGCGGCGTTCGAGACGCCGGCTTAGGAGCGAGATCGGGAAGCAGAGCGCGAAGTAGATCAGGGCGATGATCGCGTAGATCAGGAAGGGTTCGAACAGCGAGTTGTTGATGATCTGGCCGGAGCGGGCGAGCTCGACGAAGCCGACGACAGAGGCCAGCGAGGTGTTCTTGATGATCTGCACCATGAAGCCGACCGTCGGCGGCGTCGCGATGCGCATGGCCTGGGGCAGGATGACCTTGAGCATACGCTGCGCGCGGCTCAGCCCCAGCCCTTCGGCCGCCTCCCATTGCGGGCGCGGCACGGCCTGAATGCAGCCGCGCCAGATCTCGCCGAAATAGGCGCCGACATAGATCGTCAGCGAAGCGCCGGCCGCCCAGAGCGGCGTGATCGCGAAGCCGAGTGCCGAGAGCCCGAAATAGCCGAGGAACATGATCACCAGCAGCGGCGTGCCCTGGACGAGCTGCACATAGGCGCCGCTGATCAATCGCACCGCCTTGCTCGGCGACACCCGGGCAAGCGCGATCAGGAAGCCGACGAGCCCGCCGCCGATCAGCGCGATAGCCGACAGCCCGATGGTCCAGAGCGCGCCCTGGCCGAGAAAGAAGAGATGGTTCGCGTTCAGGGAGCCGCCCATGACGATCCTCTAGAGCGGCGTGCCGAGGCGCCGGCGGCGCGGGAAGAGGACGAGCCCGAGCGCCCAGAAGGCAGCGCGCAGGACGACCGAGAGCGCGATGTAGCCGAGCGCGACGAGGATGTAGGTCTCGAAGGCGCGATAGGTGTCGGACTGGACGTAGTTGGCGACTGCCGTCAGCTCCTCGGCCGAAATCTGCGAGGTGACGGAGGAGGCCAGCATCAGCAGCACGAACTGGCTGGTCAGCGAGGGATAGACCTTCTCGACCGCCGGCAGCAGGATGACGTGCCAGTAGATCTGGAAGCGCGAGAGCGCGAGACCTTCCGCCGCCTCGATCTGGCCGGGCGGGATCGACTCGAAGCCGGCCCGCATGATCTCGGCGGTATAGGCGCCGACATTGATCGCAAGCGCCGCCGCCGCGACCGAAAAGGCCGAGAATTTCAAGCCGATGCTGGCGAGGCCGAAATAGACGAGGAAGATCTGGACGAGCAGCGGCGTGTTGCGGATCGTCTCGACATAGCCGGCGCAAAGCCCGGCAATGAAGCGGTTGCTGCTGCCGCGGCCGATGGCGCAGAATGTGCCGATCGCGCCTCCGATCAGGATCGCCATGAAGGCGAGCTGCAGCGTCATCACCGCACCGTCGAGGAAGAGCGGCCAGCGCTCCAGAACGACGGAGAAGTCGAGGTCGAGACCCATCGCCGCCGTCAGGCCCGGTTCGTCATGCGGTCATAGACGCGAAAGAGCGCCTGATTGCCGTTGCCGCCTTCGCCATGGGCGCGCGCCTCGATGTATTGGCTGGTGACGAGCGCGGTGCCCGGCAGCGGCACAGAGAGCGCCTGCGCCTGCTCCTGCACGAGGCGAAGATCCTTCAGCATCAGGTCGATGCGGAAGCCCGCCCCGGCATCGCCGGCGATCATGGCGGGGCCGAGCTTCTCGAGCATCCAGGACGCCGCCGAGCCTCCGAGCAGCACGCTGCGCATCTGCTCGAGATCGACGCCCGAGGCGCGGCCGAGCGCGATCGCCTCGCAGACCGCCTGGATGTTGATGCCGCAGATCAGCTGGTTGCAGAGCTTCACCGCCTGGCCGGCCCCCGGAGCGCCGACATGGGTAATGGTCGTGCCCATGCCGCGGAAGAAGGGTTCGGCCCTGGCGAAGGCGGCGGCGTCACCGCCCGCCATGATCGTCAGCGTCGCGTTCTTGGCGCCGATCGGGCCGCCGGAGACCGGCGCATCGATGAAGTCGGTGCTCGCAGCCTTGAGGTCGGCATGGATCCTGCGGACGGCGACCGGCGAGATCGTGCTCATGTCGACGATCAGGCGGCCGCGCGGCGGCGAGGCCAGGAGACCACCCTCGCCATAGACGACATCCTCGACCTGCGGCGTGTCCGGCAGCATGGTGATCGCGATATCGGCCTCGGCCGCAGCCTCGGCCGGGCTCTTCGCCGGCTTTGCGCCTTCCGCCGCCAGCGTCGCAACCGCATCCCCAACGATATCGAAGACGGTGACCTTGTGCCCGGCCTTCAGAAGATTGCGCGCCATCTCCCGGCCCATCGTGCCGAGGCCGATGAAGCCGACGCTGCCCGTCTGGTTCTGTCCCATGCTCTGTTCTCTCGGCATTGTCTCTGGAAACCGGAGCCTCAGGCCCCCTGCGCGCTGCGCGTCTCGGGCCGGTCGCCTTCGCCGGTGACGGCGCGGCGGCGGTACTCGTCGCCGATCGCGAAATGGCGCCGCAGCGTCACCTCCGCACGATCCGGATCGCGCCCGACGATGGTGTCGAAGACGCGCTTGTGGTCGTCGATCAGGTAGCTCTTCATCGAGCCGAACTGCTGGACGAGCTCGCGGCGGCTGCGATGCGAGCGCGCGAGCAGCGTGGACATCGATTCATGCAGCACTGCGAGCGTCGGCGAGCGCGACGCCAGCACGATGGCGCGGTGGAACTCGAAATCGGCCGCACCGCCCGCATCTGCATCGTCGATCGTCTCGCCGATGCGGACGAGCGCGCGCTGCAGCCGCTCGAAATCGGCAATGGTGGCCCGCTCGCAGGCCAGGCGTACGGCCTGGCACTCGATCGCGATGCGGGCCTCCATCACGTCGTCGATGAGGTCGGCCTGCTGGGCCAGGGCGAGCGTGAAGAAGTCCTTCAGCATCGAGGCGTCCGGCCGCTTCACGATGGTGCCGACGCGCTCGCGGATCTCGACGATGCCGAGCATGTGAAGTGCGCGCAGCGCCTCGCGCACGATCGGCCGGCTCACCCCGAGCTGGGCGGCCAGTTCGCGTTCGGCCATGAGCCGCTCGCCCTGCTTCAGCGTGCCGTCGAGCAGCCGCTCCCGCAGATAGGCGAAGACGCGCTCGAACCCCGACGCGCTGTCGGTACCTTGAGCATCCATCCCTGAAACCATTCTTCTTCGTTCTGGTAAGACCAGTACGATGACCAGCATGAAAGGTCAATCGGGGGGCGCAATGACGAAAGGGGCGCCCGGCGAGCAGTGGCGCAAAGCTCAGCGCACCGGCGTTCGCGAAGCCTTCATCCTCAGCCGGGCCAGCCCGCTCCGGGCGCTGCTCGCGCTGGCCGTGATGGGCCTCTCGCTCACGGCGCGGTCGCGGGTCGTCTCGGCCCCCTCTGCATCCGGCGCTGAAACGGCTTCCGTCCGATGGTCCGGGCGTGGCATGCAGGGCGCAGCGTTTCCGCCCTTCACCGCCTGCTCGAGATTCCGCCATGTCCCAGACCTCCATCTCCTTCGGCCTGATCGGCGCCGGCATCATGGGCGAGCGCATGCTGCGCGCGGCGCTGGACCAGCCGGCGACGGCCCTGCGCGTCTCCGGCATCTGGGACCCTTCCGCCGAAGCCATGGAGCGGATCGCCGCTGCCCTGCCCGCAGTGGCGCAGCAGCCGGACGCCGCTGCCCTGATCGCGGCGAGCGATTGCGTCTACATCGCCTCGCCGCCCTCCTCCCATCTCGCCCATGCCCGCGCGGCGCTCGCCGCCGGCAAGGCAGTGTTTTGCGAGAAGCCGCTTGCCGTCGATCTCGCGGATGCGCGCGCCTTCGTCGCGGAGGCAGGAGAACGCGGCGCGGTGAACTTCCCCTTTGCCTCCTCGCCCGCCGTGGCACGCTTGCGGGACTGGATCGCCTCCGGCGTGGTCGGCACGCCCGAGCGCATCTCGATCGAGGTCGCCTTCGCGACCTGGCCGCGCTCCTGGCAGGTCGATGCGGCCGGTTGGCTCGACGGCCCCGCGCAGGGCGGCTTCACCCGCGAGGTCGTCTCGCATTTCCTTTTCCTGACCCGGCGCATCGCCGGCCCCTTCGCCGACCTTGCCGCCAAGGCCAGCTTCCCCGAAGCCGGCAAGAGCGAACGCCGCATCGAGGCGACGCTGACCGCAGGCGCCCTGCCCGTCACCCTGACCGGCAGCGTCGGCACGACCGCCAAGGACGACCACAACGTCTGGACACTGGAAGGCAACAAGGGCGCGGTGCGGCTCTGCGACTGGTCGCATGCCGAGCGCCGTCGCCCCGACGGCAGCTGGGAGCGCGACCCGGAGGCGCTCTCCCAGAACGAGGCTCGGCCCCTGGCGCTGCGCCGCCAGCTCGAAGGCGTGGCGAAGCTCACGCGCGGCGAGAAGCACCACCTTGCAACGCTGCGCGAAGCGTTCGATGTGCAGGAAATCGTCGAAACGATCCTGAAGAGCGCCTGACGCGCCCATCGGACGGTGGCGGCGCCCCGGCCTCATTCCGGCGCCGCCTGAATTGGCATAAATTTGCGGCGGAAGGGCCAGGAATCCGGTCCGCGAGATTATTTTACTCCCTGACCCTGAGAATACAGCAAAACACCCTATCTGATGTGAATTGAGCTGCAGCCCGCTCGTAGCGTAAAATCCCTGTTCGAAAGACCGAACGGGGATGGGTATTGCTGTGGCGATTCTGGACGTCATCGATCGACAGGGCCTGAGCCATCACAATGGGTCGTCGCCGACGCTCGCGGAGGCCACGTGATGGCCGCCACGACGAAACGCGTCCCGCTGCCGGCAATCCTGCTCGCCAACGACCTTCTCGACGGCGATGTCATCTTCGCCGCAGCCGGCGATGCCGGAGCCCTCATCTGGACGCGCGATCCAGCGCCGGCCCTCGTCGCCGCCGACGAGGCGGCGGCGGAGCGGCTGGAGGCCTTCGCTGCCGCCGAGCTGCGCGGCAACAAGGTCGTCGACGCCTATCTCGTCGACGTGTCGATCGAGAGCGGCCACCCGGTTCCGCGCCATTTCCGCGAGCGTTTCAAGACGCTCGGCCCCAGCAATCGTCCCGATCTCGGCAAGCAGGCCGGTGAAGGCATCGCCTCCGCGCCGAAGGGCTGATCCATGTATCGTTACGACGAATTCGACGAGCGTTTCGTCCGGGAGCGGGTGGCGCAGTTCACCGACCAGGTCGCGCGCCGGCTCGATGGCTCTCTGACCGAGGACGAGTTCAAGCCACTGCGGCTCAAGAACGGCGTCTATCTCCAGCTCCACGCCTATATGCTGCGGATCGCCGTTCCCTACGGCACGCTGAACTCCCGGCAGCTGCGCCAGCTGGCCCTGATCGGCGAGCGCTATGACCGCGGCTACGGCCATTTCACCACGCGCCAGAATCTGCAGTTCAACTGGCCGAAGCTGCGCGACATCCCGGCGATCCTCGGCCTGCTCGCCGATGTCGAGATGCATTGCATCCAGACCTCGGGCAACTGCATCCGCAACGTCACCGCCGACCACTTCGCCGGCGTGGCGCAGGACGAGATCGAGGATCCGCGCCCGACCGCCGAGCTGATCCGGCAATGGTCCTCGGCCCATCCCGAGTTCAGCTACCTGCCGCGCAAGTTCAAGATCGCTGTGACCGGCGCCGAACACGACCGGGCCGTGACCAAGGCACACGACATCGGGCTCAGGCTCCGTCGCCACCCCGATACACATGAGGTCTGCTACGAGGTCAGCGTCGGCGGCGGGCTCGGCCGCACGCCGATGATCGGCAAGGTGGTGCGCGACTACCTGCCGAAGCAGGACCTGCTCGCCTATCTCGAAGCGGTCATGCGGGTCTACAATCTCGAAGGCCGGCGCGACAACAAGTACAAGGCCCGCGTCAAGATCCTCGTCCACGAGATCGGCGCCGAGGAGTTCACCCGCCGGGTCGAAGCCGAGTTCGCCGAGCTCAACGGTCCTTCGATCAATGCAGATCCCGACGAAGTCGCGCGGATCGCCGCCTATTTCGCACCGCCGCGCTACGAGGCGCTGCCGCCCGTCAGCAACACGCTGGAGGCGGCCAAAGCCGCGAACCCGGCCTTCGCCCGCTGGGTCGAGGTCAACACCCACAAGCACAAGGCGCCCGGATATACGGCGCTGACGATCTCCCTGAAGCCGCTCGGCCAGGCGCCGGGCGACGCGAGCAGCGAGCAGATGCGCCTCGTCGCCGATCTGGCCGAGCGCTACTCCTTCGACGAGCTGCGCGTGACCCATGCGCAGAACCTCGTGCTGCCGCATGTGCGTCAGCGCGACCTCCCCGCAATCTGGCAGAAGCTCGGGGAAGCGGGTCTGGCGGAGGCCAATATCGGCCTCGTCACCGACATCATCGCCTGCCCCGGCCTCGACTACTGCGCGCTGGCGACGGCCCGCTCGATCCCGATCGCACAGGCGATCCAGCAGCGTTTCGCCGATGCAGCGCGCCAGCGCGAGATCGGCCCGCTCGGCATCAAGATCTCCGGCTGCATCAACGCCTGCGGCCACCACCATGTCGGCCATATCGGCATTCTCGGCCTGGAGAAGCGCGGCATCGAATCCTATCAGATCACGCTCGGCGGCGACGCCACCGAGAACGCCGCGATCGGTGAGATCCTCGGTCCCGGCCTCGCTGCCGAGGAAGTGCCGGACGCGATCGAGCGGATCGTCGCCGTCTATCTGACCGAGCGGAGCGAGGGCGAGAGCTTCATCGACAATGTCCGCCGTATCGGCCTTGCGCCGTTCAAGGCCGCGTTCCAGGAGACCGCCCGTGCCGCTGCTTGACCGGAATGGAAGTCGGGAAGATCGCTGGACCCGCAGCGAAGGCGCCGCGATCGGCAACATCCCGGCCGCGCTCGTGCCGTGGGAGGCTCTGGCTGAGGCGCTCGAGGCGCGAACGCCCGATCAGCAGATCGGCGTGATCCTGCCCAACTCCGTCCCCTTCGCCGCGCTCGCGCCGTTCCTGCCACGACTTGCGCTGGTCGCCATCGCCTTTCCCGCCTATTCGGACGGTCGCGGTTTCAGCCTTGCCCGCCAGATCCGGCGCGCCGGCTTCGAAGCTGAAGTCCGCGCCAGCGGCCCCCTGATCGCCGACCAGTTCGCCTATGCCCTTTCCTGCGGCTTCGACACCATCGAGCTGCCGGAGGCGAGCGCAGCCCGCCAACCCGCGCCGCAATGGCTGCATGCTCGGGAATCGTTCAGCGCCACCTATCAGCGTGGCTATGGCGAGGCCGGGCGCAACATCCTCGACCAGCGCCGGGCGGCGGCAGCCGCGGCCCCCATCGCGGCGGAGTGAGCATGACGATCTCGACCGCCGCGCACAGCTCCGTCGAACGCCCCGGCGCCGCCGCGGGCATCAACGAGGACGACCTGAACGCCGAGTTCGAGGTCATGCTGCCCCGCCAGTCTGCGAGCGAGGCACGCGGGCGCTGGTTCGATCTTTGCTTTCGCCTTATCATCCTGGCACTGGCCGCGTTGTGGCTGCTGACTCCACCGGCGGGCGGCGAGCACAGTGCGGCAGATCAGAAGGCCGCAGCGACCACGCAATGATCGACAGACAGCCCGAAACCACCGCGGCGCGCATCGAGCCGCTGGCGACGCTGCCGCTCTTCCACAAGCTGGACAGGCGCAAGGTTGTGCTCGCTGGCGCGACCGAGGGCGCGCTGTGGAAGGCTGAGCTGCTCGCCGCGACCGGAGCGGAGCTTCATGTCTTCGCCGATGGCGAGGCCGGGCTGTTCGCGGGACTTTCGCAGGGCGAGACCGGCGGTCGCGTCCATGTGCACGACCGGCCCTGGCAGGCTGGCGACCTCGTTGACGCCGCGATCGCCGTGGCCGATCTCGACGATGCCCACGCGGTCCGCGCCTTCGTGGCCGCAGCCCGGCAGGCGGGCGTCCCGGTCAACATCGTCGACAAGCCGGAATACTGCGATTTCGCCTTCGGCGCGCTGGTCAACCGCTCCCCGCTGATCGTCGCCGTGTCCACGGATGGCGCCGCGCCGGTTTTCGGCCAGGCGATCCGCACCAAGATCGAGGCACTGCTGCCGGCAGGGCTGAAGAATTGGGCGCTGGCCGCAGCCGACTGGCGCCCGTCGGTCCAGGCTCGCGAACTTCCCTTCGCGCTGCGGCGTGCCTTCTGGGAGCTCTTCGCCGGCAGGGCGATGGCTGAACCGGGGCGCGCCCCCAGCAAGCAGGACGAGGCGGAACTCTTCGCGCGGCTCGCCCTGATCGAGGCCGCGCATGACGGCAAGGGCCGAGTCACGCTGGTCGGCGCCGGCCCGGGCGATCCCGAGTTGCTGACGCTGAAGGCGATCCGCGCCCTGCAGAGCGCCGACATCATCCTCTACGACGATCTCGTCTCGCCGGGCGTGCTCGAGCTGGCGCGGCGTGAGGCCAAACGCATGCTGGTCGGCAAGACCGGCTACGGCCCCTCGGTGAAGCAGGGCGACATCAACGCGCTGATCGTCTCGCTGGCGTCACAGGGCAAGCATGTCGTGCGGCTGAAGGGCGGGGACCCCGGCATCTTCGGACGCGCCGGCGAGGAGATCGAGGCCTGCCAGGCCGCCGGTGTTCCCGTCGCGATCGTGCCGGGCATCTCGGCCGCGCAAGGCGCGGCCGCCTCGCTCGGCCTGTCGCTGACCCATCGCGACCATGCGCGGCGCCTGCAATTCGTCACCGGCCATTCGCGCAAGGGCGAGTTGCCTGATGATCTCGACTGGCGCGCCATGGCCGATCCTGCCGCCTCGACCGTGATCTACATGGCGCGTGCCACCTTGCCCGGCTTCCGCGAGCGCGCCATCGCCGCCGGGCTCAACCCGGAAACGCCGGCCGTCGCCGTGCTCTCCGCCACCCGCCCGGACGAAAAGCGCGTCGCTGCGACCATCGCGACCCTGCCGGAGCGGCTAGGCGAACTACCGGCGAGCGGCCCCGTTCTGGTCCTGCTCGGCCACGCCTTCGGCCCGGCTCTGGCCGACGCCAATCCGGCAGCTGACCGCCGCCGTGCCTGATAGCGGCCCGGCCTCATCGCCGGGCGGGAACGTCATCGCCGGAGAAGCGTTTTCTCCTCCGGCGCCCAAGTTTGGAAGGCGCACATTGCGCTAGGTCATTGAGAAAAAACCGCCAATTCAGTACGTTTCGTTTGTTTTTCAGAACGGATCGAAGCTTGAACCGAGCCTCGCCGTGAACGCAACGGAGCCCTGACATGACGCGACCCGTTTACAGCCGCCTCCTCCGGGCCGGGCTTGTTCTGGGAGCCTTCACCCTCTGCTTCGGCGTCGTTGCCGGAGCCCGCGCCCAGACCGAACTCCTGAACGTTTCCTACGACCCCACCCGCGAACTGTATCGTGACATCAACGCGGCCTTCATTGCCGAGTGGAACGCGAAAAACCCCGACAAGAAGATCAGCACGATCCGTCAGTCGCATGGCGGCTCCGGCGCACAGGCTCGCACCGTCATCGACGGGCTCGATGCCGATGTCGTGACGCTGGCGCTCGCCGGCGACATCGACGCCATCGCCGAGCGCTCGAAGAAGCTGCCGCTCGACTGGCAGGCGCGTCTGCCGCATAACTCTTCGCCCTACACCTCGACGATCGTCTTCCTCGTCCGCAAGGGCAATCCGAAGTCGATCAAGGACTGGGGCGATCTGGTGAAGCCGGGCGTGCAGATCATCACGCCGAACCCGAAGACCTCAGGCGGGGCGCGCTGGAACTATCTCGCCGCCTGGGCCTATGCCGAGAAGGCCTTCAACAAGGACGAGGGGAAGGTGCGCGACTATATCGGCAAGCTCCTCGCCAACGTCCCGGTGCTCGACACCGGCGCGCGCGGCGCGACCACGACCTTCACCCAGCGCGGCATCGGCGACGTCTTCCTGTCCTGGGAGAACGAGGCCTTCCTCGCCCTCAAGGAGTTTGGCGCGGACAAGTTCGACATCGTGGTGCCCAGCCTGTCGATCCTGGCCGAGCCGCCGGTCGCCCTTGTCGACGCCAATGTCGACGCCAAGAAGACCCGCGAGCAGGCGCAGGCCTATCTCGAGTTCCTCTATACGCCGAAGGCGCAGGCGATCATCGCCAGGAACTTCTATCGCCCGCGCAACCCGGAAGCCGCCGACAGCAAGGACGTCGCCAACTTCCCGAAAATCGAGCTGGTGACCATCGATGGCGTCTTCGGCGGGTGGAAGAAGGCGCAGCCGACCCATTTCGGCGATGGCGGCACCTTCGACCAGCTCTACAAGCCGGCGCGCTGACGCCATGGCGGCGACGACGACGAGCTTCCGCTGGCGCGAGCCCAGCATCCTGCCGGGCTTCGGGCTGGCGCTCGGCGTCACCGTCGCCGCGTTGTCGCTGATCGTGCTGATCCCGCTGGCGGCCCTCTTCCTGAAGGCCGCCAGCGCGGGCCCCTCCGACATCTGGGCGGTGGCGACGTCCCCGCGCACGCTGGCAGCGCTCAAGCTTTCCTTCACGGCCGCGCTGTTCGCGGCGCTCGTCAACGCCGTGTTCGGCCTGATCCTGGCCTGGGTGCTGGTGCGCTACGAGTTTCCGGGCCGGCGCCTGATCGACGCGGCCGTCGACCTGCCCTTCGCCCTGCCGACCGCGGTGGCCGGCATCTCGCTGGCGGCGATCTATGCGCCGAACGGCTGGGTCGGGTCGCTGCTGGCGCCGCTGGCCTTCCGCGTCACCATCCCCTTCACCGATCTCTCCTTCGGCTTCGACGGCAAGGTCGCCTATACGCCGCTCGGCGTGATGGTGGCGCTGATCTTCATCGGCCTGCCCTTTGTGGTGCGCACCGTGCAACCGGTGCTGGAGGAGCTGCAGAGCGATGTCGAGGAGGCCGCGGCGCTGCTCGGCGCCAGCCGCTTCAGGACGATCTTCCGGGTGATCCTGCCGCAGGTCGCGCCGGCGCTGCTGACCGGCTTCGTGCTCTCCTTCGCACGGGCCGTCGGCGAATACGGCTCGGTGATCTTCATCGCCGGCAACGTGCCGATGGTGTCGGAAATCGCGCCCCTCCTGATCGTGATCCGGCTCGAGCAGTTCGACTATGCCGGAGCGGCCGTGGTGGCGACGACGATGCTGCTGATCTCCTTCGCACTGATCCTCGTAGGCAACCTGATCCAGGCCCGCGCCCGCAGGAGGTTCGGCGATGTCTGACGCCATTCTGCCCTCGGCCGTCGCGACGCAGGCACCTCGCAGCGCCAGCCGCGCGCGCGGCGAAAGCCTCGGCGTGCAGATCGTGCTGATCACCATCTCGCTCGCCTTTCTGCTGCTCTTCCTGCTGTTGCCACTCGTGACCGTCTTCATCGAGGCCGGCGCCAAAGGCTGGGATGCGTATCGCGCCGCGATCACGGAGCCCGATGCGCTGTCGGCGATCCGGCTGACGTTGCTCGTTGCGGCGATCGCGGTCCCGTTCAACATCGTCGTCGGCATCGCCGCTGCCTGGACCATCGCCAAGTTCGAATTCACAGGCAAGAACCTGCTGATCAGCCTGATCGACCTGCCGTTCTCGGTCTCGCCTGTGATCTCCGGCCTCGTCTTCGTGCTGCTTTTCGGCGCGCAGGGCTATTTCGGCCCTTGGCTGCAGGCGCACGATCTCAAGATTGTCTTCGCCCTGCCGGGCCTGATCCTGGCGACAGTCTTCGTCACTTTTCCTTTCGTGGCGCGCGAGCTGATCCCGCATATGCAGTCGCTCGGTTCGGCCGATGAGGAGGCGGCGCTGACGCTCGGCGCCTCACCCTGGCGCGTCTTCTTCATGGTGACGCTGCCGAACGTGAAGTGGAGCCTGTTCTACGGCGTCCTGCTCTGCAACGCTCGCGCCATGGGCGAATTCGGCGCGGTCGCGGTCGTCTCGGGCAAGATCCGCGGCGTGACCAACACCATGCCGCTGCACATCGAAATCCTCTATAATGAGTACATGGGAGCGGCCGCCTTCGCGGTGGCCTCGCTGCTGGCGGGCCTGGCCCTCGTCACCCTCGTGCTCAAGACCCTGCTGGAATGGCGCTACGGCGATGCGATCGCCGCCAGCCGCCGCCACTGACCCCGCGGACGAAGGAGCTGGGCCATGTCGGTCGCCGTCACCATCGAGACCATCGAGAAGCGCTTCGAGAACTTCCCGGCGCTGCGCGGCGTCTCGCTCGACATCCAGCCGGGAGAGCTCGTCGCGCTGCTCGGCCCGTCAGGCTCGGGCAAGACCACGCTGCTGCGCCTGATCGCCGGGCTGGAACAGGCCGATCGCGGCCGCGTCCTCTTCGGCGAGACCGACACGCGCGACCTCTCCCTGCGCGACCGCCGCATCGGCTTCGTCTTCCAGCAATATGCACTGTTCAAGACGATGAACGTCGCCGAGAACATCGCCTTCGGGCTGAGGTCCCGGCCGCGCCGCGAACGCCCGAGCAACGATGAGATTCGCAGGCGCGTCAGTGTCTTGCTCGAACTCGTTCAGCTTCCGGGTCTGGAGAAGCGCTATCCGAGCCAGCTTTCCGGCGGCCAGCGCCAGCGCGTGGCGCTGGCGCGAGCGCTCGCGATCGAGCCGCGGGTGCTGCTGCTCGACGAACCCTTCGGGGCCCTCGACGCCAAGGTCCGCAAGGACCTGCGCGCGTGGCTGCGGGAGCTGCACGGCCGCACCGGCCACACGACCGTCTTCGTGACGCACGACCAGGAAGAGGCGCTGGAGCTCGCCGACCGGGTCGCCATCCTCAATGACGGGCGCATCGAGCAGGTCGGCTCGGCCGACGACGTCTACGACCATCCGGCGACGCCCTTCATCTGCGAATTCCTCGGCGAGGTGAACAAGCTGCCGGTCAAGGTCGTCGGCAGCCAGGCCTTCTTCGGCGACCGGCCGGTGCTGGGCGGATTGTCGCAGAACCAGGGTGGCCCGGCCTCGCTCTATGTCCGCCCGCAGCATCTGCGCATCGTCGACGAGACGCCGCTGGCGCTGCCCGGCGTGGTCGAGCATCTGCGCCGCAACGGGCCGCTGCGCCGGGCTGAAGTGGCGGTCGAGGGGCTGAAGAAGCGTCTCGACGTCGATCTCGCCAGCCAGGTCGCGCCGGCGATCGGCGAGCGAATCCGCCTGCGCATCGCCCACGGCAATTTGTTCGCCGCTGCCTGATCCGGCATTTTTCGACATCGGCCGGTGCCGAAAACCGGTTTCCACTTTTCGGCCCGATGCCATAGCTTCCCTCCCGAATCCGGCCGGCGTTTCGCCGACGGTCCTCGATCCGGACAGGAGATCGCGATGAAAGCACGCGCGAAATGGGTGGAAGGCATGGCCTTCATGGGCGAGGCCGGCAGCGGCCATGCCGTGATGATGGACGGCGCGCCTGAATATGGCGGGCGCAACATCGGCATCCGGCCGATGGAGATGCTGCTGATCGGCCTTGCCGGCTGCACCGGCTTCGACGTCGTCAGCATTCTCAAGAAGGGCCGCGAGTCGGTCACTGGCTGCGAGGTCGAGGTCGAGGCCGAACGTGCCACGACCGACCCCAAGGTCTTCACCAAGATCCACCTCGCCTACCGCATCGCCGGCAAGGGCCTGTCGCACGCCAAGGCGGAGCGCGCCGTCACTTTGTCGAAGGAGAAATACTGTTCGGCTTCGATCATGCTCGGGGCGACCGCCGAGATGACCTACAGCCTCGAAGTGATCGACGAACTGCACAAGGAGGCTGCTGAATGAGCAGGGGCGAACTCGCAGGGCTGATCTCGCCGGAGGCGCTGGCCGCGCGGCTGGGCGACCAAAATCTTGTCGTCATCGACATCCGTACCGCCGCCGATGGCGGAAAGGCCGCCTTCGAGGCCGGGCATATCCCCGGCGCGGTCCATTCCGACTACGCGGCCGATGGCTGGCGGGCGAAGATCGGCAACGCGCCGGGCATGCTGCCGCCGCTCGACCATCTCGCGGCGCTCGCGGGAGGACTCGGCATCAAGCCGCATGACGACGTCGTCATCGTCCCGGCCGGCACCGCCGCCACCGATTTCGCCGCGGCGGCGCGGGTCTACTGGACTCTGAAGCTCATCGGCCACGGCCAGCAGGCGATCCTCGACGGCGGCTTCAAGGGCTGGACCGCCGATCTGCAGCGGCCGGTCGAACGCGGCGCTTCCGCGCCGAAGAGCACGGCCTCCTATCCCGTCGTGGCGCAGCAGCGCCTGCGCAGCACGACCGACGCCACCCTCGTCGCGTCGCGCAGCAAGCAGGCGAGCCTCGTCGATGCGCGCGGGCCGAGCTATTTCGAAGGGCGCGAGAAAGCTGCCGAGGCGACCCGCGCCGGCCATATCCCCGGCGCCATCCAGCGGGACTATGCCGGTGCCTTCGAGCCCGGCAGCGGCAAGCTCAAGGCGCCGGGCGAACTGGAGAAGCTGTTCTCGACCGTGCCGAAGGGGCCGGTCGTCTCCTACTGCAATACCGGCCATTCCGCTGCGGCGAACTGGTTCGTGCTGTCGGAAGTCCTCGGGCGCGACGAGGTCGCACTCTACGACGGTTCGATGACCGACTGGACGCAGGATCCCGAGCGCCCGGTGGCCACCGGCAAGGCGGCCTGATATCGCATCGTCATTGCGAGGAGCGAAGCGGCGAAGCAATCCAGGGTGCGTGGAGTTTTGTCGCCCTGGATTGCGTCGCTGCGCTCGCAATGACGTTTGAATTGCAAAACTGGTTGAAAAGGTTCAAAGGAAGCGCCGATCGCGTGCTGTGACGCGCGGCGCTTCCTGACATTTTTGACCGAGCCACCAGCCGATGAACGCCGTCGCGCCGAAAATCTCCTTCGTTTCGCTGGGCTGCCCGAAGGCGCTCGTCGATTCCGAGCGGATCATCACCTCGCTGCGCTCCGAGGGCTATGAGCTCTCCAAGAGCCATGCGGGCGCCGACCTCGTCA
The DNA here is from genome assembly GCF_052114025.1 of Allobosea sp. RAF48. Lineage (NCBI taxonomy): Bacteria > Pseudomonadati > Pseudomonadota > Alphaproteobacteria > Hyphomicrobiales > Alloboseaceae > Allobosea > Allobosea sp. RAF48. The sequence goes on from NZ_JBFRDZ010000005.1 coordinate 119,135, forward strand.
TCGTCAACACCTGCGGCTTCCTCGATTCCGCCAAGGCCGAGTCGCTCGAGGCGATCGGCTCGGCGATGGCCGAGAACGGCAAGGTCATCGTCACCGGCTGCATGGGCGCCGAGCCGGAACAGATCCGCGACGCTTTCCCCAACGTGCTCGCGATCACCGGCCCGCAGGCCTATGAAAGCGTCGTCTCGGCCGTGCATCAGGCGGTGCCGCCGAAGCACGACCCCTTCGTCGACCTCGTGCCCGACCAGGGCGTGAAGCTGACGCCGCGGCACTACGCCTATCTCAAGATTTCAGAGGGTTGCAACAATCGCTGCACCTTCTGCATCATCCCGAAGCTGCGCGGCGACCTCGTCTCCCGGCCGATCGGCGACGTGCTGCGCGAGGCCGAGAAGCTGGCCAAGGCCGGCGTCAAGGAATTGCTGGTGATCTCGCAGGACACCAGCGCCTACGGGCTCGACATCAAATACGCGCCCTCGATGTTCAAGGATCGCGAGATCCGCACCCGCTTCTTCGAGCTCGCCCGCGAACTCGGCCAGATGGGGATGTGGGTGCGCCTGCACTATGTCTATCCCTACCCGCATGTCGATGAGGTGATCCCGCTGATGCAGGAGGGGCTCGTGCTGCCCTATCTCGACATCCCCTTCCAGCACGCCTCGCCGAATGTCCTGAAGGCGATGAAGCGCCCGGCCCATCAGGACCGCACGCTCGACCGCATCCGGAAGTGGCGCGACATCTGCCCGGACCTCGCGATACGCTCGACCTTCATCGTCGGCTTCCCCGGCGAGACCGAGGAGGACGTGCAGTTCCTGCTCGAATGGCTGAAGGAAGCGAAGCTGGAGCGCGTCGGCTGCTTCAAATACGAGCCGGTGAAGGGCGCGCCAGCCAACGACCTCGGCCTCAATCTCGTCCCCGAGGAGGAGAAGGAGGCCCGCTGGCACCGCTTCATGAAGGCCCAGGCCGAGATCTCGGCCCGCATCGTCAGGAGCCGCGTCGGCAAGCGCATCCCGGTGATCATCGACGAGGCCGGGCCGACCGTCGCCAAGGGCCGCTCCAAATGGGACGCACCCGAAATCGACGGCAATGTCTATGTCGCGAGCCGGCGTCCCCTGCGGCCGGGCGACATCGTCACGGTGAAGATCGAGCGTGCCGACGCCTACGATCTTCATGGCGTCGCCGTCTGAACAGTCACGTTCTCAATTGAAGGTGCAGAGCCGGCGGATGGTGCGGCCGTTGCGGTCGCGCGCCGTACCGAGGCTGCTGCATGCGTCGCTGGACGCCACGGTCTCGACCTGCGCCACCTGCCGGGGAGGCTCGCTGCAGACCCCGGCCGTGCAGCCGGTCTCGGCATAGCGCAGTCGGACCGAGCCGGGGACGCGCACGCGTCCCTTCTCGACGCCCTGCAGGATCGCATCGGTATGGGTGGCGGCTTGTCCACCGGTCCCTCGGGCCTGCTGGGCCAGCGCGACGCCCGAAAGGGCGACGACAGCGAAGAGGAACGCGGCGGCCTGAAACTTGGACGACATGAGCGTCGGGGTCCTGAATGGTCGCCAGCATGCGCTGGCACCGATTCGTCGCGGCACCCCGTGTCCGGGTTCATGCTTCGCATAAAAAATGCGCCCGGATGGCCGGGCGCATTGCTCCCACTTGGCGTCATTCCCGGGCTTGCCCCGGGAATCTCATGCCGAAAGGTCTCTGGTTTCCGAGATGCTCGGGGCAAGCCCGCGCATGACGGCCTTGGTCGAGCCCGATCAGGGAATCAGAACGGTCGAACCCGTCGTGCCGCGCGATTCCAGCAGGCGATGGGCTTCGGCCGCGTCCTTCAGCGGGAAGGTCGCGTTGACCGGTACCTTGACCTTGCCGCTCGTGACGGCGTCGAACAGGTTCTTCGCCATCGCGATCATGGTGTCGCGCTTGGCCGTGTGGGTATTGAGCGTCGGCCGGGTGACATAGAGCGAGCCCTTGCTGGCGAGGATGCCGAGATTGAAGGCCTCCACCGCGCCCGAGGCATTGCCGAAGCTCGCCAGCAGGCCGAAGGGCTTCAGCGTGTCCAGCGACTTCATGAAGGTGTCCTTGCCGACGCCGTCATAGACCACGTCGCAGAGCTTGCCGCCGGTGATCTCCTTCACCCGCGTCGCGAAATCCTCCTCGCGGTAGTTGATGACGTGGTCGGCGCCATGCGCCTTCGCCAGCTCCGCCTTCTCCTTCGAGCCGACGGTGCCGATCACAGTCGCACCCAGCGCCTTGCCCCATTGGCAGAGGATGAGGCCGGTCGCGCCGGCCGCGGCATGGACAAGGATCGTGTCGCCCGGCTTCACCTTGTAGGTCCGGTGCAGCAGATACTCGGCGGTGAGGCCCTTCAGCATCATGCTGGCGGCGGCCTCGTAGGCGATTCCCTCGGGCAGCGCGACGACGGAAGCCGCCGGCACGATGCGCTCCTCGGCATAGGCGCCGAGCGCCGAGACGACCGCGACGCGATCGCCGGCCTTGAATTCCGCAACGTTCGGGCCGACAGCGAGTACCTCGCCCGCGCTCTCATTGCCGAGCACGAACGGCAGTTGCGGTGCCGGATAGAGGCCCGAGCGGAAATAGGTGTCGATGAAGTTGAGGCCGATCGCCCGGTTCCGGATCAGGATTTCGCCGGGCCCCGGCTGCGGCAGGGTGATCTCTTCGAACTGAAGGACTTCCGGACCGCCGGTCTTGTGGGCGCGAATGGCTTTGACCATGAAATTCATCTCCCTCGGATGGATGGCCGACCATAGTTCATCGCACAGGAAAGCAGCATCCTTGCCGAACGCAGAACGCACCTTGCGACTTTGCGGACCGTGGCCAAGTCGCGGCTCATCGGATAGCGAAGAGCTATGAGCACGCACACCGCCGATCCGGTCGACATCGCCATCGTGGGCGCGGGCGCCGTCGGCCTCGCAGCCGCGCTGGCGTTGAGCCGCGAGGGGCGCAGCGTCGCCCTGCTCGGCCCCGTCGCGACGCCCCGCGACGGACGCACCGTCGCTCTGCTCGACGGCTCCTGGCGCCTGCTGGGCGAGCTCGGCGTCCAGGATGCCCTGCTGGCCAAGGCCGCTCCGCTCACGGTGATGCGCCTCGTCGACGACACCGGCAGCCTGTTCCGCCAGCCGCCGGTCGAGTTCCGCGCCTCCGAGATCGGGCTCGAAGCCTTCGGCTGGAATATCGAGAATGCCGACCTGACCACGATGCTGGCCGAAAAGGCCGGCAAGCTCCACGGCCTGCGGATGATCCCCGGCCTTGTGCGCGCCATCGAGCCGGAGGCCGGCGGAATCCGCCTCTCCGGAGATGATTTTGCCGTGCAGGCCCGGCTCGTCATCGGCGCCGACGGCCGCAATTCGCAGGTGCGTACCGCGGCCGGCATCACGAGCCGGGACTGGCGCTATCCACAGGTGGCGCTGACCGCGATCTTCGAGCACCGCCGCGACCATCGCGAGGCCTCGACCGAATTCCATACGCGCCAGGGGCCCTGCACGCTCGTCCCCCTGCCCGGGCGCCGCTCCTCGCTGGTCTGGCTGCTCGAGCCCGCGGAGGCGGAGAGCATCGCCGCGCTCGACGACGCGGCCTTCGCGCTGCGGGTCGAAAAGCAGGTGCAGTCGCTGCTCGGCGCCATGACCGTGAAAGGGCCGCGCGGCAAGGTTCCGATGGGAGGGCTTTCGGTCGATCGCTTCGGCGCCGGCCGCATGGCGCTGATCGGCGAGGCCGCACATGTCTTCCCGCCGATCGGCGCGCAGGGGCTCAATCTCGGCCTGCGCGACGTCGCGGCGCTGCGCGATGCGCTCGAAGGCGCCTCGGACCCCGGCGGCGAGGCCGTGATCGCAGCTTACGACGCCGCACGGCGGACCGATGTCCGGCTGCGGACCGGCGCGGTCGATGCGCTCAACCGCACGCTGCTGACGGATCTGCTGCCTGCCGACCTGATGCGCGGCGCGGGATTGCTGGCGCTCTCGCGGATCGGCCCCCTGCGGCGCTTCGTGATGCGGCAGGGGCTGGCGGGCGGCGCGGCCCATTGACGGCCGTCATGCTCGGGCTTGACCCGAGCATCTCCTGCCGGAGGAGGCTCCTGCTTTTTTCGGCCAGAGATTCTCAGGTCTACGCTTCGCTTCGCCCGAGAATGACGGCCTGCAACACCCTACTCGTGTCAGCGCCGCTGGCCGCGACCTTCCGCAACCCCTCGGCCCGCTCCCGAAACATTGGTGCCAGCGGCAGCGGCGTCGAAACAAGGCGCCGCCCGCCCGGTTCCTCGACCTGCGCATCGAGCAGGCCGCGGACCGTCATCTGCGGATCGGACACCGCCTCTTCCAGCGTGCGCACCACGGTGCAGCAGCAATCCAACGGCTCGACCACGGTGCGCCAGTAGTCGGCGCTTTCCCTCGCGATGATCTCTGCAATCGCGGCGCGGGTCGCTTCCGGATCGCGACGGTCGTCGCGCAACCGCTCGTCGAGACCGATCCCGTCGCAGAAGCTCTGCCAGAACTTGGGCTCGAGCGCCCCGACCGCGAGAAACCAGCCATCGGCCGTGGCGTAGAGCCCATAGCGCGGGCTCGCCCCGGTCAGGAGCCCCTCGCCGCCATCCGGGAAGGAGCCGGTCACCTGGCCCTGCGCCAGCCCGTACCAGGCGAAGGTCGGCATGGCATCGGCCATGGCGATATCGAGATGGCAGCCCTCGCCGGTGCGCTCGCGCTGGCGCAGCGCCAGCAGGATGTTGAGCACGGCCGGCATGGTGCCGCCGGCAATGTCGGCGACGAGCGGCGGCGGCAAGGGCGGCGCCTCGCCGCGCTTCAGCGACTGGCCGAGCAGGCCGCCGAGCGCCTGGTAGTTGATGTCATGGCCGGCCTCCTGCGCGCGCGGGCCGTCCTGGCCGAAGCCGCTGATCGAGCAGTAGATCAGCTGCGGATTATGGAATTTCAGCGCTTCATAGCCGAAGCCGAGTCGCTCCATCACGCCCGGCCGGAACTGCTCGATCAGGATATCGGCCTTTGCGATCAGCGGGGTAAGCCGCGCCAACGCGTCCGGCGCCTTCAGGTCGATCTCGACGCTCTCCTTGCCGCGATTGAGCACCGCGAAGGGCGCCGCCGTCTCACCGAAGCGCGGGGGGAATCCGCGCATATCCTCGCCGCCCGGCCGCTCGATCTTGATCACGCGCGCCCCAGCTTCGGAAAGGAAGAGGCTCGCCAGCGGGCCGGGCAGAAGCGTCGAGAAATCGAGGACCAGCAGATCGTCCAGCGGCAGCATCCGGCACCCTCAATGGAAGAGATCAGCCGTTATCCTGCCCGTCTTCACCAGCCACAGGAAGCCCGGCAGCGTGATCATCGACACGACGGTGCCGACGAGGATGCAGGCCGAGGCGCGCTCGATGCCGACGCGATACTGCGTCGCGATCACGAAGATGTTCAGGGCGGGCGGCAGCGCCGCCATGATGATCGCGGCATAGATCCAGTGCGCCGGGATGCCACCGAGCGCCGACAGCAGCACCCAGACCAGCAGCGGATGCAGCAGGAGCTTGATCACGACCAGCCCGGGAACCTCGCCCGGCATGGTCTTCATCGGCCTCAGCGCCACCGTGACGCCCAGCAGGAAGAGCGCGCAGGGCGCGGCCGCCTGCGAGAGCCAAAGCACCATCCGGTCGACCGCGACAGGTAGCTCGACCTTGAAATAGCTGGCCGCGACGCCGGCCAAGGTCGCGATGTTGAACGGATGCGTCAGCACCCGCCAGATCACCTCGCGCGTGGTGGCGAGCACGCTCTTCTTCTCGACGCCCGCCAGTGCCATCAGGAAAGGCACCAGCGAGAACAGCAGGATATTGTCGAAGACGAAGATCAGCACGACCGGGGCGCTGGCGCTGGGGCCGAGCGCCGCAAGGATCAGCGGCGGGCCCATATAGCCGATGTTGGAATAGGCCCCGGCAACGCCCTGCATCACCGCCTGCGGCATGTCGCCCTTGTTGTGCTTCAGCCCGAGCGCGAATGACAGGCAGAAGGCGCAGAATGTCGCCGTGGTCGTGCCGGCGATGAATTTCCAATTGGCGAGCTCGCTCAGCGGCTTGTCGGCGATCAGCCGATAGAACAGCGGCGGCAGCGCGACATAGATCAGGAAGAACTGCAGCCAGACGAGCCCCGCCTCCGGCAGCTGCTTGTAGCGGCCGATGGCGAAGCCGAGCAGGATCAGCCCGAAGAAGGGCGCGACCAGATTGAAGATGTTGAGAAGGTCGGCCATCCACAAGCAGTCGGTTCGGGGCTAGAACGCCCGCCGAGGTCGAGCCGCCCGCGGACACCTGCATCTAGCGCATGGGGCAGCGCCAGCAAGGCCATTCCAAGCGTGGACCTCTTCGCCAAGCGCAGAGGAGAGACTTCATGCCTAGGACTTAAAGCTCTCTCGTTCTTAGAGGCAAAGATTCCTAGTATTTAATACCTAAAACCCAATCGAAAGAACCATGGACGCGCGAAGTCGCCTCCGCCACATTCGCTGCGTCGCAGCATGGAGCGCCCGATGACAACAAAAACACCGCGCCAGTTCTTTCGCCCGCTCGCGATCGGCGCACCGGAGCCTTATCGGGAGCTTCCGCTCAGGCTCGAGCGCATGATCCATTTCGTGCCGCCCCATCTGGAGAAGGTCCGCGCCAAGGTCGGCGAGCTCGCCCCCCAGGTCGACATCGTGCTCGGCAATCTGGAAGACGCTATCCCGGTCGAGGCCAAGCAGGCCGCCCGCGACGGCTTCATCGCCATGGGCAAGGCCGTGGATTTCGGCAAGACTGGCCTGTGGACCCGCGTCAATGCGCTGAACTCGCCCTGGTTCCTCGATGACATCACCGCGATCATGGCCGAGATCGGCGGCAAGCTCGACGTCGTGATGGTGCCGAAGGTCGAGGGTCCCTGGGACATCCACTATGTCGATCAGCTCCTCGCCCAGTTCGAGGCGCGCCACGCCCTGCCGAAGCCGATCCTGATCCACGCGATCCTGGAAACCGCCGAGGGCGTGAAGAATGTCGACGCGATCGCGACCGCCTCGCCGCGCATGCACGGCATGAGCCTCGGCCCGGCCGACCTCGCCGCCTCGCGTGCCATGAAGACCACGCGCGTCGGCGGCGGGCATCCGGAGTACAAGGTGATTGCCGACCCCTCCCCCGATGGCGGGCCACGCGCCGTCGCGCAGCAGGATCTCTGGCACTATACGCTCGCCAAGATGGTCGACGCCTGCGCTGCTGCGGGGATCAAACCCTTCTACGGCCCCTTCGGCGATTTCGCCGATGGCGCAGCTTGCGAGGCGCAGTTCCGCAACGCCTTCCTGCTGGGCTGCGCCGGCGCCTGGACGCTGCATCCCTCGCAGATCGACATCGCCAAGCGCGTGTTCAGCCCCGACCCGGCCGAGATCGCCTTCGCCAAGCGCATCCTGGAGGCGATGCCGGACGGCTCCGGCGCCGTGATGATCGATGGCAAAATGCAGGACGATGCCACCTGGAAGCAGGCCAAGGTGATCGTCGACCTCGCCCGGCAGGTCGCCGCACGCGACCCCGACCTCGCGCAACGCTACGGAATGTGATTGGACAATACGGCGAGGTCGATTGATTTCGACGCATTTACGACGCATTGCTCTCGCAAGGGCGGCGAGAACGTAAGCCGGCGACGGATCGGCCGGCTCAGTATGGATGAGTCATGGAAGCGCGTTCGGCCAAATTCCGGATCGGGCAAGTGGTCAAGCACCGCATCTACCCCTTCCGCGGCGTGATCTTCGACGTCGACCCGGTCTTCTCCAACACCGAGGAATGGTGGGAGGCGATCCCGGAGAACATGCGCCCGTCGAAGGACCAGCCCTTCTACCATCTCTTCGCCGAAAACGAGGAGACGGAATACGTCGCCTATGTCTCGGAGCAGAACCTCGTCAGCGACGATTCCGGCGCGCCCATACGGCATCCGCGCGCCAAGGAGTTCTTCCGGCGCGACCGGAAGGGACGCTACCGAATCGACCATGCGGAGCTGCACTGAGGCCGCGGCTGCCTGTGCCGGGACGCACAGGCCATCACAATGATCAATGAAAAAGGGCCGGCTCCATCGAGCCGGCCCTTTCCGTTTGGTTCGTGCTCAGCCGATCAGGGCTTGGGCGGGGTCGCCGGAGCAGCACCCGGAGCCGGCGCCGCGCCGGGCGCCGGAGCAGCATTGGCGCCGCCGGCGCCGAGGCGCTGACGCAGCTCTTCCTGACGCTTGGCCAGCTCGTCCTGAAGCTGCTTCTGCTGATCCTCGAGCACCTTCGGATCGATCGGCGCGCCGTCGAAGCCCTTGGCGAAATCGGCGAGCGGAACGGCGAAGGTCACCTCGCGGGCGCCCTGGTTCTGGACGCTGATGTTGAGCGTGGTGCCCTTCTTCATCGCGTTGATGAAGTCCTCCTTGACCTGCGCCTCGGCGAAGCAGCCGTTCGGGAAGCAGATCGCGTAGCGGCCGCCCGTCGGCTGGGCGTTGTCGACGCCGAAGCGGATGCCGGGCTGCAGCATCAGGCCGAGCGGCATCAGGAAGCGGACGATCTTGTTCGGGTCACCCTTCACGTCATAGACGGCAGCCGCCAGCACCGGCTGGCCCTGATCCGAGACGAAATCGCGGGTGGTGTAGCAGATTTCCTTGTTGGCGGCCTGGTCCTTGCCGCAGACCTTGGTCCAGCTCGTCTGGGACGGCTCGGGCTTGACCTGGACGACGGCCGGGCCGCTGGCAGCGGCGGGCTGCTGCCCGGGGGCAGCCGGCTGCTGAGCCGGCGGGGCTGCAGGGCGGGCCGGGGCGGCGGGGCGCTGCGCCTGCGCGAAAGCCGCGACGGGCGCGAAGCCGACCGCCGCGCTGAGAACCAGCCCTAGAGCAGACGATGACAGGCGAAACGAAGCGGACATTCTCTGTCTTTCCTTATCAGGCGAATTCGGGGATCACGACTTCGCAAGCCGCGCGTCACCACCGACGGCCCAATCGCATGACGGCGCCGGCCATAGCAAGCCGTGCACATCAAGGGTGATTGAGGCGTTTGAATGACACCCGGACTCGGCTTTAGCGACTTCGCGCGCCGGATTCCAGCCCGAATAGCTAAGTGACGGCCGTCAGCCCATGCTATTCTTACGTAGGGAATCAGGTCTTACGATGGATTTTTGTCGATCGCCCTTGGCGATGAGCCGCCGCAGGGTCAACGCTATGCTCGCCTTGAGCCCGCTCGCCCTGTTGGCGCGCGGCGGCTCGGCGTTGGCTGATTCGGCCCCCGTGCAGCACGCCATAGCGATGCACGGCCAGCCTGCCCTGCCCCCTGGTTTCGCCCATCTGCCCTATGCCGATCCGAAGGCTCCGCGCGGCGGCCGGATCATCTTCGGCCTCCAGGGCACCTTCGACAGCCTGAACCCCCTGATCGTTCTCGGCGTCGCGCCCGATGCCGTGCCGAAATATGTGCAGCAGAGCCTGCTCTTCCGCTCGGCCGACGAGCCTTTCACCGCCTATGGCCTGCTGGCCTCGCAAGTGGAGCTCGACGCCGATCGCAGGAAGCTCGCCTTCGAGATCGACCCTCGCGCAACCTTCGCGGACGGCACGCCCGTCACCGCCGCGGACGTGCTCTTCACCGTCGAGATGCTGAAGACGAAGGGCAAGCCCTTCCACCGCTCCAGCCTCGCGCGCATCACCAAGGCATCGGCACCCTCGCAGAAGCGGGTCGAGTTCGAGCTCGGCGACGGCTCCAACCGCGAATTGCCGCTGGTGATCGGCGCGCTGCCGATCTTCGCCAGGCACGCGACCAATGCCGAGACATTTGGCGATACGAGCTTCAAGCCCGCGCTCGGCTCCGGCGCCTATGCCGTCGGGGAGGTCCGGCCCGGCGAATCGCTGACGCTCAAGAGGCGGAAGGATTTCTGGGCCGAGGACCATCCGCTGACCCGCGGCCTCTTCAATGCCGATGAAATCCGCTACGATTTCTACCGGGATTCCAACGCCCTGTTCGAGGCGTTCAAGGCCGGGCTCTACGATGTAAGACTCGAAGGCGATCCGACGCGCTGGATGACCGGCTACGATATCCCCGCGGTGCATGACGGGCGCATCGTTCGCCAGACCCTGCATTTCGACACGCCAAAGGGCATGACGGGGCTCGTCTTCAACACACGCCGCCCGGTGTTCTCCGACGTCCGGGCGCGCGAGGCGCTCGGCCTGTTGTTCGATTTCGAATGGGTCAACCGCAACCTGTTCCACGGCGTCTATCGGCGCGCCGGCAGCTTCTTTTCCGATTCACCCCTGTCCGCCCTCGGCGTCCCCGCCGATGGCCGCGAGAAGGCCTTGCTCGCCGCTTTCCCAGATGCAGTGCGCGAGGATATCCTTTCAGGCACGTGGAAACCCTCGGAAACCGATGGATCGGGCCGGGACCGCGAGCAGGCGCGCAGGGCGCTCGACCTGCTCAAGGGCGCCGGCTATGCGCTCCAGGACGGAGCCTTGCGCAACGGCAAGGGCGAACCCTTCGCCTTCGAGATCACCGTCACCAGCCGCCCACAGGAACGGCTGGCGCTGAACTACGCGCAGTCGCTCGGCCGCCTGGGGATCACCGCCACTGTCCGGCTGATCGACGACGTCCAGTACTGGCGGCGGCTCTCTGCCTTCGACTTCGACATGATCCAGTGGACCTGGCCGGCCTCCGCCTCGCCCGGCAACGAGCAGATCGGGCGCTGGGGCGCGGCGAACGCCGAGCGCAAGGGGTCGCTCAACTACGCAGGGGTGAGATCGCCCGCCGTCGATGCGGTGCTGCAGGCCCTGCTCGGCGCCCGCGAGCGCGAGGATTTCGTCGCCGCTGTGCGGGCGCTCGACCGGCTGCTGCTGTCGGGCTTCTACGTCGTGCCGCTCTACTACCTGCCCGACACCTGGCTCGCCCTTGCGCGGGACGTTGTGATGGCAGGGCGCCAGCCGGCCTATTTCCTCTCCAGTGAAACGCTGGCGCGCCTTCCGGCCACGCCCGCTCCTGCGAATTGAAGGGCCGTCGATGCGAGCAGAACAGGACGAGGCTTCCGCCCTGCTCGATGGGCTCGATATCGATACGCTGCTCAAGGCCCTGACGCGCAGGCGCGGCTATGAGGCCGCCCTGCGCGACCCGCCGGGGCGGCGCGGCTGGAGCGATGTCAGCCCGGCCTCGATCAATTTCCTGCAGCTCGATCAGCGCATCGACCAGCTCGCAAGGCTTCTTGCCGCCAACAAGGGACAGCCGGGCGCGAGCGTCGCGATCCTGGCGCCTTTGGGGCCCGAGGCGGTCGTTTCCGTGCTCGCCAGCCTGCGTGCCGGCCTCTCCCCGCTGATGCTGCCGCTGCACGGCAACGAGCTTGAACTGCTGCGCCTCATCGAGGCTTCAGGCGCGGTCATGGCGCTCGGCGTCAGTCGCGTCGGGCCATTGCGGCCGCTGTTGATGCTGCGCAATCTCGCGATGCGCGCCTTCAGCACCCGCTTTGTCGGCGGCTTCGGTCCGGACGTGCCCGATGGCGTCGCGCCGCTCGACACCCTCCTGGCCAATGCGAGCCTGCATCCCCTGCCCGGGCCGGTCGAGCGCCCTTGGCTGCAGGTCGCCGACGCCGTCTCGCTTCAAGGTCCGCAGCGGATTTCCGAGCGGGAGATTCTCGGCAAGGCGCTCGAGATCTCGCGGGCACTGAAGCCGATGACCTCCTCGCGGATCGTCAGCACCCTGGTCGGAGGCGATCTCGCGGCGCTCGCCAGCGGGCCGGGCATGGCGATGCTCACCGGCGTCGAATTACTGCCGCTCGGCCTGTTCCACCTCGGCGATCTCCAGGCCTGCATCGAAGGCGGGCGCAGCGTCCATCTCGTGCTGCCGGGCAACATGGAGCCGGCACTGGCCCATTCGCGACTGGCGGGCCATCCGGCGCTCGCCAGCCTTGTTTTCGTGCAGCGGACCGGCAGTCAGCTCTCCTATCCGGCAATTGATCGCCCCGATCTCGCCATCGTCGACATCGCGGTGCATAGTGCTTCGGACATCACCGTCATCAGGCGCCAGACGCCCACGGGCTGAACAGCGCGATGACGATGATGGGGCGCGCATTCTGCGGAGTGTTCACCATGCTTTCCGTCGGTCTTGTCCTGCTTTCGCTCTCCGCGAGCCCGGCACTTGCCGTCGCCGACAAGGTCCCGCGCTTCGATATCAACGCCTCCTGTGGCAGCGCCGATAAATCGGCCACGGGTATCGGCCGCCCCGCCAGCGCCTGCCGCGACGACGAGGAAAAGGCCCGCACCGCGCTGGAAGCGCGCTGGTCGGAATACCCCGCCCAGGCCCGGACGACCTGCACCGAAGGCGCGAGCCTCGGCGGGCCGCCGAGCTATGTCCAGCTCATCACCTGTCTGGAGTTGGCGAAGAAGTAGACTTGCCGCCGGAGAGCGCCGCGGCGCGCAGCAGCGCGTAGAGCACCAGCGCATTGAGCAGATGCCAGAGCCAATGCGTTCCGAGCGGCACAGCGCTGCAAAGCAGCCCGTCGATACTGCGCATCGTCAGCGAAACGGCGAAAACCACACCGGCCAAGGCCAGAAGCTTGCGCTGGCCGCTCAGGGCCGGATCGCGCGGCATGGCGAGCGCGATGCCGACAAGCCCGAGCAGGAAGGCCGCATAGCCGGTGGAGCCTGCCACCATCGCCGGCAGAACCGCACGCCCCGCCCAGGAGAGAACGAGCGCGAGGCCGAAGAACGCAAGCGTCCCGATCGCCGTGATCAACCCTGATGCACCAAGGAACCGGCTGAGCGCGAATGCGAAATAGCCGAAGGCGAAGAGCTGGATCGGCACGACATCGGCCAGCACCGCCCAGCGATTCGGCATGGTGTGGAACAGGAAGGAGCCGGCTCCGATCGCGACGACCAGCAGGATGAATGTGAGCGCGATGCCGTCGCGCCCTTCCTGCCGGTGCCAGAGCCGAAAGGCCATCAGCGCGGCCGCGAGAAAGGCCGCGTTCGTCACCGCATTGACGGGCTCGGCCCAGAAGCTCGCATCGAGTCTTTCGCAATAGCCGAACCGCATCGATCCGCCCGTCCCTTGCCCGCCTCAGCGAACCCCGCCGTTGCGACAGCGTCATGTCGCGTGCCGACTGTTGCCTTGCCGCGGCCGGTCCGCAAAGCTCACGCGCTCATGCCGGGGAACACCAATATGCGCAGCCTTCGCCTTTCATTGTCCGCAAGCCTCCTGCTCGCAGCCGGAGCCACTGCCCCGGCGTTTGCCAACCCCGAGACCTGCGCGAACCTCTGGACCGCCCGTAACGAGATCTACAAGGCGCAGGGCTACTGCTTCCGCACGCAGCGCGCGATCGCGGCATTCGGCAACGCGGGTTGCCAGTACGACAATATCGAGGACGTGCCGCTTTCCGCCAATGACCGCCGCGTGATCGCCGACATCGTCCGGCAGGAACGGGCGCTGCGCTGCCCGCGCTGACCCGAAATCGTTCACGGCGATTGCCTGTGGAAGGCAGGGCTGCCCTGCGTCCAGCGGGGGCGAGGCCGTGCTAGAAGCCCCGGTCGCGCGCCTGCGCCCGACCAAACAAGGCGATTCACGACCGGCATGACGACAGCGATCGAGATGGGAACGACAAGGACCGGCGAGCCCGGTCTCATCGATCTCGCCGAATTGCTGGCGACGCGCCTGCTCGTCCAGGGCAATTCGGGCTCGGGCAAGTCGCATCTGCTGCGCCGCCTGCTGGAGCAGAGCGCCCCGCTCGTCCAGCAGGCCATCATCGACCCGGAGGGCGATTTCGTCTCGCTCGCCGACCAGTTCGGCCATGTCGTTGTCGATGCCGAGTGCGGCGAGGCGGAGCTGCAGCGCGTCGCGCTGCGCGTGCGCCAGCACCGCGTCTCGGTGGTCCTGAACCTCGAAAACCTCGAGGCGGACGAGCAGCTGCGCGCCACGGCAGCCTTCCTCGGCGGGCTCTTCGACGTCGACCGCTCGCTCTGGTTCCCGATGCTGATCGTCGTCGACGAAGCCCAGCTCTTCGCCCCGGTGATGGCAGGCGAGGCCTCGGACGAGGCGCGCCGACTCTCGCTCGGCGCCATGACCAATCTGATGTGCCGCGGCCGCAAGCGCGGCCTTGCCGGCGTCATCGCGACCCAGCGCCTAGCCAAGCTCGCGAAGAACGTCGCGGCGGAAGCCTCGAACTTCCTGATGGGTCGCACCTTCCTCGACATCGACATGCAGCGCGCCGCCGACCTGCTCGGCATGGACCGGCGCCAGGCCGAAATGTTCCGCGATCTCGAACGCGGCCAGTTCGTGGCGCTCGGCCCTGCCCTGTCAAAGCGCCCGCTGCCGATCAGGATCGGCACCGTCAGCTCCGTCGATCGCGGCAGCGCGCCGGGGTTGATGCCGCTGCCCGAACAGGCGCCGGCGGAAGCAGGCAAGCTGATCTTCACGCCCGGCGAGGACGAGCCGCCGCCGATGGCGCGGCCGGTCCGCCCGGCGCCGCGCCCACGCCCGGACCCGAACGAGGTGCTGCGCCGGATCGAGACCTACCGCCCGGCTCCGCAGACCGAGCCCGAGCCCGAGATCGAGCTGGAGCCGGAAGAGCGCGAAGCGATCATGGTCGAGATTCTGCGCGAGCTGATGGCCGACCCTGAAGCACGCTCGCGCCAGGTCGCGGTGCTCTATCAGGATTTCACCGTGCGCTGCCGGATGCGCCGGCTCGGCCGGACGAATCTGAGCCTGGAGGAGTTCCGCCGCAGGCTCGCCGTGGCGCGGGCCGGCGTCAGCGACAGCGTCGCGACCAGCGAGGGCTGGCAGGCGGCAGTCGTGGCCTCGGGCACGCTGCCGGAAGACCTGCAGGGGCTCTTCCTCTACATCGCCCGCACCGCCATCGAGGGCAGGCCCTGCCCCAGCGATGCCGAGCTCGCCGAAGTCTATGGCAGCCACTCGCCCAGCCGGGCGCGGCGCCTGCTCGGCTATATCGAAGAGCGCGGCCTGATCGTCTGTCATGTCGACTTCCGCGGCCTGCGAACGCTCGCCCTGCCTGCGCTCGGCGTCGAGACCGCGCCGGGCCAGGCTCAGCCGCGCACGGCCGGGATGCCGCGCGGCGCCCGCGGATAGAAGCCAGCGCCGCGCGCTCGGTGACTTCAACTCACGAATGCTGTTCCAGCCGGCCGACTAATCACGCCGGCTTCGCACCACCATGTTCTGACCTCCACAGGAGATCTGGATCATGGAATATCGGCGTTTGGGCCATTCGGGACTGAAGGTTCCCGCCCTGAGTTTCGGCGCGGGCACCTTCGGCGGACAGGGACCGCTCTTCAGCGCCTGGGGCAACACGGACGCCAAGGAAGCGCACCGCCTCGTCGATATCTGCCTCGAAGCCGGGCTGAACCTCTTCGACACAGCCGACGTCTACTCGAACGGGGCGTCCGAGGAAGTCCTCGGCGAGGCGATCAAGGGCCGCCGCGACAAGGTGCTGATCTCGACCAAGACGACGCTGCCGATGGGCGACGGCCCGAACGATGCCGGCTCCTCGCGCAGCCGCCTGATCAAGGCGACCGAGGACGCGCTGCGCCGGCTCGGCACCGACTATATCGACCTGCTCCAGCTGCATGCCTTTGACGCCGGCACGCCGGTCGAGGAGGTTCTCTCGACGCTCGACGCGCTCGTCCGGGCGGGCAAGCTTCGCTATGTCGGCGTCTCCAACTTCTCCGGCTGGCAGCTGATGAAGTCTCTGGCCGCCGCCGAGCGTCATGGCTGGCCCCGCTATGTCGCGCATCAGGTCTACTACTCGCTCGTCGGGCGCGACTACGAATGGGAGCTGATGCCGCTCGGCCTCGACCAGGGCGTCGGCGCGCTGGTCTGGAGCCCGCTCGGCTGGGGCCGCCTCACTGGCAAGATCCGGCGCGGCCAGCCTCTTCCGGCCGGGAGCCGGCTGCACGAGACAGCCGAGTTCGGCCCGCCGGTCGAGGACGAGCAGCTCTACGCCATCGTCGACGTGCTCGATGCCATCGCGCAGGAGACCGGCAAGAGCGTGCCGCAGGTCGCGATCAACTGGCTGCTGCAGCGCCCGACGGTCTCCTCGGTCATCATCGGCGCCCGCAACGAGCAGCAGCTGCGCGACAATCTCGGAGCCGTCGGCTGGAACCTGACGGCCGAGCAGGTTGCGCGGCTCGATGCCGCGAGCGTCCGTACGGCGCCATACCCGTACTTCCCCTATCGGCGGCAGGAGGGTTTCGGCCGTCTCAATCCGCCGCTGGTCTGAGCCGTTATTGCGAGGAGCAGGGCGACGAAGCAATCCAGGGGCCGCAGGACGGACCACGTCAGCCGGATCCCCCTGGATTGCTTCCGTTCGCTCGCAATGACGGGCTGCTCCGTGCGAGCGCACTTCGGGAGATGACCGCCGCGCAAAACTTGACCACCCCGCCCCCGAACGTGCATGACCTGTGGCCGTATTCACGGGTCCAGCCATGCGCGTTCTGTTGATCGACAACTACGACAGCTTCACCTGGAACCTGGTCCACCTCATCGGTGGCCTGGGAGCCGAGGTCGATGTCTGGCGCAACGACGCGCTGTCGGTCGAAGAAGCGCTGGGCGGCGAGCATGATGCGATCGTGCTCTCGCCCGGCCCCTGCACGCCAAACGAGGCCGGGATCTGCCTCGATGTCGTCCGGCAGGGCGCCGCCCGCAAGCCAATTTTCGGCGTGTGCCTCGGCCTGCAGGCGATGGGGCAGGCCTTCGGCGGCGACGTCGTGCGGGCGCCCGTGCCGATGCACGGCAAGGTCTCGCCGATCAGGCACAGGGCACGCGGCCTGTTCCGCGGCATCAACGGGCCGCTGCAGGCGACGCGCTATCACTCCCTCGTGGTCGATCGCGATTCCTGCCCGACTGTCTTCGACATCGAGGCCGAAACCGATGACGGCCTGATCATGGCGCTCTCGCACCGGGAGCTGCCGGTCCACGGCGTCCAGTTTCATCCGGAGAGCATCGCCTCCGAGCATGGCGCGACGATCCTGCGGAATTTCCTCGATCTCGCCCAGCGATGGCGCAGCGAGCACGAAGCCGCCGCCCTGACCCCATCAGCCTGATTTCCGCAGAGTTTCCATGGACGACTTCAAACCCTTCATCGCCAAGGTCGCGACCGGAGCGACACTCTCGCGCGAGGAGGCGCGGGACGCCTTCGACACGATTCTCTCCGGCGAGGTCACCAACGCGCAGTCCGCCGCCTTCCTGATGGCGCTGCGCGTCCGCGGCGAGACGATCGACGAGATCGCCGGCGCCGTCGGCGCCATGCGCGGGAAGATGCTGCCGGTGAAGGCACCGGCCGAGGCGATCGACATCGTCGGCACCGGCGGCGATTCGTCCGGCTCCTACAACGTCTCGACGCTGGCTTCGATCATCACGGCAGCCTGCGGCGTGCCCGTCGCCAAGCACGGCAACCGCGCGGCATCCTCGCGCTCCGGCGCGGCCGACGTGCTCACCGCACTCGGCGTCAAGGTCGGGCTCGATTCGTCCGGGACGGAGCGCTGCATCGCCGAGGCCGGTGTCGGCTTCATGTTCGCGCCGACGCACCACGCCTCGATGCGCCATGTCGCGCCGGTGCGTACCGAGCTCGGCACGCGCACGATCTTCAACCTGCTCGGCCCGCTCTCGAACCCGGCCGGGGTGAAGCGCCAGCTGATCGGGGCCTTCTCCGAAACCTGGCTGGAGCCGATGGTCAAGGTGCTGGCCTCGCTCGGCTCGACTCGCGTCTGGGCCGTGCACGGCTCCGACGGGCTCGACGAGATCACCACGACCGGGCCGACCCGCGTCGTCTCGCTGGAGAACGGCAAGGTCGAAAGCTTTACGATCAGCCCCTCCGATGTCGGCCTCGAGCCGGCCAGGCCGGAGGAGCTGCGTGGCGGCACGCCCGAGCAGAATGCGGCTGCGCTGAACGCCGTGCTCGCCGGCGAGAGGACCGGCTTCCGCGACATCGCCGCCTTCAATGCCGCGGCAGCACTGCTCGTCGCCGGCAAGGCTGCGAACCTGAAGGACGGCTTCGCCCAGGCGACGTCCGTCCTCGACTCTGGCAAGGCCAAGGCGACGCTGGACGCCCTCATCAAAGCCTCGAACGCGTGAGGGCGGCATGACCGACATCCTCGCCAAGATCGAAGCCTACAAGCGCCAGGAGATCGCGGCCGCCAAGGCCGCCGTGCCGCTGGCCGAGATCGAACGCCGCGCCCGTGCCGCCGGCAAGCCGCGCGGATTCGCCGATGCTCTCGCCGCCAAGCTCGCGGACGGCAAGCCGGCCCTGATCGCCGAGATCAAGAAGGCGAGCCCGTCCAAGGGGCTGATCCGCGCCGATTTCGACCCGCCTTCGCTCGCCCGTGCCTATGCCGCCGGCGGCGCGGCCTGCCTCTCCGTGCTGACCGATGGGCCCTCCTTCCAGGGTCAGCCGGAATTCCTGACGCAGGCGCGCGAGGCCTCCGGCCTGCCGGCGCTGCGCAAGGATTTCCTCTACGAGCCCTATCAGGTCTACGAAGCCCGCAGCTGGGGCGCCGACTGCATCCTGATCATCATGGCTGGTGTCGACGACGACACCGCCAGGGCGCTCAACGAAACCGCGCGCGAACTCGGCATGGACGTGCTCGTCGAGGTTCATGACGACGCCGAGCTCGACCGGGCGCTCAAGCTCGAGAGCCGGCTGCTCGGCATCAACAACCGCGATCTGCGCAGCTTCCACGTCGATCTCGCGGTGACCGAGCGGCTCGCGCCGCGCGTCCCCTCCGACCGCATCGTCATCGGCGAGAGCGGCATCTTCGCCCATGCCGACATCGCCCGCCTCCACAAGGCCGGCGTCAACAGCTTCCTCGTCGGCGAGAGCCTGATGCGGCAGGCGGATGTCACGGCCGCGACGCGGGCGCTGCTGACCGGCACGGCGCAAGAGAGCGCGGCGTGAGCCGGCTCAGCCATCTCGACGCCCAGGGCCAGGCGCATATGGTCGATGTCAGCGACAAGGCCGAGACGACCCGCTTCGCCGTCGCCGAAGGGAGCGTCGTGATGGCGCCGGGGACGATCGCGATCGTGCGCGACGGCAACGCCAAGAAGGGCGACGTGCTCGGCACGGCGCGCCTCGCCGGAATCATGGCCGCCAAGCGCACACATGAGCTGATCCCGCTCTGCCACCCCCTGCTGCTCAGCAAGATCGGGGTCGATCTCACGATCGACGAGGCATTGCCGGGCGTGCGCGTGCGCGCCGAAGTGAAGATGAAAGGCCAGACCGGCGTCGAGATGGAGGCGCTCACGGCCGTCTCGGTCGCCTGCCTGACCGTCTACGACATGGTCAAGGCGGTCGACAGGGCGATGCGGATCGAGAACATCCGGCTCATACACAAATCCGGCGGCCAGTCCGGCGACTACGACGCAAAGGCTTCGCAGGAAGGAAGTCGAGCATGATGTCATCCGAAAACCGGTCCCAACTATTCGCTGCCGCGGACCTGCGGTTCGGCATCCTGCTCTGATGGCGCTCACCCCGGTCCCCGTCGCGCGCAAGGCGCTGCTCGACAGCATTCCAGGGCCGACCGGGGCCGAAACCCTGCCGCTCGCGCAATGCGCCTGGCGGGTGCTTGCCGGTGAGGTCAAGGCGCTCCGGACCCAGCCGCCCTTCGCCAATTCCGCCATGGACGGCTATGCCGTGCGCGGCGACGACATGGCGGCGGGCATCTCGCTCGCGGTGATCGGCGAATCCGCCGCTGGCCGGGCCTTCGAGGGCTCGGTCGGGCCGGGGCAGGCCGTGCGCATCTTCACGGGCGCGCCAATGCCGGAGGGCGCCGATACCGTCCTGATGCAGGAGGATGCCGACGGCGTCGACAGCCCGGCGATCCGCGTGCGGGTGCCGCCTGCCAGGGGCAAGTTCCTGCGCGCAGCCGGGCTGGATTTCCGCGAGGGCAACGTCCTGCTGCCGGCCGGACGCGTGCTCGACAGCGCTGCGCTGGGCCTTGCCGCCGCGATGGGACATCCGACCTTGCCCGTCCGGCGCAAGCCGCGCGTCGCGATCCTTGCCACTGGCGACGAGTTGGTGGCTCCGGGCGAGCCGGTCGGGCGCGACCAGATCGTCGCCTCGAACTCCTTCTCGCTCGCTGCACTGGTCGAGAAGGCCGGCGGTGCCGTTCTCGATCTCGGCATCGCCCGCGACGACCACGCCGACCTCGCGGCCAAGATCGGCCAGGCGCGGGACGCCGACGCCGACGTCCTCATCACACTCGGCGGGGCCTCGGTCGGCGCGCATGACCTCGTGCAGGAGGCGCTGACGCGGGCCGGCATGTCGCTCGGCTTCTGGAAGATCGCGATGCGGCCGGGCAAACCGATGATGACCGGCCGACTCGGCCGCATGGTCGTGGTCGGCTTGCCCGGAAACCCGGTCTCCTCGATCGTCTGCGGCCATCTCTTCGTCCTGCCGCTGATCGAGGCTCTGCTCGGCATTGGGGAGGCCGACCGCGACCGCAGCATCCCCGCCCGCCTCGGCCGTGACATGCCGGCCAATGACGAGCGCGAGGACTATCTGCGCTCGGAGCTCGCACTGAGGCCGGATGGCTGGGTGGCGACGCCCTTCGACCGGCAGGATTCCTCGATGCTCGGCACGCTGGCACGGGCGCAGGCATTGACGATCCGGCCTGCCCATGCCGCGCCGGCAAAAAAAGGCGACATCTGCCGCATCCTGCCGCTGCGCTAGATCACCGCTCATCCTGTCGGACGCGATCGTAGCGATCTGTATAGGGTTATCGCATCGGATCTGCCCGAAAAGTGGATTCCACTGTTCGCTTCGATGCCGGAGCCCGCTTGCGGAACACAAGTGGAACGCGTATGGTGTTCCTGCTTTGTTTCGAATCTAGCCTTCGAGAAGGCCGGCGGGGATCATGCTGACACGCAAGCAACACGAACTCCTGCGCTTCATCCAGGAACGCTTGCGTGAGAGCGGGGTGCCGCCCTCCTTCGACGAGATGAAGGATGCGCTCGATCTGCGCTCCAAGTCGGGCATTCACCGGCTGATCATGGCGCTGGAGGAGCGCGGATTCATCCGTCGCCTGCCCAACCGGGCGCGTGCGCTCGAGATCATCAAGATGCCCGACGGGCTCGGCGCCCCGCAGCAGCGGCAGCGTTTCAACCCTGCGGTCGTCCAGGGCGGCCTCGGCTCGCAGCCGAATCTCACCAAGCCACGCCCTGCGGCCGATGAGGACAGCCGCTCCTCCATCGCGATCCCGGTCATGGGCCGCATCGCCGCCGGCACGCCGATCTCGGCGATCCAGAACCGTAGCCACACCGTCTCGCTGCCGCCCGACATGCTCGGCTCCGGCGAGCATTACGCGCTGGAAGTGCGTGGTGACTCGATGGTCGAAGCCGGCATCCTCGACGGCGACACCGTCATCATCCGCAAGCAGGATTCGGCCAATACCGGCGACATCGTCGTGGCGCTGATCGATGACGAGGAAGCGACGCTCAAGCGACTGCGCAAGCGCGGCTCCTCGATCGCGCTCGAAGCCGCCAACCCCGCCTATGAGACGCGCGTGCTCGGGCCGGACCGGGTCAAGATCCAGGGCCGCCTCGTCAATCTGATGCGGCGCTACTGAAGGCGCTCGACCTCGGCTTCGCCGTCGGCGGAAGCCGGTGTCACACTCGGAGGCGCTGTCGAGGCTTGCGCAGGGCGCTGTTCACGGCGGCGGCTCCAGGGGCGGTCGGCAGCGTTCTGCTCCGAGACATGGCTGCTCCACCCCGATCCTGTTCGATAGAGCGAAGTCGCGCCGTCGCGCGATAACGCCATTCGCTCGATCAGCCGTGCCTTGCAGGTTCCGCTCCAGGGGATGGCCGTGACGACGAGGTCAGCTCGCATGCAGTCCTCGATAAGCCCCAACCTGTCGCGCGTGTAGGAGACGGTGCGCTGATCCGGCGTCCGTGCGACGCAGCCGAGCGCATCGCAGCTAATGCCGGCCCGCAGCGTCGGATCGTCCGGCGAACGGCGATCGCCATCAGCAGCGAGCCATTGCTGCAGCACGAAACGGCTCGGCTTGCCCGCAATCGCGAGGCGGCCATCCGGGCCCCGCACCGCCAGCCCCGAACCGTCGCGTTCGATCAGGATTTCCGGCCGCTCCGGCTTGCCGGCGATGGCCACGCCGAGCAGGAGCGGCAGCGCCGCCAGCCAGCGCCAGGGCGTGGTCCAGAGCGTCAGCCACAGCAGCGCCAGCACGAAGCAGGTCAGCACCGCCGGCCCGAAGGCTGCGATCATCACCGTGGAATGGTCGATGCTTGCGACCCAGTGCGCCACCTTGAGCACGACATCGGAAGCCAGCCCCATCAGCGCCCAGGCGGGCCAGTCCAGTCCGAAGGGGTAAGCCAGCACGCCGAAGACGGCCGCCGGCATGACGAAGAGCGAGACGAAGGGCAGCGCCATCGCATTGCCGAGCAGGCCGAAGGGATTGAAGGTCTGAAAATGATAGGCGCCGAAGGGCGCTGTCGCGGCCGTTGCCAGCAACGTGGTGACGACGATGCCGAGTGCCGCGGCCCAGACCGGCCCAAGCGGCCACGGCAAGGTCGGCGGCGGCTGGGAGCGCTTTCGGCTCTCCCAGCGTTCGGCAAAGGCGATCAATGCCGCGACGGCTCCGAAGGACATCTGGAAGCTCGGCCCGAGCAAGGCCTCCGGCTCGCGCAGGAGCACGATCATGGCCGCAAGCGCGAGATTGCGCATGCTCAGCGCCGCACGATCGACAAGGATCGCGCCGAGCATCACCAGCGTCATGATCAGCGAGCGCTCGGTCGCGACATCGCTGCCCGAGAAGATGCAGTAGGCGGTCGCGCCGAACATCGCTGCGGCCGCTGCGATCTTCTTGATCGGCCAGCGCAGCGCGGCGGTCTGGGAGAGCGCCAGCAGGGCGCGCACCAGCCAGAAGATCGTCCCGGCGGCGAGGACCATGTGCAGGCCGGAGATCGAAACGATGTGGTAGATGCCGGCGGCGCGCAGGTCGTTGTTCGTCGCCTCGGTGATCAGCCCGCGCTTTCCCGTAACGAGGGCGGCGGCGACTGCCCCGCCCTGTCCGCCACCGCCTTCCGCGATGCGTTGGGTCAAGGCATTGCGCGCCCTGTCGATGGCGACATCGACGGCAAGACGCGTCGGCATCGGATGCGGCGGTGGCGCCAGGGCAATCTTGCCCGCGATGCTGCCGACTGCGCCAATGCCCCGGAAGAAGGCATCGCGACCGAAATCATAGCCGCCGGCCCGGGCCGGCCCGGGCGGAGGCAGCAGCCGCGCCGTCGCGACGACATGATCGCCCGGCGCCACGGAAGCGGCGCGGATATTGACGCGCACGCGCCTTGGGCGCTCGGCTGCCGGCATCCCGGCGAATTCCGTTACCAGCAGGACGATACGGGCGCCGCTGTCGCGTGCCTCGACGCTCTCGACGAAACCCGTCACCTTGCCGATTCGTTGACGCTCCAGCATCGGCGCCGCGACATCCGCCGTACGCCAGGCACCGGCGGCAAAACCCGCGAAGGCGGCGGCCACCGCCAGGGAGGCCATCGAGGCTAGCCGACGGGTTCGCAGCACGAACGCGAAGATCGCACTGAGCGCGAAGCCAGCCAGAGGCGCCCATAAAACCGGCTCACGGTCGGCCGCGAAATAGAACAGGATGCCGGCGCCCATCGCCACGGGCAGCCACAGGAACGGACGGCGGCGCTCGGCCTCGAGTTCGAGCGCCTGACCGAACCGGGCCTGCCAGTCTTGCAGCCAGACTTCGAAGCGAACGGAGGTCAGCCAGCTTGGCAGCAGGCGCAGAGGCAAGGCCTCGGCTCGCGCGCCGCGCGGCTTGTCCTGCCCCGGCGGCCCCGGCTGCATTCTCCGCCCCTCCTCGCCGGCGCTGCGATTTGACCGCTTAACCTTTCCGGCCAAGCCATGTTACAGGGCGCGCGCCGGTTGTCATGTCATGACCTGCGCCATTTCCCTGTCTTGCCCCGGGCGGCTCCCGCCGCCCGGTCGGAGTTGCCTTCCATGAGCAATGCCGTCGTCACGCGCTTTGCGCCCTCGCCCACCGGATTCCTGCATATCGGCGGAGCTCGCACGGCGCTGTTCAACTGGCTCTATGCCCGCCGCCAAGGCGGCAAGATGCTGCTGCGCATCGAAGACACCGACCGCGAACGCTCGACCGATGCCGCTATCGCAGCGATCCTCGACGGGCTGGAATGGCTCGGCCTCGATTGGGACGGGCAGACCGTTTATCAGTTCCAGCGCGCGGCGCGGCACCGCGAGGTGGCCGAGCAGATGCTCGCCGCCGGCAGGGCCTATTACTGCTACGCCAGCCCGGCCGAGCTCGAGGAGATGCGCGAAAAGGCCCGCGCCGAGGGCAAGCCGCTGCGCTATGACGGCCGCTGGCGCGACCGCGACCCGTCGACTGCGCCGGACGGCGTCAAGCCCGTCATCCGCCTCAAGGCACCCCAGACCGGCGAGACGGTGGTGAACGACGAGGTGCAGGGCCGGGTCGTCTGGCAGAACGAGAATCTCGACGACCTCGTGCTGCTGCGCTCGGACGGCACGCCGACCTATATGCTCGCCGTCGTGGTCGACGACCACGACATGGGCGTGACCCATGTCATCCGCGGCGACGACCATCTCACCAACGCCGCCCGCCAGACCCAGATCTACGACGCGCTCGGCTGGGATGTGCCGAGCATGTCGCATATCCCGCTGATCCACGGGCCGGACGGCGCCAAGCTCTCGAAGCGCCACGGCGCGCTCGGCATCGATGCCTATCGCTCGATGGGCTACCTGCCGGCGGCCCTGCGCAACTATCTGGTGCGGCTGGGCTGGAGCCATGGCGACCAGGAGGTCTTCTCCACGCAGGAAATGATCGACGCCTTCAACCTCTCATCGATCGGCCGCTCGCCGGCGCGCTTCGACTACGCCAAGCTCGAGAACCTCAACGGGCTCTACATGCGCCAGTCGAGCGACCGCGAGCTCCTCGATGCGCTCAAGGTCATCCTGCCGGAGATCGGCCCGGCGCGCGGTATCGGCCAGACGCTGTCGCCGGAGCTGGAAGCGAAGTTCCTCGCAGCCATGCCCGGCCTCAAGGAGCGCGCCAAGACGCTGGTCGAGCTGCTCGACAGCGCCTTCTATCTCTATGCCCAGCGCCCGCTGCAGCTCGACGACAAGGCCAAGAGCCTGCTCGACGAAGCCGCGCGGCAGCGCCTGCCGAAGATCGCCGAGAAACTCGCCGTGGTCAGCGATTGGGCTCCTGCGCCGCTGGAGGCGGCCGTGCGCGCCTATGTCGAGGAGAGCGGCATCAAGCTCGGCCAGGCGGCGCAGCCGCTGCGCGCCGCGCTGACCGGCCGCGCCATGTCGCCCGGGCTCTTCGACGTGATGGCCGTGCTCGGTCGCGACGAGACGCTGGCGCGGCTCGCCGACCAAGCCTGAGCTGTCGTAAATGGGGCATCGCCGCTGCCGGGCGGTGCCCCTCTTTCAGCTTTCAAGCTTGCGCACGCCGCCTCGCGGTGGCGGCGTGCTCGCTGCTCGCGCAGATATGATCCAGGCGCGGTTCCAATCGCCTTTCGGCTTGGTTGAATGCACTGGGCAAATGGTCTAGTGACGCGCAAGTGCGTTGCGCGGCCACACCGTGGCGGAGCACGAATATTGCTTGTATATCAGCCACATGGGTCTCCTTCCACATCCCCTTCCGACATCATCCCGTCACATCGCGGGCCTCGGATGGGAAAAGGCTGGCGCGGAAGCGCCGGCGGATAGGCGAAACAGGTGCTGAACAGCAGCGAGCCTTGAAAGGATCGGTATCGATGAGCGGAAACACGAGCCAGCTCCAGGTCGGCGACAAGACCGTCGACATGGCGATCAAGCAAGGGTCGGTCGGCCCTGCCGTCATCGACATCGGCAAGCTCTACGCCCAGACGGGCATGTTCACCTACGACCCCGGCTTCACCTCGACGGCGAGCTGCGAGTCGCAGATCACCTATATCGACGGCGACCAGGGCGTGCTGCTCTATCGCGGCTACCCGATCGAGCAACTCGCCGAGCACGGCGACTTCCTCGAGACCTGCTATCTGCTGCTCTACGGGGAACTGCCGACCGCCGCGCAGAAGGCGGATTTCGACTACCGCGTCACGCGCCACACCATGGTGCATGAGCAGATGGCCCGCTTCTTCCAGGGCTTCCGCCGCGATGCCCATCCGATGGCCGTCATGGTCGGCTCGATCGGCGCGATGTCGGCCTTCTATCACGACTCCACCGACATCTCAGACCCGCATCAGCGCATGATCGCCTCGATGCGTATGATCGCGAAGGTGCCGACGCTGGCGGCGATGGCGTTCAAGTACACCGTTGGCCAGCCCTTCGTGTATCCGCTGAACTCGCTGGACTACACCTCGAACTTCCTGCGCATGTGCTTTGCGGTCCCGGCCGAGGAGTACAAGGTCAATCCGGTGCTGTCGCGCGCGCTCGACCGCATCTTCATCCTGCACGCCGACCACGAGCAGAACGCCTCGACCTCGACCGTGCGCCTCGCCGGATCCTCGGGCGCCAACCCCTTCGCCTGCATCGCGGCCGGCACGGCCTGCCTGTGGGGGCCCGCCCATGGCGGCGCCAATGAGGCGGCGCTCAAGATGCTCGAGGAAATCGGGACCGTCGACAACATCCCGAAATACATCGCCAAGGCCAAGGACAAGAACGATCCGTTCCGCCTGATGGGCTTCGGCCACCGGGTTTACAAGAACTACGACCCGCGCGCCAAGATCATGCAGAAGACCACGCATGAGGTGCTGAACGAGCTCGGCATCAAGGACGACCCGCTTCTGGACGTCGCCATCGAGCTGGAGCGCATCGCGCTGCACGACGAGTACTTCATCGAGAAGAAGCTCTATCCGAACATCGACTTCTATTCGGGCATCACGCTGAAGGCGATGGGCTTCCCGACCTCGATGTTCACTGTGCTCTTCGCCGTCGCCCGCACCGTCGGCTGGATCGCGCAGTGGAAGGAGATGATCGAAGATCCGTCCCAGAAGATCGGCCGCCCGCGCCAGCTCTATACCGGCGCGCCGCAGCGCGATTACACGCCGATCGGCCGTCGCTGATCCCGGCGCAGCACGAACGCCAGCAAGGGCGCGGTGGTTTCCACCGCGCCCTTATTGTTTCGGAAGATTGATCAAAGGCATGCGGGTGATCGGCGAGCGCGTCTGGGTAGAGTCGCGTCTTCCAACGGAGATCCGTGCATGACCGAAAACCATCTTCTCGACCGCCGCGCCTTCCTGATCGGCGCCGGAGCCGCGAGCCTCGCCGGCACGCAGGCGCAGGCCCAGGCCGCTTACCCGTCCCGTCCGATCACGCTGGTCGTGCCCTTCGCCGCCGGCGGCTCGACCGATATCGTCGCCCGCCTCGTCGGCCAGAAGATGAGCGAGCTGCTCGGTCAGAACGTGGTGATCGAGAACCGCGCCGGGGCCGGCGGCAATGTCGGCTCCACCGCCGTCGCCCGCGCCGCGCCGGACGGCTACACCCTCCTCCTCGGCACCATCTCGACCCATGCCCTCAACCCGGCGATCCTGAAGACCGTCACCTTCGACGCGGTGAAGGACTTCACCCCGATCTCGCTGCTCGCGATCGTTCCCAACGTGATGGTGGTGAACCCCAACTTCCCGGCCAAGACCGTGAAGGAAGTGCTGCAGGTGCTGAAGGACAATCCGGGCAAGTACTCTTATGCCTCCTCCGGCGTCGGCACGCCGCTGCACCTCTCCGGCGAGCTGTTCAAATCGCTCGGCGGCGTCCAGATGAACCATGTGCCCTATCGTGGCGCCGGCCCGGCGCTGAACGACGTCGTCTCGGGTGCGGTGCCGATCATGTTCGACAACCTGCCCTCCTCGGCCGGCGTCATCCGTAATGGCCAGCTTCGGGCGATCGGCGTCACCACCAAGGAGGGCGTCGCGTCCTTCCCGGACGTGCCGACCATCGCCGAGAGCGGCCTGCCGGGCTACGAGACCTATACCTGGAATGCGCTTTTCGGCCCGGCCAACCTGCCCCGCCCGATCGTCGAGAAGATCAACCAGGCCGCCAACCAGGCGCTCAGGGACGAGAAAGTGAAGAAGAAGCTCAACGACGTCAGCGCCGATATCGTCGGATCGACGCCGGAGCAGCTCGGCGAGCACGTCAAGACCGAACTGGCCAAATGGGCGCCGATCGCCAAGGCGTCCGGCGCGGTCGTCGAATAAGCCGGCTTACAAACTCAAGCCTCGAGGCGAGCAGGCGAGGAGACCAACGCCAACGCCGCTTCGACGGCGTTGGCAGCCGGGCTGGGCCCCGCCGAGCGCATGATGGTCTCAACCTCGGCGAAGCCGTCCAGCTGCGCCTGCCGTTCGGGCCCCTCGGCGAGCGCCGCCAGCAAATGCCGGCCCAAGGCCTCCGCCGTCGCATCATCCTGGATGAACTCCGGGACGACGTTCCGACCAAGGATCAGGTTCGGCAGGATGACGCTCGGCAGCTTGACGAGCCGCCGGGCCAGCACGGCCTCCCAGCCTGCCCCACGATAGGCTGCTACCGTCGGCACGCCAGACAAGGCCAACTCGAGCGTCACGGTACCGGAGGCGGCCAGGGCCACGCGGGCTTCTCGGAAGGCGGCGAGCTTGGCGGCCTCGCCGCTGACGATCTCCGGCGCGACCGACCAGCGCGCCGCGGCCTCAGCGATCATCGGTTGGAGCCGCGCGACGGCCGGCAGAACGAAGCGCGCCCCGGGAACAGCCGCTGCGACCCGTGCGATCGCCTCGCCAAAAACCGGCATCAGATGATGGATTTCCGAGCGGCGGCTGCCGGGCAAGACCAGCACCAGCGGCTGGGCCGCATCATCCCGGGCACCTTGCTCGGCCGGGTTCGGCCGCAATTCGGCGAGACGCTCCATCAACGGATGGCCGACATAGATCGTCTGAGGACCCTGCAGCCGCGCGAGAGCAGCCGGTTCGAACGGCAGCAGCGCCAGGATGCGATCGACATGCGGCGCCATGCGACGTGCCCGGCCGGAGCGCCAGGCCCAGACGCTCGGGCAAACCCAGTGCGCGATTGGGATATGAGGGGCCCGGGCCCGAACTTTCTTCGCCACGCGCAGGCAAAAATCCGGACTGTCGATCGTCAGCAGCAGATCCGGCTGAAAATCGGCAATCCCACGGGCAGCATCCTCCATCCGCCGCAGTAGCAGCGGCAGGCGCGCGATCACCGGGCCGAAGCCCATCACCGCGATGTCGGCTTGCGGAAAGAACGGCAACAGCCCCGCTTGCGGCAGGCCATGATCGCCCACCCCGCGCAGCTCGATGGGGCGATCGCCCAAGCGCTCGTGCAGGGCCGCCAGGAAGCGCAGCGCGAGCGCATCGCCTGAGGCCTCGCCCGCAATGATGGCGAGCTTGAAGGGTCGCATCAGGCGATGCCTTCGATGAACAGGCCGAGCTGATCCGCCTGCCGCCCAAGCGCCGCGCGGTCGCCGACCAACACCTCGCCCGCCTTGAGCCCGATGCCCGACAGGCCGGCGTCGGCGATGTTACGCAGGGTCTCCGGGCCGATGGCCGGCATATCGACGCGGAGATCCTGTCCCATTTTCGGGGCCTTCACGAGGACGCCATCGCCCTTGCCGATCTTGAGGCGTCCCCGCGCGACGAGATCCGCCACGCGCTTGATCATCGCGTCAGTGCCCTCGGCAGCCTCGATCGCGATGACCCGGTGGTCGGCAAGGATCGCCGCCTGGCCGACATCGAACGGCGACAGCGCCGCCAGCAGCGAGAAACCGCGCTCGAGCAGAGCCTGCTGCACGGGCGCCGCCTGCCTGCGGCCGAGCGCCCCGCGAGGCGCGGTCAGCTCCGGCGCGATGTCCGCCGGGCCGTGGACGCGGAAGCCTTGCTCCTCGAAGAAGCGGACGACACCACGCAAGAGATGGTCGTCGCCGCCCTGGAAGGCGCGGGCGAAGTAAGGCAGATATTTCAGGGTCGAGGCTTCAGGCCGCAGCGCCCCGAAGCTGGGTCGCGGCAGGCTTCCCAGCATGACGATGTCGACGATGCTGCGTCGGCGCAGCTCGCCGAGCAGGCTGCCGAGCTGGCCGAGACGGTAACTCTGCACATCGGCATCGCCGAAAGCAGCTGGGTCGGCCGCGCCCTCCAGTGCCGCGATGAAGGGACGCTCGCCATGGTCGGCGAGGTTGCGGGCCAATCGGAGCGGGTACTCGCCGGCACCCGCGATCAGCACGAGCGGGCCGCGTGCGGCTCCCGCGGCGCTCACCGCTCCGTCGGAGCGACGTCGCGCGGCATGCAGAGCGCCTTGTCGCCACCTTCCCTGATGAAGTCCAGGATCTCGTGGACCAGAGGGTGCGAAGCGAACTCGGCCGCGACGTCCTCGACCCGTTCGGTCAAGGTTCCTTCATCGGCGAACAGCAGGCGGTAGGCGCGGCGCAGCTCGTGGATCTGCTCGCGCGTGAAGCCCCGGCGCTTGAGGCCGACGAGATTCAACCCGACGAGGTGGGCGGGGTTGTCGCGGATGGTGCCGAAGGGAATGACATCGCTCAACACCCCGGCGCCACCGCCGATGAAGGCATGATCGCCGATACGGATGAATTGCTGCAAGCCGGCGCCGCCACCGACGATGACGAAGTTGCCGATCGTGACATGGCCGGCGCACATCACGTTGTTGGAGAAGATGACGTTGCTGCCGAGACGGCTGTCATGGCCGACATGCGAGTTGGCCAGGAAGAAGCAGCGGTCACCGACGGAGGTCACCATCCCGCCGCCTTCCGTGCCCGGATTCATCGTAACGCCCTCACGGATCTGGCAATCCGCGCCGATGGTCAGCGTCGAGGGTTCTCCCCGGTACTTCACGTCCTGCGGCGGATGACCGATCGAGGCGAAGGGATAGACCCGCGTGCGGGAACCGATCGTGGTGCGGCCGGCGACGGAGACGTGGCTGACAAGTTCCACGCCCTCCCCCAGCACGACATCCGGCCCGACCGTGCAGAACGGTCCGATCCGGACCCCCACGCCGAGCTGCGCCTTGGGGTCGACCACCGACATGGGATGGATGGAGGGGCTCATCGGGAGCTGGTCCTGATCTCGCAACACCGTGGCCTCAGACGACCATCGCCGAAATTTCGGCCTCGGCCACGAGCACGCCTTCCACCCGCGCCTCGCCGCGATAGAACCAGATGTTGCGCTTGCGGGCGAGCTTGGTGAGATGGAAGCGCAGCGTGTCGCCCGGGATGACCGGCTTGCGGAACTTGGCCTTGTCGATCGTCGTGAACAGGACCGTCTTGACCTCCTGCTCACCGACAGCCCGAGCATTGACAACCAGCACGCCGGCGGTCTGCGCCATTGCCTCGATCATCAGCACGCCCGGAAAAACCGGGCGCTCCGGGAAGTGGCCGGTGAACTGCGGTTCGTTGACGGTGACGTTCTTGATACCCACGCCGGAATCGTCGCCGTTGATCTCGACAACGCGGTCGACCAGCAGGAAAGGATAGCGGTGGGGGATGCTGGCCATGATCTTCTGGATGTCGATCACACCCAGCGTCGTCGTCGCCTCGCTCATCGTCTGTCTTCTCCTGGGCCCCGTCCCTGAGCGGCGGCTCGCATTCTCTTCAACATGGTCGACTGCGAAAACCGTTTCCGCAATCGGCAGCAATTCCAAAGCGTTCCGCCCGTTTGCCGGAAACAGGGCAGCTTCGGCAACAGAAATTTCTCAGCACTGCGAAAGAAAGAACCAGGAGCTTGTGCGCCGCTATCCGGCAGCCTGGCTTCATTCCTCGGGCGTTTGGGATTTCCGGCCGCGCTTCGCAACCAGCGTCTTGAGCAAGGCACTCTCCCGCGCCCATGCCAGCGCCGGCTGAGCCGGATAGCCGCCATACCGCGAGCCGCGCGGAACATCGCCGGCGACACCGCTCTGAGCGGCGATCTGGGCACCAGCCCCGACCGTGAGATGTCCAGCAAGGCCGACCTGCCCGCCCAGCACGACGAAGTCCTCGAGCGTGGAGGAGCCGGCGAGGCCGGTCTGAGCACAGATCACACAATGGCGGCCGATGACGCAGTTGTGCCCGATCTGTACGAGGTTATCGATCTTCGTACCTTCGCCGATCACCGTATCGCGACTGGCGCCGCGGTCGATGCAGCTGTTGGCGCCGATCTCGACGTCATCCTGGATGATGACGCGGCCGACCTGCGGCACCTTCATATGCCCTTTCGGGCTCATGGCGAAGCCGAAGCCATCCTGCCCGATGCGGGCGCCCGGATGGATGATCACGCGGTTGCCGATCAGTGCGGACTGGATCGTGCTGCCTGCTCCGATCGAGCAATTGCGCCCGATCCGAACCTGCGGACCGATCACCGCATGCGACGCAACGACAGTGCCCGCCCCGACTTCCGCGCCGGGGCCGATGACGGCCCCCGGGTCGATCGTCACGCCGGGCTCGATAACCGCCGTGGCATGAACGATGGCGCCGGGCGCCACGCCTTGGGAAGCGAACACGGACTCCGGCCGCAAGGCCGTGGGAAAGCACCGCGCCAGAACCTTGGCGAAGGCATGATACGGCGCAGGCGAAACCAACGCGACCGTGCCCGCAGGAACGCGGTCGGCGAAGCGCGGCGAAACCAGGCACAGGCCCGCTTTCGTTGCCGCCAGCGCCTCGGTGTACTTGGGATTGTCCATATAGGCCACGTCGGACGGGCCGGCCATTTCCAGGGCCGCCGCCCCCTCGACGCGACGCGACGCGTCGGCGCCTGCGGGCAATTGCGAGCCCGAAATGCCTGCGACCTCGCTGAAATCGAGCGAGGTCGCGAAAGGAAAGAAGATGGGATCTGCCATGACTGGGTCCGGAGCGGGGCGCTGGGCCCCGCCGCGTCAGAAGCGGGTGCCGCCCGAGAAGCGGAAGGCCTGGAGACGATCGCCGCCGTACTTGCCGGCCAATCCGGTAGCCGGGTTCACGCCGTACTGACCGTCGTCCTTGGTCAGAGCATAGGCGTAGTCGAACCGGATCGGGCCAAGCGGCGACTGCCAGAGCAAGCTGACGCCGACCGACGAACGCAGGACGTTCTTGTCGCGAATACAAGCGATGTTGCTCTGAGCACCGCCGGTGACGACGTTGAACTGACGCGCCTCCGAACCCGCCGGGCAGTTGAAGACAACCGCCTTCGAACCGCCGTCGTAATTGAACAGCGTGCCGGCGTCGGCGAAGACCGCGCCCCGCAGACCGATATCGCGCGGCAGGCCGAAGATCGGGAACTGCACTTCGACGGTGCCGCCGAAATAGGTCGTGCCACCCACGGCGTTCGCGGTCGGGTCGTTCAGCACGTCGCGCGGCCCGATGCCGGACGGCGCGAAACCGCGAACCAGTGTCGGTCCGAGGAAGTAGTGGTCGACCATGCGCAGGTTGCCGCTGGTCGCCTGAACGTGGCCGCCCTGAACGCGGACGAATCCGACGACGTCGTCGAAGATCTCGCGATAGTAGCGCGCGTCGGCCGCGACACGGAGGAACTTGGAGTCGCCACCGAGGCCAGCGAATTCCGGCTTCAGCTCCGCGATGAAGCCGTTGCGCGGGCTCTGCACGCTGTCGAGCGAGTTGTAGTTGAAGTTCAGGCCGACGAGCGAAGTCAGGGTGTCGCCCTGCGCTTCCTTGACCGCCACCGTCGCTTCGCCGTTGGTCACGCAGTTGTAGATATCGGTGGGGCCGCCCGTCGGCGTAATGCCGGGGATCGGGTAGGTACAATCGTTATAGGGACGATTTGCCTCGTTCGGAATGGTGATATTGGTCTGGTAGAGCGAGTAGCGCGGCGTGATCGAGAACTCTTCCGTGATCGGGAAGGTGAACCGCACCTGACCACCGGTCACGCGGCTCTCGAAACGGCCGGTGTTGTAGTTGTCATTGTACTTCGAGAACAGATCGATACCGGCCGCCACGCGATAGCCCAGGAAATAGGGCTCGGTGAACGAAAAATCGATGCCCTGCGTGCGCTGGCCGACCGTGCCCGCGATGCGAACGAACTGACCGCGGCCGAGGAAGTTCGACTCCGACAGCGAGATTTCGCCAATGACACCGTCCGAGGTCGAATAACCGCCGGCGATCGAGAACGAACCGGTCGCCTTGTCCTCGACGTCGATGTTGAGGATGACACGATCCGGCGCCGAGCCAGGCTCGTTGGTGATCCGGACCTTGTTGAAGAAGCCGAGATTGTTGAGACGGCGCTCAGCGCGGTCGATCATCACCTTGTTGTAGGCGTCGCCCTCGCCGAGATCGAGCTCACGGCGAACCACATAGTCGCGGGTACGGGTGTTGCCGCGCACGTTGATGCGCTCGACATAGACCCGCGGCCCCTCGTCGACGACGTAGGTGATGCCGATCGTGCGGCCAGACGCGTCGCGATCGCCGCGCGGGCGGACCTGAGCGAAAGCATGGCCGCGACGAGCAACCTCGGTCGTCAGCGCAACCAGCGACTTCTCGACCGCCTCGGCATTATAGGTATCGCCTGCCGACGTAGCGACGTAGCGCTGAAGCGCCGCCTGATCGACATCGCGCAGCGCGGAATCAACGGCGACGTTGCCGACCTTGTATTGCGGACCTTCCTCGATCTGGATGTCGACGACCCAACCGCCAGCCGCATCGTCGAAGCGAGCCGTGTTGTTGACGACCTGGAAGTCGGCAAAGCCGTTCTTCAGGTAGAAACGCCGAATGAGATCTAGGTCGGAGCTGATCCGGTCCGGATCGTAAACGTCGGAGGTCTTGATCCAGCTCAGGAAATTCGACTCGGTGGAGCTCATCAGGCCGCGCAGCCGGCTCGCCGAGTATGCCTCGTTGCCGCTGAAATTGATCGACTTGATGCCGGTCTTGCCGCTCTCGTTGATGGTGAAGACCACGTCCTGGCGACCATTCGGCAGCGGCGCGATACGGCCGCTGACCGAGGACAGGCCATAGCCGGCGCGGCGATAGGCCTCGCGCAGGCGCTGGATGTCGGAATCGATGAGCGCCTGGCTGAGCGGACCACCGGCGCGCGACTGCACCAGCGGCGCGAGCTGATCGCTCTTCAGGCGACGGTTACCCTCGAAAGCGACACGGTTGACCGTGCCGTTCTGCTCCTGGACCGTCACGACGGTCTGCGAACCGCGGCGGCTGACCTGAACATTGCTGAACAGGCCAGTGGCAAGAAGGCTCTCGCGAATCTCCTGGGGGTTCTCGCGCCCGGCGGCATAGGAGCGAATGGTCTCCGCATCGACGCGCCGATTGCCGTGGACGACCACAGCCTGCGCAAACGCCACACCACCACTCACGGCCAGCATCAAAGCCGAAAGTCCGATCGATCGAGAGAGCCGCAGTTTGGTCGGCCGGCTCTGTTGGGTCGACGTCATCGGGTCGCCTATTCCATATCTCTGGTCACCACCCCAAACGGGGACCGCCGTCAGACGACGGCAGCACGGGGACATTGCGGTTCAATCGCTTCTACAAAGTTTCCGGCAGGGTGCAAACCGGGA
The DNA here is from genome assembly GCF_052114025.1 of Allobosea sp. RAF48. NCBI lineage: Bacteria > Pseudomonadati > Pseudomonadota > Alphaproteobacteria > Hyphomicrobiales > Alloboseaceae > Allobosea > Allobosea sp. RAF48. Next base: position 154,575 of record NZ_JBFRDZ010000005.1, read on the forward strand.
TCATCGTTAACAAAAGATTTTTAACGACCTCGTTGCGGACGAGCCACGCGGCTCGCCGCGATTTTGCCCCAAAGCGCCACGGCGCCCGGATTTCAGAGCATTCCACGCACGTGGACAATGTCGTTCCAGGTCACGAACAACATCAGCATCAGCACCAGCGCAAGCCCCAGCCGGAAGCCGATCTCCTGCGCGCGGGGGCTCAGCGGGCGGCCGCGCAGCGCCTCGTACAGGTAAAACATCAGGTGGCCGCCATCGAGCATCGGCACCGGCAGAAGATTCATCAGCCCGATCGAAACGGACAGGATCGCCGCGAGATTGAGCAGTCCGAGCAAGCCGCCACTGGAAGCAACGAGGCCGGAAACCTGTGCGATCCGAATCGGCCCCGAGAGCTGGTCGGTGGATTCGCGCCCCTTCAGCAGCTTCGCGATATAGTCGTAGGTGCGGGTGACGACGAACCAGGTCTCGGCACCGCCCATCCGCAGGGAATCGATCGCGCCGAAGCGCTGCGTCGTCCAATCCTCGGGCTTCGGCGACGCCCTGACTCCGATGACGCCGATCCGCTGCGTCCCGACCGGCGTCTTGAGCTCGGACAGAGCCGGCGTGACCGGCAGATCCAGCGCACTGCCGTTGCGGTCCACTGTGACCGTCAGGCGCTCCTCCGGCCGGGAGGAGATGATGCGCTGCATTTCGGAGAAGCTGTCGACCTTGTGCCCGTCGATCGCAATGACGATGTCGCCGGCCTTCAGCCCGGCGCTCTCCGCAGCACTCCCGGCCACGACGGCATCGACGCGCGGGATCAGGACCTGCTTGCCGAACAGGAAGACCGTGCCGGCGAAGATCAGAATCGCCAGCAGGAAATTGGCGATCGGGCCGGCGGCGACAATGGCTGCGCGTTCGGCGATCGATTGTGCCGGAAGCGAACGGGCGCGCTCCTCCGGCGTCATTCGCCGGACGGCCGCGTCATCGGGGGCGCTCGCGGCATCGGCATCGCCCGAGAATTTCACATAGCCGCCGAGCGGAATCAGCGCGAAGCGCCAGCGCGTACCGTGGCGATCCGTGAAGCCGAACAACTCCCGCCCGAAACCGATAGAGAAAGTCTGCACGTCGACGCCGCACCAGCGGCCGACGAGAAAGTGCCCGAGCTCGTGAACGAAGACGACAAGCGTGAGAACGAACAGGAACGGCAGCAGATAGCCGAGCGCGAAATGCCCAGCATTCCAGAGTGACGCCGCAAATTCCATCGAGCTCTCCCGTTCCTCGTCCTTAGGTGGCAGTGAACGGCGCTTGCGACAAGAGCGAGGCGGCTCGGCGCCTGGAATCTTGGTCAACGGCCAGCGCGGCCGCGATATCGCGCGGGGCTTCTCTTGTCACAGGCATGGCCGCGCAGACCGCCTCGACGAGCGCGGGGATTCCGGTAAAGCGCAGCCGCCCGGTCAGAAACGCTGCGACGGCCACTTCATTTGCGGCGTTCAGCACAGCGGGCATGGCTCCCCCTTCGCGCAATGCGGCGATCGCAAGGCCAAGCGCCGGAAACCGGTCGAGATCCGGTCTCTCGAAACTCAGCGGTGCCGAGGTCGCCAAATCGAGGAACCGTGCGGGCGGCGCATCGAGGCGGCCATCGATGCCGAGACAATGGGCCGCAGCAACCCGCATATCCGGCAAGGCCATGCCCGCACTCACCGAGCCGTCCCGGAAAGTGACCAGCCCGTGGACGATCTGCTGGGGATGGACGAGCACGTCGAGCTGATCGGCTTCCAGCCCGAACAGGAAGCGGGCCTCGATCAACTCGAGCCCCTTGTTCATCATGCTCGCGGAATCGACGGTGATCTTCGCGCCCATCGTATAATTTGGGTGCTTCAGCGCCTGCTCGGGTCCGGCCGCTGCGATCCGCTCCGCGCTCCAGGTCCGGAAAGGACCACCGGACGCAGTCAGGGTCATGCTGTGGACCGCGGAGAGAGGCTCCGCCCCGAGAACCTGGAACAGCGCGTTGTGCTCGGAGTCGAGCGGCAACAAGCGGGCAGCGACCTGGGCCGCCCGGATCATGACGGCCTCGCCGGCACAAACGAGGCTCTCCTTGTTGGCGAGCGCGATCGTTCGACCGGGCAAGAGTGCAGCGAAAGTCGCCTCCAGCCCCGCCGCTCCTGAAATCGCGCTGACGACGATATCGGCAGGGCGCGCTACCGCCTCCAGCACGGCCGTTCGCCCTGCCCCGCTCGCAATACCGGTGCCCGTCAGCGCCTCCCGCAATGCCGGCCCGCCGGCCTCATCAGCCAATGCGGCGAAGGAAGCTCCCGTTTCGATCGCGACTTGCGCCAGCGCGGCCGCATCCTGCCCGCCGACAACCGTTCGGATCGCCAGCCGTTCCGGGTTTTCCGAGACGATGTCGCGGACCGAACGTCCGACGGAGCCGGTCGCTCCGAGAAGGGTCACAGTACGAAGCGGCATCGGCTCAGATGTTGAGATGGATCGCGAAAAGCGCAAGCCCGGCCAGTACGAGGACAGCCCAGTAGCCGTCGAGCCGGTCCAGAAAACCGCCATGCCCGGGGATCAGCTTGCTTGAATCCTTGGCATCGAAGCGGCGCTTCAGCGCGGACTCGAACAGATCGCCCGCCTGGCTGACAATCGATCCGGCCAGCGATGCGGCAATGACCGGGCCGGCTGCAGTCAGCCCTTCGAACACCGGCGACAGCCGCCAGACCAGATAGCCCCCGATCGTCCCGGCCACCGCGCCTCCGATCGCGCCGGACCAGGTCTTCTTCGGACTGACACTCGGCATCAGCTTGGGACCGCCGAGGCTGCGCCCCGTAAAATAGGCGGCGATGTCCGTGAACCAGACCACCGCGAAGCTCCACAGGATAAGAGCAAGCCCGATGCCCGGCAGATCGCGCATGGCCGGCGTGACCAGCGCAAAGGCGAGCGCATAGGCGAGCCCGCAGAACTCCAGCGCGAGGCGAGAGCGCACGAAAGGCGTGGCCAGCGCACCCAGCAGCGCCGCCGCGGCCGCCGCGCCCGCCAGCGCAGCCGGGCTCGCAGGAGAGAAGGCCAGGGCGAGGCCGGCAACGACCACGCCGATGCCGGCCGGAACCGCATTGCCGCGGCTGACGATGGCCAGCCATTCATAGGCCACGACGCCGGCCACCAGGGTCCAGATCAGGCGAAACGGCCAGCCACCCCAGATCGTCACAAGCAGGATCAGCGCCGCGAGCACGAGCGCCGAGACGACCCGGAGCTTCAGCTCGCCCGGGCCCGGTCGCGGCGCAGCTGGAACAGGCTCATTCACGCGACGCCCACGCTGCGGCCGGCGGGAGCGGACACACCGCCGAAGCGGCGCTCGCGCTGCCGGTATTGCGCCAGAGCGTCCTCGAACACGGCGCGATCGAAATCCGGCCACAGCACCGGCACGAAGACGAACTCGGCATAGGCGGCCTGCCACAGCAGGAAGTTGGAGATGCGCGTCTCGCCCGAGGTGCGGATCACCAGCTCGGGATCCGGCAGGTCATGGGTATCGAGATGGCCGCCAATCGCAGCTTCGTCAATCGCGGCCGGGTCGATGCGCCCCGCCACCGCATCGGCGGCAAGGCGCCGCGCCACGCGCACGATCTCGTCGCGCGAGCCGTAGTTGAAGGCGATGACCACAACCAGGCCGGTATTGGCGCGGGTGCTGGTCTCGGCATGCTCGACCAGCCGGCGCAGATCGGCGGCAAGGTTCTCGCGATTGCCGATGATGCGGACCCTGACATTGGCCGCCGAGAGCTCCGCCAGATCCTTTTCGACGAAATGCTTGAGCAGCCCCATCAGGAAGGTAACTTCCGCATAGGGACGGCGCCAGTTCTCGGTCGAGAAGCTGTAGAGGGTCAGGACCGAGAGGCCGAGATCGCTGGCGTTGCGGACGGTGCGACGCAGCGCCTCAAGCCCGCGGCGATGGCCCTCCTGACGCGGCAGGCCGCGCATCTGCGCCCAGCGGCCATTGCCGTCCATGATGATGGCGACATGGGCCGGGTTGGGCACATCTGCCTCACGCTGACCGGATGACATGCGGATGTGCCTCGCTCGGCCGGAAGGGCGCAGGACAGATCCTGCGCTGGGGATCAGACGTGCAGGATTTCCTTTTCCTTCGCCGCGAGCGCCTGATCGATCTCGGCGATGTGCTGGTCCGTCGCCTTCTGGACAAGGTCGGAATTGCGGGCGGCATCGTCCTTGGTCATGTCGCCGTCCTTCTCCAGCTTCTTGACGACATCGATGCCGTCGCGGCGGACATGGCGCACCGAGACCTTGGCCTCCTCGGCATATTTATGCGCGACCTTGACCATCTCCTTGCGGCGCTGCTCGTTCAGCTCGGGGATGCGGATGCGCAGCACCTGGCCTTCCGTCTGCGGGTTGAGGCCGAGATCGGATTCGCGCACCGCCTTGTCGACGGCGTTGACCATCGAGCGGTCCCAGACCTGGACGCTGAGCAGGCGCGGCTCCGGCACAGAGACCGTGGCGAGCTGGCTGAGTGGGGTGCGGGCGCCATAGGCCTCGACCTGGATCGGGTCGAGCATGTTGGCAGAGGCGCGGCCGGAGCGCAGCGAGGCGAGGTCGCCCTTGAAGGACTGCACCGCACCGGCCATGCGGCGCTTGATGTCGGCGAGGTCGAACGTCGTCTGGGCCATTTCAATCGGGACCTTGCAGATAATCCAAAATCGGCGCGACCATGGCGGCGAGGCCGCGCAGGGTCAAGAATTACATGCTCGAACAGCATGTTCCCCCACGCCGGGCAAGGGGAAAGCGGCGGATCGAGCTGAATCACGATGAGGCGGCAGGACGGGCTGGTCCGCCGCCTCGGGATACATAGATCAGTCTAGAGGCTCACAGCGCCGCAAGCCAGCACCGCCGGCAAAGAACCACGGAGAAAAACGTGCCCCGCCTGAACCGCATCGTCGAGACCGCGCTCTATGTCGAGGACCTCGACCGCGCCCGCGACTTCTATGAAGGCAAGCTCGGCCTCGCGCCCCTGCTCAAGACGAAGACCCTGTTCGCCTATGATGTCGGTGGCGCGAGCGTGCTGCTGCTGTTCCTGCGCGGAGGATCGTTGCAGACCCAGAGCTTCGACAACGGGAGCATTCCGCCGCATGATGGCAGCGGCGCGCTGCACATCGCCTTCGCCATCGATGCCGAGGAGCTGGCCGCCTGGGAGGCGAAGCTGGCTCAGCTCGGCATCGTGGTCGAGGGGCGCATGCAATGGGATCGCGGTAGCAAGAGCCTCTACTTCCGCGACCCGGACGGGCACATGCTAGAACTGGCGACTCCCGGCCTGTGGCGGACCTACTGAACGAGGAGGGCTCCGCTCAGGGCGTTACGTAGGTCGCCCTGCCCTCGCCGCGCAGCACGGCGGCGAGCGCCCCCGTCTCGGCAATCGAGAAGACGACGATGGTCAGGCTCGCATCGCGAGCGAGCGCGAAGGCGGCCGTGTCCATCACCTTGAGGTCGCGCCTGATCGCATCCTCATGAGTCAGCGTGTCGTAGCGGGTCGCAGCCGGATCCTTCTTCGGATCGGCACTGTAGACGCCGTCGACCTGCGTCGCCTTGAGCAGATGGCTGCAGCCGAGCTCCGCCGCGCGCAGGGCCGCGCCTGTGTCGGTGGTGAAGTACGGGTTGCCGGTGCCGCCGCCGAGGATAACCACCTTGCCATTGCTGAGATGGTCGAGCGCGCGCTTGCGGGCGTAGCTCTCGCAGAGCGACGGCATCGGCACCGCGGACATCGCACGGGCCGGCGCGCCGGCGGCTTCGATCGCGTGCTCCAGAGCCAGCGCATTCATGACAGTGCCGAGCATGCCGATCGAATCGGCAGTCGTCCGATCGAGCCCCTTGTTGAGGCCCTGCACGCCGCGGAAGAAGTTGCCGCCACCGACCACGATGCCGATCTCGACCCCCTCCCGCGAGGCATGGGCGATGTCGGCGGCGAGCGCCGTCAGCGTGTGGCCATCGAGGCCGGAACCCTGCGGTCCCGCAAGGGCTTCGCCGGAGAGCTTCACGAGAACACGTTGGGGTCTCATCGATATCTCTCCGTCAGTTCTGGGCTGGCCGCGAACGATGCGACCCCCTTCCTACAAAAAAGGCCGCGCAATGCGCGGCCTTTTTCGCATTCGTTCCCAGGCTTGTCAGCCCGTGGTGCCGCCGGCGGCCGCAACTTCAGCCGCGAAGTCCTGCTCTTCCTTCTCGATGCCCTCGCCAAGCGCGAAGCGGGCGAAGCCGGTGAGCTTGACCGGAGCGCCGACCTTGCCCTCGATCTCCTTGAGGACCTGCGAGACCGACTTCGAGCCGTCATGGATATAGGCCTGCTCCAGCAGGCAGTACTCCTTGGCGTAGCTCTTCAGGCCGCTCTCGGTGATCTTGGCGAGGACATGCTCGGGCTTGCCGGCGTTCTTCTCGGCCAGGATCGCCTTCTCGCGCTCCAGAACCTCCGGGGCGACGGAAGCGAGGTCGAGCGCAACCGGGTTGGTCGCCGCGACATGCATGGCGAGCTGGCGGCCGAGCGTGGCGAGCTCATCCGAATTGCCGGTCGACTCCAGCGCGACGATAACGCCGATCTTGCCGAGGCCGTCGGCGATCGCGCCGTGGACATAGGAGCCGATCACGCCCGCGGAAACCTTGAGCGAGGAAACGCGGCGCAGCGTCATGTTCTCGCCGATGGTGGCGATGGCATTGGCGATCGCGTCCTGCACGGAGCCGCCGCCAGGATAGTGATGGCCGAGCAGCGCCTCGACATCGCCGCCACGCTCCAGCGCGACATCGGCGATGGTCTTGGCAAGTGCCTGGAATTCCGGGTTGCGGGCGACGAAGTCAGTCTCGGAATTGACCTCGACGACAACGCCTTCGTTGCCCTGCACGGCGACGGCGACGAGGCCCTCGGCGGCGACGCGGCCGGCCTTCTTGGCGGCCTTCGACAGGCCCTTTGCGCGCAGCCAGTCGACGGCGGCTTCCATGTTGCCGTCGGTCGCAGAAAGGGCGGTCTTACAATCCATCATGCCCGCGCCGGTCTTGTCGCGGAGTTCCTTCACGAGTGCGGCGGTGATCGCTGCCATCTGTCCTGTCCTTGCTGTCGTTGCGGCACAGGCCCGAGGGCCGGCCGCGGATCGGAATGTCCGGACGCCTTATGGGGCAACGCCGACGCTCCGTTTCCGGTCGTCGGCGCTGGTCGGCGTCAAATCGAGAGCCTGATTGCGACGCGCCGATGACGCGCCGCCATCATGCAGTCTGTATCAAGCGTCGGCGAGTTCGCGCGCCTGGGCAACCCAGCCCTCGCGCTCGATCTTGCCGCCGAGCTTGAGGTCGTGGTCGACCTTGGTCACGTCGGCCGGCGACATCGCCGCGATCTGCCAGAAGTGATAGATGCCGCCGTCGTTCAGCTTCTGGACCGCGTCGGGGCCCATGCCGGAGAGCTTGGTCAGATCGTCCGGAGCGCCGCGCGGAGTGGTCAGCGTCTCGAAGGCCTGGCCCTCGCCGGCGACCGGCTCGAGAGCCTCTTCGACGACCGGAGCGGCCGAGGCGCCAAGGTCGATGCCCTGGTCGCCCGAGGCGCGGCCGATGCCGTCGATCGCCGCGCGGGCGATCAGGTCGCAGTAGAGCTGGATGGCGCGGCCGGCGTCGTCATTGGCCGGGACCGGGAAGGTGATGCCGTCCGGATCCGAGTTCGAGTCGACGATCGCGGCGACCGGGATGCCGAGGCGCTGAGCCTCCTTGATCGCCAGCTGCTCCTTGTTGGTGTCGATCACGAAGATCATGTCGGGCGTGCCGCCCATATCCTTGATGCCGCCGAGCGCCTTCTCGAGCTTGTCGCGCTCGCGCGCCAGCATCAGGCGCTCCTTCTTGGTCAGGCCGCTGCCGCCGCCGTTGAGCATCTCGTCGACCTTGCGCAGGCGCTGGATCGAAGCCGAGATGGTCTTCCAGTTGGTCAGCATGCCGCCGAGCCAGCGGGAGTTGACGTAGTACTGGGCCGAGCGCTTGGCCGCATCGGCGATCGAGTCCTGCGCCTGGCGCTTGGTGCCGACGAAGAGGACGCGACCGCCGCGGGCGACGGTGTCCGAGACCGCCTGCAGGGCGCGATGCAGCATCGGCACCGACTGCGACAGGTCGAGGATGTGGATGTTGTTGCGGACGCCGAAGATGAACGGCGACATCTTCGGGTTCCAGCGGTGGGACTGGTGGCCGAAGTGGGCACCGGCCTCAAGGAGCTGGCGCATGGAGAAATCAGGCAGAGCCATGGTATTCTTGTCCTTCCGGTTGAGCCTCTGGAGCGCGAATGAACAGGCATGAGCTGCCGCGTCACCGGAACGCCTCGTAGGAAAGAGGCGATACGCTCCATGTGGGATGGGCTGCGCCTTACTAGGGATGGCGCCGCATTGCAAGTCGCCGAGCCAAGAAAGGCCGGTTCGACTTGTGAAAATCCCGCGCGAACGACGCGCGGGACGATTGATCGGTTACTCCGGTGCGGGCGGGAGGCCCCGGCCCGTCGTCACTGCGGCAGCTTGGCGCCCACCTGCTTCACGAGATCGCCAATCTGCTTGCAATAGGCGGCCGGCGTGCCGTTCTGCGCCTTCGCGATCACCTCGATGTTCTGCTCCATGCCCATGGCCGAGATCGTGCCCTTGCGGCGGGCGGCCTCCGCGGCGTCGCCGCCGCTTGCGTCGGCCGGCGCGGGGATGAGAGCGATCAGCTTCTTCTGCACCTCGACGGCTGCACCGTCGATATGGCCCCTCTCGGCGCAATAGCCGAGAATGCCGAGCTGATTGCGGGCTGCCTGATACGCGACTTTCAACTGGTCTGCCTGCGTCTGGGCGAAGGACGGAGCGGCGGACGATAGAACCGCGACGGCTGACGCGGCGATCAACGACTTATAAAAGATCATATTGGATATCCTCGGGCTATTATGATCCCAAGCATGCCACCATGCTCGCCCCCCAAGCGCATTCTGACTAGCCTCTGCGTCCAGCTTGCTCAACCTGCGACAATGCAGGCCCGGCAGGAAGGCGACAGCGGGCATGGACAGCGGCGCCCCCTCGCCCTCCTCTTGCTCGGCCGCCCTTCGCAGCGCACAGAGACGCCGGTCGCGCTCGCTCCGCGTCTGCGAAACGGACCGGCACGGGCATGATTCTCGACCTCAGGACGATCTTCGTTACCGGTGCGCTGACCTGCTTCATCATCGGTGTGATGCAGCTGATGACCTTTGCCACCGGGCGCTTCAGCCGCAGCCCCGTCTGGTGGGGAACAAGCAGCCTTTGCATCGGAACGGGCCTCCTCGGCGCGGCGTTCCGCGACGCTATTCCGGACCTGATCTCGATCGAGTTTGCCAATACGGCGATGCTGGCCGGCTGCCTGCTGCTGCTGTTTGGCATCCGCCATTTCGGCGGGCGCGAGCTGCACTGGTTCGGCTTCGGGATCACCCTCCTCGCAGTCTGGATCCTGCTTTCGCTTTCGCCGGGCGAGCAGGGTTATGCGACACGAGTCATGATCGTTGCAGGCGTGATGGCATTCTGCGACGCCGCAATCGTGCGGGAAGCCATTCGCCTCGGATTGCAGGAGAAACTGCGCTCGGCCTGGCTGCTTGCGGCGCTGTTTGCTCCGACAGTCCTGATCTATGTCGGGCGCATCGGGTTGGCGGCGTTTGATCGCGTCGGCACGACGCTCTTTCCGCGCGACGCCGGAGCGAATGCCTGGCTCGCGGCGACCGGCGTCGCCTTCATCATCCTGCGCGGGCAGGCGCTGCTGTTGCTCGCCACGGAACGCTCCAACCGTATGCTGGCGTCGCTTGCCCGGCGCGACCCCCTGACCGGCGCGATGAACCGCTCCGGTGTCGAGCAATGGCTCGACCAACAGGTCCGCGGGCGGCAACGGGGCGAAGTGCGGGTCTCAGTCCTTCTCGTGGACATCGACCACTTCAAGGCGCTGAACGACACGCGCGGCCATGCGGCGGGCGACGAAATCCTGCGGGTCTTCGCCCATGCCGTGCGGGGTCAATTGCGCAGCGACGACATCCTCGCCCGGCAGGGTGGCGACGAATTTGCGGTCATCCTCCCCGGCGTCGGCGTGCGCGAGGCCGTCCGGGTGGCCGAACGGATTCGCGGTGTCTTCAAGGATGCGCTGGCCGGGGCCAACGACCTGGCGGGTCCGCCGACGCTCAGCATCGGCGTCGCCGAAACCGACCTGCGCACCAGCAACCTCGACCAGTTGCTGGCTGAGGCCGACGAAGCGCTCTACCGGGCCAAGCGCCTCGGCCGCGACCGTGTCCAGGCGCAGCTCAAATTGGCCGAAGCCTGAGTACCTGGCCCCGGCGCGTTCAAGCCTCCCCGGAAAAGGGATGGAACACCCGCAACCGGTGCCCGTCCGGGTCGCGCGCAGTGAAGGTGCGGCCGAAATCGAGGTCGGTCGGCTCCTGCAGGATGGCGATGCCGCGTTTACGCCAATCCGAGCAGGCTGCATCGACGGCCCCAGCGCTCGCGACCACCATGGCGATCTCGGCCGCGCCGCCGGATCCGGCCGTAGCCGGCTCGACGGTATGGCGCGACCACAGGCCGAGCCTGACCCCAGACGGAAGCGCAAACATTGCGAAGGTAGGCGACAGCTCGAGCGGCTCGCTGCCCAGCAATTCCGCATAGAAGCGGGCACTCGCTTCAGGGCTGTCAACATGAAGCAGGATGAAGTGGGCGTCGAACATGATGGCCTCCGAAGGTTTCGAGATAGCGGGAGACTAGAATCAGATGCTGCCAATTTCCGGCAGCGTCGTTCACGCTGATGGGGCAATCCCTTCCTTCTCGCGCCAGACCTTGAGCAGCGCCTGCCGCCGTTGTGGATAGCGGCTCTCCTGCGTCTCGAACCGCGTGAGCCGGTCCGTTCGAAAATGCCGGAAATCCTGCCGCAGCTCGCACCAGGCGACGAGCACGCGGACATGCTCGAAGAAGGACAGCGCGAGCGGCCAGACCACACGCCCGCTGACGTGGCCCTTGTCGTCGCAATAGCCGATGGCGGCCTTGCGCCCCGCGCGGATGGCCTGACGGATCGCTGCGAGATCGATTTCGGGTGCATCCACGGCCTTTCGCCCCGGGCCGAGAATCAGCGCCGCCTCCTCGACGCGGCCGGCCATGTCGGCAGGCAGAACGGCGACGATCTTGGCCATGGCGTCGCGCGCCGCAAGCGCGAGCGCTCCGTCCGCGCGGTCCGCCACCCAGCGCGCACCCAGCGCCAGCGCCTCGATTTCCTCCTCGCTGAACATCAGCGGAGGCAGCATGAAGCCCGGCTTCAGCACATAGCCGAGCCCGGGCTCGCCTTCGATCGGCGCACCCTGCCCCTGCAAAGTGACGATGTCGCGATAGAGCGTGCGAATGCTGACACCGAGCTCGGCTGCAAGCTTGCGCCCCGAGACCGGACGGCGGTGTCGGCGCAGCACCTGGACAAGATCGAGCAGACGCTGCGCGCGCGACAAGGGCTTGAACCTCAGCCCGGCAGATCGCTGGCCTTGATCCGCGTCACGTCGAGTTCGGCCATCTCGGCCCAGGCCTTGGCGAGCGAGCCTTCGAGATCGATGGCGCGGCAGGCATCTTCGACGACATAGGTGTCGAAACCGGCTCGGGCCGCATCCTGCGCCGTCCAGCTCACGCAGAAATCGGTCGCCAGGCCGACGATGACGGCCCGCAGGATGCCGCGCTCCCGAAGATAGCCGGTCAGGCCCGTCGGCGTCCGGCGGTCCGCCTCGACGAAACCGGAGTAGCTGTCGACCTCGCGGCGATAGCCCTTGCGGATAATTGTCTGAGCCCGAGCCAGATCGAGATCGGCGCGGAACTCCGCCCCCTTCGTGCCCTGCACGCAGTGATCCGGCCAGAGCACCTGCGGCCCATAGGGCATCTGGACCATCTCGAACGGCTTCTTGCCCGGATGGCTCGACGCGAAGGAGGAATGGCCGGCCGGATGCCAATCCTGCGTCAACACGATGTTGGAGAAGCTTTTTGCCAGCGCGTTGATGACCGGGACGACTTCATCGCCTTTGGTGACGGCGAGGCTGCCGCCGGGGCAGAAATCGTTCTGGACATCGACGACGATGAGGACGGTACGCTCGTCGATCACGGGCTGCTCCTGTGCCTTGGCTGCGCGCGAGGCCGCCGCCGCGGTCAGGATCGTCGCTCCTGCGATCAACCCGCGCCTGTCGATCCCGCCCCGATCCGTCATGACCCGCCTCCCACCGACACTAACCTGCGCCAGCGGCGCGCCAGCGGCAAGGCAACAACCGTGCCCGCGATGAATGACTAGCGCAGTTCGACGCTGACCACGCCGGGCGCGGCGCGCACCGCGTTGGCGATCTGCTGGTTGATCGGGAACTTGCCCGGCAGCTCGATCTCGACCTCCTGGGCACCGTCATCGAGAATCATCACGATCGAGACCTTGCCCTCTGCCCGCACGGCCTCGCGCGGGCGGATGCGCTCGGCGATGGAAGCGACTGCTTTCTCGTCGCGCAGATAGATCAGCAAATCCTGCTTCTGCCGCGAGGCGAGGTCGTCCAGCACCTCGACATCCTCGATGCGGGGGCGCACCTCCTCGCCGTCGAGCACGGCCGAGAGGCGCAGCACCAGCGCCCTGCCCGGCTCGAGCAGATCGCGGAAGCGCATCAGCCCTTCCGAAAACAGCACTGCCTCGAACTGGCCGCTCGGATCGGACAGGTTGACGATGCCCATCTTCGAGCCGGACTTGGTGCGACGCTCCGACTTGTCGATGACCGAGACCGCAACCTTGCCGACGCCGGTGCCGTTGGCGCGCACCGTTTGGGCAAAATCGGTATAGCGCTGCACCCGCAGACGCTTCAGCACATGCTCGTAATCGTCGAGCGGATGGCCCGAGAGGAAGAAGCCGACCGCCTCGTGCTCGCGCTTGAGCTTCTCGGCCGGAGCCCAGGGCTCGACTTGCGGGATGCGGAAGGCTTCCTGGATCACGCTGCCGCCCAACAGATCGAACTGGCCGGCCGCTGCCTCGTCGCGGGTGCGGTTGGAGAGCGCCAGCATGCCGTCGATCGCCGCCATGGCGCGGGCGCGGTCCTCCTCCATTTCGTCGAGCGCGCCGGCGGCGATAAGGGCTTCGAGCGTGCGGCGGTTGACCAGCTTGGTGTCGATGCGGCGCGCGAGATCCGCAAGGTCGCGGAAGGGGCCGCCGGACTGGCGCGCCGTCACCACGGATTCCACAGCCGCCCGGCCGACACCCTTGATGGCGCCGAGCGCGTAGAAAATCTTGCCGTCGGCAACGTCGAACTCGACGCCGGAGCGGTTGATCGCGGGGCGTTCGACCTTGATGCCGAGACGCTCGGCATCGCGGCGGAATTCCGAGAGCTTGTCGGTATTGCCCATATCGAGCGTCATCGACGCTGCCAGGAATTCGACGGGGTAGTTTGCCTTCAGATAGGCAGTCTGGAAGGCGACGACGGCATAGGCCGCCGCATGGCTTTTGTTGAAGCCGTAATCGGCGAACTTGGCGAGCAGGTCGAAGATTTCGGAGGCCGTGTCCTTCTTGATGCTGTTCTCGATGGCGCCTTTCACGAAACGGTCGCGCTGGGCGTCCATCTCGGCCTTGATCTTCTTGCCCATGGCGCGGCGCAGCAGATCGGCTTCGCCGAGCGAATAGCCCGAGAGCGCCTGCGCCACCTGCATCACCTGTTCCTGGTAGACGATGATGCCGTGGGTTTCGCGCAGGTACGGCTCCATCCCCGGATGGAGATAGGTCGGATCCTCCAGCCCGAGCTTGCGTCGGCAATAGGTCGGGATGTTGTCCATCGGGCCCGGCCGGTACAGCGCCACCAGCGCGATCAGATCCTCGATGCGGTCGGCCTTCATCTCGACCAGCGCCTTGCGCATACCGACCGATTCCACCTGGAACACGCCGACCGTCTCGCCGCGGGCCAGCATGGCGTAGGTCGTCGGATCGTCGAAGGGCAGCTGGGCGAGGTCGATATGGATGTCGCGCTGGGCGATGAGCTTCACCGCCGTGGTCAGCGTCGTCAGCGTCTTCAGGCCGAGGAAGTCGAACTTCACAAGGCCAGCCTGTTCGACCCATTTCATGTTGAACTGGGTGACGCGCATGCCGGTGCGCGGATCGACCGAGAGCGCGACGAGCTGTTCCAGCGGCCTGTCGCCGATCACCACGCCTGCGGCGTGGGTCGAAGCATGCCGGTGAAGCCCTTCCAGCTTCTGGCCAATTTCGAGGAGGCGCGCGACGATCGGCTCCTCCTCGGCGGCCTGCTGCAGCTTCGGTTCGCCCTCGATCGCGTCCTTCAGCGAGATGGGCTTTGCCGGGTTCTGCGGCACCAGCTTGGTCAGCTTGTCGACCTGGCCGTAGGGCATCTCCAGTACGCGGCCAACGTCGCGCAGCACGCCGCGCGCCAGCAGGGTGCCGAAGGTGATGATCTGGGCGACACGCTGCTCGCCGTAATGGTGCTTGACGTATTCGATCACCTCTTCACGCCGGTTCTGGCAGAAGTCGATGTCGAAGTCCGGCATCGAGACGCGATCCGGGTTGAGGAAGCGCTCGAACAGCAGGCCGAAGCGCAGCGGATCGACGTCAGTGATGGTCAGCGCATAGGCGACGAGCGAGCCCGCGCCCGAACCGCGGCCGGGCCCGACCGGGATGTCGTGGTTCTTCGCCCACTTGATGAAGTCCGAGACGATCAGGAAGTAGCCCGGGAACTTCATCCGGGTGATGATCGAGAGCTCGAAATCGAGCCGCTTGTCGTAATCCTCGACGCTGAAGCCCTCGGCCGGGCCGTGCTTGGCGAGCCGCGCGGCAAGACCGACGCGGGCCTGCTCCTGCAGCTCCTCCGCCTCGTCGCGCCCCTCCTCGCCGAAGCGCGGCAGGATCGGCTTGCGGGTCGAGACACGCCAGTGACAGCGCATCGCGATCTCGACCGTGCTCGCCAGCGCCTCCGGCAGATCGGCGAAACGCTTCTGCATCTCCGAGCGCGTGGCGAAGTAATGCTCCGGCGTGACGCGGCGGCGCTCGCCATCGGAGACGAGGCGGCCCTCGGCCACCGCGAGCAGCGCATCATGCGCGTCGAAATCGGCGGGCTTGGCGAAGAAGGGCTCGTTGGTGGCGACGATCGGCAGATCGGCATCATAGGCAAGGCGCAGGAGATGAGCCTCCAGCGCCGCCTCCCCGTCGCCGCCATGGCGCTGGATCTCGACATAGAGCCGGTCGCCATAGATCTCGGCCAACGTGGCCAGACGGGACGTCGCCTGCGGGAGCTGGCCGCTGCGCAGCGCCATATCGATCGGCCCGCCATGGCCGCCGGTCAGGGCGATGAGCCCGGCATTGAAGGCGGAGAGCCGCGCGACCGTGGTGACCGGCTGCCCCGCGCCGCCTGTTGCCAGCGCGGCCTCGCTGACGAGCTTCATCAGATTGCCGTAGCCGGCCTCGTCCATGGCAAGCAGAACGATGTGAGGCAGTCGCTGCGGCTGGGCCGGCCTGCGGCCGCTTTCATTGTCGTCGGCGAAATCGACGGAAAGCTGCACGCCGGCGATCGGCTGCAGGCCCGATCCCGCCAGCTTCTCCGAGAATTCGAGCGCGCCGAAGAGATTGTCGTTGTCCGTGAGCGCCAGCGCCGGCTGCCCGTCGGCGGCGGCCATCTTGGCCAGCGTCGCGACCGTCATTGCGCCTTCGAGCAGCGAATAGCTCGAATGGACGTGGAGATGGACGAAGCCGATGTCCGACAGGATGCGCGACTCGCCAGTTTCCCGACCCATGCCCTTCTCCCATCGTCGCAGCGCGACTCGTCGACCTCATTCTCCTTATGAAACCTGAGCCGGATGCGAAACCTCGGCACGCCCTGCGTCGAGGTTTCTCGGCCGATGCTGTGGATGGCTCCTGCCGCACTCAGACGTGCGGCCCGGAGAAGATCGCTGCCCAGAGCCAGATCATGCCGAGGAACACGCCGAGCGAGGCGATCTCGGCAAGGCCGGCGGCGAATTTACGCGCTGCAGTCATGAGAACCTCCGTTGTTCTTGATAGGTTCATTTTAGTTCATGATTTGTTCTCGTCAATCGATGTGCACGCGGCCAAGCCGCCCGCGCTCTCGGGCGGTTAATGATGCCCTAACAGCCACTCGGGCCGCTTAACAGAGCAGGAGACCGTGGCTCCGCCCGGTCCGGGTGGGCGCATGCCCTGCCCGGCCCCGACTTGTGCTGCTCGAATTGAAAGAAATCAGCCGCGGCCGAAGCATCTCGGACCGGCGCAGCGCTCTGTCCGAGAATGGCGGCCAGCACCCTCAATCCAGCGCCACGACGAGCCCGTCGCGGATCGTCACCTGCCGGTCCATCTGGCCTGCGAGCTGCAGGTTGTGCGTCGCGATCAGCGCCGCGAGCCCCGACGCCCGCGCGAGCGCCATCAGCGTGCCGAACACGTGCTGCGAGGTATGCGGGTCGAGATTGCCGGTCGGCTCGTCGGCCAGCAGCAAACGTGGCCCGTTGGCGACAGCGCGGCCGATGGCGACACGTTGCTGCTCGCCGCCGGACAATTCGCCCGGCAGATGATCCAGCCGCTCGCCGAGGCCCAGGAAGGTCAGCAGCTCCGATGCCCGTTCCTCCGACACATCGCGCGGCAGGCCCCGGATGCGCTGCGGCAGAACCACGTTCTCCAGCGCCGTGAACTCAGGCAGCAGATGGTGGAACTGATAGACGAAGCCGATCTCGGTGCGGCGCAGGCGCGTGCGCCCGGCATCGTCGAGCTTGGTCGTGGCTAGCCCGCCGACGAAGACCTCGCCGGCATCCGGCTTCTCCAGCAGTCCGGCGACATGGAGCAGGGTCGACTTGCCGGTGCCGCTGGGCGCGACCAGCGCGACGACCTCGCCCGGCCAGAGCGCGAAATCGGCCCGGCGCAGCACTTCGAGCGGCGCATCGCTTTGCGGATAGAAGCGTTCGACCTGCGAGAGGAAGAGCGCGGGCATCTCCTGCGCCATCTGCTTAGCCCATCCTCAGCGCTTCGACCGGGTCGAGCCGGGCGGCCTTCCAGGCCGGATAGAGCGTCGCCAGCAGCGACAGCGTCAGCGCCATCAGCACGACGCTCACCACCTCCCGCCAGTCGATTACGGAGGGGATGTCGCTCAGGAAGCGCACGGTCGGGTCCCAGAGATTGGCCCCGGTGATCCAGTTCAGCGCCGCCATGATAGACTTGATGTTGTTGGCGAAGAGCACACCGAGGATGAGGCCGGCGACCGTGCCGATGACGCCGATCGCCGCTCCGGTGATCAGGAAGACGCGCAGCACCGTGCCCCGCGTGGCCCCCATGGTGCGCATGATGGCGATGTCGGCGGTCTTGTCCTTCACCAGCATGATCAGGCCGGAGACGATGTTCAGCGCCGCCACAAGCACGATCAGCGTCAGGATGATGAACATCACGTTCCGCTCGACCTCGAGCGCGTTGAAGAAGCTTCGATTGCGCTGGCGCCAGTCCGAAAGGACGAGCGGCCGCGGCGCATCGGCCTCGATCGCGTCACGCACGGTCTGCGTCCGATCGGGATTGTCGACGAAGATCTCGATGACGTTCACGTCGCCGTCGCGGTTGAAATAGGCTTGGCTCTCGGCGAGCGGCATGTAGACGAAGGTGCCGTCGAACTCGGTCATGCCGATCTCGAAGATCGCCTTGACCGGATAGGCCTTGATGCGCGGCGCCGTGCCGAAAGGCGTCGAGGCCCCCTGCGGCGAGACCAGCGTCATCGAATCGCCGACCTGGAGGCCCAGCGCATTGGCGAGGCGCCGGCCGATGGCGACGCCCGGCGTCCCGCTGTCGAAGCCGTCGAGCGTGCCGGACTTGATGTTGCCGCCGATGAAGGGAATCGCCTTGATGTCAGCCTCGCGCACGCCGCGGACCAGCACGCCATTGTTGCCGGTCTGCGAGGAGGCCAGAGCCTGCCCTTCGACCAGCGGAATCGCGAGCTTGACGCCATGGATCTTGGCGAGCTTCTGGGCGACGCTGTCGTAATCGTCGAGCGGCCGGTCGATCGGCGTGGCGAAGATATGCCCGTTTACGCCGACGATCTTCTCCAGCAGCTCCTTGCGGAAGCCGTTCATCACCGACATCACGATGATCAGCGTGGCGACGCCGAGCAGGATGCCGAGGAAGGAGAAGCCGGCGATGACCGAGACGAAGCCCTCGCGCCGGCGCGTGCGCAGATAGCGCCCGGCCAGCAGCCATTCGAAGCCGGCGAAAGGCTTCGTTCCAGTCGGAATGACGGCATTCTCGGCGACAGCGCTCATGAAGCGGCTCTGACCATGCGAGGACCTTTGGCGCGGCGCTCCGTCACGCCGCCCGGCCCTTGAAGCGGTCGAGCGCAGCTTCCAGCGAGACGAGCTCGCGCTCGCCGCCCGCGCGGCGCTTGAGCTCGACCTTGCCCTCGGCCAGGCCCTTCGGCCCGACGATGATCTGCCAGGGTACGCCGATCAGGTCGGCGGTGGCGAACTTGGCGCCCGGCCGATCGTCGGTGTCGTCGAGCAGGGCGTCGTAGCCCTTGGCGAGCAGGTGCTTGTAGATCCGCTCGCTGGCGCCGTCCGTCGCGGCATCACCCACCTTGAGGTTGATGACGGAGACGTCGAAGGGCGCAATCTCGTCGGGCCAGACGATGCCGGCATCGTCATGGCCGGCCTCGATCAGCGCCGCGACGAGACGGCTGGGGCCGATGCCGTAGGAGCCGCCATGCAGCAGTACCGGCTGGCCGTCCGGGCCGGCCACAGCCGCGCCCATCGGCTCGGAATACTTGGTGCCGAAATAGAAGATGTGGCCGACCTCGATGCCGCGCGCCGAAACGCGCTTGTCCTCGGGGACCGCCTCGAAGGCCGCCTTGTCGTGCATCTCCTCGGTGGCGGCGTAGAGGCTCGTCCACTTGTCGACGACGCCCTGCAGGCCGGCGACGCTGTCGAAATCGGTGTCGGCGGCCGGTGTCTCGAAATTCAGGTAGTCGCTGTGGCAGAAGACCTCGCTCTCGCCGGTCGAGGCGAGCACGATGAACTCGTGAGAGAGATCGCCGCCGATCGGGCCGGTATCGGCCTTCATCGGGATCGCCTTCAGGCCGAGCCGCGCAAAGGTGCGCAGATAGGCGGTGAACATGCGGTTATAGGCGTGGCGCGCAGATTCCTTGTCGAGATCGAAGGAATAGGCATCCTTCATCAGGAATTCGCGGCCGCGCATCACGCCGAAGCGCGGGCGCACCTCGTCGCGGAACTTCCACTGGATGTGGTAGAGATTGAGCGGGAGGTCCTTGTAGGACTTGACGTAGGCACGGACGATCTCGGTGACCATTTCCTCGTTGGTCGGGCCGTAGAGCATGTCGCGATCGTGCCGATCCTTGATGCGCAGCATCTCCTTGCCATAGGCGTCGTAGCGCCCGCTCTCGCGCCAGAGATCGGCCGACTGGATGGTCGGCATCAGGATCTCGATGGCGCCGGAGCGGTTCTGCTCCTCGCGCACGACCTTGCAGATCTTGTCGAGCACGCGCAGGCCGAGCGGCAGCCAGGCATAGATGCCCGCCGACTGCTGGCGGATCATGCCGGCGCGCAGCATCAGCCGGTGCGAGACGATCTCCGCCTCCTTGGGCGTATCGCGCAGAAGGGGCAGGAAATAGCGGGAAAGACGCATCAGAAAACCTGTCGGAGGGCAGCGCGCGGGGGATCGCACCGGGGAACTACGCAACGAGTCGCTTTACCTGAGAGACACCATCGCTCTCGGCAAAATGCAAACCAAAATCAGCAGAAAGCGGCGGAAGATGGCGAAGTTGTGTGTCTCTCGCCTCGATCTATTTCGCGTTTCGCTGCCTGATTTAGGTTCAGCTTCGAGCGAAGCGCGCCTTCAGCGCGTAGAGCACGGGCGCCGGCACGAAGGGGGAGACGTCCCCGCCCATCGCTGCGATCTGGCGCACCAGCGTCGCAGTGATGTAGCGCACACCGGGCGAGGCCGGCAGGAACACGGTCTGCACCTCCGGCGCCATCGTCCCGTTCATGCCCGCCATCTGCATCTCGTAGTCGAGATCGCTGCCGTCGCGCAGCCCGCGGATGATGATCGAGGCGCCCGCGCGGCGGGCCGCATCGACCGCGAGATCATCGAAGGTCACGACATCGAGCACAGCCCCCTTCGCCGCAAGCAGCGGCGTCGCGACAGTACGCACCAGCTCGGCGCGTTGCTCGACGGAGAGAAGCGGCGTCTTGCCGGGATGGACGCCGATCGCGACGACGAGCTTGTCGCAAAGCCCGGCCGCAGCCGCGATCACGTCGGCATGGCCGTTGGTCACGGGGTCGAAAGAACCGGTGTAGAAAGCGATGCGTGCCATGATGCCAGCGTTAGCGGCTCATCCACAGCGCGACAAGCCGCATCCCCGATCCCAGCCAGGCTCGGCCTGCCCCAAGGCAAGCCGATGCAACCTCAGGAAAACGGGACGATTGCGGTGAGCGCGGCGGCACTGCCGAGGATGATCGACAGGCAGATCATCAGGGAGGCTAGCGAAGAAACGTGGCGGGACGCGACATCAAACGGGTAGGCATGCATCGAAGACTGCCTCGCGAATCGGAAGTTACTGCATTGCCGTTGGGTGACGGCGCCAGCGGGCCGCGACGAGGCGAGATTGTGACGAAACGGTGACGACAGGCTGGTTATGCCGGCTTTGCATTGCGTTTTCATAGGCAAACCGCCTAAACGACGGCCATGCTGACGATCAACGACATCACCTATCGCCTTGGCGAGCGCCTGCTGCTCGACCACACCGGCGCCGCCATTCCGGACGGCGCGCGCGTCGGCTTCGTCGGCCGCAACGGCACCGGCAAGACGACCCTCTTCAAGATCATCACCGGCGATCTCGGCACCGAGAGCGGCAACATCAGCCTGCCGAAGGGCCGGCGCATCGGCGGCGTGGCGCAGGAGGCGCCGGGCGGCCCGGAATCGCTGATCGAGGTCGTGCTCGCCGCCGACACCGAACGCACCGCGCTGATGCAGGAAGCGGAGACCGCGACCGACCCCCATCGCATCGCCGAGATCGGAACACGGCTCGCCGATATCGGCGCCCATTCCGCGCCGGCCCGCGCAGCGATGGTGCTGCACGGCCTCGGCTTCAACGAGGAGGCGCAGCAGCGCCCCTGCTCCGACTTCTCGGGCGGCTGGCGCATGCGCGTCGCGCTCGCCGCCGTGCTCTTCTCCGAGCCCGATCTCCTCTTGCTGGACGAGCCGACCAACTATCTCGACCTCGAAGGCACGCTCTGGCTCTACGATTATCTCGAGCGCTACCCGCATACCGTGCTGGTGATCAGCCACGATCGCGAGTTGCTCGACACCAGCGTCGACCACATCCTGCATCTCGACCAGGGCAAGCTCACGCTCTACCGCGGCGGCTATTCTTCTTTCGAGAAGCAGCGCGCCGAGAAGCAGATGCAGCTCGCCCGCGCGAAGGAGAAGCAGGACGCCGAGCGCAAGCATCTCCAGGCCTTCGTCGATCGCTTCAAGGCCAAGGCCACCAAGGCGCGCCAGGCGCAGTCGCGGGTGAAGCGGCTGGAGAAGATGGAGACCATCGCAGCGATCGTCGACCGCGACGTGCAGCCCTTCGTCTTCCCCGGGCCGGAGAAACCGCTCTCGCCGCCGATGATCGTGCTGGACGACGCCAGCGCCGGCTATGGCGAGCGCAAGGTGCTGTCGCGGCTCAAGCTCAACCTCGCCCCGGACGACCGGATCGCCCTGCTCGGCTCCAACGGCAACGGCAAATCGACCTTCTGCAAGCTGATCGGCGGAAGGCTCGCCCCGCTCTCCGGCGAGATGAAGAAATCGAGCAAGCTGGAGACCGCCTATTTCGCCCAGCACCAGCTCGACGAGCTGAGGCTCGAAGATACGCCCGTCGGCCATCTGCGTGACCTGATGCCGGATGCGCCGGAGTCGAAGCTGCGCTCCAAGGCGGCGCAGATCGGCTTTCCCGCCAGCAAGGCGGATACGCCGGTGAAGCTGCTTTCGGGCGGCGAGAAAGCCCGTTTGATGCTGGGGCTCGCCACCTTCCACGGCCCGCATCTGCTGATCCTCGACGAGCCGACGAACCATCTCGACATCGACAGCCGCACGGCGCTGATGACGGCGATCAACGACTACCCCGGCGCCGTCATCCTCGTCAGCCACGACCGCTTCCTGATCGAGGCCTGCGCCGACCGGCTCTGGCTGGTCGCGAACGGCACGGTGAAGAACTTCGATGGAGACATGGAAGACTACCGCGCCTTCGTGCTCGACACCGCCAAGGCCGAGCGGCGCGGCAAGCCCGCTCCCGAAGCGGGAGCCGCAAAGCCGAAGACGGACGAGCGCAAGGAGGCCGCGACCAAGCGGGCCGCGCTCGGGCCGCTCAGGCAGAAGCTCAACCTTGCGGAAGCGCGAATCGCCAAGCTGACCGGGCTGATCGAGAAGGTCGACGCGGCGCTCGCCAACGGAGCCTTCTCCCGCGAGCCTGAGAAGGCGCTGCAGCTCTCACGCCAGCGCGCTGAGCTGGGGGAGGCGCTGACGGCCGCCGAGGAGGAATGGCTGCTGCTCGGCGAGGAGCTGGAGAGCGCGTAAGGCCCGGCGGGCAGCGCTGTCGGGGACCTGGGATAACGCCCTTCGACCGCCGAGTTCGCAGGTTCTGCCGGTGGAGGCGCGGCGCCCTGCCCAGCACGGCGTTTGCTTGGCTGAAACGACTATGAGGGCATGCTCGACGCGTTGTCCGGAGATGCCGCGTGGAAACCTCTCTTTATCTGCCCGTCAAGCGCTTCCTCGAGGGCCTGGGTTATTCCGTCAAAGGAGAGATCGGACACTGCGATCTCGTCGGGCTTCGGGATGATGATCCGGCCGTCGTGGTCATCGGCGAGCTGAAGCTGACGTTCAATCTGGAGCTCATTCTGCAGGGCGTGGAGCGAATGAGCCTCGGCGATGAAATCTGGCTGGCAGCTCAGCTTTCCACCAAGGGCAAGGGCCGCGAAAGCGATCCGAGATATCGCAACCTCTGCCGGCGCCTCGGCTTCGGTTTGCTGGGCATCTCCAAATCCGGCCATGTCGATATCCTGGTCTCCCCGACCGCGCCTACGCCGCGGAAGGATCCCCGTCGGCGCTCGAGACTGGTGGAGGAGCACAAGCGGCGCCAGGGTGACCCCGTCGCCGGCGGAGGCACGCGCAAGCCCATCATGACAGCGTATCGCCAGCAGGCGCTCGCCTGTGCCGCAGCGATGGCGTCGGCGCCGCAACGCCCGCGCGATCTCAAGCCATCGTTCCCCGATGCCCAGAAGATCCTGCGCCGGAATGTCTATGGCTGGTTCGAACGCTCCGAGCGCGGCGTCTACGCGCTGACCGAGACAGGTCGCAGTGCATTGGCGACCTGGCTACCCGAGCACGCCGCGAATCGGGAGAGCAGCCAGACATCCGCCTGAGCCCCGAACCACCCCTCGGGTTCCGCCACACGACATCAGCTGTGGAAGACCGGGAAAACGCTGCACCCAAAGCAACAGCGGGGCCAGCGAGTATTTTTTCAGCTCGCGGCGCGACGGCACACGTCAAAACGCGGCGGCAGCCGAAGCTCCCGCCCGGCGTGCAAATATGTGCCGCTCACCCCTGCCCCGGCTTGACGATCCGGCTGAGGCGGTTGTCGGTGAACATGTAGATCTCGCGCCCGCCCGGCTCGGCATAGAGCACCTGGACCTCGCGCTGGCCCTTGCCGCTTTCGCCGATCAGCACGTCGGTCGGCCGCGTGCCCTTGAGCTTCACCAGCTCGCATTCGGTGATGCCGGGCGCGATCTCCTTCGGCAGCGGGCGCGTCGAGGGATCGAGCGAGGCGCCGACGCTGCAATCGCCCTCAGGCGTCAGCACCGGCTCCTGCGTCGAGATTCCGGCGCTGGCGCTGCTCGTCCGCGTCGTGGTCACGCCGCCCTTGGTTTCGGACTGGAAGGCGAAACCGCCCATGTCGACCGAGCAGCCCGCGAGTGTCGCGGCGCAGAGAAACACAACCGGCAGTCTCACGCTTTCTTCTCCCAGCGACCGGCCTCGTCCTGCTGCCAATAGCTGGCGGCATGGCCGGAGGCCCGGGCTTTCTTCCAATCCTCGCGGGCCGCTGTCAGCGCCTCGGGATCGTCTCCATCGAATATCAGAACGATGCGCTCGTAGTCTTGCATTGCGTCGGGAATGCGAACTCCGTCGGCGCAAATCCGTACCTGCGCGGCGTTCGGATTGTGGTCCTGCGTGGTGATCACCACCGGGTTCTGTGCGGCGTCCGCCTCCATCGCCGTGACATGCGGCAGGAAGCTCTCGTCGGCGTAAGTCCAGAGGTGATCGTCGATCACGCTCAGCCGCTCCTGGCTCGAGACCTCGACGACGACCTTCTGGCCGCGCGAGAGCGCCCGGTCGAGGATCGTCGGCAGGACCTGCTCCAGCGGGCGGGACTGCAGATGGAAGAACAGGATCTCGGCCATCGAAACCCTTTTCTCCTAAAACACTGACGTTCGTTCCGCAGAAATCACTTTAGCTTTCGTAGTGGTCGGCCACCAGCCGGTCGAGCAGGCGCACGCCCCAGCCGGGGCCCCAGGAGCGGTTGATCTCGCTGTCCTTGGCGCCCATGCCGGTGCCGGCGATGTCCAGATGCGCCCAGGGCGTGTCATTGACGTGGCGTTGCAGGAACTGCGCAGCAGTGATCGAGCCTGCATAGCGCCCGGCCGAATTCTTCATATCGGCGAACTTCGAATCGATCATCTTGTCGTAGGCCTTGCCGAGGGGCATGCGCCAGACCGTCTCGCCGGTCGCGAGGCCGGCGGCCGTCAAACGCTGCGCCAACTCGTCGCTGTTGGTGAAGAGGCCGGCATTCTCCTGTGCCAGCGCCACAAGGATCGCGCCGGTCAGCGTGGCCAGATTGATCATGAAGCGCGGCTTGAAGCGCTCCTGCGTGTACCAGAGCACATCGGCGAGGACGAGGCGGCCCTCCGCGTCGGTGTTGATGATCTCGATGGTCTGGCCAGAGAGCGAGGTGACGATGTCGCCCGGACGCTGGGCGTTGCCGTCCGGCATGTTCTCGACGAGGCCGATGACGCCGATCGCATTGACCTCGGCCTTGCGGGCGGCAAGCGCGTGCATCAGGCCGACGACGCAGGCAGCGCCGGCCATGTCGCCCTTCATGTCCTCCATGCCGGCACCAGGCTTCAGCGAAATGCCGCCGGTGTCGAAGGTAACCCCCTTGCCGACGAAGGCGACGGGCTGCTCGTCCTTGCCGGCGCCGTTCCAGCGCATGATGGCGACGCGGCTCTCGCGACGCGAGCCCTGGCCCACCCCGAGCAAGGCGCGCATGCCGATCTTCTTCAGATCCTTCTCGTCGAGAATCTCGATCTCGACATCGAGCTTCTTCAGCTTGGCGGCCCGGTCAGCGAATTCTTCCGGGTAGAGGACGTTCGGCGGCTCGTTGACGAGGTCGCGCGCCAGCACGACGCCGGCGGCGACGGCATCGGCCGCCTTCAGGGCCTTCTTCAGGCCGGCAGGATCATCCGAGCGCAGCGTCACCGCGATCGGCCCGGCGTCATCCTTGTCCTTGCTCTTCGTCTTGTAGCGGTCGAAGGCATAGCTGCGCAGCTTCAGGCCCAGCGCCAGCTCGGCGCCACGCTCGGCCGCGATCGTTCCCGCCGGCAGCGCCAGGATGATTTCCGCCGTGCGCCCCGCACCGAGCCGGCCGGCGATGGCGCCACCGAGCTTGACGAAATCGAGATCGTCATTCTTGTCCGCGTCGCCGATCCCGACGACGATCAGCCGCTCGTAGGACGCCCCCTCGGGAGCGGGCAAGGTCAGGCCGGCATAGGCCTTGCCCTTGTAGCGCTCGGCCGCGGCGGCCCGCGTCAACAGCGCCTGCGCAGCGCGCCCCGCCGCATTCTCGGCCGCGGACGGCAACACGAGCCGATCCGAAACCAGGATCACGAGATCCTGCCCTTCGACGGCATTCAGGGCTTTGACCTCGAGCTTCAGGCGCTGGGACATGATCCGCTCACAATCTTGCGACAAGTGCCGGGGAAGGACACAGGGATGGCCGGCGGCAAACGATTCCCGTTTGCGCCGCGAACGCGCCTATACCATATGGGGTGTCCGACGAACCACCTCGGGAATCTCCCATTCCCGACTGCCGGAAGTGATGCGTGCTGTTCAACCGCCTTGACCGATACATCCTGAAGATCGCGGCGGGGGCGGCGATCGTGCTGCTGTTCGGTCTCACGGGGGTCATCTGGGTCACGCAGGCCCTGCGCGAAGTCGACCTCATCACCGGCAAGGGCCAGACGGTCCTGATCTTTCTGACCGTCACGCTGCTGTCGCTGCCCGCGCTGATCGCCGGCATCGCGCCAGTCGCCTTGTTCATGTCGACGCTCTACACGCTCAACAAGCTCAACGGCGATTCCGAGCTGATCGTGATGAACGCCGCCGGCGTGGCACCGCACCGGATCGTCCGGCCCTTCCTCGCCCTGACCATCATCACCGCGGTCATTGTGGCGTGGATGACGATCTCGGTGATGCCCGCGAGCTTCCGCATGCTGCGCGATCTGATCACGCTGATCCGCGCCGACTTCGTCGCCAACGTCGTGAAGGAGGGGCAGTTCGTCTCGCTCGATTCCGGCGTCACCTTCCACTACCGCGAGAAGGCCGGCGACTCGCTGGTCGGCATCTTCATGCAGGATCGTCGCGACCCGGCGCAGCCTTCGATCTATCTCGCCGAGCGCGGACGAACGGTCGAGGCGGAAGGCCAGAGCTTCTTGATGCTCGAGAAGGGGACCATCCAGCGCGAGACCAAGAACACCACCACGACGTCCATCATCTCCTTCGAGCGCTACGCGCTCAATCTCTCGGCGCTGACCGGCGATCCGACCGGCGGCCCCGGGGAAGGCGACGGCGACAAGGTGGTCTACAAGCCGCGCGAACGCTCGACCTGGCAGCTCATCAATCAGAACCCGAACGAGAGCTACTACAAGATTCAGGAAGGCCGCTTCCGGGCCGAGCTGCACAATCGCCTGTCGGCGCCGCTTTACCCCTTCGCCTTCATGCTGATCGCCTTCGCGGCGATCGGCGAAGCGCGGACTACTCGCCAGGGACGTGCGCTGGCGATCCAGGCCGCGATCATGATCGTCGGCGCGACCCGCATTGCCGCCTATGCGGCCTGGACGGCGAGCGTCCGCTCGCCCTTCGCCGCCGCCCTGCTCTACATCCTGCCGATCACGGCCATCACGCTGGCCCTCGCCGTCATCTTCTACGGTGAACGCCTGCGCCCCGTTCTGGCGCGACTCACTGCCCCTCTGACAACGCCGCTCGCCAATATTGCGGCCCGTTTCCGGCGCGCCTGATGCTCCTGTTCTCGACCTTCGGGCGCTATCTGACAAAGCGCTTCGCCCGCGCGATCCTCAGTGTGTTCGGCACCTTCTTCTTCCTGATCGGCACGCTCGATTTCGTCGAGCTGATGCGCCGGGCTGGCGATTCCCCCATCGCGACAACCCCGCGGATCGTGCAGCTCGCGCTCTTCCGGGCACCAGCCGTGGCCGAACAGATCTTCCCCTTCGCCGCGCTCTTCGGCGGCATGTTCGCGCTGCTGACGCTGAGTCGTAAGCTGGAGCTGGTGGTCGCACGCTCGGTCGGCGTTTCGGCCTGGCAGTTCCTGCAACCCGCAGCGGCCGTCGCCGGGATGATCGGCCTGATGTCGATCATGATCTACAACCCGCTCGCGGCTGACCTGAAGCGCAAGGCCACCGCGCTCGAAACGCGGCTGTTCGTCCGCGCGAGCGGCAAGACGGGCGCTGCCCAGGATGTCTGGCTGAGGCAGCGCAGCGTCGATGGACAGGCCATTATCCGCGCGGCCGGCGCCCTGCCGGACGAGGACGGCTTGTCTCAGGTGGCGTTCTTCGTGTTCAACCACGACGGGTCGTTCAAGGAACGCATCGACGCGAAGCAGGCCGTGTTGCGTCCGGGACACTGGGAACTTACCGAGGCGCGCATCACCTCCGCCATGGAAGAGCCACAGAATTTCGCGAGCTACATGGTCGCGACGACCCTGGAGCCGGAACAGATGCGACAGAGCTTCACCCCGCCTGATGCGGTGGGGTTCTGGTCCATGCCAACGGTCATCGATCGGACACAGCGAGCCGGCCTCGACACGACGCCTTATGAGCTGCGATATCAGGCACTTATGGCGCGCCCGCTGCTGCTCATCGCCATGGTGCTGGTGGCAGCATCCGTTTCCTTAAGATTTTTCCGCTTTGGTGGTGTGACCAAGTTGGTGATAGGTGGCGTCGCGGCCGGGTTCGTGCTCTATGTTGCGACCCAGCTGTCGGAGGAACTCGGATCGTCGGGAATCGTCAATCCGATCGTCGCGGCGTGGTTGCCCGCAGCATTGGGGACGATGCTGGGCACCCTTGCCCTCCTCCATCAGGAAGACGGGTGAATCGTACTGTGCCTATGGTTAATTTTGGGTTTAACGGATGGTTTCGCGCGTGAACCGCGTGGCGCACTTTGCTGCGGCGACCGCTCTCGCCTCCAGCCTGGCCTATCTGCTGGCCGGGCCGGCCTATGCCCAGAATCGGGTGGCCGGCTCGAAGCCTGCGCCCGCCGCTGCCGCCGCCAAGCCGCAGGACCGGATGGTCGTCGATGCGCGCGAGCTCGTCTACGACAACGACAAGAAGACGGTCGCAGCCGTCGGCGACGTTCAGATTCTCTATCAGGGTCGGACGATCGAGGCCGATCGCGTCATCTACGACCAGGCCAACAAGCGGGTCACCGCCATCGGCAACGCCCGCATCACCGAGACCAACGGCACCGTCATCACCGGCGACAGGTTCAACCTGACCGATGACTTCCGCGACGGCTTCATCGATTCCCTGCGCGTCGTGAACCCGGACCGCACGCGCTTTTCCGCTCCGCGCGCGGAGCGGACCGACGGCGAAACTTTCATCTTCGAGAAGGGCATCTACACCGCCTGCGAGCCCTGCAAGGACAACCCCGAAAAGCCGCCGCTATGGCAGGTTCGGGCGGCCAGGATCATCCACAAGAAATCCGAGCAGACGGTTTACTACGAGGACGCCCGGCTGGAATTCGCCGGCATCCCGATGGCCTACATGCCGTACATGTCGGGCCCGGACTCGACGGTAAAGCGGAAATCCGGCTTCCTGTCGCCGAAGTTTATCAACACCTCCGCCCTCGGCTTCGGTGTCGGCCTGCCGTATTTCCTCAATCTGGCGCCGAACTACGACCTGACGCTGACCCCGACCTTCCTCACCCGCCAGGGCGTACTCGGGCAGGCGGAGTGGCGGCATCGTCTGGTCAACGGCTCCTATACCATCCGCGCATCCGGCATCTTTCAGCAGGATCAGGAAGCCTTCCTCGCGAGTCCGCTCGGCCCGCGTGACAAGGAGTTCCGCGGTTCGGTCGAAACGAACGGCAAGTTCTACATCAATCAGAACTGGTCGTTCGGCTGGAACGCCGCGATGTCGACGGACCGCTGGTTCTACAAGAACTACCGGATCAAGAACGAGGCCTTCAGCACCACGACCTATCTGCAGGAATCGATCTCGACGGCCTATCTGAACGGCCAGAGCGCAACCGCCTGGTTCGATCTGCGCGGCTACTATTTCCAGCCGCTGAACTACCAGGACTGGCAGAAGCAGCAGCCGATGGTGCTGCCTGTGCTGGACTACGACAAGCGGGTCCACAAGCCGTCCTTCCTCGGCGGCGAGCTGGAATTCACTGTCAACGTCACCAGCCTGAATCGCGACACTGCCGCGTTCACGCAATTGCCGCAGCAGAAGACCTACCTGATCACGACGCCGAGCTATTCGCTCTATGACGGCTGTGCGGTGTACCAGAAGAGCACCTGCCTGGTGCGTGGCCTCGCCGGCAATGTCTCGCGCGCGACGGCCGAGGTTTCCTGGCGGCGCAACTTCATCGATCCGCTCGGACAGATGTGGACGCCCTACGCCTCGGTTCGCGCGGACATCTTCTCGGTCAACCCCGACACCAGCAGCGTGATCAACTCGCGCGTCTCGACGATCGCGGATACCTCCGACGAGGTCTTCGGCCGGGTGATGCCGGCCATCGGCCTCATGTACCGCTATCCCTTCGTCGCCAAGACCGACTGGGGCACCCATATCATCGAGCCGGTCGCGCAGATCGTGGCGCGGCCGAACGAGACGCACAGCGTGCGTCTCGCCAACGAGGACGCTCAGAGCCTCGTCTTCGACGCCACGAACCTGTTCGAATGGAGCGGCAAATTCTCAGGCTATGACCGCGTCGAGGGCGGCACCCGCGCCAATGTCGGCGCGCTCTATACCGGCCGGTTCGGCAAGGAGGCTTTCGCCAATCTCCTCGTCGGCCAGTCCTTCCAGCTCGGTGGACGCAACTCCTTTGCCAGCGGCGACCTCGTCAATACCGGCCTCAACTCCGGCCTCGACACGAACAGCTCTGACATCGTCACCCGTGCGCAGCTTTCGCCGTTCAAGGGCTTCTTCCTGACCGGGGCCGCGCGCCTGAATTCGACGACCTTCGAAGCGCAGCGGATCGACGCCGCCGCGACCTATGCGAACAGCGTGATCACGGCCTCGGTCGGCTATGGTCGCTACGAGCCGCAGCCCGAACTCGGCATCTCGCGCCGGCGTGAGGGCCTGTCGCTCAACGGTTCGCTGCGCATTGCCGACAACTGGCGTCTCCGGGCCGGCGTGCTGTTCGATCTCGACAAGTACAAATACGACCGCGAGCGCTATCGCGACGCCTATGCGGCCTATCTGGCGGCTCCGTCGGTCGCGGCTGTACCGGTCTATCCCAACACGGGACCGTTCCAGACTGCCTCGACCTCGCTCGGTGTCAACTATACCGACGAGTGCACGATTTTCGACATCAGCTATTCGCAAAGCAATGCCGACCGGCAGTCGGGCGCGACCAAGGATACCCGCACGGTCATGTTCCGTCTCGAGCTGCGCACACTGGGCGAGCTCGCCTATTCGCAGAATCTCAACAGCTCATCGGCTGACGGCGTCAGTCAGTGACGATATCCGGGCCGCCGAGGCGGCCCGTTTCCTCTTCGACGCGGAGTTCCGCCTTGCCGCCATTGCCGCTTGCGCTGACACAGGGCGATCCGGCAGGCATCGGGCCGGAGCTTGCCCTGCGGGCCTGGCTTGAGCGCCGGGAGCGCAAGCTGCCGGCCTTCGCCTGCGTTGCCAGCCCCGACGATCTCGCCGGATTGGCGAAGCGGTTGGGTTGGCATGTCCCGGTGCGCGTCTGCGGCTGGGATGATGCCGGGGAAGCTTTTCCGGAAGCCTTGCCGGTCATCGCGCTCACGGCTACCGCCACGGCGGAACCCGGTCGGCCCAACCCAGCGACAGCGCCGGCCACCATCGCTTCGATCGACATGGCAGTCGCCGCAGTGCGGACCGGCGAGGCCGCTGCTGTGGTGACCAACCCGATCGCCAAATCGGTGCTCTATCAGGCCGGTTTCCGGCATCCCGGCCATACCGAATACCTTGCCCATCTTTCAGCGGATGGCGGAAGCGAGCCACGACCGGTGATGATGCTCTGGTGCGAAGAGCTTGCGGTCGTGCCGGTGACGATACATGAGCCGCTGCGCCGCGTAGCAGAGCTCCTGACGACCGAGCTCATCGTGGACACCGCACGTATCGTCGCGGCGGAGCTGAAAGCCCGCTTCGGCATCGCCGCGCCGCGCCTCGCCTTCAGCGGCCTCAACCCCCATGCCGGCGAGAACGGCGCGATGGGGAGCGAGGACATGGCGGTCATCGCGCCCGCCATCGCCGCGCTTCAGGGGGAAGGCATCGATGCGCGCGGTCCCTATCCGGCGGACACGATGTTCCACGCCCGGGCGCGGGCTGGATACGACGTGGCCCTGGCGATGTATCACGATCAGGCGCTGATCCCGATCAAGACGATCGCCTTTGACGAAGGCGTCAACGTCACGCTCGGCCTGCCCTTCATTCGGACTTCTCCCGACCATGGCACCGCCTTCGACATCGCAGGCAAGGGCATCGCGCGGCCCGACAGCCTCTGTGCCGCGCTGAAGCTTGCCGCGCGCATGGCCGAAGGGCCGATGCAGGTGACCGCATCATGAGTCAAATCGACGATCTGCCGCCGTTGCGCGAGGTGGTCGAGCGCCATGGCCTGATGGCGCAGAAGGCGCTCGGACAGAATTTTCTGTTCGACCTCAACCTGACGGGCCGCATCGCAAGAGCGGCTGGGCCACTCGACGACGAGACCGTGGTGGAGATCGGACCGGGCCCCGGCGGGTTGACGCGCGCTCTGCTCGCCAACGGAGCGAGACGGGTGATCGCGATCGAGCGCGACCGGCGCTGCCTGCCGGCGCTGGCCGAGATCGCGGCACGCTATCCGGGTCGGTTGGAGGTCATCGACGGCGATGCGCTCGCCGTCGATCTGTCGCCCCATCTCAAGGGCGAGCACGCGAAAATCGTCGCCAACCTGCCCTACAATATCGGTACGCCGCTGCTGGTCGGCTGGCTCAGCCTCGAGCCCTGGCCGTCCTGGTGGAGCTCATTGACACTGATGTTCCAGCGCGAGGTGGCCGAGCGGATCGTCGCGACGCCGGAACAACGCGCGGATTACGGCCGGCTCGCCGTGCTGTCGAACTGGCGCTGCGAGACGAAGATCCTGTTCGATGTGCCGCGCAACGCCTTCGTGCCGCCACCGAAGATCACCTCCTCGATCGTCCAGCTCGTTCCGCGCGAGCGGCCGGAGCCCTGCGACCGACGCCTGCTCGAGCGGGTCACGCTCGCGGCCTTCGGACAGCGGCGCAAGATGCTGCGGCAGAGCCTGAAGGCGGTGCTGTCGGATCCCGCGCCGATCATCGCCGCCGCCGGCCTCTCCGAGACGGCGCGCGCCGAAGAAATCCCGGTTTCCGGCTTCGTTGCCCTGGCCAACGCGCTCGGTGCCCGGCTCTAGAGCACGCGCGGCCCGGATTGCGAGGCAATCTGGGCGGATCACGCCTTCTCTATCGATAGCTTAAGCCGGGCTCGATCCGCCGGCTCCACGATCGTCAGGGCATCGCCTCGTCGAGCAGTGTCTCGACGAAATCGGCAAGGCCGATCGCCCGGCTGCGCTTCAGCCGCTCGGCGGTGAGGATGGCCTTGATCGAGTCGTAGGCGTCGTTCAAATCGTCGTTGACGATGACGTAGTCGTACTTCTCCCAGCGCGCGATCTCGGAACGAGCGTTTGCGAGTCGCTTGGCGATGACCTCCTGAGCGTCCTCGGCGCGGCGTACCAGCCGCGAGCGCAACTCCGCCATCGAGGGCGGCAGGATGAAGATCGTCACGACATCCTCGCGCGCCTTCTCGACGATCTGCATCGTGCCCTGCCAATCGATGTCGAACAGCACGTCACGCCCGCGCGCCAGCGCCGCCTCGACCGGCTTGCGTGGCGTACCGTAGCAATTGCCGTGGACCTCGGCCCATTCGAGCAGATCGTCATGGTCGCGCAGCGCCTCGAAGGTGTCTCGGTCGATGAAGCGGTAATGCACGCTATCGATCTCCGAGGGCCGGCGCTCCCGCGTCGTCACCGAGACGGAAAGGTCGATATTGGTTTCGCGCTGGCAGAGATTGCGCGTCAGCGTCGACTTGCCGGCGCCTGACGGCGAAGACAGGATCAGCATCAGGCCGCGCCGGGCCGGACGGGTCGTTTCGGCCATCACGGCTCACTCCACGTTCTGAACTTGCTCGCGCAACTGATCGACCACGGTGCGCAGTTCGAGGCCGATGCGCGACAGGCCGGGATCATTGGCTTTGGCGCAGAGCGTCGAGGCCTCGCGGCCGAACTCCTGGGCGAGGAAATCGAGCTTGCGGCCGATCGGGCCGCCTTTGGCGAGGAGTTCGCGCAGCGCGCCCACATGGGCCTGCAGCCGGTCGATCTCCTCGCGGATATCGGCGCGCACTGCAAGCAGCGCCGCCTCCTGGTGCAGGCGCTGCGGATCGAAGCCGCTATTGGCGCCGAGCAGGGTCTCGACCTGCGCGGCGATGCGCGCCCGGATGGCCTCGCTGCTGCGCGCCGGATGCTGCTCAGCTTCGCCGGCAAGCCGCGCGATGGTTTCGAGGTGGCCGAGAAGGATCGCCGCCAAAGCGCGCCCCTCGGCGGAACGGGCCTCCCTCAGAGCGAGAGCCGCAGCCTCCAGGCCGGCGAGCGCCGGGGCCTCGACGGCCCCCAGGATATCCTGCGCTTCGTCGGCGAATTCGACGACCCCGCGAATGCCCAGCAAGCCGTCATAGGATGGCGGGTTGATCCCCGCCGC
Organism: Allobosea sp. RAF48; assembly: GCF_052114025.1. NCBI lineage: Bacteria > Pseudomonadati > Pseudomonadota > Alphaproteobacteria > Hyphomicrobiales > Alloboseaceae > Allobosea > Allobosea sp. RAF48. Next base: position 188,854 of record NZ_JBFRDZ010000005.1, read on the forward strand.
TGGCGGCAGCCGCTCGACCGCCTGCAGCAAGGCAACGAGAACGGCCTCGTTGATGCGCGGACGCGGCGGGCCAGCGTCGCTGGTGACGGCCAGATTGACGTGCAACGTGCCACGGGCGAACGCGCCGGCCAGATGCTTGCGCGCAGCTTCCGCGAGCGCCTCGAAGCCGGGCGGTACCCGGACGCGCAGATCGAGCCCGCGCCCGTTGACGCTGCGGATCTCCCACGCCCAGCCATGGATGCCGGCGGTCCCCGCGGCGCGGGCGAAGCCCGTCATGCTTTCGATGGCCATGGCCCTGCCGCTCCTGTTGTGATGCGGCGGGACCGTAGTGGCGCGCTCCGGCCGCGGCAAGCGCCGGAACATCGGAAAATGGGGATGACCCGCGCGATAATGGGCAGCTCAGGGCTTGAGCTGCGGAACCTGCTTGGGCGAGTTCAGATCGAACGTCTTGTTGAGCAGCGGATCGCGCGGCGTGCCCTCGGAGGCGTCGAAGGCGCGGGCGCGGGTGCCGGCCACAGCGCCGGCGCCCGCCGGCTGGGCCACGGGCAGGCCGGCATTGTCGGCGCCAGGCTGGGTCGATGCCGGAGCTTCGGTCCGGTTGTCGGGGCCTGCCGGAGGTTCGATCTTGTCGACCACGTCGCCCGAGGGCTTTCCGCCCTGCTGCTGGCTGCGCGTCGTCTCGATCTGGCGCCAACGACCGACATTGCGGTTGTGCTGATCGAGCGTCTCGGCGAAGGCATGACCGCCGCTGCCATCGGCGACGAAGTAGAGTTCCTTCGTCCGCGAATGATTGACCACGGCCTCCATCGCAGCGCGCCCGGGATTGGCGATCGGCCCCGGGGGTAGTCCGGTGATGACATAGGTGTTGTAAGGCGTCGCCTGCGTGATCTCGTTGCGCTGGATCGGCCGGCCGAGCGTGCCCTTGCCGCCGACGAGGCCGTAGACGATCGTCGGATCGGACTGCAGCTTCATCTTCTGGTTCAGGCGGTTGATGAAGACGCCGGCAACGCGCGGACGCTCATCGGCGCGGCCGGTCTCCTTCTCGACGATCGAGGCGAGAATCACGAGTTCCTGCGGCGTCTTGATCGGCAGGTCGGCAGGGCGACGCTCCCAGATTCGCGCAAGGATCACGCGCTGATCGCGCGCCATGCGGTCGATGATCGCCTGCCGCGAGAAGCCACGCGGGAACCGATATGTGTCCGGCAGGATCGAGCCTTCCTTTGGCGCCTGGGCGATCTCGCCGGTCAAAAGCTCATTGTTGCGCAGACGCTCGACGATCTGCTCGCTCGTCAGCCCTTCCGGAACGGTGATCGAATGCTCGACCACCTTGCCGCTGGAGATGATGTCGAGAATCTCCTTCGGGCTCACGCGCGCCTTGAACAGGTACTCGCCGGCCTGAAGCTTGTGCCAATCGCCGCCGACGATCGCCGCGATGCGGAAGCTCAGCGGGTGCTCGATCAACCCCTCGCGCTGCAGCAGCTCCGCGATCTCGGTCAGCCCGCTTTCCTTCGGGATGATGAGGACGCGGTCACCCGCAAGCGGACCTGGCGACTTGCTCTGGCTGGAGACAACGGCGATGCCTGCGCCGACGACGCCGGCGCCGACTAGCGCGATCGTGAAAAGACCGCTCAGCATCGACAGGAAGGGACTGCGGCGACGGCGGCGCACCTTCGGCGGCGGCGCCGGGGGCGCTACGGGCTTGAGGGCCTCGCTCGGACTCTTCGGGGCGACGCGGGGCGTATCATTCACGATCAAGACGCTCGCAGGATGAAGTAGACTGTCTCGGCACGACCGAGCGCCGGAGGGATTCTGGCCCCAGGCGCATCAGGCTTTAAACCGCCATATTAGAACCGGTTTCCTCGTGGCTGTGAACGCGGAATCACGCGTTCGCCAACGCTGGCGCCAAACTCTACCCAACATTATGGCAAAACGGAGCTGACCCGCTGAGATCAGCTATCGGGATGGTAGCGCCGCAGGACCAGCGAGGCGTTGGTGCCGCCGAATCCGAACGAATTCGACAGGGCGTAATCGATCTCGCGCTTGCGCGCGACATGCGGGACGAGATCGATATCCGTCTCGACGGAGGGGTTGTCGAGATTGATGGTCGGCGGCGCGATCTGATCGCGGATCGCCAGCACGGTAAAGATCGCCTCGATCGCTCCGGCCGCGCCGAGCAGATGGCCCGTCGCCGACTTGGTCGAGGACATCGAAGGCCGCTTCGGCGCGTTGGCAAGCAGGCGCTCGACGGCGCGCAGCTCGATTTCGTCGCCGAGAGGCGTCGAGGTGCCATGGGCGTTGATATAGTCGAGATCAGCCGCCGCGATGCCGGCCCGTCCGAGCGCGGCCTGCATGCAGCGATAGGCGCCATCGCCGTCCTCGGCCGGCGAGGTGATGTGGTAGGCGTCGCCGGACATGCCGTAGCCGACAACCTCGGCATAGATCTTCGCGCCACGGCCCAGCGCGTGCTCGAGTTCCTCGAGCACGACGACGCCGGCGCCCTCGCCCATGACGAAGCCGTCGCGGTCCTTGTCGTAGGGACGCGACGCCTTCTCGGGCGTATCATTGAAACCGGTGGACAGCGCCCGGCAGGCGCAGAAACCGGCGATACCGATGCGGTTGACGGCAGATTCGGCGCCGCCCGCAACCATGACATCCGCATCGCCCAGCGCGATCATGCGCGAGGCGTCGCCGATGGCATGCGCACCGGTCGAGCAGGCCGTCACGGCCGCGTGGTTCGGACCTTTGAGCCCGTGCTCGATCGAGACATAGCCGGCGGCGAGATTGATCAGGCGCCCGGGGATGAAGAAGGGCGAGAGCCGGCGCGGCCCGCGCTCCTTCAGCAGCAGGGAGGCCTCGTAGATGCCTCCGAGCCCGCCGATGCCGGAGCCGATGGCGACACCGGTCCGGATCTGGTCCTCGTAGCTTTCAGGCTTCCAGCCCGCGTCCTGCAGCGCCTGCGTGGCGGCGGCCATCGCAAAGACGATGAACTCGTCGACCTTGCGCTGTTCCTTCGGCTCCATCCAGGCGTCGGGGTCGAAGGTCCCGTCGCTACCGTCACCCCGCGGGATGCTGCAGGCAATCTGCGCCGGCAGGTCGCTGGCGTCGAAGCTGGTGATGGGGCCGGCGCCGCTGGCACCGGCCAGGAGACGCGCCCAGGTCGGCTCGACGCCGCAAGCGAGCGGCGTCACCATGCCGAGCCCGGTCACGACCACGCGCCGCATCGGAAAACTGCGAGAAGCCATGATGCCTTCTGTGTCGATCAGCCTGGGAGGCCGATCACGCGCTCTTCGCCGAGAGGAACTTCACGGCATCGCCGACCGTCACGATCGTCTCGGCCGCATCGTCCGGGATCTCGACGCCGAACTCTTCCTCGAAGGCCATCACGAGCTCGACGGTGTCGAGGCTGTCCGCACCCAGGTCCTCGATGAAGTTGGCGCCATCGACAACCTTCTCGGGCTCGACGCCGAGGTGCTCGACCACGATCTTCTTCACGCGCTCGGCGACATCGCTCATGAGTCTCTTCCTTAGAAACTGAAAACGCATCGCAGAGCGCGACGCGCGTTATGGACTTTCATTCCGAGCCGCCGCGCCATCGTGACGATGCCCGCGACCCGGAAAGCTCGAAGCCTGCACAAACGCAACAACCGAGGTTTCGTCAAGTCCCCTCGGCTCGCTCGCCAGCAGCGCGACGGCGCTAGTTAACATAACCTTTCAAGGCTGGCGAGAGCGCCGCAACGTTATCAAAACCAATCTAGAAATGGCGCTAACGCCCCTAGATCATTGCCATTCCGCCGTTCACATGAAGCGTCTGGCCGGTGACGTAGCCGGCCTCCGTGCTGGCGAGGAAGGCGACGGCGGCGGCAATGTCCGCGCCCGCACCCAGCCGGCCCATCGGCACGTCAGAGAGAATGCTCTCGCGCTGCTTCTCGTTCAGAGCCTGCGTCATCGGCGACTCGATGAAGCCGGGAGCGACCACGTTGACCGTGATATTCCGGCTCGCAACCTCGGCAGCGAGCGCCTTCGACATGCCGATCAGGCCGGCCTTGGCGGCAGCGTAGTTGCCCTGCCCCGGATTGCCCGTAGTGCCGACGACGGAGCCGATCGAGACGATTCGGCCGTAGCGCTTGCGCATCATCGACTTCACGGCCGCGCGCGACAGGCGGAAGGCGGCCGTCAGGTTGACGGCGAGAACGCTGTCCCAGTCCTCGTCCTTCAGGCGCAGGAACAGGTTGTCGCGGGTGATGCCGGCATTATTGACGAGGATGTCGAGCCCGCCCAGCTTCTCCTCGGCCGTCGGCACCAGCGCCTCGACCGAATCCTTGTCGGAGAGGTTGCAAGGCGCCACGACGACGCGCTCGCCGAGCTCGGCCGCCAGGGCCTCCAGCGCCTCGGCGCGTGTGCCGGAGATCGCGACGCTCGCACCCTGCGCATGGAGGGTCCGTGCGATGGCTCCGCCGAGGCCGCCGGTGGCACCGGTGACCAGGGCCTTGCGGCCGGTCAGATCAAACATGTTCGCTCCCTTTTCGGCGTTCTGCCGTTCTTGCCCGCGCCGTCAGGCGCCGCGGGCCTTGTAGGCGGCAATATCCTCTGCCGTACCGATCGACACCGGCGACGAGCCGGCGACGATACGCTTCACCAGGCCGGCAAGCACCTTGCCGCTGCCGAGTTCGACGAAATCGGTGACGCCCGCGGCAGCCATGGCCTGCACGCATTCGCGCCAGCGCACGGTGCCGGTGACCTGCGCCACCAGCGAATCCCGGATCGCTTCCGGAGCACTGAGCGGCGCGGCGCCGACATTGGCCATCACCGGCACGACCGGGGCCTGCATCGACACCTTAACCAACGCCTCGCGCATCGCATCGGCAGCCGGCTGCATCAGGGCGCAATGGAACGGAGCGGAGACCGGCAGCAGCATGGCACGCTTCACACCACGCTCGCCCGCGAGCGCGATCGCCCGCTCGATTGCCGCCTTGGCGCCAGACAGGACGACCTGGCCGCCGCCATTATCGTTCGCTGCCTCGCAAACTTCGCCCTGAGCGGCATCGGCCGCGATTGCGCGGGCCTGGTCCAACTCGGCACCGAGAAGGGCTGCCATCGCGCCCTGCCCGACCGGAACCGCCTTCTGCATGGCATCGCCGCGGATGCGCAGCAGCCGGGCGGCGTCCGCTATGGAGAAGGTGCCGGCGGCGGCGAGCGCCGAATACTCGCCGAGCGAATGGCCGGCAACGAAAGCGGCGTCGCGCTTCAGATCGAGCCCGGCCTCGGCCTCGAGCACGCGCACCACCGCCAGGCTGACGGCCATCAGCGCCGGCTGGGCATTGGCGGTCAGGGTCAATTCCTCAGAGGGGCCGTCCCACATCACAGCCGATAGCTTCTGCGACAGCGCCGCATCGACCTCGTCGAAGACCGACTTCGCGGCGGGAAAGTTTTCGGCCAGGCTCTTGCCCATGCCGACCGCCTGCGAGCCCTGGCCCGGAAAGATGAACGCTGTGGTCATGCTGTGAAACGCCCCGGTCTTCACCAATGGTCTTATATGACGCGGCTGTCACATCGGTTCCGCCGCCAAGTCAAGCGCGGAGGCCAAGTTTTCCGCATATGCCCGGCACTTCGGGCCAGATTCCGATTGCCATGACGCCCCGAACGCTGTAACGACCGCCTCCTGCTTGTTCGGCCGGAGGCTGAACGGATGGCGCTTGGCCGCTACGGTCTGCGCAGGCTCCGATGGAGTCGTCATCCCGTGTCTCCGCCTTCGAAGAAATCCTGTCGGGCCTTATCCAGGGCTCGGAGGGCTCCGCGCCGAGCGAAGCAGGGTGAAACAAGGAAGGCCACATATGGCATTGTACGAGCATGTGCTGCTCGCGCGGCAGGATGTCAGCGCGCAGCAGGTCGAAGCTCTTGTCGAGCAGTTCAAGGGCGTGATCGAAGCGAATGGCGGCGCCATCCGCAAGGTCGAGTACTGGGGCGTCAAGTCCCTCGGCTATCGCATCAAGAAGAACCGCAAGGCTCACTACACGCTGCTGAACATCGAGGCTCCCTCCGCCGCCGTGCTGGAGATGGAGCGCCAGATGCGCATCAACGAGGACATCCTGCGCTTCATGACCGTCAAGGTCGACGAGTTGGAGGAAGGCCCGTCGGCCATGCTCCAGAAGCGTGACCGCGAGGACCGTCCGGAGCGTGGCGGCGATCGTTTCGAGCGCGGCCCGCGCCGTGATCGTCCGCGTCGTGAAGACGAAGCGACCGAAACCGTCGAAGCGGAGGCCTGAGAATGTCGACTGCATCCGCTGGCGCCCGTCGCCCCTTCTTCCGCCGCCGCAAGTCCTGCCCGTTCTCGGGCGAAGGCGCCCCGAAGATCGACTACAAGGACGTGCGTCTGCTCTCGCGCTACATCTCCGAGCGCGGCAAGATCGTTCCGTCCCGCATCACGGCGGTCTCCGCCAAGAAGCAGCGCGAGCTCGCCCAGGCGATCAAGCGCGCCCGCTTCCTCGGCCTGCTGCCCTACGTCATCCGCTGAGCCGTTCACCCGGTTCCGGATACCGATAATTCCCGGAGGCGCCTCCCGCGCCTCCGGTTCTCGCTTTCAAGATCAACCAGTCGCCTGGCGGTGAAACTCCACCGGGTTCGTTGAGGCCCGAGCGCCTCTCACCCTGCCGAGCCGGAAGGCTTGCGAGCAGCGGGACAGCAGGACGGACGCATGATTCCGATTGTCGGCATCGGCGCGGGCCTCGTTTCGGCCCTGCTTTTTTCAGTGGTGATCACCGGATCGCCGCTGGCGGCGTTGCTGTATTCAGCCGCCCCCCTCCCGATCTTCATCGCTTCGCTCGGCTGGAACCACCGTTCCGGACTGTTCGCCACGGCTGCCGGCGCGCTCGCCGTCGCAGTCGCGCTCGCACCGACGGGCGGCATCGCCTTCGCCCTGATCATCGGCCTGCCGGCCTGGTGGATCGCCTATCTCGCCTTGCTCGCCCGCGGCGACGCCCAGGGCGGGGTCGAGTGGTATCCCCTCGGCAACCTGCTGCTCTGGATCGCCGCCACCGCCGCGATCGCCACCGTCGGCAGCGCGCTCGTGATGACCACCGACTACGAGACCTATCGGTCGGTCATCGCGCGGATGATCGAGAACCTGCTGAACGAGATGGTGCGCGGAAAGATTGTCGCGCTGCCCGCCGACATCCAGGTGAAGGAGCTCGCGCAAAGCCTCGCGCCGGCCGTGCCGCTCGGCATCGGCGCCTCCTTCGTCACCACCATCACCGCCAATCTCTGGCTCGCGGCGCGCACCGTGAAGATGTCCCACCGGCTGCCGCGTCCCTGGCCCTTCATTCCGTCGGCCTCCCTGCCGCGCCAGGCGCTGCTGCTCCTGGCCGGCGCTGCCGTGGTTGCGGCGATGGGCGGCTTCATCGGTGTCGCCGCGACCGCCCTGGTCGGCGCGCTGTTCGCCGCCTTCATGTTCAGCGGGCTTTGCCTGCTGCACGACATCTCGCGCGGCCGCCCCTGGCGGCTGCCGATGCTGGTCTCGGTCTATGTCGCGCTCATCGTGATGCAGGCCGTGCTGACGCCGCTGCTCGCGCTCGTCGGCCTCGTCGATACGCTTTTCGGCCTGCGCAGACGGGCCGCGCTGCCGCCTCCGCCTACCCGTTCCTGAAACCCAGACTTAAGACATCAAGGAGAAGACCCATGGAAGTGATCCTGCTCGAGCGCGTCGCCAAGCTTGGCCAGATGGGCGACGTCGTCCGCGTCCGCGACGGCTTCGGCCGCAACTACCTGCTCGCCCGCGGCAAGGCGCTGCGCGCCACCGAGGACAACAAGAAGCGCTTCGAGAGCCAGAAGCTCGAGCTCGAGACCCGCAACCTCGAGCTCAAGTCGGAGGCCGATTCGGTCGCCGAGCGCCTGAACGGCCAGAGCGTTACCATCCTGCGCCAGTCCGGCGAGTCCGGCGTGCTCTACGGTTCGGTCTCGACCCGTGACATCGCCGAGGCGCTGACCAAGGACGGCTTCCACGTCTCGCGCGGCCAGGTGACGCTGAACACCCCGATCAAGACGCTGGGCCTGCACACTGTCCCGGTCGTGCTGCACCCGGAAGTCGCGGTCACGATCACCGTCAACGTCGCCCGCTCGGCTCAGGAAGCCGACCGTCAGGCCGCCGGCGAGAACGTCACCGCCCGCGAGGAGTTCGATCTCGACGATCTCGGCCTCGAGGTCGGCGCGGCGCTGGCCGAGGCCGGCGACGACGACCGCTGAGCCAAATCGCCTCCGGGCTGAGTCAAGGGCGCCGTGGCAACACGGCGCCTTTTTCGTTCTGTGGCCTGTGCAAAGGCGTGGATCGCGCAGCGTCCTACTGGCAGGAGCTGTCGGGGTGCTAATCTAGATATCTTCCGACTCAGCAGCCGCCTTGCGTTCCGTGTACCGCGGCCGAATGTCGGCTTGAACCGTAAGCCCGCCCTTACCTATCAAGGCAGCCATGGCCTCCGCGACAGCCCTCGTCACCCGCCTCGAAAACCGCGAGCCGGATTTTCGCGTCCAGCCTCACAACATCGAGGCCGAGCAGGCGCTGCTGGGCGCGATCCTGGTCAACAACGACGCCTTCTATCGCGTCTCCGACTTCCTGCTGCCGGACCATTTCTTCGAGCCGATCCACCAGCGCGTCTTCGAGCTGGTGGCGAGCCTGATTCGGGCCGGCAAGATCGCGACCCCGATCACGCTCAAGACCTTCGTCAACGACCTCGACCTCGGCGAGATCACGCCGAGCCAGTATCTCGCCCGCCTCGCTGCCGAAGCGACGACCGTCATCAATGCCGGCGACTACGGCCGCACGATCTACGATCTGGCCGTGCGCCGGCAGCTCATCGGCGTCGGCGAGGACCTCGTCAACGTCGCCTATGACGCGCCGGTCGAGATGCCGCCGCGTGAGCAGATCGAGGAAGCCGAGCGCAAGCTCTACGAATTGGCGGAAAAGGGCCGCTACGAAGGCGGCTTCCAGAAATTCGACGGCGCGCTTCGCCTCGCCATCGATATGGCGGCGAGCGCCTATCAGCGCGCCGGCGGCCTCTCCGGCATCTCCACCGGCCTGCGCGACGTCGACCAGCGCATGGGCGGCCTGCAGCGCTCCGACCTGCTCGTGCTCGCCGGCCGCCCCGCCATGGGCAAGACCTCGCTCGCCACCAACATCGCCTTCAACATCGCCAAGGCCTGGCGCGGCGAGCGGCAGGAAGACGGCACGATCAAGAGCGTCGACGGCGGCATCGTCGGCTTCTTCTCGCTCGAAATGTCGGCGGATCAGCTCGCGACGCGTATCGTCGCCGAGCAATCCAGCATCTCGTCCTACAAGATCAGGCAAGGCCGCATCACCGAGGGCGATTTCGCCCGGCTCACCGACGTCGCCGCGCAGATCGAGAAGCTGCCGCTCTATATCGACCAGACCGGCGGCATTTCGATCGCACAGCTGATGGCGCGCGCCCGGCGGCTCAAGCGCCAGAAGGGGCTCGACGTCCTCTTTATCGACTATCTCCAGCTCCTTTCCGGCTCGGCCAAGAGCGGGCAGAACCGCGTGCAGGAGCTGACCGAGATCACCACCAGCCTGAAGGCGCTGGCAAAGGAACTGAACGTCCCGATCATCGCGCTTTCCCAGCTCTCACGTCAGGTCGAGAGCCGCGACGACAAGCGCCCGCAGCTCTCGGACCTTCGCGAATCCGGCTCGATCGAGCAGGACGCCGACGTGGTGATGTTCGTCTACCGCGAGGAATACTACCTCAAGGGCAAGGAGCCGCGCCCCGGCACCGAAGAACACAACAAGTGGCAGATCGAGATGGAGGCCATGCACGGCGTCGCCGAGCTGATCATCGGCAAGCAGCGCCATGGCCCGACCGGCGCCGTGGCTTTGCAGTTCGACGCCGATGTGACGCGCTTCTCCGACCGCGCCGACGATCTGCGCCTTCCGGACCGCGAATGATGACAGTCGATTCCCATGATTCCGGCGCCTATGGCGCAACGCTGACGATCGATCTCGACGCGCTGGTCTCGAACTGGCGTCTTCTCGGCGAGCGCGCCCGCACCGAGGCTGGCGCCGTCGTCAAGGCAGACGCCTATGGCCTCGGCATCGAGCCGGTCGTGACCGCGCTGGCGAAGGCCAGCTGCAACAGTTTCTTCGTCGCGCATCTCTCCGAGGGCATTCGTGCCCGCAAGGTTGCGCCCGAGGCGGCGATCTATGTGCTGAACGGACTGCTGCCCGGAACCTGCGGCGCCTATGCCGAGCATGCGCTCTCGCCCGTCCTCGGCTCGCATGAGGAACTGCTGGAATGGGCCTCGTTCCGACAGACCGGCGCCAGGACACGCCCCGCTGCGCTGCATGTCGACACCGCGATGAACCGGCTCGGGCTCTGGCCCGGCGAAGGGCTCAATCTCGCCCGCGAGAAATCCGGCGTGATCGCAGCGGCAGATATCGGTCTGGTGATGAGTCATTTCGCTTCGTCGGAGGACAAGACCGATCCGGCCAATGCCCGCCAGATCGCGGCCTTCGCGGAGATCGCGGCCGCGCTCCCCGATGTTCCGGCCTCGCTCAAGAACTCCTCGGGTCACTTCCTCGAAGACTGCCCGTCCTATCAGCTGACCCGGCCGGGCTATGCGCTCTATGGCGGCAACCCGACGCCCGGAAAGCCGAACCCGATGCGGCCCGTCATCGGGCTGGAAGCGCGGATCATCCAGATCCGCGAGGTCGAGGGCGGCACGCAGGTCGGCTATAACGGCCGCTGGACCGCCAAGGGCAAGCGCAAACTTGCAACGATCAACCTCGGCTATGCCGACGGCTATCCCCGCAACGGCAGCTGGACCGACGCCACGACCGGCGGCTCGGCGCTGCTGGATGGCGTCCTCTGCCCCTTCGTCGGCACGGTCTCGATGGACCTGATCATCATCGACGTCAGCGAGGCTCCGGCAGGCGCGGCCCAGCGCGGGGCGAGCGTGACGCTGATCGGCGGCCCGCTCGACCTCGAAGCCGTAGGCGCCGGCGCCAAGACGATCGGCTACGAGGTCCTGACCAGCCTCGGCCGGCGCTACGAGCGCCGCTATGTGGGGCTTTGACCGTGAGTCACGCCGTCATTCTCGGGCGAAGCGCAGCGCAGACCCGAGAATCGCATGACGCGAAGGCAGCAGCGCCGTCTTCGGAAGGAGATGCTCGGGTCAAGCCCGAGCATGACGCGGCTGCAATGACATTCGCGCCTTGCCAACCGCGGCTCCCCGGCTGATGGCCAAGCGCGGTCCGACCTACCATTGCCAAGCCTGTGGCGCGGTCTATCACCGCTGGCAGGGCAAATGCGACGCCTGCGGGACATGGTCCTCGCTGGTCGAAGATGTGCAGGTTGCACCCGTCCCGGGCGGCGGAAGGCCGTCCTCGAACGGGCGGGCGCGCGGCCGTGTCTTCGCGCTGGAGACGCTGAAGGGCGAGACGCAGGATGCCCCGCGCATCATCTCCGGTATCGGCGAACTCGACCGCGTCACCGGCGGCGGCTTCGTGCCGGGCTCGGTGCTGCTGATTGGCGGCGATCCCGGCATCGGCAAGTCGACCCTGCTGATGCAGGCCTGCGCCGCGCTCGCCAATTCCGGCAGGCGCGTCGTCTATGTCTCGGGCGAGGAATCGACCGGCCAGGTCCGGTTGCGCGCCGAGCGCATGGGGCTGGCGGAGGCGCCGGTCGAGCTCGCGGCCGAGACCAATGTCGAGGACATCGTCGCGACGCTCGGCCAGGGCCAGCGCCCTGCCCTCGTGGTGATCGACTCGATCCAGACCATGTGGTCGGGCGAGGTCGAGAGCGCGCCGGGCACGGTGACGCAGGTGCGCGGCTCGGCGCAGGCGCTGATCCGCTATGCCAAAACCAGCGGCGTCTGCCTGATTCTCGTCGGCCACGTCACCAAGGACGGCCAGATCGCCGGCCCACGCGTGGTCGAACACATGGTCGATGCCGTGCTCTCCTTCGAGGGCGAAGGCGCCCATGCTTTCCGCGTTCTGCGCGGCCAGAAGAACCGCTTCGGTCCGACCGACGAGATCGGCGTCTTCGAGATGACCGGCAAGGGACTGTCGGAGGTCACCAATCCCTCGGCGCTTTTCCTCTCCGGACGCGACCAGCCGGCGCCGGGTGCGGCGGTCTTCGCCGGCATCGAAGGAACGCGGCCGGTCCTGGTCGAGATCCAGGCGCTGGTCGCGCCGACGGCGCTCGGCACGCCGCGGCGCGCCGTGGTCGGCTGGGAGAACAGCCGTCTCGCCATGGTGCTGGCCGTGCTCGAAACGCATGGCGGCCTGCGGCTCGGGCAGCACGACGTCTACCTCAACGTCGCCGGCGGCCTGCGCGTCAACGAGCCGGCGGCCGATGTCGCGGTCGCCGCGGCGCTGGTGTCATCGCTCAGCGGCGCGACCCTGCCGCCTCACGGAGTTTATTTCGGCGAGATCGCACTCTCGGGCGCGATTCGGCCGGTTTCGGTCACGCCGGCCCGCCTGCGAGAGGCCGCCAAACTCGGCTTCGAGGCCGCGCTGATGCCTGCCGGTGGAGCTGATCACGGCGATGGCGGCGGGCTCAATCTGCGCCGTTTCGGCCATGTCACGGAACTCGTTGCCGATATTGCCGCGCGCGCACCTCGCAGAGATGTGAAATGACTTCCCCGAAAGGGTGACGCAGACGGCGGGAACGCGTATAGCAAAGCCGAAACGGTCACTCTATTTGCGGCCGGCCGGCACCAGACCACAGCAAAGCGGCCCTCCCATGCCTGTAACCATTCTCGATCTCGTCGTCATCGGCGTGGTTCTGATCTCGGCTTTGCTCGCTGCCGTCCGCGGCTTTACGCGCGAAGTGCTTGCGATCGCCTCCTGGATCGCCGCCGCAGCGGTCGCCTGGGTGTTCCACCCGCAGCTCCTGCCCTTCGTGAAGCAATACATCCCGGCAAGCTCGGCGCAGGACACCATCGCCCTCGTCGCCTCGATCGCCGCGCTGTTCCTCGCCACGCTGATCGTCGTCTCGATCGTGACGGCCAAGATTTCCGACTTCGTGCTCGACTCGCGCATCGGCGCGCTCGACCGCACGCTCGGCTTCGTCTTCGGCGCCGCGCGCGGCCTGCTGCTGGCGGTGATCGGCTATCTCTTCTTCACCGGGCTGGTCGGCAACGAGAAGATGCCGACCTGGGCCAAGGACGCCAAGGCCAAGCCTGTGCTGGAGGAGACCGGGCGCTCGCTGCTCGCGATGCTGCCGCAGGATGTGAATGCCGATTTCATCAAGAATCTGCTGAAAAAGCAGAAGCCGGAGGAAACCACCGAGGCCCCGGCGGAGGAACCGCGTAGCCCGGCGGCGCCGGCACCGGTTGCACCCGCCCCAACCCGTCCCTAATTGACGCGTAGAGTCACCGTCCCCACGCGTGGAGCTCGCCATGATCTCGCAGACCGAGACTGAGACCGCCTTCGACCCCAATGCCGACCGGCTGCGGGAGGAATGCGGCGTCTTCGGCATTTTCGGCCACTCCGACGCGGCGGCGCTGACCGCGCTCGGCCTGCACGCGCTCCAGCATCGCGGCCAGGAGGCGGCGGGCATCGTCTCCTTCGACGGCAACCGCTTCCATTCCGAGCGCCGCCTCGGTCTCGTCGGCGACGCCTTCTCGGAAGCGAGCGTCATCGACAAGCTCAAGGGCAAGCAGGCCATCGGCCACGTCCGCTATTCGACGACGGGCGAGACCATTCTGCGCAACGTCCAGCCGCTCTTCTCCGAGCTGCATGGCGGCGGTTTCGCCGTGGCGCATAACGGCAACCTCACCAACGGCCTGACACTGCGGCGCAATCTAGTCCGCGACGGCGCGATCTATCAGTCGACCTCCGACACCGAGGTCCTCCTCCATCTCGTCGCCCGCAGCCGCAAGCAGCAATTCGTCGACCGCTTCATCGAGGCGATCCGCCAGATCGAGGGCGCCTATGCCTTCGTCGGCATCACCAACAAGAAGCTGATCGGCGCACGCGATCCGCTCGGCATCCGCCCGCTCGTGCTGGGCGAGCTCGACGGCTGCCCGATCCTGACCTCGGAGACCTGCGCGCTCGACATCATCGGCGCCAAGTTCATCCGCGAGGTCGAGAACGGCGAGGTCGTGATCATCTCCGAGAGCGGTATCGAGAGCCACAAGCCCTTCCCGCCGGTGCCCGAGCGGCCCTGCATTTTCGAGTACATCTACTTCGCCCGCCCCGATTCCATCGTGAAGGGCCGCAGCATCTATGAGCGCCGCAAGGCAATGGGCGCGGTGCTGGCGCAGGAATCGCCAGCCGATGCCGATGTCATCGTGCCCGTGCCGGATTCCGGCGTGCCGGCAGCGCTCGGCTATTCGCAGGCGAGCGGCATCCCCTTCGAGCTCGGCATCATCCGCAACCACTATGTCGGCCGCACCTTCATCGAGCCGACGCAGAAAGTCCGCGAACTCGGCGTCAAGCTGAAGCACTCGGCCAACCGCTCGGTCGTCGAGGGCAAGCGCGTCGTGCTGGTCGACGATTCGATCGTGCGCGGCACGACCTCCTTCAAGATCGTGAAGATGATGCGGGAGGCCGGTGCCCGCGAGGTGCATTTCCGCATCTCCTCGCCGCCGATCACCCATCCCGACTACTACGGCATCGACACGCCCGACCGCGAGAAGCTGCTCGCCGCCACGCATTCGCTGGAGGAAATGCGGCAGTTCGTCGGCGCGGATTCGCTGGCCTTCATCTCGGTGAACGGGCTCTACCGCGCCATGGGCCATGAAGGGCGCGACCCCGCGCGGCCGCAATTCACCGACCACTGCTTCACCGGCGACTACCCGACCTCACTGACCGACGTGATCGGCGAGAGCGCCAAGCAGCAGATCTCCCTGCTGGCCGAAGCCGGCTGAGCCACCGGAAGCCGATATGACCAAGCCTCTCGAGGGGCGCCTCGCGCTCGTCACCGGCGCCTCGCGCGGCATCGGCCGCGCCGCCGCGCTCGCCTTCGCGCGGGCCGGCGCCCATGTCGTCGCGCTCTCCCGTACGGCCGGCGCCCTGGAGGAGCTCGACGACGAGATTCGCGAGATCGGCGGAACCGCCACGCTCGTACCGCTCGACCTCAGCGACGCCACGGGGCTGGAAAAGCTCGGCCCAGCCCTGCTGGAGCGTTGGGGCAAGCTCGACATCCTGCTGGCGAACGCCGGCATCCTCGGCCCTCTCACCCCGCTCGGCCACGCGACCGAGAAGGACTGGGCCAAGGTGCTCGACACCAACGTCACCGCCAACTGGCGGCTGATCAAGTCGCTCGATCCGGCGCTCCGCGCCTCGGATGCAGGCCGTGTCCTGCTGATGTCGTCCGGCGCTGCGCATAAGTGCACGGCCTATTGGGGGCCGTACTCGATTTCCAAGGCCGCGGTGGAAGCGCTGGGGCGCACCTACGCTGCCGAGACGGCAACGACGCCGGTCAAGGTCATGCTGGTCAATCCGGGGCCGCTGCGCACCCGCATGCGCGCCGAGGCGATGCCGGGCGAGGACCCGATGACGCTGAAGACGCCGGAGGATCTGGCGCCGCATCTGGTCAGGCTCGCCTCGCCGGACTGGACCGAGAGCGGCAAGATCTTCGACTTCCCGCAGGGCAAGGTGCTGAGCCCGCAGCTGCCGGCCTGAGCCGGCTGCGTCAGCCCTGCGAGGCCCGCGCGAGTGTGATCAGGTCGGGAATGGTCAGGTTCGGGAGAGCCGCCATTTCCTCCTGGCTGAACCAGCGGATCTCGTCATGCTCGTCGACGAGATTGGCAGCCTCGCCGCCTTCCCAGGCGCGGACCACGTAGATGTGGTGCAGCGCCGCGCCATTGCGCTCGGGAAAGCGCTCGGCTTCCGACAGCACGAGTTCATAGCGGGTCGGCGTCAGCCCGACCTCCTCGCGACACTCGCGGATCAGAGCGCGCTCCAGCGCCTCTCCGGGCTCCACGCGCCCACCGATCGCGTCCCAATGGCCGGGCCAGGCCTGCTTCCAGACGGCGCGCAGCCCGAGCAGCACCTTCCGGTCCCGGTCGACGAAAAGCGCGCTCACGGTTTCGAGCATGCGCGCCCCGCCGTGCTCACTCGGCCCTGAGCCAGCGCAGCAGCCCGGCCTGATCGCCGCTCTCGACCGCCGCCGCGACACGCCGGCCGACCGAGGCTCCGAACTTGTAGCCATGGCCGGAGCAGGCCGAGACAGCCGTCACCCGGCCGATCTGCCGTGAGAGGAACTTGCGGTCCGCGGTGAAGGTGTAGGCGCAGGTCACGACGCGATCGACCCGGTACTCGGCGATGCGTGCGAAGGGCGGCGAGAAATAGTCGCGCAGCATCTCGCCCTCGCCTAGGCGCGGCTCACGCTCCTCGGCCGGCTGGCGCGGGCGCTTGTGGATGCCGGCGCCGAACTTGAGCCCGGTTCCGTCGACCGGCGGCAGGACGTAACCGTCGATCGTGCCGCCGACATCGACGATGACCGGCGCCGCCTGCCAGGCTGCCTTCAGATCCTCCGGCGGGTCGAGATAGACCACCGCGGTGCGATAGGTGGTCAGGGTCTCGGCCAGATCGGGCAGCAGCTTCAGCACCCAGGCCCCGGCCGACACCACGACGCGGTCGAAGCTCGCCTGCTCGCCATCGGCCAGGGTCAGCTTGCCGGCCTCCGGATCGATGGCCGCAACCTCCACGCCCTCGCGAATCATGGCTCCGCGCTCGCGCAGCAGGCGCACCAGCCCGGCCGCGATGCGGGCCGGAAACAGCGCACCGCCCTCCCGGTTGAGGTAGGCGTAGCGGATCGTTGCCGCGTCGAGGAAGGGGTAGCGCCGGGATGCTTCCGCCGGCTCGTAGAGCTCATAGGGCGAGCCGACTCGGTCGAACCCCTGCAGATAGGCGTCGCCTTCGTCATCCGGTGTCTGCGAGACGCCAAGCGTGCCGCAGGGTGCGTAATGGCGCGTGCCGAGATCGGCCCAGAGCTCCTCCCAGGCCTCGAACGCCTCGCTGATGGTGCGGGCATAGCCGTCTGCGCCGGCATAGGCACGGCGGATGATGCGGTGCTGGTCGCCGGAGGCAGCGTAGGGGTTGGGGATCTGCGGCGCCTGCTCGAAGAGCGTGACGTCATGCCCGCGCTTGTTCAGCGACCAGGCGGTGGAAAGCCCGGCGATTCCGGCGCCGACGACCGCGATCCGCATCAGCCCTTGCGCTCCTTGTCGTAGGGATTCTGGCCACCGCGCCGGTGCAGCCGGATCGGCGTGCCCGGCAGGTCGAAGCCTTCCCGCAGGTTGTTCACGAGATAGCGGACATAGGAGATCGGCAGATGCTCGAGCTGGTTGCCGAACAGCGCGAAGGTCGGCGGGCGCGCCTTGGCCTGCGTCATGTAACGAATCTTGATGCGCCGCCCGGCCACGGCCGGCGGCGGATGCGCCGAGAGCACGCCTTCCAGCCAGCGGTTGATGCGCGCGGTCGAGACGCGGCGGTTCCAGACCTCGTAGGCCGAGAACACCGCCTGCATCAGCCGGTCGATGCCCTCACCGGCGAGGCCGGAAAGCGGCACGATCGGCACGCCACGCACCTGCGCGAGCAGATGATTGGCCTTCTCCTTGAGCTCGGCGAGCAGGCCCTGCTTGTCGGCGACGAGGTCCCATTTGTTGAGG
The DNA here is from genome assembly GCF_052114025.1 of Allobosea sp. RAF48. NCBI lineage: Bacteria > Pseudomonadati > Pseudomonadota > Alphaproteobacteria > Hyphomicrobiales > Alloboseaceae > Allobosea > Allobosea sp. RAF48. The sequence goes on from NZ_JBFRDZ010000005.1 coordinate 206,473, forward strand.
CCGATGACGACGGCCCGGCCCTCGCGCTCCGTCAGGTCGACCAGCGTCAGGTCCTGCTTCTCGAAGGGGATGGTGGCGTCGAGCAGCACGACCACGACTTCGGCGAAGCGGATGGCGCGCAGCGAATCCGCAACGGAGAGCTTCTCAAGCTTCTCCTCGATGCGCGCGCGCTTGCGCATGCCGGCAGTATCGAAGAGCTTGACCTTGCGGCCGCGCCATTCCCAGTCGACCGAGATGGTGTCGCGGGTAATGCCGGCCTCGGGGCCGGTCAGCAGACGCTCCTCGCCGATGATGCGGTTGACCAGAGTCGACTTGCCTGCATTGGGGCGGCCGATGATGGTGACGCGTAGCGGCCGGTCGGGATTGTCGTCCTCGTCGGCAACCTCCGCCGGAACGTCCGCCCAGGGGTCTTCCTCTTCTTCCTCGGGCTCGTCCGGGATGAAGGGTACCAGAGCTTCGAGCAGATCGGCCGTGCCCTCGCCATGCTCGGCCGAGAACGGCACGGGGTCGCCGAGGCCGAGCGAATAGGAGTCGATGATGCCGTCAGCGCCCTTCTTTCCCTCCGCCTTGTTGGCGAGCAGGATCACGGGCTTGCCGGAGCGACGCACCAGATCGGCAAAGGGCTGATCCATCGGCGTCAGGCCGAGGCGTGCATCGATCATGAACACCACGACATCGGCCTGGGCGATCGCGGTCTCGGTCTGGGCGCGCATGCGGCCGGCGAGCGAATCCTTGTCCGCCTCCTCGAGGCCGGCCGTATCGATGACCTTGAAGCGCAGATGGCCGAGCGTGGCATCGCCCTCGCGGCGATCGCGCGTGACGCCCGGCCGGTCGTCGACCAGCGCGAGCTTCTTGCCGACGAGCCGGTTGAACAGCGTCGACTTGCCGACATTGGGCCGGCCGATGAGGGCGACGATGGCTGTCATCAGACTTCACATTCCATCGTCACTCCGGCGCGGCCGCAAGACCGGAACGGAGTGACGGAAGCGTTGGGAGCCAGGCTCCGGTTCAGTTCTTCACCGTGACGGGCCCGCCGCGGACGAGAGCGAGATACAGTTCCACGCGCTGGCGCAGCGCCTGCGGAGCCTGAGGATCGGTGATCGCGGCATCGAACCAGCGGCCGGCTTCGTCGAATTGATTGGCCTTGAGCGCGGAGATGCCGAGGAATTCGCGGGCCGAATGGCGCCAGGCCCCCTGCGGGCTCGCCAGCGGCTCCAGTGTCGTCTTGACCTCCGCATAGGGCGAGAGATCGACGCGCAGGATGCCGGCACGCAGCTTGGCGAGGTCGCGATAGGTCGCGTCCAGCGTGGCGTCGTTGGCGAGCGCATCGAAGGCGGCAATGCCGGCAGCCGCATCGCCCTTGGCGGTTTCGGCGGCAAGGCGGAAGCGCGCGATCAGGCGATAGCCGGCGGGCGCGCTGCTGGCGAGTTCCTTCAGGATCGTCTCGGCCTGCGTGCTGTCACCGTCTCGGGAGGATTTCAGGGCCGCTTCGAGGCGCGCGCCCACGGCCTGCGAGGCCTGGTTCTCGCGGTGCAGCCAGAATTGCCAGCCTGCTACCGCGACTACGGCCAGCACTGCGAGGCCGGTGATGAGCCAGCCATATTTCTTCCAAAGCTCCGCCGCCTTGTCGCGCCGGACTTCCTCATCGATCTCGCGAAAAATATCGGCCATTTGACTGTCAAAATCCCTGTTGGGAGCCCGGTAGCATTTTCGAGCGGCGAAGGCGAGCCGGTTCAGCGAACGGATCGTCACGCCTATGACAAAGCCGCGATGGACGCCCCTGCCCGCGCCATGGCAGAAGCGGCGCAGCGCTTGCTGCGCCCGACCCGGACGGCCCTTTCAGTTTTGGCCGTGGAGAGACCCATGAATCAGATCACCGCCAGACGGAGCGGCCTCGCCGCCATGACCCTTGCCGCCTTTGCATTCGGCTCGCTCGCGCTTCCCGCCGCGGCGCAAACCCAGCCGATCAAGGTCAAGGTCTTCGTCGGCGCCATGTTCGAGATCGGTGAGAACACGGGCGACCGGGCGGGCGAATTCCAGCACTGGTACGAGCGTTACTGGAAGGCGAGCCAGCCGCACACGGTCAAAGGCGCGCTGAAGCCGATTTACTGCAACGACGACGGCGTCTGCGGCGCGGTGCTCGGCATGGGCAAGGTCAATTCCTCGTCCTCGATGCAGGCGATTCTGCTCGATCCGGCCTATGACTTCTCCCAGACCTATTTCGTACTCAGCGGCGTTGCCGGCACGCCGCCTTCGCGCGGCACGATCGGCGACGTCTCCTGGGGCAGCTGGCTGGTCGACTACGACCTCGGCCATCGCTGGGCGCCGGAGGAAGGCAAGCCGGGCGAGCCCGTCTTCATGCCGCGCAAGGGCTATGAGAGCTACCGCGTCTTCCAGCTCAACCCGGCGCTCGTCAACTGGGCGGTGAAGCTCAGCTCGGGCGTCAACCTGCAGGATTCCGACTCGGCCAAGCAGTATCGCATGCGCTACCCCGACAAGCGGGCGCAGGCTGCTCCGTCCGTGACGGTTGGCACGCATATGACCGGAGACACCTTCTTCCACGGGCCGGGCCTGTCGAAGGAAGCGCAGTACATGGCCAAGCTCTACGGCGCCGACGACTATGTCATCACCGAGATGGAAGCCGCCGCGATCACGCTGGTGATCAAGCGCCAATTCGGCACCGACCGGATCCTGAGCCTGCGCGGTGCGGTCAATTTCGACCAGGGCAACCCCGACGAGACGACGCTGCAGCATCTCGACCCGGCACCGGGCCAGACCGCCGGCGGCTTTGCCGAGACCGTCGCCAATATCGAAGCTGTCGGCTCGCGGGTGGTCGATCACATCACTGCCAACTGGGCGGAATGGCAGAACGGAGTGCCGGCGAAATAAGGCCCGCCAAAGGGCCCGGGACGCTCAGCCTGCCCGGAAGAGCAGGCTGCCGTCCCCGTAGGAATAGAAGCGATAATTCGCAGCGATCGCATGGGCATAGGCCCGCTTCATCATGTCGAGCCCGCAGAAGGCGGAGACGAGCATGAACAGCGTCGAGCGCGGCAGATGGAAGTTCGTCATCAGCAGGTCGACCGCCCGGAAGCGATAGCCAGGCGTGATGAAGATCGCCGTGTCGCCCGAGAAAGGCCGGATGGTTCCGTCCTCCGCTGCCGCGCTCTCGATCAGGCGCAGCGAGGTGGTGCCGACGCAGACGATCCGCCCGCCCTTCGCCTTGACGGCGTTGAGGGCAGCCGCCGTCTCGGCCGAAACGGTGCCCCATTCGGAATGCATGCGATGCTCGTCGGTATCCTCCGCCTTCACCGGCAGGAAGGTCCCGGCGCCGACATGCAGCGTAACGAAATGGCGTGAGACGCCGCGCGCCTCCAATTCAGCCAGAAGCTTCGGCGTGAAATGCAGCCCGGCGGTCGGCGCTGCCACGGCGCCGTCGTTGCGGGCGAAATTCGTCTGGTAGTCTGTGGCATCGGCGCTGTCCGTCGGGCGCTTGCCGGCGATATAGGGCGGCAACGGCAATTCGCCGAGCCGCGCGATCGCTTCGTCGAGATAGGCGCTGGTCAGGCTGAACCGCAGCTCGATCTCGCCCCCCTCGCTTTTGCCGATCACCTCGGCCTGCAGGCGGCCGAGCTCGCACGCATTGCTCGCCCCGTCCGCATCGAAGACCACGGTCTCGCCGAGCGCCAGCTTCTTGGCCGGCCGGGCGAAGGCGAGCCAGCGATCATCGCTCTCGCGCTTGTGCAGCATGATCTCGATGCGGGCCGAATCGGCGCCGCGATAGCGCCGGCCGCGCAGGCGGGAGGGAATGACGCGCGTGTCGTTGAGGACGAGCGCGTCCCCGGGCTGGAGCAGCGAGACGAGATCGCGAATGCCGCGATCCTCCAGCGGCTCGGGCGCATCCGGGCGCACCACGAGCAGCCGCGCCGCATCGCGCGGGCTAACGGGCCTCAGCGCGATCCGATCTTCCGGCAGGTCGAAGTCGAAGAGACCGACATCCATCGTCAGCAAGACTCTTTCAAAAGCAGCGAGCCCTCATCCTGAGGAACGAGCGGAGCTCGTGTCTCGAAGGATGTGCCAGTGTGTACTGGAACCGCCCTTCGAGACGCCGCGCAAGCGCGGCTCCTCGGGACGAGGGCTCGCCTTGAGCGAAGTCCTCAGGCCGCGTCGGCCATCACCTTCATCGAGACGATGGAATCGGGATCGCGCACCGGCTCGCCGCGCTTGATCTTGTCGACATTGTCCATGCCTTCCACGACCTCGCCCCAGACCGTGTACTGCTTGTCCAGGAAGCGCGCGTCGTCGAACACGATGAAGAACTGGCTGTTGGCCGAGTTCGGATTCTGCGCGCGAGCCATCGAGCAGATGCCGCGGACATGCGGCTCGGCGTTGAACTCCTGCTTCAGGTCCGGATAGCTCGAGCCGCCGGTGCCGGTGCCATGCGGGCAGCCGACCTGGGCCATGAAGCCGTCGATGACGCGATGGAAGACGATGCCGTCATAAAAGCCCTCGCGGGCAAGCAGCTTGATGCGCTCGACATGGCCGGGAGCGAGGTCGGGGCGCAGCTTGATGACCACCTTGCCCTTGGTGGTTTCCATCACGAGGGTGTTTTCGGGATCGAGCGACATTAGCTCTGCCTTTCGTTAGGCGGCACACGGCCGTGGAAACGGATGATGAAGGGTCGCCCCGCGATACTCGCTCCGAGGCCCTTCGACAACCTCATCGGTGTGCAGGAATGGATGGCGGCAACGGCGGAATCGCTGAAGCGCCTCTGGAACTCGGGATCGCCGCGTCGCGTCTCCCAGGTCACGCGCGGCTGCCCGAAGAGGCTGCCGTCGCGGCGCAGGCTGAAGCGAAGCGAAACCATCGCGCCAGTGAGATCCCCCGGCAAGGGCGGCGGATTCCAGCAGCGCCGCAGGGCCGGCGCGATATCGGCCAGCTTGTCGGCGGTCCCCCCCTCTTCCCGCGGCGTCTCGGGCGATACCGAGCCGATCAGGCCGATTTCGCCGTTGCGGCGCATCGGGCTCTGTGCCCCTATGCGGCGCTGCTCCATGCCCGGAATGTCGTTGTCGCCGCCGAACGGCCCGCCGATGCCTGGGTTGTAGCGCTGGCCGCTCTGGGGCGGCAGGATCGGATTCTGGGAGCCGGAAGGCGGCGGCAGCACGGGATTTTGCGAGCCGGAGGCAGGCGGCAGACCGAGGTCGCGCGTATCCTGCGCGCCCGCGCCGCCGCCGAGGATCAGCAGAGTGAGAATGCCTGAAAGGGCCGTCCGCAGCATGGTTCCAGCCCTCCCCGGTTACATCTCACTTGGCGTCGGTGGCCATCCGCATGCGGACGATCTTGTCGGGGCCGGTCACCTGGCCGCTACCCTGCGCGCCCTTCTTGATCTTGCGCACGGCGTCCATGCCGGAGACGACCTCGCCGAAGAGCGTGTACTGGCCGGTCAGCGGGCCGCAACCCTCATAGCAGATGAAGAACTGGGAATTCGCCGAATCCGGCGACTGCGAGCGCGCCATGCCGACGGAGCCGACCTTGTAGGGGGTCGGGGTGAACTCGGCCGGCAGGTTCGGCAGGTCGGACTTGCCGGTGCCGGTTCCGGTCGGATCGCCGGTCTGGGCCATGAAGCCGTCGATGACCCGGTGGAAGACTATGCCGTCATAGAAGCCGCGCTTCACCAGAGCCTTGATCTGGGCGACATGCTTCGGCGCCAGATCCGGCCGCAGGCGGATCGTCACAGGCCCGTCCTTGGTCTCGAGGATGACGGTGTTCTCCGGATCCGGCTTCGGGCTCTGGGCCTGGGCGAAACCGAGCGAGGCGACGACTGCAAGGGCGGCGAGCGAGCTGCGCAGCATGAATATCTCCATGGCCACCGGCGAGCCCGGCGGATGGCCGTAGGTAGCGATATCCTTTGACCGGAACAAGGCACCCTTCCCTCGCGAGCACGGCCGCGGGCACCGGCGAAAAGAACGTTGTTGCACTGCACAAGTGCAATGGAGATCAAACTTGCAAAAATTTCAGGCTGCATTTGTCTAAACTGATGACAGAGCCGTCACAATCAGCTAGACCATCTCCCGCTGGGAGCGCTTTGCTAGACAGGGCGCTGCGGACCAGGTCTCGGGAGGACAAACGCCCGCCTAGTATCCGAGTCGCACGCAACTAGACGCGCGCCGATGCTGCGGTAAAAAAGACTACCCAAGGCAAGGCATTGGCCTTGCCTTTTTCTTTGCCGGCTCTCCGGCGAGCTGCCGGACGAACCTTCCCAGATCGGCTGCAGGTGGAAACGCCCCGCAACCTAGGGCGCCGCGCTCAGATGTCGTAGGTCACCCAGACATACCAGACACCGGCGAAGATCACCGCGGCGATGACCGAGGTGACCGCGGCCTTCTTGAGCAGCCCCGGCAGGATCGGCGCGCCGGGCTCCGTACCTTCGACGACATCCCCTGTCTCGTGCTGGCTGCGGATGCCGAAAGGCAAAACGGCGAAGAGCGTGATCCACCAGATCACGAAGTAGAGCGCGAGGCCGCCGACGACGTTCATGCGCCCCTCCCGGCCAGAGCGATGCAGGAAAATGCCACCCGGGCCTCGGTCGGCACGCCGAAGCGCGCGGTGTGGCGTGCCGGCAGGCCGTTCGGGAAATGCTTCACATATTCGGCGTTGCAGGCGGCATAGTCGGCGGGATCGGTGATCAGCATCGTCATCTGCACGACGCGGTCGAGCCCGCTGCCGGTCTCCGCAAGAATTTCGGCGATGCGGCCGAGCGCGTTGCGGACTTCGTCCGCCGGCGTATCACCGCGATGAATGCCGCGCGCGGGATCGTGCGGCGCCGAATGGCCGGATACGAAGATCATGCCGCCGGCAACGGTCGCCGCGCTGAAGGGACGTGGCGAGCCCGGCTCGGGCTCCCCGACGAAAGCGATCTCGGACATGACGTTCAGGCCTGTTCCAGTTCGACCAGCGTGCCGAGGAAATCCTTGGGATGCAGGAAGAGCACGGGCTTGCCATGGGCGCCGATGCGCGGCTCACCCGAGCCGAGAACGCGCGCGCCCCGCGCCTTCAGCCGGTCGCGCGCAGCGAGGATGTCGTCGACCTCGTAGCAGATGTGGTGGATGCCGCCGTCGGCATTGCGCTCGAGGAACTTCGCGATCGGGGAGTCGGCGCCAAGCGGCTCCAGCAACTCGATCTTGGTGTTCGGCAATTCGACGAAGACCACGGTGACGCCGTGCTCCGGCTCAGGCTGCGGCTGCGACACCCGCGCACCCAGCGTGTCACGATAGAGCGCCGTCGCGGCCGCGAGGTCCTTCACCGCGATGGCGACATGGTTGAGGCGTCCGATCATCTTCGTCTTCTCCAGCCCGGCGGTGCTGCGCCCGTTCTACACCTCGACCACCAGCGCATGCACCAGCGGCTTCTTGCCCCACTCCTCGTTCACGGCACTGCGCACCCCGCGCTCCAGCGCGTTGCGAAGGGCTTCCGGGTCGCGGCGGCGGGCCTTGGGGATACCGTCGAGCAGCTCGCCGACGGTGTCGGCGACATATTCGTCGAAATCGGTGCCGTCGCGGGTGCGCGGCGGCAGGCCGAGCACGGCGATCTCCGGCTCGCCCGCAATACTGCCCTTCTCGTCGACCGCAACCGCAATCGAGACGATGCCCGCGAAGGAGAGCCGCCGGCGCTCCTGCAGCGTCTTCTCCAGCGCGTTCACCAGCAGCGAGCCGTCCTGATAGAGACGGCCGTGCGGGGCTTCATCGACCTTTCGGGCGCCCTCGCCCGAGATCGCCACGACGTCGCCATTGCCGGCGCGCAGCACATGCTTCACGCCGAGGCTGCGGGCGAAGCTCTCATGCTCGGCGAGATGCAGGTCCTCGCCATGGGCGGGAATCGCGATCTGCGGCTTCAGCCAGCCATAGAGCCTGGCCATCTCCTCGCGGCGGGGATGGCCGGAGACATGCACGAGATGGGTGCGGTCCGTGATGATCTCGATGTTGTCGCGCGCAAGCGCATTGAGGATGTTGCCGACCGACTTTTCGTTTCCGGGGATGGTGCGCGACGAGAAGATCACGCGGTCGCCCGGCGAGAGCGCGATCTCGGGATGGTCGTCCGCGGCAATGCGCGAGAGCGCGGCGCGCGGCTCGCCTTGGCTGCCGGTCAGCAGCGCCACGACCTTGTCGCGCGGCAGATAGCCATAGGCATCGACCGGCCGGAAGGCGGGGATACCATCGAGATAGCCACACTCGCGCGCGACGTCGATGACGCGGTCCATGGCGCGGCCGACGACCACGACCTCGCGCTCGGCAGCCATTGCGGCTTCAGCAACGGCGCGCAGCCGGGCGACGTTGGAAGCGAAGGTGGTGACTGCGACGCGACCGGGCGCCGACGCCACGAGCTCCTTGAGCTTGGCAGCAACGTCCGCCTCGCTCGGGCTGATGCCGTCGCGCATCACATTGGTCGAGTCGCAGACGATGGCCAGCACGCCCTCCTCGCCGAGCTCGCGCAGCCGCTTCTCATCAGTTGGCAGGCCGACGCGCGGCGTCGGGTCGATCTTCCAGTCGCCGGTATGGACGACGAGGCCGGCCGGGGTGCGGATGGCGAGCGCGTTCGACTCGGGAATCGAGTGGGCCACGGGGACGTATTCGATGTCGAACGGCCCGAGCGTGATGCGCCCGCCCTGCGGCACGACGTTGATCTCGACATTCGGCGCGCCCGGCTCGGAGAGCCGGCGCGTCGCGAGAAGGCCGGCGGCGAAGCGCGTGCAATAGACCGGCGCGCGGAGGCTGGGCCAGAGCGCGGCGAGCGCGCCGATATGGTCCTCATGGGCATGGGTGATGACGATGCCGAGGAGGTTCGCCCGCTCCTCGATGATGTAGCGCAGATCGGGCAGCACGATATCGACGCCCGGCGCTTCCGGGCCGGCGAAGGACAGGCCGCAATCGACCAGAATCCATTTGCGTCTCCCCTCGGGCCCGAAGCCGTAGAGAGCGGCGTTCATGCCGATCTCGCCGAGGCCGCCGAGGGGAACGAAAACGAGCTGGTCGCTGGAACGGGTCACTGGCAATCCTGAAGGCATGGCAGTCGCCAACAGCGCATCATTGCGCGCCGATGCCGACTTGCCGGGAGGTCTTTCGGGATACGCGGTGCATCCCGGACGAAGCGAAGCGGAGACCCGGGATCCATGCCGGCGCGATTCCGGCTCGCGTTCCGGCATGGATCCCGGGTCGTCCTTCGGCCGCCCGGGATGACCGCGTGGAACCGACGAATTCCTCTAGCATGGTCGCGACGCGGCAGGCCAGCATGGCCGCCCACGCATCTCAGGCCGCTCCGAAGAAGAGATCGCCCGCATCGATGACCCGCCGGCCGGCTTCCGTTTCGAGTTCGAGACGCCCTGTCGGGTCGAGACCGACAAATCGCCCCGCCAGCGGACCGTCAGGCAGGCGGATGGTGATGGCCTCGCCGAGAAAGGCGGCGCGCTCGAGCCAGGCGGCACGGATCGGCCCGAAGCCACCGGGCTGGGACCAGATGGCGAAGCGCTGGGCGAAGGCATCGCTCAGCCCCGTCAGCATCGTCTCGACATTGGCCTGCGGCGCCGCCGCCTTGAGGAAGGTCGCGGGATAGGGCGTGTCGGAGGGGCAGGAGGCGATGTTGACCCCGCAGCCGACGATGACGTTGAGCCGCCCTGCCCGGCTCTCGCCTTCGAGCAGCAGCCCCGAGGTCTTGGCGCGGTCGAGCAACAGGTCGTTCGGCCATTTCAGCTTGAGTCCCGACGCGGCCGGGCCGAGCAGTTTCGCGGCGGCATCGTGCAGGGCGAGCCCCACCACGAAGCCGAGCTGCGGCGCCAGGGCCGGCTCGCAAGGGTCGGTCAGCAGCAGGCTCGCATAGAGATTTCCGGGGGGCGAACCCCATTGCCGGCCGTGCCGCCCTCTGCCCGCATTCTGGCTGCGGGCGACGATCCAGAGCTTGCCCGGCTCGCCCTGATCGAGCGCGCGACGAGCTTCCTCCATGGTGGAGCCGACCTCGTCCCGAATGATCAGCCGGTAGCCCGCGGCGCGGGCGGCCTCACCGAGCACGCGCCCTCGGCTCAGAAGAGCGACTTCGCCGCTGCCTCTGCCGCATTGAAGAGCGGCGCCGGCAGGAGCGAAAGCACCAGCACGAAGATGGTGGAGAACAGCAGCACGGTGCGCACACCGTAATCCGCAGTCTCGAAGGCCGGCTTCGGATCGTCGAAGTACATCACCTTGACGAGGCGCAGATAATAGTAGGCACCGACGACGCTGGTGATCACGCCGACGACGGCGAGCACGTAGAGCTTGGCCTCGATCGCGGCGAGGAAGACGTACCACTTCGCCCAGAAGCCGGCGAGCGGCGGGATGCCGGCGAGCGAGAACATCATCATCGACATCGCGAACGCCATCCAGCGATTGGTACGGGACAGGCCGGCAAGCTCCGAGATGTCCTCGACCAGTTTGCCGTCACGGCGCATCATCAGCACGCAGGCGAAGGCGGCGAGCGTCGTGGCGAGATAGATCGCCATATAGGTCATCACCCCCTGCACGCCGCCGGGGGTGCCGGCGGCAAGGCCGACCAGCGCGTAACCCATATTCGCGATCGAGGAATAGGCGAGCAGGCGCTTGATATTGCGCTGGCCGATCGCGGCGAAGGCGCCGAGCGCCATCGAGGCGATCGAGATGAAGACGATGATCTGGCGCCAGTCCTGGATCGCGCCCGGGAAGGCGCCGACGAAGATGCGGACGACCATCGCCATGGCGGCCATCTTGGGGGCCGAGGCGAAGAAGGCGGCGACCGGGGTCGGAGCGCCCTCATAGACGTCCGGCGTCCACATATGGAACGGCACGGCCGAGATCTTGAAGGCGACGCCGGCGGCGATGAAGACGATGCCGAAGATCAAGCCGATGCCGGCATGCCCGCCCTGCGTCGCCGCAGCGATGCCGGAGAAGGTGACGGTGCCGGTGAAGCCGTAGACCAGCGAGGCGCCATAGAGCAGCATGCCGGAGGAGAGCGCGCCCAGCACGAAGTACTTCAGGCCCGCCTCGGTCGACTTCGCATTGTCGCGGTCGAACGCCGCGACGACATAAAGCGCCAGCGACTGCAGCTCGAGGCCGACATAGAGGCTGATGAGATCGTTGGCCGAGATCATCATCATCATGCCGATGGTGGCGAGCACGACGAGAATGGGGAATTCGAAGCGCATCGCCCCCTCGCGCCGCAGAGTGTCGGCGGAGAGAAGGATCGTGGCGCCGGCGCCGATCAGCGTCAGCACCTTCATGAAGCGGGAGAAGCCGTCGGCGATGAAGCCGTTGTTGAAGGTCAGGAGCTTGCCGCCGGCCGAGACGACCAGCACCAACGCGACCGCAAGCAGCACGAGCGCGAGGCCTTCGAGCAGGCGCGTCGCGCGCTCACCCTGGATCGCGCCGATCAGCACCATCGCGATGGCGCCGACGGCGAGGATGATTTCCGGCAGGGCCGGGCCGAGAGCGGGCAGAGCCATGACGAGACCTTACTGCACGGCCGCCACTGCCGTCTTCGCGACAGTGAGCGCAGCCTGATAGTTCTTGATGAGCGCTTCGGTCGGCGCCGCGAAGGCGTCGAGGATCGTGTGCGGCTGCACGCCGTACCAGATCGTCAGCAGGACGAGCGGGACCAAGATCGCGATCTCGCGGCCGTTCAGGTCCTTGATGTCCTTGAGCTCCGGCTTGACGAGCTCGCCGAAGACGACCCGGCGGTAGAGCCAGAGCGCATAGGCGGCCGAGAGAATGACGCCGGAGGTCGCGAAGAAGGCAACCCAGGGATTGGCGCGGAAGGCGCCGACCAGCGTCAGGAACTCGCCGACGAAACCGGCGGTGCCCGGCAGGCCGACATTGGCCATGGTGAAGACCATGAACACCACCGCATAGAGCGGCATGCGGTTCACCAGCCCGCCATAGGCAGCGATCTCGCGGGTGTGCATGCGGTCGTAGATCACGCCGACGCAGAGGAAGAGCGCGCCCGAGACGAGGCCATGGCTCATCATCTGGAACATCGCGCCCTGGATGCCCTGCGGCGTCAGGGTGAAGAGGCCCATGGTGACGAAGCCCATATGCGCCACCGAAGAGTAGGCGATCAGCTTCTTGATATCCTCCTGCATCAGCGCCACCAGCGAGGTGTAGACGATGGCGATGACGGACAGCGCGAAGACCAGCGGCGCGAAATAATGCGACGCCTCCGGGAACATCGGGATCGAGAAGCGGATGAAGCCGTAGCCGCCCATCTTCAGCAGGATCGCCGCCAGGATGACGGAACCGGCCGTCGGCGCCTCGACGTGCGCGTCGGGCAGCCAGGTATGGACCGGCCACATCGGCATCTTCACCGCGAAGGAGGCGAAGAAGGCGAGCCACAGCCATGTCTGCATGCCGGCCGGGAACTTGTGGGCGAGCAGCGCCGGAATGTCGGTCGTACCGGCGTTCCAGTACATCGCCATCACCGCCAGCAGCATCAGCACCGAGCCGAGCAGGGTGTAGAGGAAGAACTTGTAGGAGGCGTAGACGCGCCGCTTGCCACCCCAGATGCCGATGATCAGGAACATCGGGATCAGGCCGGCTTCGAAGAACAGGTAGAACAGCACGAGGTCGAGCGCCGCGAAGACGCCGATCATCAGCGTCTCCAGGATCAGGAAGGCGACCATGTACTCTGCCACCCGCTTCTCGACCGAGGTCCAGGAGGCGAGGATGCAGAACGGCATCAGGAACGCCGTCAGCACGATGAAGGGGAAGGAAAAGCCGTCGACGCCGAGCTTGAACTTGATGGCATCAGAGACCCAGCCATGGGTCTCGACCATCTGGAAGCCGGGGTTGGCCGTGTCGAAGCGGCTCCAGGCGACGCAGGCGAGCACGAAGGTCAGCACCGTCGTGATCAGCGCCGCCCAGCGAGCGTTGGAGTCGACCGAGGCCTGATCGCCACGCTGCGCCAGGATGAAGGCAGCGCCGACCAGCGGCAGGACCAGAAGACCGGTGAGGATACCGAAACCGAAGGACATCATCTCACCCGCGGGTCACAAGATACCAGGTCACCAGCCCAGCGACGCCGATCAGCATCGCGAAGGCATAGTGATAGAGATAGCCGGTCTGCAGCCGGACCACCCGGTTGGTCACATCGACCACGCGGGCCGAGATGCCGTCCGGTCCGAGGCCGTCGATGACCAGGCCATCGCCCTTCTTCCAGAGGAAGCGGCCGAGCCATTTCGCCGGGCGCACGAACAGGAAGTCGTAGAGCTCGTCGAAGTACCACTTGTTCAGCAGGAACTGGTACAGCGCAGGGTTCGCAGCGGCGAGCTTGCCCGGAATGTCCGGGCGGCGGACATACATCCAGTAGGCGAGCACGAAGCCGGTCAGCATCGCCACGAACGGTGATGCCACGACCCACTTGGGCACCTCGTGCATGGTGTGCAGGATGTGGTTGTCCTTGCCCATGAACAGCGCCGACTTCCAGAAATGCTCGAAGTCGTGACCGACGAAGTACTCCTTGAAGGCGACGCCCGCGAAGATCGCGCCGACCGAAAGCAGGGCGAGTGGCAGCAGCATCACCCAGGGGCTCTCATGCGGCGTGTGATCATGGCCGTGGCCGTGATCGTCATGCGCGTGCTCATTGTGACCGTGTGCGGCATGGTCATGGTCATCATGACCATGCGAGTCATGGCCGTGGCCCCAGCGCGGCGCGCCCTCGAAGGTCATGAAGTAAAGCCGCCAGGAATAGAAGGACGTCATGCAGGCGGCGACGACCAGCAGGATGAAGGCATAGGAGCTGGCGAAGCCACCATGCTCGACCGAGGCATAAGCGCTCTCGATGATCGCATCCTTCGAGAAGAAGCCGGCGAAGCCGAAAACCGTCCCGGGGATACCGACGCCGGTCAGCGCCAGGGTGCCGATCGTCATCGCCGCCGCGGTCAGCGGGATGTGCTTACGCAGGCCGCCCATGCGGCGCATGTCCTGCTCGTGGTGCATCGCGTGGATGACCGAGCCGGCGCCCAAGAAGAGCAGGGCCTTGAAGAAGGCGTGGGTGAAGAGGTGGAAGATGCCGGCGCCGTAATTGCCGACGCCGAGCGCGACGAACATGTAGCCGAGCTGCGAGCAGGTCGAATACGCGATGACGCGCTTGATGTCGTTCTGCACGAGGCCGACCGTCGCGGCGAAGAAGGCCGTGGTGGCGCCGATGACGACGACGACGGTGAGCGCGACGGGAGCATACTCGAAGAGCGGCGACAGGCGCGCCACCATGAAGACACCGGCAGTAACCATGGTCGCGGCATGGATGAGGGCCGAGACCGGGGTCGGGCCTTCCATCGCGTCAGGCAGCCAGGTGTGGAGCAGGAACTGGGCCGACTTGCCCATCGCGCCGACGAACAGCAGCAGGCAGGTCAGGGTCAGCGCGTTCCAGTCATAGCCAAGGAAGCGGAAGCCCTGGTTCACGAACTCGCCGGCGCGCGGGAAGATCGCGTCGAAGGCGACCGAGCCGAACAGCACGAAGACCAGGAACATGCCGAGCGAGAAGCCGAAATCGCCGACGCGGTTGACGATGAAGGCCTTCATCGCCGCGGCATTGGCCGAGGGCTTCTGGTACCAGAAGCCGATCAGCAGATAGGAGGCGAGACCGACGCCCTCCCAGCCGAAGAACATCTGGACGAGATTATCCGCCGTCACCAGCATCAGCATCGCGAAGGTGAACAGCGAGAGATAGGCGAAGAAGCGCGGCCGGTGCGGATCCTCGTGCATGTAGCCGATCGAGTACAGGTGCACGAGCGAGGACACCGTGTTGACGACGACCAGCATCACCACGGTCAGCGTGTCCACGCGGAAGGCCCAGTCGACCTGGAGGCTGCCGGAGGAGATCCAGCTCGCGACCTGGATCCGCGTCGTGGCGGAGCCGAAGCCGACCTGGACGAAGGCGACCCAGGACAGGATTGCCGAGACGATGAGCAGCGAGGTCGTGACGATCTCGGAGCCGCGCGCGCCGATCAGCCGGCCGAAGAGGCCGGCGATCAGGAAGCCGATCAGGGGGAGGAAGACGATCAGGTGATACATGGCCGTGAGGTCCAGGCGCCGGACAGCGCTCAGCCTTTCATCATGTTGATGTCTTCCACCGCGATCGTGCCGCGGTTGCGGAAGTAGACGACGAGAATGGCGAGGCCGATCGCGGCCTCAGCCGCCGCCACCGTGAGTACGAGCAGCGCGAAGACCTGTCCGACGATGTCGTTCAGGAAGCTCGAGAAGGCGACGAAGTTCAGATTGACCGAGAGCAGGATGAGCTCGACCGACATCAGGATGACGATGACGTTCTTGCGGTTGATGAAGATGCCGAGCACACCGAGCGTGAACAGGATGGCGCTGACGGCGAGATAATGGCCCAGTCCGATCGTCATCACGCCATCTCCTCGGGAACGCCGGCGCGCGAGGGCACCTGCTTGACCTCCATCGCCGCGTCCTTGGTACGGGCGTTCTGGGTCGGGACGTGCTGGCGCTTGATGCCGTGCCGCTCGCGCAGCGTCAGCACGATCGCGCCGATCATGGCGACCAGCAGCACGAGACCCGCCGCCTGGAAGTAGTAGACGTACTGGGTGTAGAGCACGCGGCCGAGCGCCTCGGTGTTGGTGACGCCGGCAGGGATCGCGGCGACCGGCGCCTTGACGATCTGCGGGTCGATGACCCAGGCGCCGACGACCAGCAGCAGCTCGACGGCGAAGATGAAGCCGATGAGCGCACCGACTGGCAGATAATTCAGGAAGCCCTGGCGGAACTCGGCGAAATCGACGTCGAGCATCATCACCACGAAGAGGAAGAGCACCGCGACCGCGCCGACATAGACGACGACCAGCAGCATCGCGAGGAACTCGGCACCCAGCAGCATGAACAGCCCGGCCGCATTGACGAAGGCCAGGATCAGGAACAGCACCGAATGCACGGGATTGCGTGAGGTCACCACCATGAAGGCGGATGCCACGGTCACCCCTGCGAAAAGATAGAAGAAAGCCGCTGCGGCATTCATCTCGGCCAGCCCTTCCCGCCCCTTTTCGGCGCGGTCCTCGTTTGGTTCGTGCTCCGGGACTCGGGATCCCGGTGCAATTTGGAGCGTCTATAATCAGGCCCGCCGGACGCGACAACCGCGCGGCGGGTCTGGTCTCATTCCAAGGGCGTCAATCTCGGGCGAAGCGAAGCTCAGACCCAAGAATCTCCTGCAAGAGATGCTCGGGGCAAGCCCGAGCATGACGGCCAGTTCATCATCGATACGGCGCATCCATCGCAATATTGCGCGCGATCTCGCGTTCCCAGCGCGCGCCGTTCGCGAGCAGCTTGTCCTTGTCGTAGAACAGCTCCTCGCGCGTTTCGGTCGCGAACTCGAAATTCGGCCCCTCGACGATGGCATCGACCGGGCAGGCTTCCTGGCAGAAGCCGCAATAGATGCACTTCGTCATGTCGATGTCATAACGGGTGGTGCGGCGCGTGCCGTCGTTGCGGCGCGGACCGGCCTCGATGGTGATGGCCTGCGCCGGGCAGATCGCCTCGCAGAGCTTGCAGGCGATGCAGCGCTCCTCGCCGTTCGGATAGCGGCGCAGCGCGTGCTCGCCGCGGAAGCGCGGCGAGAGCTGGCCCTTCTCGAACGGGTAGTTCAACGTCGCCTTCGGCTTGAAGAAGTAGCGCATCGACAGGCCGATCGCCCCGACGAACTCCTTCAGCAGCAGGCCCCTTGCGGCTTGCGCGAGTGACATCGCCTTCGTCCTTCCATCCTCAGCCGAACAGCGTCCGGCCGATCACGAAACCCAGGATCGGCATGAAGCCGATCGTCATTGCCATCAGCGCCCGCCGCAGGATGCGGATGCGGCGCTCATAATCCATCTTTTCGGCCTCTGTCGTCGAGTGATCCGTGCGCCTCAGCGCCCCGATCACCACGGCCGAGATCAGCCGGTATTCCAGCAGGCCCAGCCCGAAGCCGATCAGGGCGCCGAGGAAACCCGCCATGTTCATGCCGCCAGCAGCCCAAGCCACTGAACAGCCTTGTATCCGCCGAAGCCACCGACAACCGCGGCGGCCACCGCCCCTCCGAGCGCCACGTCAAGCGCATCGAAGATTCGGCTTCGCCGCGCCCACCAGCACGCCGAGCCGTACAGAACCAGTGCTGCGATCATACCGAATGCAATTCCGGAGATCGCAGCCAAACTCACCCGCCGACCGGACCCCAGCCCGTCAACTGCAGCACCAGCGCCACGATCACCACGCTGGCGATCGAGAGCGGCAGGAAGACCTTCCAGCCCAGACGCATCAACTGGTCGTAGCGGTAGCGCGGCACGAAGGCCTTCACCAGCGCGAACATGAAGAACACGAGGCAGACCTTGAGCGCGAACCAGAACACGCCGGGCAGCCAGGTGAAGGGCGGCAGCGCGACCGGCGGGGCCCAGCCGCCGAGGAACAGGATCGTCGTCAGCGAGCACATGGTCATGATCGCCACGTATTCGCCGAGCATGAACAGCAGGTACGGCGTCGAGGAATACTCGACCATGAAGCCCGCCACGAGCTCAGATTCCGCCTCGGCCAGGTCGAAGGGCGGCCGGTTCGTCTCGGCCAGCGCCGAGATGAAGAAGACCACGAACATCGGGAAGAGCGGCAGGAAGTACCAGTTCAGGATGCTGAGCCAGGGCACGCCGAGCGCATGGGCCAGGCCACGGTTCTGCTGGGCTTCGACGATAGCCGAGAGGTTGAGCGAACCGACGCAGAGCAGCACGGTGATGATGACGAAGCCGATCGAGACCTCGTAGGACACCATCTGCGCCGCCGAGCGCAGCGCGCTCATGAACGGGTACTTCGAGTTCGAGGCCCAGCCGGCCATGATGATGCCGTAGACGCCGAGCGAGGAGATCGCGAGGATGTAGAGCACGCCGACATTGATGTCGGCGATCGCCCAGCCTTCCGCCACCGGGATCACCGCCCAGGCGCCGAGCGCCAGCAGGCAGGAGATGAAGGGCGCGAGCAGGAAGATGCCCTTGTTGGCGCCGGCCGGGATGATCGGCTCCTTGAGCGCGAACTTGATCAGGTCCGCGAAGCTCTGGAACAGCCCCCAGGGACCGACGACGTTCGGGCCACGGCGCAGCTGCACCGCCGCCCAGACCTTGCGGTCGGCGAGCAGTATATAGGCGATGAAGACCAGCAGGCAGACCAGCAGCAGCAGGCTCTTGCCGAGGATGATCGCGATATCGAGGACGAGGTCCCAGTTCATGGCCGGTTACTCCGCCGCCTGCTGGTGCCGGCCCGAGGCCAGCGCCGAGCATTCCGCCATCACGGCAGAGGCACGCGCGATCGGGTTGGTCTGGTAGAAGTCACTGACGGCCGGGGCGAAGCCCGCCTTGTCGGTCTTGCCGCCAAGGCCGGCGAGCTTGCCGATCTCCGCTGCGTCGTTGACGGGCAGACCGTCGAGCGCCGCGAAATGCGGGTGCGCCCCGTAGAGCGCCTTGCGCAGGCCGGACAGGGAGTCGAAGGGCAGCGTCTTGCCGAGATGGCCCGAAAGCGCACGCAGGATCGCCCAGTCCTCGCGGGCATCGCCCGGCGGGAAGGTAGCGCGATCCGCCATCTGCACGCGGCCTTCGGTGTTCACATAGGTGCCGGACTTCTCGGTATAGGCCGCACCCGGCAGGATGACGTCGGCGCGATGAGCGCCCTTGTCGCCATGCGTGCCCTGGTAGACGACGAAAGCGCCTTCCGGCACCTCGATCTCGTCGGCACCGAGCAGGAAGAGCACGTCGAGCGCACCCGGCTGGACCATGGCGGCGGCATCCAGACCGCCCGATCCATGAGCGTTTTCTTGCGGCACGAAGCCGAGATCGAGCGCACCGGCGCGGGCGGCGGCGGTGTGGATCACGCCGAAGCCGTTCCAGCCTTCGGCAATCGCGCCCAGCGACTGCGCCGCCTTGGCGGCGAGCGAGAGCACGGCCTCGCCGTCGGCGCGGGCAAGAGCCCCCTGCCCGATCAGCACCATCGGCTTGCCGCCGGCGGATGCGGCGGACTTGACGATATCGGCCAGCGTCTCCGGGCCGGCGCCGAGATAGTCGTAGGAATAGGTCAGGTCGGCCTTCTCGCCGATGACGCCGATCTTGAAGTCACCGCGCAGCCAGCGCTTGCGGATGCGGGCATTCAGGATCGGGGCCTCGCGGCGCGGGTTCGAGCCGATGATCAGCAGCGAGGTCGCGTCCTCGATGCCGGCGATGCCGGCGTTGAGGAGGTAGGAGGCGCGGCCGAACTTCGGATGCAGCTTCGTGCCGTCCTGGCGCGCGTCGAGATTGGCTGATCCGAGCGAGGCGATCAGCGCCTTCAGCGCGAACATCTCCTCGACCGCGGCCAGATCGCCAGCGATGGCGCCGATCTTCTCAGGCGCGGCAGCCTTCACCTTGGCGGCGATGGCGGCGAAGGCCTCGTTCCAGCTCGCCGGGCGCAGCCGGCCGTTCTCGCGGATATAAGGCCGGTCGAGGCGCTGGGTCTTGAGACCGTCGGCGACGTGCCGGGTCTTGTCGGAAATCCACTCCTCATTCACCGCCTCGTTGAGGCGGGGCAGGATGCGCATGACTTCCTTGCCGCGCGAGTCGACGCGGATGGCCGAGCCCACCGCGTCCATCACGTCGATGCTCTCGGTCTTGGAGAGCTCCCAGGGGCGGGCCTTGTTCTGGTAGGGCTTCGAGGTCAACGCGCCGACGGGGCAGAGATCGACGATATTGCTCTGCAGCTCCGAGCTCATCGCGTGCTCGAGATAGGTCGTGATCTCCATGTCCTCGCCGCGGCCGATGGCGCCGAGGTCGGAGGCACCGGCGACCTCGGTGGTGAAGCGGACGCAGCGCGTGCACTGGATGCAGCGCGTCATCGTCGTCTTGACCAGCGGCCCGATATACTTGTCCTCGACGGCGCGCTTGTTCTCGGCATAGCGCGACGTGTCCGCGCCATAAGCCATCGCCTGGTCCTGCAGGTCGCATTCGCCACCCTGGTCGCAGATCGGGCAGTCGAGCGGATGGTTGATGAGCAGGAACTCCATCACCCCTTCGCGCGCCTTCTTGACCATCGGCGACTTGGTCGAGACGACCGGCGGCTCGCCGTTCGGGCCAGGGCGCAGGTCGCGCACGCCGATGGCGCAGGAGGCCTGCGGCTTCGGCGGGCCACCCTTCACCTCGACGAGGCACATGCGGCAGTTGCCGGCGATCGAGAGCCGCTCGTGGAAGCAGAAGCGCGGCACCTCGACGCCCGCCGCCTCGCAGGCCTGGAGGACCGTGTATTCGGCGGGTACGTCGACCTCGATGCCGTCGATGAGGAGTTTCGTCATGGTCTCACTCCGCCGCCATCAGACGCACAGGCTCGCTGTGCGGGTTGGCGGCATAGTCGTCGATGCGCTGCTCGATCTCGTGCCGGAAATGCGCGATCAGGCCCTGGATCGGCCAGGCCGCGGCGTCGCCGAGCGCGCAGATGGTGTGGCCCTCGATCTGCTTGGTGACGTCGAGCAGCATGTCGATCTCGCGCTTCTGGGCGCGGCCTTCGGCCATGCGCTCCATGACGCGCCACATCCACCCCGTGCCCTCGCGGCAGGGCGTGCACTGGCCGCAGCTCTCATGCTTGTAGAAATGGCTGATGCGGGCAATGGCGCGGACGATGTCGGTCGACTTGTCCATGACGATCACCGCCGCCGTGCCGAGGCCGGAGCGCAGCTTCGAGAGCGAGTCGAAATCCATCGGCGTGTCGATGATCTGCTCGGCCGGAACCATGCGCACCGAGGAGCCGCCGGGGATGACCGCCTTCAGATTGTCCCAGCCGCCGCGAATGCCACCGCAATGCTTGTCGATCAGCTCGCGGAAGGGGATGCCCATCGCCTCTTCGACGTTGCAGGGCTTGTTCACATGGCCCGAGACGCAGAAGAGCTTGGTGCCGACATTGTTCGGGGTGCCGATCGAGGAGAACCAGCTCGCGCCGCGGCGCAGGATGGTCGGCGCGACCGCGATCGACTCGACGTTGTTCACCGTCGTCGGGCAGCCGTAGAGGCCCATATTGGCGGGGAATGGCGGCTTCAGCCGCGGCATGCCCTTCTTGCCCTCAAGGCTCTCCAGCAGCGCCGTCTCTTCGCCGCAGATATAGGCGCCGGCGCCGTGATGCACATAGAGGTCAAAGGGATAGCCGTGGACGTTGTCCTTGCCGATGAGCTTGGCCTCATAGGCCTCGTCGACAGCGCGCTGCAGCGCTTCGCGCTCACGGACATATTCGCCGCGGATGTAGATATAGGCCGCATGCGCGCCCATGGCGAAGGAGGCGATCAGGCAGCCCTCGACCAGCGTATGCGGGTCGTTGCGCATGATCTCGCGGTCCTTGCAGGTGCCGGGCTCCGACTCGTCGGCGTTGACGACGAGGTAATGCGGACGCCCGTCGCTCTGCTTGGGCATGAACGACCATTTCAGCCCGGTCGGGAAGCCGGCACCGCCGCGCCCGCGCAGGCCGGACTTCTTCATCTCGTCGATGATCCAGTCCCGGCCCTGCTCCAGCAGGAACTTGGTGCCATCCCAGGCGCCACGCTGGATCGCACCCTTCAGGGTACGGTCATGCAGGCCGTAGAGATTGGTGAAGATGCGGTCGCGATCTGCGAGCATGATCTGATCCTCACTCCGCCGGCTTGTCGCCGCTCTTGGCGGTCTTGGCACGCGAGCGGGTCGTCTTCGGCTTGCCGTCGGCGGACGGCGTGTCCTGGGCGGCGCTGCTCGGCTGGGCGGGCTCCGAAGGCTTTGGGCGGCCAGCGGCGGCGGTCTCGCTTGCAGGCTTGCTGGCGACGGCGGCCGGCGTGGCTTCGGCCTTCTTGGCGTCGGCTTCGGCAGTCTTCTTCGCTTCCGCCTCGGCTGCAGCCTTGGCGGCTGCGGCTTCGGCCGTGGCTTTGCGCTGCTCGGCGATGCGCTTCTGCCAGTCGCCGGCGCCGATCATCGAGCCGTCATAGAGGGCCTTGTCGGTCAGGGTCTGCGGACCGCCTTCGGGCTCGGAGCCGGTGCGGCCGTTCTGCGGGCCGGGCTGGGTCGGCCGGCCGTTGCGCAGGTCGTCGAGAAGCTGGCGGAAATTGGCCGGCGTCAGATCCTCGTAGTAATCGACGTTGATCTGCGCCATCGGCGCATTGCAGCAGGCGCCGAGACACTCGACTTCCAGCCACGACAACTTGCCGTCGGCGGTGACGGTCGATTGCGGGCCGATGACGTCTTCGCAGACCTTCTTCAGCGCTTCCGCGCCGCGCAGCGCGCAGGGCGTCGTGCCGCAGAGCTGGACGAAATACTCGCCCACCGGCTGCAGGTTGAACATGGTGTAGAAGGTCGCGACCTCCAGCACGCGCATCGGCGCCATGCCGAGGCGCCGGGCGACGGTCTCGATCACGGCGCGCGAGACCCAGCCCTCCTGCTCCTGCGCCTTCCACAGCAGCGGGATGACGGCCGAGGCCTGGCGGCCCGCCGGGTACTTGGCGATCTGCTGGTCGATCCAGTTCTCGTTCGCCGGGGTGAAGGCGAAGGAGGCCGGTTGGACAGGATCAGGTGCGAGACGACGGACGGACATTCGGCTTTCTCAACCCTGGCAATAGCTTCGATAGTGGGCGGCAGCGCGCGGCAGAGCCGGCGCACAACGCCCATAATTCGGATCCTGGCCGCCGCAACTGCAGCTGAAGACCGGATCCGTACAACGGCGGACATAAATCCAAGAGCACCAGCTCACATAGCCTGGCTGATCCTTGGCAACATAGCGAAACCCGGCCTTCTCGAGCTGCTGATAGGTCGGACGGCCCTGCGCCGACGCGCCGCAAGCGGCGATCGCGCACCCGACCAGACCGATCAAGACAGCGGCCAATCTCACCGATCGACCTCCCCAAACACGATGTCCAGCGAACCGAGAATCGCGGAGACGTCGGCGAGCATGTGCTTGCGGCACATGAAATCCATGGCCTGGAGATGGGCGAAGCCCGGGGCCTTGATCTTGCAGCGATAGGGCTTGTTGGTGCCGTCCGAGACCAGATAGACGCCGAACTCGCCCTTCGGCGCCTCGACGGCGGCATAGACCTCGCCGGCCGGCACCTTGTAGCCCTCGGTGTAGAGCTTGAAGTGGTGGATCAGCGCTTCCATCGAGCGCTTCATCTCGCCACGCTTGGGCGGCACCATCTTGCCGTCGAGCGAGGAGACCGGGCCGCCGCCATCGGCCGCCAGCAGCTTGTCGCAGCACTGCTTCATGATGCGCACCGACTGGCGCATCTCTTCCATGCGGATGTGGTAGCGGTCGAAGCAGTCACCGTTCTTGCCGACGGGGACGTCGAATTCCATCTCCTCGTAGCATTCGTAGGGCTGCGACTTGCGCAGGTCCCAGGGCGCGCCGGAGCCGCGCACCATCACTCCCGAGAAGCCCCATTTCCAGCAGGTCTCGAGGTCGACCACGCCGATATCGACGTTGCGCTGCTTGAAGATGCGGTTGTCGCTGAGCAGCCCTTCGAGGTCGTCGCAGACCTTGAGGAACGGATCGCACCACTCGGCGATGTCGTGGATCAGCGAGACCGGCAAGTCCTGATGCACGCCGCCGGGGCGGACATAGGCCGCATGCATGCGCGCGCCGCAGGCCCGCTCGTAGAAGATCATCAGCTTCTCGCGCTCCTCGAAGCCCCAGAGCGGGGGCGTGAGGGCGCCCACGTCCATCGCCTGCGTGGTGACGTTGAGCAGATGCGAGAGGATGCGGCCGATCTCGGAATAGAGCACGCGGATGAGCTGGCCGCGGCGCGGCACGGTCACGCCGACGAGACGCTCGACCGCCAGCGCAAAGGCATGCTCCTGGTTCATCGGCGCGACATAGTCGAGCCGGTCGAAATAGGGCACGGCCTGGAGATAGGTCTTGGCCTCGATCAGCTTTTCCGTGCCGCGGTGCAGCAGGCCGATATGCGGATCGACGCGCTCGACGACCTCGCCGTCAAGCTCCAGCACGAGGCGCAGCACGCCGTGCGCCGCCGGATGCTGCGGGCCGAAATTGATCGAGAAGTTACGGATGTTGTGCTCGGTCATTGCCGGCCTTCCTGCTGCGCCTGGAAGCGCGCCATCACTTCTGCGCCCGTCAGCCGCGGGCGCTCGCCGGCGAAGTCGTAGAGCGCCGGCTTCTCATCGATGAAGATCTCTTCGAGGAACTTGAACGAGCTGGTGTCGTCAAAGCTCTGGAAAGCCACGGCAACATGGTCCCCGCCCTCGCGCAGCCGCCAGAACAGGCTCGAACCGCAATTGCGACAGAACTGGCGCATGCCCCAGTCGGAGGAGACATAGCTGCCGAGCTGGCTCCCGTCCTCGATCGTGACCTCGCCGCAGGGCACGGCCATGAAGACCCCGCCGCTCCAGCGCCGGCACATGCCGCAATGGCAGACGTCCATCTCGTGCTTCGTCGGCACGGCGCTGAACCGCACCGCGCCGCACAGGCAGCCGCCGGACAGTTTTTGCGCCGCAGCCGCCATCACGCCCCCTTCGCCTTCTCGTCACCCGGCAGCACGTAGTCCGTGCCTTCCCACGGCGAGAGGAAATCGAAGTTGCGGAATTCCTGGTTGAGCTTCACCGGCTCGTAGACGACGCGCTTCTGTTCGTCGTCGTAGCGGACCTCGACGAAGCCGGTCAGCGGGAAGTCCTTGCGCAGCGGGTAACCCTCGAAGCCGTAGTCGGTGAGGATGCGGCGCAGGTCCGGATGGCCGGAGAAGAGGATGCCGTAGAAGTCGTAGGCCTCGCGCTCGAACCAGTTCGCCGCGGGGAAGACATCGATCACGGAGGGAACCGGCGTCGCCTCGTCGGTCTGGACCTTCACGCGGATACGCCGGTTATGGTGCGGCGCCAGCATATGATAGACGACGTCGAAGCGCTTCTCGCGGCCCGGATAGTCCGCGCCGGCGATATCGGTGAAATTGACGAAGCGGAAGCGCGGATCGCTGTAGAGCACCCGCAGCACCTCGACGATCGAAGCCGCCTCGGCATGAACTGTCAGCTCATCGAAGGCGACGACCGCGTCCGTCACCGCGCCGGGCAGCGCGGCCTTGATCTCTTCGCCGAGTTTTACGAGCGCTTCGCTCATCGTCTCACCCTATCGCCTGCAGCATCGACCGACGGAGCGCTCAGCGCTCGATCGTGCCGGTGCGGCGGATCTTCTTCTGCAGCAGCAGCACGCCGTAAAGCAGCGCCTCGGCCGTCGGCGGGCAGCCCGGGACATAGATGTCGATCGGGACGATGCGGTCGCAGCCGCGCACCACCGAGTAGCTGTAGTGGTAGTAGCCGCCGCCATTGGCGCAGGAACCCATCGAGATGACGTAGCGCGGCTCCGGCATCTGGTCGTAGACCTTGCGCAGCGCCGGGGCCATCTTGTTGGTCAGGGTGCCCGCCACGATCATCACGTCCGATTGGCGCGGTGAGGCGCGCGGCGCGAAGCCGAAGCGCTCGACGTCGTAGCGCGGCATCGAGAGCTGCATCATCTCGACGGCGCAGCAGGCCAGGCCGAACGTCATCCACATCAGCGAGCCCGTGCGGGCCCAGTTGATCAGATCGTCGGTGGCGGTGACGAGAAAGCCCTTGTCGGCGAGCTCGTTGTTGATCTCGACGAAGAACGGATCACGCGTGCCGACCGGCTTCCCGTCCGGGCCGAGAAGCCCCCGCGGTGCCTGCGCGACGAGCGGGTCGCCGCGATCGATCGCTGTGATTGCCATAACCTAACCCTCGTGAACCTTTGCCTGCCAGATAGGAAGCGGAACTCCGCCCCGCGATCCGACAGTCAGTCCCACTCCAGCGCGCCCTTGCGCCACTCGTAGACGAACCCCACGGTCAGCACGCCGAGGAAGATCATCATCGACCAGAAGCCATACCAGCCGAGACTGCCGAAGGCGACGGCCCAGGGGAACAGGAACGCGACTTCGAGATCGAAGATGATGAAGAGAATCGCGACCAGATAGAACCGGACATCGAACTTCATGCGGGCGTCGTCGAAGGCGTTGAAGCCGCATTCGTAGGCCGAGAGCTTTTCCGCATCCGGCTTCGAATAGGCGATCGCGAAGGGGGCGATCAGCAGGGCCAGGCCGATGACTGCCGAGACACCGATGAACAGCACCAGCGGCAGGTAGTCGCTCAGGATCGATGACACCGGAAGAGCTTGCATGGTCGAACTCACTTCAGACGGCCGCGGGGCGGCTCGCTGTCCCAGTCGCTTAGACCCTCGATTAGAATGAAGCAAGACTCCGCCGCGCCGCACAATCGCGCGAGCGGGTTGAATGCAGCGCAGGATGGGGCAGAATTCGTCTGCGTCCGCACACCCTCTCCGCCGTTCTGGGCGGAATTCCGTCGGAAACGCGTATTTTCAGCTGCAGGGACGGGCAGAAATCCGTTCACCGTGCCGAATCGTTCCCGGCCGGCAAGCCTGCCACGCCCGAAAGGCCTTCGATGTCTAAGCCGTTTCAGCCCGCCTTCGCGCCGAATCCGGCAATGGTTCCCGCGGCGCGATGAAGCCCGCCTGCCTGCGCGCCGCGGTCGTCCCGGCGCTTGCCCTTCTGCTTTCCACAACATCGGCCATGGCCCAGGAGGGCGAGCGCGTCCGCGCGCCCTTGCCGCCGCAGCGGCCGTTCGATCTCGATCTGGAGGGCACGCCGAAACTGCCGGACATCATCGTGCCGCGGGCCGCTTCCACGACAGCGCCGTCACCCCGCAGCGCCGCTCAGGACACGCCTCCTGCAGCGCCGGGGCCCGAAACACCTGAGAGCACTCCCGCCTCCGTAACCCCGCCCGCCGAAAGTACTCCGCCCGCCCCCGGCGAGCCGGACGACGATGAAGGCGTGGAATGGCCGAAGCTGACGCCGGGCCAGAAGGCCGGCGCCGAGCCCGACTTCGACCCGAACGAGAAGCCCGAGCGGCCGGGAATCTCGACCGATCCCGGCACCTCGATCACCTGCCTGCCCGACCAACTGAAGCAGACCCTCGGCAAGATCGTGGATCGCTATGGCGCGGTGAAGGTGACTTCGACCTGGCGGCCGCCCTGGCGCGCGCGGCGCGGCTCCTATCACAAGGGCTGCCAGGCCATGGACTTCCGCGTCCCGGGCGTGCGCCCGCGCGTCGTCCTCGAATGGGTGCGCAGCCTGCCGGAGGTCGGCGGGCACCATGTCTACTGGAACGGGCTGATCCACATCGACACGGGACCGCGCCGACCCTGGTAGGGAGCGGCGCTCCCGCCATCTTCCCTGTTTGAGCGGCCGCGAACGCGGCCGCTCATTCCTTTCAACCGGGATCAGGGCCCTTCGGCTGCCTCCGAATGGCCCGGCGCATCCAGCCGCAGCGTGACCCGCTTGACCGAAACATCATCGGGGTCGAGCGCAATCTCGAAACCGAGGCTGTGACAGAGAGCGAGCATCGGCCCGTTCTCCGCCAGCACCTGGCTATGCACGCGGCGGATGCCCTCGGCCCTGGCCCAGTCGATCATCAGCATCATCAATGCGCGGCCAAGGCCCATGCCTTTCAGGTCCGAACGCAGCAGGATCGCGTATTCGGCCTCGACATGTCCGGGGTCGGCATGGAGCCGGACCGCTCCGGCAGCGTCGCCGCTGCCGTCCTCTGTGGCGATGAAAGCCATCTCACGCGCGTAGTCGAGCTGGGTCAGGCGCGCGAGGAAGCTGTGGCTGAAGGATTTGAGCGGCGCGAAGAAGCGCAGCCTCAAATCCTCCGGCGTCACCCTGTTCAGCATCGCGCCGATCAGGAGTTCGTCTTCCGGCTTGATCGGGCGGACCGAAAAGCTCCGCTCGCCCAGCTCCAGCCGCCTCGTCCACGCAGCCGGATAGGGGCGGATCGCCGGGCGCCGGCGGCGCGTGGGGTCGGGTTCCAGCGCGATGCGGGCATCGACCGTGACGGCGCCGTTCGCATCGGCCAGGATCGGATTGAGATCGAGTTCGCGGATCTGCGGCAGCTCGGACGCCATCTTCCCCAATGCGACCAGCACCATGGCGATCGCGCGCCGGTCGGCCGCCGGGACATCGCGATAGGCCGCCAGGATACGCGAGACGCGGGTTCGCGAGATCAGGCTCTCGGCCGAAGCGAGATCGAGCGGTGGCAGCGCGACATGCGTATCGGCGATGAGCTCCGCCGCGGTTCCACCCCGGCCGAAAACGATCACGGGACCGAAGCAGGGATCAGTGGCGAATCCGGCGATCAGCTCCCGTGCCTTGGCGCGGTGCGCCATCGGCTGCACCATGAAGCCGGTCAAGCGTGCCTGCGGCCGCTGCCGGCGAAGGCGCTCCGCCATCTGCTCCGCGGCCGCGCGCACCGCGCCTTCGTTGCCAAGGTCGAGTTCGACGCCGCCGACATCCGATTTATGCGGAACGTCGGGGGAGACGATCTTGAGCGCGACAGTTCGTCCTGCCTCGAACTGCGCCCTGGCTGCCGCAACCGCCGCCTCGGCATCGGGGGCGATGACGAGATCGAGCGTCGGGATCCGGAACAAGGCGAGCAAACGCGTCACCTCATCCGGCTCGAGCCAGCTGCGTCCTTCTCCGAGCGCCCGCTCGATGATTGTCTCGGCGGCGGCGACGTCGGGCGGGTCGTCGTCATCGACCGATGGCGGCGTTGCCATCAGCTCCTTGATCAGCCCGGCATGACGGGTGAGGTGCTGGAACCCTACGACCGCCTCTTGCTCCGTAGCGAAAGAGGGAATCCCGGCGGCGGCGAAGATCGCCGCTGCGCTCTCTCCCGCTCCGATCCAGGCAGCGAGCACGGGCTTGGCCCGCGCGTCCCGGCGGGCACGAACGACCGCCCGGGCGCAATCCAGCGGATCAGCTGGCGCGACCGGCGCGTTGAGCGCCAGCACCGCGTCGACCGTTTCCTCCGCCAGCAAGCGCGAGACCGCTTCATAATAGTCCTGCGGGCTACGGACGATCTCAGGCTCCCGGCGCGGCGGCTGGGAGCCTGCCGCCTGCCGCAACCTGCCAGCGGCCAGCGCGGCGAGCCCCTCCCCGTTGCTGACGATGGCAAGCCGGCCGGCATCGGCCGACCGGGCCCGGCCGAGCGTCTCCGCGGCGGCGAAGAGTTCGTCGAGATCGTTCACGCGCAGCAGCCCGGCGCGATGAAAGGCTGCGTCATGCGCGGCATCGCTGGTCACGATCAGCCCGGCGTGGGTCAAGGCCGAGGAGGTGCCATCGGGGCGCGGTGGCTTCAGAACCAGCACGGGCTTGATCCGCGCGGCAGCGCGTGCCGAGGACAGGAAACGCGCGGCATCCGTGACCTCGTCGATAGCCAGCAGAATGGTGCGTGTGTGCGGATCGGCGGCAAAATGATCGAGGCAATCGGCGATATCGACATCCGCCCCCTCGCCTACGACCACGGCTCCTGACAGGCCGATCTCGCGACGCCCCGCCCAGGACAGGATGCCGGCGGCCACCGAGTTGGACTGCGCGGCCAGCGCCAGCGTGCCGGCGGAAAGATGCGTAGGCACTGCGGTCGCATTGAGGCCTAGGCGGGGAGCCGCGATCCCGAGGGACGACGGCCCGACCAATCTCACCCCCGCGGCACGGGCGGCCGCGCACAGCCGGTCGCGATCGGCGGCGTCCCCGTCCGGCACCAGCAGACCGGCGCAGCCGCGCTCCCCTGCCGCGGCCAGCGCCCGTTCCGCAGCCGCGCTGGAGGCGATGACGAGATCGGAAGGCGGCATGGACGGCAGGTCGTCCTCCCCGGAGAGCACGACCAGCTTGCCCCGATAAGCGCCCGCCTGGATTTGCCTTGCCAGCTCATCCGGTTCGGCAGCGCCGGCAATCACGGTGATTGTGGCAGGCTCGAGCAGGCGCTTGATCAGGGCGAGCGTCATCGGTCGGCCATGTCCGTTTGCAGCGGTGCGATCAGAAACGATCCTGGCCGCTCCGGCCAGGTGTCATCGACAGCTTTCACATACGATCGCGCACATCCCGTGACGAGCCTCTCGAACGAGCTGGCACGTCACAGTTCTCCCATGTCCGCGACCAAGACGCGACGGCCTTCCGTTCCCATCATCCGAGAAATGCATCGACCTCGGCGCCGAATTGCTCGGCCTGCTCGATATTCGAGATATGGGCGGCGTCCAGCAGGCACTTGCGGGCGCCCGGTATCGCCACTCGGATAGCCTCGCCATCGGCGGGTGTCGTGGCCGGGTCCTTCGATCCGACGATCACGAGAACCGGATTCCGGATCGACTTGATCGACTCCCGCTGGTCCATGTCGCGGATCGCCATACACGACCCTTGATAGCCGATGACAGGCGTCCGCAGAATCATGGCCCGCATCCGCGCCATGGTCTCGGGTGCCGCAGCGCGGAAGGATTCCGGGAACCAGCGCGCGATCGTCGCCTCGACGAGCGCTTCCATGCCGCCACTTTCGGCTGCCGCGACGCGGCCGTTCCAGAGATCGGCCGGCCCCATATAGGCGGCGGTATTGGCCAGGACCGCCCGCTCGATTCGGTCCGGCGCATGGGTCAGCAGCCACATGCCGACCATGCCACCCATCGAGAGCCCGCAAAAATGTGCGCGTGCGACGCCGAGTGCATCGAGCACGTCGAGCGCGTCCCGCCCCAGTTGCTGCATCGTGTAGGGAGCCGGCGAAACGATGCTGCGGCCATGGCCGCGCTGATCGTAGCGGATCACGCGGAAGCGCTTCGACCAGAGCGGAATCTGGTCGTCCCACATCGACATGTCCGAGCTGAGCGAATTCGAGAGCAACAGCGCAGGCGCCGTATCGCTGCCGTCGATGCGCACTTCGAATTCCTCATGGCCGATCTTGATCCGCATCGCCGTCGCTCCGTCCGTTTCGGTCTCTTTGTGTGCTGGGGATATCATTGTGCGCAACAACAGAAAAAAGAAACATGCATGCTTGTCTGTTTGTTTCACGCCGACTAAGGTCCCCGGATGCCGCCATCAGCCGAGAAGCAGCGCCGGACTCAGGAGGAACGCTCGACGGAAACGCGGGCGCGGCTCGTCGAGGCGACGCTCGACCTCCTGGTCGAACGCGGCTACGCGCTTGCGACGACAGCGGATATTGCGACCCGCGCAGGCGTCACCCGTGGCGCGCTGAACCACCATTTTTCCGGCAAGGACGATCTGATCGTCCAGTCCGTGAGCCATCTGCTCCGGAGCTGGATCGACGAGATCCGCGAGGTCGCCGAACTCGTCAAAGCCGGAAGCCTGTCCCTCTCCGAATTCGTCGATCGGATGTGGGAATTGTTCTCCGGCAAGCTGTTCCTGGTCACGCTCGAGCATGTGACGGCCGCGCGCCACAATCCCTACCTGCGCGAACAGCTGGTTTCGGTGACGCGCGAATTCCATGCGGCGCTCGACGGCACCTGGCAGGATTTCTTCGACGGAACCGGCCTGCAGAAGCCTGAGGTCGAGGCCGCCTTCAACGCCACGCTCTGCCTGATGCGCGGCATGAGCCTGCAGACCATCCTGCGCGACGACCCCGCCTATTACGCGCGCCTTCTCGGCTTCTGGAAGACGGTCCTGGCCGAGCACTCACAGAGCAGCCGCGCAAGCGAAGGCGCCATTTCCGTTCTGACATAGCAAGGCAGACTCCAGTGACACAGGCGATCATCTTCGAGAATGCAAGGCTGCTCGACGGGTCCAGCCCGGAAGGCGAGCATGACCGCTTCGTGCGCATCGAAGGCGGGCTGATCCGCGAGGTCTCGGACCGTCCCATCGCCGACGGCGGCGCGCGGCGCATCGATCTCAAGGGCCGGACCCTGATGCCCGGCCTGATCGACTGCCATGTCCATGTGATCGCCAATTCCGCGAATTTCGGCCAGAACGCGCTCCTCCCGGATGCGCTCGTCGCCTTGCAGGCCGTGAAGCTGATGGGCGAGATGCTGCATCGCGGCTTCACCACGGTCCGTGACGTTGGCGGCGCGACCTATGCCCTCGTGGAGGCGCAGGAGCAGGGCCTCTATGTCGGCCCGCGCCTCGTCATCTGCGGCAAGGCCCTGTCGCAGACCGGCGGACACGCCGATTTCCGCGGCCGCTACGACAACCGCAAGCCCGACTACCAGACCCATCAGCTCGGCTCGCTCGGCCGCATCTGCGACGGCATCGACGCCTGCCGCGCGGCCGCGCGCGACGAGATCCGCCAGGGCGCGCAGTTCGTGAAGATCATGGCCAATGGCGGCATCGCCTCGCCGACCGATCCGATCGCCTTCCTCGGCTTCAGCGATGCCGAGATCGCCGCGATCGTCGAGGAAGCCCACAACGCGCAGACCTATGTCGCCGCGCATCTCTATACCGACGAGGGCATCGCGCGCGCCGTGAAGCTCGGCGTCCGTTCGATCGAGCACGCCAACCTCGTCCAGGCCGCGACCGCGCGCCTCATGCATGAGCGCGGCGCCATCGCTTGCCCGACGCTCGTCACCTATGAGGCGCTGAACAACGAAGGCGCCTCCTACGGCCTGCCCCCCTCCTCCGTCGCCAAGATCGACGACGTTCGCCTGCGTGGCCTGGAATCGCTCGAGATCATGCGCGAGGCCGGCGTGACGATGGCCTACGGCACGGACCTGCTCGGCGCCATGCATCGCCACCAGTCGGAGGAGTTCGTCATCCGCGGACGCGTGCTGCCCGCCATCGAGGTCATCCGCTCGGCAACCGTCAATGCGGCCGAGCTGATCGGCATGACCGGCAAGATCGGCACCATCAAGCCCGACGCCTATGCCGACTTCATCGTGGTCGACGGCGATCCGCTGGTCGACCTCTCGCTCCTGACGGGACAGGGGCGCAACATGCCGGTCATCATGAAGAACGGCGACTTCATCAAGAACGAACTGAACTAACCAAAAAGGGAACAGGCCATGACCACCAACCGTCGTCAGTTCATCGGCACGCTGGGTGCCGCTTCGGCGCTGATCGCAGCGCCTTCCGTCCTGCGCGCACAGTCGCAGGGCGTCTTCCGCATCGGCGCGCTCTGCCCGGTCACCGGCGCCGGCGCGCCTTACGGCTCCGGCATGCAGAAGATGATCATCGCCGCGGCCGAGATCGTCAACGCCGCTGGCGGCGCGGCCGGCCGCAAGATCGAGGTCGTCGCGGAGGACACGCAGACCAGCCCGCAGGCCGGCGTGCTCGCCGCGAAGAAGCTGATCGACGTCAACAAGATTCAGGCGCTGTTGGGGACATGGTCGTCCGGCGTCTCGCTGGCGGTGCTGCCGCTGACCAACGACGCCAACATCATCATGATGAATACCTCCGGCGCGCCGGCCCTGTCCGTGCCTCCCGCCAACGCCAAGGGCCTGGCCTATCGCTTCCAGGCCACCAATGATCGTTTCGGCAGGGCCTTCGCCGAGATCTGCGTGAAGGAGGGCTTCAAGCGCCCGGCCACCATGGCCTTCAACAACGCCTCCGGCATCGGCAATACCGAGGGCTTCCGCAAGGCCTGGGAGGCGAAGGGCAACAAGGTCGTCGAGAACGTCGTCTACGAGCCGAACCAGGCCTCGTACCGTTCCGAGCTGCAGAAGGTGCTGGCCGCCAATCCCGACGTGATCGTGACCGGCTCCTACCTCTCCGATACCACGATCATCATGCGCGAATGGTTCCAGACCGGGCAGCCGGTCAAGTGGATCATCCCCGGCTGGGCCGCCAACCCCGATCTGGTGAAGGCGACCGGCCCCGAGGTCGTCGAGGGCGTGATCTCCGTCGACTCGGTCTCCAACGAGACGGCGCCGTCCTTCAAGGCCTATGAAGAAGCCTATCAGAAGGCGACCGGCCAGTCCGGCCAGTCGAACATCTTCAGCGCCATGACCTGGGACATGGTCCATGCGCTCGCCCTGGCGATCGAGGCGGCCGGCTCCACCGAGACGGCGGCGATCAATGCCAAGATCCGCGAGGTCTGCAACCCCGACGGCACGAAGGTCTACGGCTACGCCGAGGGCAAGGAAGCGCTGAAGAAGGGCAAGATCAACTACGAGGGCGCCTCCTCCGTGCTGGATTTCGACCAGTACGGCGATGTCTCCCCGTCCTTCGGCGTCTTCTTCATCGAAGGCGGCAAGCTCAACCGGCGCTACGTCGTCAACATCTGACGCATCGCCCCTGCAGGCCATCGCCTGCAGGGGCCGCAGGCTCCGGCAGCGGCGATGCCCGACCAGGTTGCTCCATGTTCTATGCTCAGCTTTTCATAAACGGGTTATTCCAGGGCCTCGTCATCGGCCTGGCGGCGCTCTCGATCACCCTCGTCTTCGGGATCGCACGCTTTCCCAACGCTGCGACCGGTGACTCCATGACGCTCGGCGCCTATGCGGCGCTGGCGGCCCACAAGGCCAGCGGCTCCTTCATCGTGGCCGGGCTCGGTGCGGCCGGCGCGACCGGAATCGTCCTGCTCCTCGCCTATTGGAGCGTGTTCCGGAAGCTCGCCAACCGCTCGGTCGTCGCGCTCCTCGTCGCCTCGATCGGCGTCGCCTTCGTGCTGCGGGCGGCGCTGGGCGTCGCCTTCGGCCATGGCCAACAGGTCTTTCAGGTGCCGCTCTCGCGCCCCTACGTCTTCGGCGGGCTGCGCATCCTGCCGCTCGACCTGCAGATGGCGCTGGTAGCGCTCGTCACCCTGATCGCCGTCTTCGGCCTGCTCTACCTCACCGCGATCGGGCGGCAGATGCGTGCCGTCGCCGATAATCGCGACCTCGCCCGCGTCTCCGGCATCCGGCCGGGCCGCGTCATGATCGCGCTCTGGCTGCTTGCCGGCGCCGTCGCCGGCATTGCCGGGATGATGCTCGGCATGAAGACGATCGTGACCCCCGAATTCGGCTGGGAAATGCTGCTGCCTGCCTTCACCGCGGCGATCCTCGGCGGCATCGGCTCGCCGGTCGGCGCAGTCGTCGCCGGGCTCATCCTCGGCGCGATGCAGGAGGTTTCGACCCCCTTCGTCGGCTTCACCTACAAGATCGCCATCGCCTTCCTGATCATGCTCGCCGTCCTGCTGGTCAGGCCGCGCGGATTGTTCGGTCGCGTCGAAGGAGTGCGCTGATGGAAGCCTATCTCGTCGCGATCGGCATCATCGCGCTGATCTATGTCCTGCTCAGCCTCGGGCTGACGCTGCAATACGGGCTCACCGGCCTGATCAATTTCGGCCATGTCGGCTTCTTCGCGATCGGCGCCTATGCCAGCGCACTGCTCGTCATGAACGGCGCGCCGTTCATCGTCGGCTTCGCGGGCGCGGCCCTGTTCGCGGGGGTGGCGGCCTGGCCGATCGGCCTGGTCTCGCTGCGCCTGCGCGACGACTACTTCGCCGTCGTCACGCTGGGCTTCTCGGAGGTCGTGCGCATCGTCCTGACCAGCGAGCGCTGGCTGACCAATGGCGTGCAGGGTATTCCCGGCATTCCGCGGCTCTATTCCGGCCTCGGCGGCGCTGCCGGGCAGCTCGCCACCTTCGCCACCATCCTGGCCGTCACCGTGGTCGCCGCCTGGATGATCCGCCGCATCGCGCGCTCGCCCTTCGGCCGCATCATCGAGGCGATCCGCGACAACGAGGAAGCGGTGCAGGCGCTGGGCAAGGACCCGCCGCGCTTCAAGATCCAGGTGCTCGTGGTCGGCGCGGCGCTCGCCGGCATCGCCGGTGCCTTCTACGCCCACTACATCACCTACATCGTGCCCGAGCAGTACATCCCGCTCGTCACCTTCTATGTCTGGATGGCGATCATCATGGGCGGCGTCGGTCGCGTATCCGGCGCGGTGATCGGCTCGGTTATCCTGATGGCCTTCCTCGAAGGCTCGCGCTTCATCCGCGACATCGTGCCGGGCATCTCCGAGGTCGACATGGCTTCGGTCCGGATCGGCCTCGTCGGCTTGCTGCTGATCCTGTTCATCATCTATCGGCCGCAGGGGCTCATGGGGGATTACACCAAGCGATGAGCCTCGAAATCCGCGACATCACCAAGTCCTTCGGCGGCTTTCAGGCCCTCGACGGCGTGCGCCTCACCATCGAGACCGATGCCCTGTTCGGGATCATCGGCCCGAACGGCGCGGGCAAGTCGACACTGTTCTCGGTCATCTCCGGCTTCGTCCCGGCCGACGCCGGCGAGATCCTGCTGAACGGTGAGCCGATCGACGCCCTCTCCCCGCCGCAGCGCGCCCGCGCCGGCATGGTCAGGACCTTCCAGGTTCCGCGCGAGTTCTCGCATCTGACGGTGCGCGAGAACCTGATGGCCTCCGCCCCCGATCAGACCGGCGAGAGCCTGCTCGGCCTGTTCTTTCGCCCCGGCCAGGTCCGCAAGGAAGAAGCGGCGATCGCCGAGACCGTCGAGCGCACCATTGCCTTCCTCAAGCTCGGCAAGGTCGCCGACGTGCCCTCGGGCAAGCTCTCCGGCGGCCAGAAGAAGCTGCTCGAACTCGGCCGCGCCCT
Organism: Allobosea sp. RAF48; assembly: GCF_052114025.1. Classification (NCBI taxonomy): domain Bacteria; kingdom Pseudomonadati; phylum Pseudomonadota; class Alphaproteobacteria; order Hyphomicrobiales; family Alloboseaceae; genus Allobosea; species Allobosea sp. RAF48. Next base: position 242,849 of record NZ_JBFRDZ010000005.1, read on the forward strand.
GATGGTCGAGCCGAAGCTCATCCTCCTCGACGAGCCCTTCGCCGGCGTCAATCCGGTGCTGATCGGCGAGATCATGGAGCGGATCGAGGAGCTGAATGCGCGTGGCATCGGCTTTGTCATCATCGAGCACGATCTGCAGGCGCTGACCCGGCTCGTGCCGCGGCTCGCCGTCATGGATCGCGGCAAGGTTCTGGCCGAGGGCGCGCCCGCCGCTGTCCTCGAGGATCCCGTCGTGCGCGAAGCCTATCTCGGAGGCGTGTCGTGACGCTGCTGGAAATCAAGGACGTCCGCGGCGGCTACGGCGAGGTCGACATCCTCAACGGCATCTCGCTGTCGCTGCAGAAGGGCGAGATCCTAACGGTCGCCGGCACCAACGGCGCCGGCAAGTCGACGCTGGCGAAGGCCATCGTCGGCCTGCTGCCGCGCGTCTCCGGCGGCATCCGGTTCGAGGGGCGCGACCTGCTGCCGCTCGCGACCGAGGATCGTATCGCGGCCGGCATCGGCTATGTCCCGCAGGTCGCCAACGTCTTCGGCTCGATGAGCATTCTGGAGAACCTGCAGGTCGTCGTCGGCGTACGCGATCAGGCACAGCGCATCCGCGAGCTCTTCGAAGCGTTCCCGCTGCTCGGCGAACGCAAGCGTGCGCGCGCCGGCTCGCTCTCCGGCGGCGAACGCCAGCAGCTCGCCTTCGCCCGCGCCCTGATGACGCGCCCGCGCCTGATGATCCTCGACGAGCCGACGGCGGCCCTTGCCCCCGCCAAGGTGGCCGAGGCCTTCGCTCTGATCAAACGCCTGCCCGAGCTCGGCGTCTCGGTTCTGGTCGTCGAGCAGCGCGCGCGCCAGTCGCTCGCGATCTCCGACAATGGCTGCATCCTCGACGGCGGCAAGGTCGCGCTCGCTGGCCCCGCCCAAAGCCTGCTCGACGATCCGAAGGCAGCAGAGCTTTATCTCGGCCAGCACTGACGAAGCGGCCGCTGTCCAAACGGCAGCGGCCTGCAAGCCCGGGTCATCCCTGGAGGCGCAAAACGCTAGGTGCCGCAGAAGGTTGCCAGCACGCGCTCATGCACGGCCGGCGGCTGAGCGTAGTCTTCACGGCCCGGTTGCTCATCATAGGGTTTCGCCAAAACGGCGAGCAATTCCACGAACGGGGCCAGATCGTCCCGTTCCACGGCTGCCTGGATCACCGCCTCGACCCGGTGGTTCCGCGGAATGAACAGCGGATTGACGCTTCGCATCGCGCGCTGCCGCTCTTCCGCGGAGGGGCTCTCCTGCTGCAGCCGCTGCTGCCAACGGCCGTACCAATCGTCGAACTCTCCGGGATTGCCGAAGAGCTCGCGGCAGCTCTGCCCGTTGCCCCCGGCATCATCGCTGAGCCGCCGGAAGGTCAGCGTGAAATCCGCCTGTCCGCGCTGCATCGTGTCCAGCAGTCCCTTGATGAGCGGGACGTCATCGGGCTCTTCGGTCGCGAGGCCAAGCTTGCGGCGGAAGCCGGCGATCAGCGCGGCCTGGAACAGTTCATTGAAGCGGTTGACCGCGTCCTGCGCGATCGCGACGGCCTTTTCCTGGTCATCCGCCAGCAGCGGCAGGAGCGCCTCCGCGAGCCGCGTCAGGTTCCACAGCGCGATCGGCGGCTGGTTGCCATAGGCGTAGCGTCCGTGCTCGTCGATCGAGCTGAAGACGGTCGCCGGATCGTAGCTGTCCATGAAGGCGCAGGGGCCGTAATCGATGGTCTCGCCCGCGATCGACATGTTGTCGGTGTTCATCACGCCATGGATGAAGCCGATCAGCATCCAACGCGCAACGAGATCGGCCTGCGCGGCGACGACGGCTTCCAGCAGGGCAAGATACGGCGCTTCGCTCTCCGCCGCCGGCGGGTAGTGCCGCGCGATGACGTGGTCGGCGAGGAGGCGCAGCGCCTCGACATCGCGCCGCGCTGCGAAGAACTGGAACGTCCCGATCCGGATATGGCTGGCGGCAATGCGGGTCAGGATGGCGCCGGGCAGCAGCGTCTCGCGCCGAACCGTCTCGCCAGTCAGCACCGCCGCGAGCGCCCGTGTCGTCGGCACGCCGAGCGCGGCCATGGCTTCGCTGACGATGTATTCGCGCAGCACCGGCCCCAGCGCCGCCCGCCCGTCGCCGCGCCGCGAGAACGGCGTCGGGCCGGCTCCCTTGAGCTGGATGTCGCGGCGCTGGCCGTCACGGTCCACCACTTCGCCAAGGAGGATGGCCCGGCCGTCACCGAGCTGCGGGCTGAAGCCGCCGAACTGATGCCCGGCATAGGCCGTCGCGATCGGGGTCGTGCCCTCGACGAGGCTGTTGCCGGCGAGCAGGGCCAAACCGTCCTGCCCTTTCAGCCAGCCCGGATCGAGGCCAAGCTGCCGCGCCAGCGCCTCGTTCAGCTTGATCAGCCGGGGTGCCGCGACAGCAGTCGGGTTCACCGCGGCATAGAACCGCTCCGGCAGGCGCGCATAGGAGTTGTCGAACGGAATCGCGATCATCATCCGTAGATATGCGCGCCAGCCGGCATGGCAACGTCAACCCTCACGCAGCCACCGGGACGAGGCCCCGCTCGCGCGGCTCGCGCACCGACACGATTGCCACGGCAGCGATGAGGCAGAGCACGCCGGCAATGAAGAAGGCCGGCAGGTAGCTCGCATAGACCGTGCGGCTGAAACCCGCCCCCCAGGCGGCGGTAGCGGCGCCGAGCTGATGGCCGGCGAAGATCCAGCCGAAGACGAGGTTGGCGCGTTCGCCGAAGCGGTCGGCCGCGAGCTTCACCGTCGGCGGCACCGTCGCCACCCAGTCGAGCCCGTAGAACACCGCGAAGATCGAGAGCTCGTAGAAGCTGAAGCTGGTGAAGGGCAGATAGATCAGCGAAAGCCCGCGCAGGCCATAGTACCAGAACAGCAGCTTGCGGCTGTCGAAGCGGTCGGACAGCCAGCCCGAGCCGACCGTGCCGGCGAAGTCGAAGACACCGATGATCGCAAGCATGCCGGCTGCGGCCACCGGCGCCATGCCGAAATCGCCGCAGAGCGAGACGAAATGGGTCTGCACCAGGCCGTTCGTGCTGGCGCCGCAGACGAAGAAGGTGCCGAACAGCGCCCAGAAGATGCCGGAGCGCGAGGCGTCCTTGAGTGCGACAAGCGGCGAGGCCAGCATCGCGCCCAGCGTCGCGGGTGCTGCTGGCGGCGCTGCCGTCGGAGCTGTCGCGCCATAGGGCGCCAGCCCGATATCGGAGGGCCGGTCGCGCATCAGGATCAGCACCGCGACAGCGGCGAGCAGCAGCATGACGAGCACGACGGCGAGCGCGCTGCGCCAACCCACCGTCTCCGTCAGCGAGGCGAGCAGGGGCAGGAAGACGAGTTGGCCCGTCGCCGTGCTGGCCGTGAGCAAGCCGATCACAAGACCGCGCCGTGCCGCGAACCAGCGCGTCGCGACTGTCGCGCCCAGCACCATGGCCGTCAGCCCTGTGCCGAAGCCGACCACGACGCCCAGGAACAGCATCAGCTGCCACAGCGTCGTCATGACGAAGGAGCCGAGCACACCTGCGGCGATCAGCGTCAAGGCGACGGCCGCGACGCGCCGGACGCCGAAGCGGTTCATGAAGGCAGCGGCGAACGGCCCGATCAGCCCGAACAGCACCAGGCGGATCGCGAAGGCGGACGAGATCTCCGATGTCGACCAGCCGAACTCCTGATGCAGCGGGCCGATCAGGACGCCGGGCGCACCGACGGCGCCGGCCGTCACCAGCATGGTCAGGAAGGTGACCGCCGCGACCACCCAGCCATAATGGATGCCGCGGCGGGCGAAGAAGCGGGGTAATGCCGAGTTCTCGGCGGAGACGGCTATCTGCGACATGAGAGCATCCAATTTATGGGTATATACCCGCTTAAGATTAAACGATCAGAGAAGATCGCTCAGCTCGTTGAGAGCCTTGAGACGCTCGGCGCCAAGACGCCCGGTGATATCCTGCTGGCACGTCTCCCAGAGCGGAGATGCCTCCTCCAGAATCGCCTCCCCCTGCGCGCTCAGCGACACGACCAGCTCCCGCTGATCTTCGCCGCGCCCCAGTTGTACGAGGCCCATCTTCTCGACCACGCGGATATTGCGCCCCATGGTCGATCGATCGAGTTCCAGAAGCCGGCCCAGTTCCGTCAGGCTGACTGGCTGATGCCTCCGGACGTTCCTGAGGATCGCGAACTGGGCGATGTTGATCCCCACCGGCGCCAAAGCGGCGTCGTAGAGTCCCGCAATCTTGCGGGTCACGGTCTTGAGGCGTGTGCAGTAACAGGCGATGGACATCGTTGCGGGTATATGCCCGCTTCGCTGCAAAATCAAGCGCGATTCGACGACCGCGCCGCGGCGTATCCAGCGCAGCCGGCCCGCATGGCACCGACCGCAAAAAGGAGATCATTCATCTCTAAAATCGGAAAACAACGATAAGGACATTCCCCATACCGCCCGACTAGATTGCCGACCGAAGAAGGAAATTCTTCGCTTACGCCGCTGCAGGGCGGCAATATATCGGACCGGCCGGATGTCTCTCGATCATGTTCTCGGTGTCGACCATGTCGTCGTCGCCGTTCGCGACCTCGCTCTCTCGGCCAAGGCCTGGGAAGGGCTCGGCTTCACCGTCTCGCCGCGCGGGCTACATTCGCCGCATATGGGCTCGGCCAATCACACGATCATGCTGCAGGAGGATTATCTCGAACTGCTCGGGATCGTCTCCGACACCGACCAGAACAAGCCCACGCGCGATTTCCTGGCGAAGCACGAAGGTGTCGAGCGCATAGCCTTCACCACCGACGACGCCGCGGCCGGAGCAGCCGAGATCACGGCGCGCGGCTTTCCGGCGATCGGACCAGTGCATTTTGGCCGGCCGGTGCCGCTTCCCGGCGGTGGCGAGGCCGATGCCAAGTTCAACGTCTTCCGCTGGCCGCTCGACGAGCAGCCCGGCGGCATCCGCATCTTCGCCTGCCAGCACCTGACGCGCGAGAACGTCTGGATCCCGGTTCTCCAGCAGCACGCCAACGGCGCCGTCGCGCTGCGTCGCATCGAGATCCTGTCGGCCGATCCGCAGGCCGCCGCGGCACATCTCTCGCGGCTGATCGACGAGCCTGCCCGGCAGGAGGGCGCTGCGTGGCGCGTCGCCTCCGGGCGCTCGCGCGCCGACATCCTGTTCTATACCGCCGAGACTTTCGCCGAGCGCTATCCCGGCGCCGTGCGGGAAGGCGCGGCGCCGAAGGGCGTCGCTGCGCTGGTGCTGGCGACGCGCGATCTCGACGCCGCCGCCAAGGCCTCCGGAGCGATCCGCCACGGCGACGCCGCCAGCGTCCCCGCCGCTCGCGCCTCCGGTTCCGTGCTCAGCTTCGTGCCTGCCTGACCGGCACGGCTCCTGCATTCCGTCTTTCAGCCTCCGAGCTCAGATCGTCGAGGATCCCCATGGACTTCACCCGCCGTTCCATCCTGATGACCTCCGCCGCCATCGCGGCCAACGTCGTCAACCCGTTCAAGGCCTTCGCGCAGGAGACGCCGCGTAAGGGCGGCGTCTTCGGCGTTCACTACGGCGCCGAGCAGCGCCAGCTCAACCCGAGCCTGCAGGCCTCGACCGGCGTCTACATCATCGGCGGCAAGATCCAGGAGCCGCTGGTCGATCTCGATGCCAACGGCAACCCGGTCGGCGTCCTCGCCGAGAGCTGGGAGGCGACCCCGGACGGCAAGACCATCACCTTCAAGCTGCGCAAGGGCGTGACCTGGCATGACGGCCAGCCATTCACCTCGGCGGACGTCCAGTTCACCGCGATGGAGATGTGGAAGAAGATCCTGAACTACGGCACCACGCTGCAGCTCTTCCTCACCGCCGTCGACACGCCCGATCCGCACACCGCGATCTTCCGCTACGAGCGGCCGATGCCGCTGAACCTGCTGCTGCGTGCCCTGCCCGATCTCGGCTACGTCTCGCCGCGCCATCTCTACGAGGGCAAGGGCGACATCCGGAACAACCCGGTGAACCTCGCGCCCATCGGCACCGGCCCGTTCAAGTTCGTCTCCTACGAGCGCGGACAGCATGTGATCGCCGACCGCAACCCGAACTACTGGCGCGAGAACGCGCCCTATCTCGACCGCATCATCTGGCGCGTGATCACCGACCGTTCGGCCGCCGCCGCCCAGCTCGAAGCCGGCCAGTTGCACTACAGCCCGTTCTCGGGACTGACGATCTCGGACATGGCCCGCCTGTCGCAGGACAAGCGCTTCATCGTCTCCACCAAGGGCAATGAGGGCAACGCCCGTACCAACACGATCGAGTTCAACTTCCGCCGCAAGGAACTCGCCGATATCCGCGTGCGCCGCGCCATCGCGCACGCACTGGATATCCCGTTCTTCATCGAGAACTTCCTCGGCGACTTCGCCAAGCGCGGCACCGGGCCGATCCCCTCGGTCTCGACCGGCTTCTACCCGGCCGACAACGGCCCGCAATATCCGTTCGACAAGGCGCTGGCGGTCAAGCTGCTCGACGAGGCCGGCTACAAGCCCGGCCCTGGCGGCACGCGCTTCTCGCTCCGGCTGACACCCGCCCCCTGGGGCGAGGACATCTCACTGTTCTCCACCTTCATCCAGCAGTCGCTGGCGCAGGTCGGCATCAAGGTCGACATCGTGCGCGTCGACGGCGGCGGCTTCCTGAAGAGCGTCTACAACGACTGGGATTTCGACCTCGCCACCGGCTGGCACCAGTACCGCAACGATCCGGCCGTCTCGACCACGGTCTGGTATCGCTCCGGCCAGCCAAAGGGCGCGCCCTGGACCAACCAGTGGGACTGGAAGGACGAGGCCGTCGACAAGATCATCGACGACGCGGCGACCGAGGTCGATCCGGCCAGGCGCAAGGCGCTCTATGGCGAGTTCGTGCGCAAGGTGAACACCGAGCTGCCGATCTGGACGCCGATCGAACAGATCTTCGTCACCACGATCAGCGCCAAGGCCCGCAATCACTCGAACACCCCGCGCTGGGGTTCGTCGAGCTGGCACGACCTTTGGTTGGCCGAGTAAGAACTGGAGAGCGGGCCGGCCTCTCGCGCGGCCCGCGACAACACGGCGCGTAGACCATGCGTATTCTCACCCTTGCGGGGCGGCGGCTCGCCGCCTCGATCCCGACGCTGTTGCTGATCCTGATCGGCATCTTCCTGCTGCTGCAGTTCGCACCCGGCGACACTGTCGACGCCATGATGGCGCAGATGGGTGGCGGCGACGCCAAGCTCGCGCAGGAACTGCGCCGCTTCTATGGGCTCGACCTCTCCACCGCCGAGCGGCTCGGCCAGTATCTCTGGCGGCTGGTCCGCTTCGATCTCGGCCATTCCGCCATCTACGGCAAGCCGGTCGCCAGCGTCATCGCCGAGCGCCTTCCCGCGACGCTGCTGCTGATGGTCTCCGCGCTTTCCTTCGCCTTCTTCGCCGGCATCGTATTCGGCGTCCTCGCCGCGCGCGACGTCAATCGCTGGCGGGATACGCTCATCTCGACGCTCGGCCTGATCTTCTACGCCACGCCCTCTTTCTGGTTCGGGCTGATGGCGATCGTGGTGTTCTCCGTGCATCTGCAATGGCTGCCGGCCGGCGATTTCGAGGATATCGGCGCTGGCCTCACGGGTTTCGCCCGCACGCTCGACATCGCGCGCCACCTCGTCCTGCCGACGCTGACGCTCGGGCTGATCTATCTCGCCATCTATCTGCGGCTGATGCGCGGCGCGATGCTGGAGGTCCTCAACCTCGATTTCGTCCGCACCGCCCGCTCGAAGGGCCTCGACGAGACGCGGGTCATCACCCGCCATGTCCTGCGCAACGCGCTGCTGCCGATGGTGACGCTGATCGGCCTGCAGGCCGGCACGATGCTCGGCGGCTCGGTCGTCGTCGAGAGCGTCTTCTCGCTGCCCGGCCTCGGCCGCCTCGCCTATGAATCGGTAATTCAGCGCGATCTCAACACGCTGCTCGGCATCGTCTTCGTCTCGGCGCTGCTGGTGATCGTCGTGAACTTCATCGTTGACCTCCTCTACGCGCGGCTCGATCCGCGCATCGCGCCGGAGGGCTGAGCAATGGACGCCCTCAAGCGCTATTTCCGCAGCCCGCCGGCGGTGATCGGCCTCGTCCTTCTGCTCCTCGTCATCGCGATGGCAGCGAGCGCCGGCTGGCTCTTCCCGCGCGATCCGCTGGCGCTCGCCGGCCGGCCGCTGCAATGGCCGCTCGCCAATCCGCGCTTCCTGCTCGGCACCGACAATTCCGGCCGCGACATCGCCGCCCAGATCTTCTACGGCGCGCGCATCTCGCTGCTGATCGGCATCGTCGCCACGGTCATCGCGGTCGCGATCGGCATCGTCATCGGCGCGCTGGCCGGCTTCTATGGCGGCAAGGTCGACACCGTGCTGATGCGCATCACCGAGGCCTTCCAGACCCTGCCGAACTTCCTGCTGCTTCTGGTGCTCGTCGTCGTCTTCGGCTCGACGCTGCCGACGGTCATGGTCGCGATCGGCATCGTCTCCTGGCCGGCACCGGCCCGCCTCACCCGCGCCGAGTTCCTCTCGCTGCGTAACCGCGAATTCGTGCAGGCCGGGCGCACCATCGGCCTCTCCGATCTCAAGCTGATCTTCGGCGAAATCCTGCCCAACGCGCTGCCGCCGGTCATCGTCTACGCCAGCGTCGTCATGGCGGTCGCTATCCTGCTCGAAAGCTCGCTCGCCTTCCTCAAGCTCTCCGACCCCAACGTCGCCTCATGGGGCAATCTGATCGGGCTCGGCCGCGACGTGCTGCGCGTGCAGTGGTACGTCTCGGCCATCCCCGGCTTCGCGATCGTGCTCACCGTGCTCGGCGTCTCGCTGGTCGGCCAGGGACTGAACGACGCCCTCAACCCGAGGCTCAAGGGACGATGAGCGCGATCCTTACCCTCGACAGACTGACTGTCGGCCTGCCGGAGGGAGCCGACCGGCCCCACGCAATGAAAGACGTCTCGCTGGAGCTGAAGGCGGGCGAGATCGTCTGCGTCGTCGGCGAATCCGGCTCCGGCAAGTCGATGACCGCCAATGCGATCATGCGGCTCCTGCCCACCGGCGTCGCGATCGAGCGCGGCCGGATCCTTTTCGAAGGCCGCGACATCGCCGCGCTGAGCGAGGCCGAGATGCGAAAAATTCGCGGCGCCGGCATCGCCATGATCTTCCAGGAGCCGATGACGGCGCTGAACCCGCTGCGCTCGATCGGCGACCAGATCGGCGAGATGCTCAGCATCCATACCGCTCTCGACAGGCGCGCGATCGCGGCCCGTGTTCAGGACCTCCTGACGGAAGTCCAGATCCCGGAGCCCGAGCGCGCCGCCAAAGCCTATCCGCACGAACTCTCGGGCGGCCAGCGCCAGCGCGCCATGATCGCAATGGCGCTCGCGCTCGACCCGAAGGTACTGATCGCGGACGAGCCGACGACGGCGCTCGACGTCACCACCCAGGCACAGATCCTCAAGCTCATCCGCGAGCTGCAGGCGCGCAAGGGCACCGCCGTGCTCTTCATCACCCACGACTTCGGTGTCGTCGCCGAGATCGCGGACCGCGTCGTGGTGATGCAGCACGGGCTCGTCGTCGAGCAGGGCGAACCCAAGACCGTCCTGAGCCGTCCCAGCCACCCCTATACCCGCCAGCTCATCGCGGCCGTGCCGGCCCTGAAGCCGCCGCCGCCACGTCCGCTTTCGGACGAGCCGATCCTGACGATCGAGAACGTCTCGAAGACCTATCGCACCGGCGGCTTCCTCGGCCGTGGCCAGCGCGTCACCCATGCGGTGAAGAACGTGACGCTCGCCCTGCCGAAGGGCGCGACGCTCGGCATCGTCGGCGAGTCCGGTTCGGGCAAGTCGACGCTGGCGCGCTGCATCATCCGGCTGATCGACCCCGATGCCGGCGCGATCCGCCTGAAGGGCGAGGATCTGACCAAGCTCTCGCGCTCGGAGATGCGCGCGCGCAGCCGACACATCCAGATGGTGTTCCAGGACCCCTTCGCCTCGCTCAATCCCCGCCGCAAGGTCGGTGACCTGGTCGCGCAGGGCCTCGTCGTCAACGGCATGCCGCGCCGGCAGGCTTTGGAGCGCGCCCGCGAGCTCTTCGGCCTCGTCGGGCTCGATCCCGCAGCAGCGGACCGCTATCCGCACGAGTTCTCCGGCGGCCAGCGCCAGCGTATCGGCCTGGCGCGGGCTCTTGCGCTCGAACCCGACGTCCTCGTCGCCGACGAGCCGGTCTCGGCTCTCGACGTCTCCGTACAGGCGCAGGTGCTCAAGCTCCTCGCCGATCTGCGCGAGCGGCTGGGGCTCTCCATCGTCTTCATCACCCATGACCTGCGCGTCGCGTCGCAGGTCTGCGATCTCGTAGCGGTGATGAAGAACGGCGAGGTCGTGGAGGCCGGCACGGTGGCCGAGGTGTTCGGCCAGCGCAAACACCCCTACACGCAGGCGCTGCTCGCCTCGATCCCCGGCCAGGGCTTCGGCACGGCCGAGGCCCTCCGCAAAACGGCGGAGGTTCCATGATGAAGCGCATCGCGACGCCGGTGCCGATCGCCGGCGGCCTTGCTCGGCATGAAGCGCAGGTGAAGCGCGACCTCGCCTTGCTTGGCTTCCCGGCCAAGCCCTGGCTCCATCCGCGGACGATAAATGCGAGCGAGCCGGTTCTCGACGTCGCCATCATCGGCGCCGGCATGAACGGTATCGCCGCGGCTTCGGCACTTCTGGCCAAGGGCATCGTCAACATCCGCGTGTTCGACGCCAACGAGCCGGGGCGCGAAGGCCCGTGGAATCGCTATGCGCGCATGGACACGCTGCGCTCGCCCAAGACGCTGACCGGGCCGGCCCTCGGCATCCCCTCGCTGACCTTCGCCGCCTGGTACATGGCGAGCTTCGGCGAAGCGGCGTGGGAGGCCCTCTACAAGATACCCAATGCCGTCTGGGTCGATTATCTCGGCTGGCTGCAGCGCGTGCTGGATCTGCCGGTGCAGCACCGGACCACGCTGTCGAAGCTGCGGCCGCATGACGGCCTGCTCGCCCTCGATATCGAGACAGCGGAGGGAGCGAAGACCGTCTTCGCGCGCCATGTCGTTCTGGCGACCGGGCGAGGCGGCGCCGGCGGCGATGTCTGGCCAGACATCGTACCGTTGGCGCTGAAGCCGGCCTTCGCAGCCCACAGCAACGACCCGATCGATTTCGACAAGCTGCGCGGCAAGTCGGTCGGCGTCATCGGCGGCAGCGCCTCGGCCTGGGACAATGCCGCAACCGCGCTGGAGCGAGGCGCGGCAAGCGCGGCGATGTATCTGCGCCGGCCGCATCTGCCGCAGATCAACAAGGGGCGGGGCTCGGCCAATCCCGGCTACTTCCACGGTTGGGGTGCCCTGCCGGATGCCGAGCGCTGGGCGCTCGCGGCCTATCTCGACGATAGGCTGGCGCCGCCGCCGCACGAGACCGTGTTGCGCGCCCTGAGATCGGACGGGCTCGACATCCGTTTCCGCCACAGCGTGGCGGCCGTCCGCCGCGAGGGCGAACAGGTCGTGCTCGACATCGACACGCCCGAAGGCCGGATCGAACGCCGCCATGACTTCCTCGTCGTCGCCACCGGCTTCCAGGTCGACGCGGCCAGCATCACGGAACTGGTGGACTTCGCGCCGCATGTCGCGCGCTGGAGCGATCGCTACACACCGCCGACCGGGCTCGCCCGCCCCGCCCTGGCGCGGGCGCCCTATCTCGGCCCGGGCTTCGAGCTCCAGCCGCGCGGCGCCGATGCGCCGGCAGAGCTCTCGCGCATCCATCTCGTCAACCACGGCGCCCTTGTCAGCCATGGCGCAATCGCGAGCGACATTCCCGGCGTCGCCATCGCCGGAGAGCGCGTCGCGCAGGCGCTCGTCGCCCGCTTCTTCCGGCAGGACATCGCCGAGGTCCGGCGCGATCTCGAAGCCTTCGACGAGCCGGAGCTGAAGGATACGCCGTTCTTCAAGCCGGAGGATTTCCCGCATTCCTGACGCGGACGGGGCACGCCATCAGCGCGGGCCGGTTTCGCTGCCCTTCGCCGGTCCCTGCGTGATCAGGCGTGCGCTGCGGTGCCCGCTGACATAGATCCACAGCCAGTTCAGCGCGACGGCGAGGCGGTTGCGCAGGCCGATCAGGAAGAAGATGTGCGCGATGCCCCAGGTCCACCAGGCGATGCGCCCCTTCAGCTTGATCCAGCCGAAATCGACGATGGCCGCACGCTTGCCGATGGTCGCAAGATTGCCGGCATTGCCATAGGCGAAGGGCGGCGGCGCGGCCTTGCCCTTCAGCCGCGCCGTGATCACCCCGGCGACATAGCGCCCCTCCTGCTTGGCCGCAGGCGCGACACCCGGCACCGGCTTGCCGTCCGCTGACACGACATGGGCCGTGTCGCCGACGACGAAGATGTTGGCGTCGCCGGGGACGGTGAGGTCGGGCTCGACCATCACCCGCCCGGCCCGGTCGGCCGGCGCTCCCAGCCATTCCGCCGCCGGCGAGGCTGCAACGCCCGCCGCCCACAGGATCGTCTTCGCCGGCAGGAAGGTGCCTCCAAGCTCGATACCGTCCTCGGTGCAGCGCGACACCGCACGGCCGGTCTTGACCTCGACGCCGAGCCGGGTCAGCGCGCGGTCGGCATAAGCCGAGAGGTCTTCGGTGAAGCCCGCCAGGATGCGCGGGCCCGCCTCGACCAGAACCACCCGCGCGCTGCGGGTATCGAAATTGCGGAAGTCGGTGCGCAGCGTGTCGTGCGCCAGCTCGGCGATCGTGCCGGCGAGCTCGACGCCCGTCGGCCCCGCCCCGATGATGACGAAGGTCAGCAACTCGGCGCGCCGGGCCTCGTCCGTCTCCCACTCCGCCTGCTCGAAGGCCGACAGCACGCGCCGCCGAATCTTCGTCGCATCCTCAAGCGTCTTCAGGCCGGGCGCATAGGGTTCCCATTCGTCATGGCCGAAATAGGCATGGCGCGCCCCGGTCGCGAGGATCAGGCTGTCGAAGGCGAGCGGCGGCTCGCCTTCTATCAGCACGTTCCTTGCGTTCGTATCGACGCCGACGACGCTGCCCAGGAGCGTGGTGACGTTCGGATAGCGGCGCAGCAGCGAGCGGACCGGCCAGGCGATCTCGGAGGTCGGCAAAGACGCCGTCGCGACCTGATAGAGCAGAGGTTGAAAGAGGTGGTGGTTGCGCCGGTCGACGACCGTGATCCTGACCGGCGCGCCGGCAAGGTTGCGCGCTGCTTCCAGCCCGCCGAAGCCGGCCCCGACGATGACGACGTGGTGGGCCGCGGCGGCCGTCATCGGCTATCCGATGTCATCGAGGCTGCGGCGAGAATATCCGGAGATGCGTCTCATGAGGTCTCCCGCTCCAACCAATAAGCCCGTGCGCGCCCGGCGAAAAGCGGAGAGATCAATGCGGGGCGCGACAGCCGTCCCGCATCAGGCGCAACGCGCGTTCTGCCTGCCAGGCGCGGCGGCCCGGCAAACAGCGCTACTGCAGGTCCCGGAAGGCTTCCTGCAGCCGCTCGACGGCCTCGACCACCGTGGCGCGCGGCGTGGCAAGATTGAAGCGCAGGAAGCTGTCGCCACCCGTGCCGAAGCTCGGGCCGTGGTTTACCGCGATCTTCGCCTGCTTCTCGACACGGGCGGTGAATTCCGCACGTTCCATGCCGGTTCCGGCAAGATCCACCCAGGCGAGATAGGTCGCCTCGAGCGGCATCGAGCGCAGGCCGGGGATGGCATTCACCCCGTCGTCGAACAGCTTCCTGTTGCCGTCGATATAGGCCACCAGCCGGTCGACCCAGGCCGCGCCCTCCGGGCTGTAGGCGGCGGTCGCCATCGCCATGCCGAAGGAGTTGGGCGAGATGCCATGCGCGTTCATCCGCGCGCGGAAGCGCTCGCGCAGAGCCTCGTCGGGGATGATGACATTGCCGATATGGGCTCCGGCGATGTTGAAGGTCTTGGTTGTCGCCGTCATCATCACGAGGCGGTCGACGATGTCGGGCGCCGCGAGCGGCATTACTGTGTGCCGATACCCCGGCATGACCAGATCGTGGTGGATCTCGTCGGCGACGAGGATCAGATCGTGGCGCTTGCAGAACGCCGCAATCTCGCGAAGCTCGTCGGCGGTCCAGACGCGCCCACCCGGATTATGCGGCGAGCACAGGATCAGCATCCGCTCGCGGCCGGTCATCTGCGCGTCCCAACCGGGAATGTCGAGGACGTAGCGGCCGTCCTCGACCGGGAGCTGGCACTCGACGACCTGCCGGCCGGCGGAGCGGATGATGCGGGCGAAGGCGTGGTAGACCGGCGTCATCAGCACGACGCCGTCGCCCGGCGCGGTGAAGGCATCGACGCAGAGGGCCGTGCCGTTGACCAGGCCGTGGGTGGTGAAGATCGCCTCCGACGCCACCTCCCAGTCATGGCGGGTCTTCATCCACCAGCGGATGGCGTCACTATTGGTGCGGTCATCGCCGAAATAGCCGTAGACGCCATGGCTAGCCATGCGCTCCACCGCCTGCTGGACGCAAGGAGGCGGCCGGAAATCCATGTCAGCCACCCACATGGCGATGCCGTCGGAAGCCGACACGCCATAGTTCTTCTCCATCGTGTCCCATTTGGCGGAATGGGTTCCGCGGCGGTCGATCAGCTCGTCGAAGTCCGGCATTCTAAACATTGATTATCCCCAGAAGCGGCCGCGAGTGTTTGAATCCGGTCCGCTTCCGCCCGTTTTGCCGCGTCGGATCGCGGGCGTAAACCGGCGAAACCACCACGGCAGCTTTCGAAAATCAGCATGACGACGCGGACGAAGAGCGCGGCGACGGTCGACCTCCCGGCTTGTCCTTGCCGCATGGCCGCTGCGGCGGCAATGGCGAGGCGTTCCGGTTGAGAGGCGCAGGATCACCGCCTAGGCTGGCCGCGCTCCCGCTCGGGAGCCGGCCCGACCTGCGGGCCGCCCTTGATTCACAATCGCAACGTTTTTCCGCAAAGGCCTACAACGCAATGGCTTCCTCCGACGCCTTGGCTCCGGTCTTCGATTATATCGAAGCCAACCGCAGCACCTTCCTCGACCGGCTGATCGACTATCTGCGCCACCCGAGCATCAGCGCCGAGAACATCGGCATCGCCGAGGTCGGGGCTCTCTTGGTCGAGATGCTGACGGAGATCGGGCTCGAGACCAGCCTCGTGCCGACCGAAGGACACCCCATGGTCGTCGCCCGCTGGGAGAAGGCGCCGGGCAAGCCGACGGTGCTGCTCTACGGCCACTACGACGTGCAGCCGCCGGACCCGCTCGACAAGTGGGTTTCCCCGCCCTTCGAGCCCACGATCCGCGACGGCCGCCTCTATGCGCGCGGCGTCGGAGACAATAAGGGCCAGCACTTCGCCCAGATCCTGGCAATCGAATCCCATCTCAAGGTCCATGGCGAACTGCCCTGCAACGTCATCCTGCTGCTGGAGGGCGAGGAGGAGATCGGCAGCCCACGCATCGCCGGCTTCGTGCGCGCCAACCAGGACAAGCTGAAGGCCGATCTCGCCGTCACCGCCGACGGCCCGCGCCATGCCAGCGGCGCGCCGACCATCAAGTTCGGCTCACGCGGCGTCGTCTCCTTCGACCTGCGCTGTCGCCATGCCAGCCGCGACGTCCATTCCGGCAATTTCGGCGGTGTCGTGCCGAACCCGATCTGGACGCTGGTCCACCTGCTCGCCACCATGAAGAACGCCAATGGCGAGATTACCATCGAGGGCCTGCACGACGACGTCCAGCCGCCGACCGCCGAGGATCTGGAGGCGATCGAGCGCCTGCCGCTCGATATCGAGGCGTTCAAGCAGGGCCTCAGCCTCAAGCGCCTCGACGCACCGCTCGACCGGCCCTTCTATGATCGCCTCTGCTTCCAGCCGACGCTGACGATCAACGGCTTCCACGGCGGCTATGGCGGGCCGGGCACCAAGACCGTGCTGCCGAACGAGGCGCTGGTGAAATGCGACATCCGGCTCGTCGAGGCGCAGGACCCTGAGGATATCCTCCGCAAGGTCAGGGCGCATGTCGAAAAGCACGCGCCGGAGGTCGAGTTCATCGTCGAGGAAACCGGCATGCAGCCCTCGAAGACGCAGATCGCCTCGCGCTATACCGCGCCGCTGCGCCGCGCCTTCGTCGCCGCCCATGGCGAGGAGCCGCTGCTGATCCCGGCCGGCTTCGGCAGCCTGCCGAACTACGTCTTCACCAAGATCCTCGGCATCCCCGCCTATGTCACGCCCTATGCCAACCATGACGAGGCCAACCACGCGCCGAATGAGAACATGACGCTGGATTGCTTCCAGAGCGGCATCAGGACGGGCGCGGCGCTCCTGCACGAGTTGGGGCAGTTGCAGAACAAGGACTGATCGCCCACCCAAAACGCCGCCGTCATTCCGGGGCAAGTCCGGAATGACGGCGTGTTCCCGAAGCATGCTGGATGTACGCCGAGTCTACGAGGCCTACATTTCCTCGTCGGCCTTGCCCTTCAGCAGGAAGATGCCGGCACCGGCGCTCATCAGGGCGAGGCAAAACCAGGTCAGCGCATAGACCAGATGCGCGTTGCGGAAATTGACCTGGGTCATGCCGCCCTGAGGCAGCGGCCCAGGCTCGGAGGCCGCATCGGCATCGACGAAATAGGGTGCGACCTCGCCCAGGCCTCGCGCCGAGGCGATCGCGGCAACGTCGCGTGAATACCAGCGCCCCGCGGCAGGATCGTTGGCGCGCAGGAAACCGCCTGTCGGCTCGGTGAGCCGCAACAGCCCGACCACCCTCGCCTGTACGCCGGCCACCTTGCGCCGGTCCTCAGCCCCGCGCCGATCCTCCCGCACGAAGCCGCGATTGACGAGGACAGTGAAGCCTGAATCGGCGCGGAACGGCGCGAGCACCCAGAAGCCTGGACCGCGCTCGGTCACGGCCATCGTCAGCGTCTCCGGCGCATCGAGATAGCGCCCCTGCAGAGCGACACGGCGGTATTCGTCGGCAGCTTGGTTGATCGCAGGCCACTCCGACGGCCCTAGCGCAGCCACGGCCGGCGCATGGATGCGCGCATCGACGCGGGCGATCAGGTCGAGCTTCCAGCTCCGCCGCTGGACCTGCCAGACTCCGAGGCCCGCGGCGACCAGCGCAACCAGTGCGAACGCAAGAACGAAGATGAGGCGGGCGACGCGCGAGCGGCGCCTCGCTCTTGGTACCGGCGGCGGCGTCATCGTGGCGCGTCCAGAGACTGTTTGGCAACTCGCTGTGGGGAGTCGAATGGCGGTGTTTTCGAGAACCGGAGCGGAGCGCGCATCAGTACGTGAGCACCGGAAGCGCAGAAAACGCCATCAATCGACCGCCGCAGCCGACTTGCCAAGCGGGCTCTCACATCTTGTGCAGCTCGGTCGGCATCATGTTGTTGTTGAGGTGGTACATCACCCACAGGGAACCGGAGAGTGCAATCGCCACGATGACGATCGTGAAGATCAGCGCCATCATCGTCCAGCCGCTTTCGGAGCGGCTGTTCATGTGCAGGAAGTAGACCATGTGGACGACGATCTGCACGGCGGCAAAGCCCATGATCACGATCGCGGTCAGCACCGAATTGCTGAGCACATCGTTCATGACCAGCCAGAACGGGATCGCGGTCAGGACAACCGAAAGAAGGAAGCCGGTGATATAGCCGCGCAGGCTGCCATGCGGCTCGCCGTGGCCGCCGTGCCCGTCTTGATGCTCGGCGTGGTTCTGGCCAGCGCTCATTTCAGCACGCCCATCAGGTAGACGAAGGTGAAGACGCCGATCCAGACGACGTCGAGGAAGTGCCAGAACATGCTCAGGCACATTAGCCGGCGCCGATTGGCCTCGATCAGCCCGCGGCGCCTGACCTGGACCATCAGCACCGTCAGCCAGATCAGGCCGAAGGTGACATGCAGCCCATGCGTGCCGACCAGCGTGAAGAACGAGGACAGGAAGGCGCTGCGCATCGGCGTCGCGCCCTCATGAATCATATGCGCGAACTCGTAGAGCTCGATCGCGAGGAAGGCGAGCCCGAAGAGCCCGGTGACCACGAGCCAGGCCTGCATCGCCGCCTGCCGGCCCTTGTCCATAGCGAGCATGGCGAAGCCGTAGGTGATCGAGGAAAGCAGCAGCATGGTCGTGTTGACCGCCACCAGCCTGAGGTCAAACAGGTCAGCGCCCGAAGGCCCCGCCGCATAGTTGCGCCCCAGCACGCCGAAGGTCGCGAAGAGAACTGCAAAAACCAGGCAGTCGCTCATCAGGTAGAGCCAGAAGCCGAGCATGGTCGAGCCGCCGGAGTGCTCGTGCTCGTCTTCCGTCACATAGAAGGCCGGAACACCGTTCGCAGCCTGCACTTCCGCTCTCGCCTTAGCCATCATCGCCCCTCAGGCCCGGCTAAGCTGTTCGGTGCGCGAATCTTCTTCGCGCAGAACGGCTTCGGCCGGGATGTGGAAGTCGCGGTTGTAGTTGAAGGTATGCGCGATCGCCGTCGCCAGGACGCCGACGAAGCTGAGCGCCGCCAGCCACCAGATGTACCAGATCAAGGCGAAGCCGCAGATCGTCGCGAACCCGGCGATGATCAGACCAGCGCTCGTGTTCCGCGGCATGTGGATCGGCCGGAAGCCGCCGAGCGGGCGCTTGTGGCCGCGCTTCTTCATGTCGGCCCAGGCGTCGAGGTCGTGCACGATCGGGGTGAAGGCGAAGTTGTAGGCCGGCGGCGGCGACGAGGTCGACCATTCCAGCGTGCGCCCGTCCCAGGGATCGCCGGTCGTATCGCGCAACTCCTCGCGGCGCAGGATGCTGACGCCGATCTGGATGATGAAGCAGAGGATGCCGAGCGCGATCAGCACCGCTCCTACAGCCGCGAGCACGAACCAGATCTGGAGCGAGGGGTCTTCGAAACGGCTCAGGCGCCGCGTCACGCCCATCAGGCCGAGCACATAGAGCGGCATGAAGGCAACGTAGAAGCCGATCACCCAGAACCAGAAGGAGAGCAGGCCCCAGAACCGGTCGAGCTTGAAGCCGAAGGCTTTCGGGAACCAGTAGGCGATGCCCGCGAAGACGCCGAAGACCACGCCGCCGATGATGACGTTGTGGAAATGGGCGATCAGGAACAGGCTGTTGTGCAGCACGAAATCGGCCGGCGGCACCGCCAGCATGACGCCGGTCATGCCGCCGATGACGAAGGTCAGCATGAACGCGACGAGCCACATCATCGGCAGCTCGAAGCGGATGCGGCCGCGATACATCGTGAACAGCCAGTTGAAGATCTTCGCGCCCGTCGGGATCGAGATGATCATCGTCGTGATGCCGAAGAAGGAGTTCACGCTGGCGCCCGAGCCCATCGTGAAGAAGTGATGCAGCCAGACGAGATACGACAGGATGGTGATGACCACCGTCGCATAGACCATCGAGGCGTAGCCGAAGAGGCGCTTGCCGCAGAAGGTCGAGGCCACCTCCGAATAGACGCCGAAGATCGGCAGGATGAGGATGTAGACCTCGGGATGGCCCCAGATCCAGATCAGGTTCACGTACATCATCGGGTTGCCGCCGAGGTCGTTCGTGAAGAAGTTGGTGCCGACATAGCGGTCGAGCGTCAGCAGCGCGAGCGTCGCCGCCAGGATCGGGAAAGTCGCGACGATCAGCACGTTGGTGCACAGCGCCGTCCAGCTGAAGACCGGCATCTTCATCAAGTCCATGCCGGGCGCGCGCATCTTCACGATGGTCGCGATCAGGTTGACGCCCGACAAGGTGGTGCCGACGCCCGCGATCTGCAGCGCCCACAGGTAATAATCCATGCCGACCCCGGGCGAGTAGGCAGCCCCCGAGAGCGGCGGATAGGCAAGCCAGCCCACCTTGGCGAATTCACCGACGAAGAGCGACATCATCACCAGAACGGCGCCGCCCACCGTCATCCAGAAGCTGAAATTGTTCAGGAAGGGGAAGGCGACGTCGCGGGCGCCGATCTGCAGCGGCATGACATAGTTCATCAGGCCCGTGACGAAGGGCATCGCCACGAAGAAGATCATGATCACGCCATGGGCCGTGAAGATCTGGTCGTAGTGGTGCGGCGGCAGGTAGCCCTCGTTGCCGGCGAAGGCGATCGCCTGCTGGCCGCGCATCATCAGCGCGTCGGCGAAGCCGCGCAGCAGCATGATCACGCCCAGGATCATGTACATGATCCCGATCTTCTTGTGGTCCACGCTGGTGAACCACTCGTGCCAGAGGTAGCCCCAGAGCTTGTAGCGGGTGACGAGCGCGATGAGCGCCAGTCCGCCGAGCGCGACCGCTGCGAAGGTCCCGAGCAGGATCGGCTCGTGATAGGGGATCGCTTCGAGCGTGAAGCGTCCGAACAGCAGCTTCCACCAGTCGGGGTAGGAGGTCATGGTTCCCTCGCTCGCTACGCGCGCAAGCGCTTCAGTTGGCGACGCGGGCGGTGACGCCCGCGGTGCCGTAGACATCGGTCGGCGTGCAGATCGCCGTCACGAAGGGGCGCGGCGGCATCGGCTGCCCGCCCCTGCGCACGCTCTTGTCGTATTCGAGCGATGCGACGATATGGATGCCCTCCTTGCCGCCGCCGCCCTTGGCATCCATCGCCATCATGTCGCGCGTGCACATCTTGGCGCGGTCGACACACATGTTGAGGATGGCGCCGAAGAGATCGGACGGGACGTCACGGAACTGGCGCACCGGCTCGCGCTCGCTGGGCCGCTCCAGCACGAGGTACTCCTCGCGCCCGAGCGGCTTGCCCTTGCCGATCGCGCCCTGCACCCATTCGCCGAAGCCCTTCTCGTCGACGCCCCGGAATCGGAAGCGCATGTCGGAGAAGCCGGCGCCGCTGTAGTTCGCAGAAAAGCCCTCGAAATCGCCGGGATGATTGATCACGGCGTTGAGCTTCGTCTGCATGCCCGGCATCGCGTAGATCTGGCCGGCGAGCGCCGGAATGAAGAGCGAGTTCATCACCGAAGAGGAGGTGATGCGGAACTCGATCGGCTGATCGACCGGCGCCACCACCTCGTTGAGCGAGGCGATGCCCTGCGCCGGGTAGAGGAACAGCCATTTCCAGTCGAGCGCCACGACCTGGATCACCAACGGCTGCTTCCTCGGTCCGTTCCCGCCCGCTTTCGCTTCGACGGCCGGCTTGTTCGCGCTGATGCGGTCGAGCGGCCGGTAGGGATCGAGCAGATGCGTGCCCATCCAGGTCATCGCGCCGATGATGACGATGATCAGCAGCGGCACCGACCAGATCACCACCTCGAGCGGCAGCGAATGGTTCCAGTCCGGGTGATAGGTGGAATTTGCCGAGGCGCGGTAGCGCCAGGCGAAGAAAATCGTCAGCGCCATCACCGGAATGATGATGAGCAGCATCAGCGCCGTGGAGGCGAGCATGAGGTTTCTTTGCTGCATCGCAACATCGCCCGACGGCGACAGCAATACCCACTGGCATCCGCCAAGCAGCGCAAAAACCGGCAAAGCCGCTAAAAATCGAAAGATCCGCAAGAGACTCGTGACCTCCCTCTTCCGGGAACAGCCGTTCTCTATTCCCATTCTTTCGCACCGCACATCGGACAATCTGTCCCATTGCGGCCGTTTGACGGGTGGCTTCTATCCACCGTATCCATTTGTATGAGGTGCGGGCAAGCCCGGTCGTTCCGGTGAGCCCCCCAGCGAGGAATTCGCGGTCATGAGCGCTGACGCGGCGAGCCATTCATCGGGGCATCTGACGGACGAGCACGGACGGGATCACGTGACGCCCGCCGATATCGCGCTCGGCGTCATCATCGGCCGGACGTCGGAGTATTTCGACTTCTTCGTCTTCGGCCTCGGCTGCGTGCTGGTCTTCCCCGAACTGGTCTTCCCCTTCGTCGACCGGCTCACCGGCACGCTCTACGCCTTCGGCATCTTCGCACTCGCCTTCGTGACGCGCCCCTTCGGCTCGGTGCTGTTCTTCGCGATCGACCGGCGCTACGGCCGGGCGACCAAGCTCACCGCGGCGCTGTTTCTCCTCGGCGGCTCGACGGCCGCCATCGCCTTCCTGCCGGGCTACGAGACGATCGGCATCTGGTCGGTCGTCATCCTCGCCGGTTTCCGCCTGCTGCAGGGCATCGCGCTCGGCGGCGCCTGGGACGGGCTGTCCTCGCTGCTCGCCCTCAACGCGCCGCCTAACCGGCGCGGCTGGTATGCGATGCTGCCGCAGCTCGGCGCTCCCTTCGGCTTCATCCTCGCCGCCGGGCTCTTCGCCTATTTCGAGGGCGCCCTCTCGAAGGAGGACTTCCTCGGCTGGGGCTGGCGCTACCCCTTCTTCGTCGCGTTGACGATCAACGTCGTGGCCCTGTTCGCCCGGCTACGCATGGTCGCGACCCATGAATTCGCCGAGTTGATGGAAACGCGCGAGCTGGTGCCGGTGCCGGTGTCCGAACTCATCCGCGCCCATGGCTGGACGCTCGTCATCGGCGCCTTCGTGCCGCTGGCGAGCTTCGCGCTCTTTCACCTCGTCACCATCTTCCCGGTGAGCTGGATCAACCTCTACACCGACCGCTCCGTCTCGGAGTTCCTGCTGGTCCAGGGCGCGGGCGGCGTGGTCGGAGCGGGCGCGATCGTCACCTCCGGCCTGATCGCCGACCAGATCGGCCGTCGCAACACATTGCTCCTGTCCGGCTCGATGATCGCGCTGTTCAGCCTGTCGAGCATCGTCGCACCGCTGCTCTTCGGCGACAGCCTGGCGGGCCAGACGATCTACGTCATCATCGGCTTCGGCCTGCTCGGCCTCTCCTACGGCCAGACGGCCGGCGCGGTCGCCTCGAGCTTCGGCACGCAGTATCGCTACACCGGCGCGGCCCTGACCTCCGACTTCGCCTGGCTCATCGGCGCCGGCTTCGCGCCGCTGGTGGCGCTGACCGTGTCGAGCACCTTCGGCCTCGCCTGGGTCGGCGTCTACCTGCTCTCCGGCGCGCTCTGCACGCTGGCGGCGCTGACGATCGACCGCAGGCTGGAGAGCCGCTACGGCTGAGCGGCCTTCAGCGCGTCATTCTCGGGCGACCGCAGGGAAACCCGAGAATCGTCACGAGGTTGGTGTTCCCGACCGGGCTTGTCCCGAGATGCTCGGGTCGAGCCCGAGCATCTCGGTTATGGCCGCGATCAGCGCCCCGTCCAGTTGGGCGGACGCTTGCCGAGGAAGGCTTCCATGCCCTCGCGGAAATCGGCGCTGGTGTAGCAGAGCGTCACCAGATCGCGGCCGTCGAGCCCCTCCGCGGTCGCGGCCGTCAAACGGCGCATCGCTTCCTTGGTGGCGCGCATGGTCAGCGGCGCATGGCCGGCGATGGTCTGCGCCAGCGCGCCCGCCCGGTCCATCAGCGCAGCGTGGTCCGGCAGCAGCTCGCTGTAGAGACCGATGCGCTGCCCCTCCTCCGCCTCGACAAGCCGCGCGGTGAAGACGATGTCCTTGACCCGCGCCGGGCCGAGCATCGCGTAGAGCCGCGCATAGTTCTCCATCGACAGGCAGTTGCCGAGCGTGCGCGCGATCGGGAAGCCGAAGCGCGCCGTCAGGCTCGCGATCCTGAGATCGCAGGCGAGCGCGATCGCCGCGCCGCCCCCCGTCACCGCGCCGGAAATCGCGGCGAGTGTCGGCACCGCACAGCGCTCGATCGTCCCGATCACGGTCTCGATGCGCTCCTCATAGGCGAGCGCGTCCTCGGCGCTCTCGAAGGCGCGGAACTGGGAAATATCGGTGCCGGCGCCGAACGCCTTGTCGCCGGCCCCGGTCATGATGATCACGCGCGGATCGCCATGATCAGCCGGATCGCGGCAGATCTCGGCGATGCGCTCATACATCGCGAAGGTCAGCGCGTTGCGCGCCTGTGGCCGGTTGAGCGTGATCGTGCCGACCCCATTCTCGACCGCATATAGAATTTCGTCGCTCACTTGAGGGTCTCCGTCAGATCACGCCTTCGGCCCGCAGTCTTGCGAGCCCCGCTTCGTCATAGCCGAGCCCGGCCAGGATCTCGTCATTATGCTGCCCGGCCGTTGGTGTCGGCGTCGCGACATCAGCCGGCGTGCGCGATAGCGTCACGGGCTGGCCGACGAGGCGGATATCGCCGAGCTCGGGGTGGCTCACTGGCCTGGCGATGCCGAGATGGCGCACCTGCGGGTCCTCGAACATCTCGTCGACCGCATAGATCGGCCCGGCCGGAACGCTGTTGCGCTCCATCGCCTCCAGCCAATGAGCGCTGTCGGCCTCGGCGAATATCTCCTCGATCACCTCCCTCAACTCCGGCCGGCGCGCAAAGCGTTTCTCCATGCTGTCGTAGCGAGCATCCGCGCCCCATTCCGGCCGTCCGATCGCGCGGCAGAAGGAACGCCATTGTTCCTCGCCTCCGACGCCGAGATTGATCGCGCCGTCGCGCGTCCGGTAGACGCCCATCGGCGTCTGGTAGGGGTGATCATTGCCGGCCTGCGGCGGAACGGAGCCTTCGACGAGATAGCGCGCCGCCTGGAAATCCATCATCGCGATCTGGGCTTCGAGCAGCGAAGTCTGCACCCACTGGCCCTTTCCGGATGCGGCGCGCTCCTGCAGCGCCACCAGCGCGCCGACAGCGCCGTAGAGTCCTGCCGAGGAATCGGCGAGCGCGATGCCGGCCCGGACCGGCCCCTGTCCCGGCAGGCCGGTCACCGACATCATCCCGCCCATGCCCTGCGCGATCTGATCGAAGCCCGCGCGGGTCCGGTATGGGCCGGACTGGCCGAAGCCGGAGATCGAGACCAGAATCAGCCGCGGATTGCGGGCGTGCAGCGTCTCGAAATCGAGCCCTAGCCGTTCCTTCACATCGGGCCGGAAGTTCTCGACAAGCAGATCGGCGTCGTCGACGAGCTTCATCAGGATCGCCCTGCCCTCCGGCGTCTTCAGATTGAGCGCCAGCGAGCGCTTGTTGCGGTGCAGGTTCTGCATGTCGTAGCCGAGGCGCGGCCCGCTCATGTTCTCGTTTGGATCGACGCCCGGCGGGCTTTCCACCTTGATCACGTCGGCGCCGAAATCGGCGAAGACGCGCACACAGGTCGGCCCCGCCCGCACCCGTGTCAGATCCAGCACGCGGAGGCCCGCAAGGGCTGTCGATGGTCTCGGCTGCGCCATTTTTCGTTCGCTCCTCCCGGTAGCGAACTATCCGGTTCTCTTCCCGAGCCCGTCAATCGCATTGTGCATACTGCATGCAGACGCCGCGTGCATGACAGGAACCGCTTCATTTCCCGCGCTTCGGCTTCGTCATGCCGCCTTGCCCCGACGGGAGGCAGAGCCGAAATTTTCCGCTTGAACCTGAAGTGGCTACAGCTTGTAGAGAAGAGGTCCCGCAGCGAAGCCAGACGGAGACTCAAGATATGGCCGCCCCATCCCCAGCCGAAACCAAGACCCTGTCCTGGAAGGTCGGCGGCATGGATTGCGCGAGCTGCGCGACGAAAATTCGCGGCGCGGTCGAACGCCTTCCCGGCGTCAGCGACGTCAGGCTTTCGGTGATGTCGGAGACTCTGACGCTCTCGCTCGACGCGGACCAGACCACGCCAGAGGCGATCGAGAAGCGCGTCAGCGGCCTTGGCTACACCACCGCGGCGCTGGCGAAGGCTCCGGTGGAAAAGCCGGCCGCGAAGGGCAGCTGCTGCGGCCACGACCATCATGACCATGACCATGGCGGGCACCAGCATGACCATGCCGGGCACGAGCATGGCGACACCTGCCGCCCTGGCCATGCGCACGACCATGACCACCATGACCATGGCCACGATCACGCCGGACACAAGCATGGCCCGAAGGCGGCCAAGGCAGCTGCGGCCAACGACCATGGCCACGGCCTCCCCGGCCATGTCCGTGAAGTGACGCCCGATGGCTCCCGCTGGTACCAGACTGGCAAGGGCCGCCTCGTCATCGGCACCGGCCTGCTTCTCGGCGCCGCCTACGCAGCCCGCCTGCTCTGGGCAGATATCGGTCACTGGGCCTTCATCCTGGCCTGTATCGTCGGTGTCCTGCCGGTCGCGCGGCGTGCCTTGGCAGCCGCCCGCGCCGGCATTCCCTTCACCATCGAGATGCTGATGACGATCGCCGCCATCGGCGCGCTCTTCATCGGCGCAGCCGAGGAAGCGGCACTGGTCGTCTTCCTCTTCGCAGTCGGCGAAGTGCTGGAAGGTGTGGCGGCCGACCGCGCCCGCGCCTCGATCCGGGCGCTGGGCGATCTCGTTCCCAAGACAGCCCTCGTCGAGGAGAACGGCGCAGCCCGGCAGGTTGATGCCGCCAGCCTGAAAATCGGCCAGATCGTGCTCGTCCGCCCGGGCGACCGCATCCCGGCCGACGGCGAGATCACCGACGGCATCTCCGGCATCGACGAGAGCCCGGTCACCGGCGAATCCGTGCCGAAGACCAAGGGCGTCGGCGAGCCCGTCTTCGCCGGCTCGGTCAACCGCGAGGCGGCGCTGCGCGTGCGCGTCGACAAGGCGGCCGAGGACAACACCATCGCCCGCATCATTCGCCTCGTCGAGGAGGCGCAGGAAGCGCGCGCGCCGACCGAGCGCTTCATCGACCGCTTCTCGCGCTGGTACATGCCGGCCATCGTCGGGCTTGCGCTGCTGGTCGCGCTCGTACCGCCGCTCGCGTTCGGGGCTGAATGGTCGGTCTGGATCTACCGGGCTCTGGCTCTGCTGCTGATCGGCTGCCCCTGCGCGCTGGTCATTTCGGTGCCGGCCGCGATCGCCGCCGCGCTTTCGGCCGGCGCCCGCCAGGGCCTGTTGATGAAGGGCGGCGTCGTCATCGAGACCGCCGCCAAGACCGGCCTCGTCGCCTTCGACAAAACCGGAACGCTGACTCAAGGCAAGCCGCGTGTCACCGACGTCGTCGCCCTCGCCGTCAGCGAAACGGAGGTCCTGGCGCTGGCCGCCGCCGTCGAGCACGGTTCCGCCCATCCGCTCGCCGAAGCCGTGCTCGAACGCGCCCGCGCCGACGGCATCGCCTATGCGCCGGCGGCCGAGGCAGCGGCCCTCGCGGGCCAAGGCGTCACGGGCAGCGTCGGCGGCCGTTCGATCTTCGTCGGTGCTCCCCGCCACGCGGAAAAGCGGGCTGCGTTCGACAAACGCGCACGCCTTGCCGCCGAGGAGCTTGAAGCCGCCGGCAAGACCGTCGCTGCCGTGGTGGTCGATGGCGCGCTCGCCGGCTTCATCGCCTTGCGTGACGAGCCACGGGAGGATGCCGCCGCCGCCATCGCCGAGCTCAAGGCGATGGGCATCCGCTCGGCCATGCTCACCGGCGACAATGCCCGCACGGGCGCCGCAATCGCAGGCCAGCTCGGCATGGAGCACAAGGCCGAGTTGATGCCGGACGACAAGGTCACAGCGATCAAGGCTTTCGCTTCGCAAACCCCGGTGATGATGGTCGGTGACGGCATCAACGACGCGCCGGCCCTTGCGGCGGCCAGCATCGGCGTCGCCATGGGCTCAGGGACCGATGTCGCGCTGGAGACTGCCGATGGCGCGGTCTTGAAGAGCCGCGTCCGCGACGTCGCGGCGCTGATCCGGCTGGCGCGCGCGGCGATGGCCAACATCCGCGCCAACATCACGATCGCGCTCGGACTGAAGGCCGTGTTCCTGGTCACCAGCGTGCTGGGCTACACCGGCCTCTGGGTCGCGATCCTCGCCGACACCGGCGCGACCGTCATCGTGACCGCCAACGCGCTGAGGCTGCTGCGCTTCGACGCAGGCAAGACCGGCTGACAACCGAAGCTGGATCGAACCTCGAACAACGGAGCCGGGCAGAAGGCCCGGCTTCACCGCGTCTAGACTCTGATGTCGGCGAAGGCCCCGTTCCGGCGTTCGTTCTTCGCTTCCATCTGCCGGAGCATCTCTTCGCGGACCTTGGCCATCACGTCGGCCTTGGCCTTCGAATCGAGTTTGTTGAACTGCTCCTCGGTCATGCCGAGCTTGTCGAGGATCGCCTTCTGGACCCGCTCTTCCGGCGTCATCCGGGCGATCTTCAGGAACTCGGCCTCGGTCGAGGACGAGGAGGCCGCGGTGGAGGCGGTGGAATCCTGCTTCGAGTCGCCTTCCGCCGTCGGCTTGGTCGCATAGGCAGTGGGTAGATTGATCGGCCAGTTCGAGGTCGAGAACGAGACGGACATCGCGCGCTCCTTTCTGCTGGGCAGGGACACGCAATCTCCGGACCGCCTCTGGAAATCAAGAATTTATCCGCGATTTCAATTCACTACCTGATCAGCAACGAGAAGAAGCGATTGCCGTGCCCAGCGAATCCGGCAATTTCTGCCCGGCAAACATCGCCTCCCGCCTGGATTAGACGGGCGATCGGCAACCGCCTCGGCCGCGCGGGCCGCGGCTCATTTTGCAACGCAAAATTGCCGCACCCGAACGGCGCTCGATTGAGCAAGTGCAATATGCCCACCAGATAGTCAGACGATACGGCGCCTGTCCCAGAATGGCGTCACTGCCCAATTCATAGGCAGAGAATCAACCATATTTCGGCCACAACCCTTACCTGAGCGCAGGTCGACCTCACAAAAATGACCGGAAACTTAATTGGCCATGCGAAAAAAGCATAACAGAGCTGACCAGCAGCCACTGTTAGAGGCAATCGGCCTCCCTTATATGCACTGCACAACGAAATTATCGCTGTGGGCACCGCCCCGCTCCGGAATACGCAAGGAAAACCACCATGTTCGTCACGATGATCGCCGCCAAAATTCGAGCCTACCTCCGCTATCGCGAGACCGTTCGCGAGCTGTCCCGCCTGACCGACCGCGAGCTCGACGATCTCGGCCTGTCGCGCTCGGAGATCACCTTCATCGCCCGCTCGCACGCGTCGGCCTGAAGACCCTGATTTCGAACCGCCGCGCATCGGCGCGGTGCGTTCTGTGTAGTTTCTCCCGGGTTCGGGTTTCCCCTCCCCCCGAACTTGGTCGAAGAGCGAATGCCCGCCTCACGGCGGGCATTTTGCATTTCAGGCCTGCTTCTCGCTTGACCTCGAAGCCTGCTGCGGACACATCGCAGCCATGGAACCAGTACACATCATCGGCGGCGGTCTCGCCGGCTCCGAAGCCGCCTGGCAGATCGCCGAGGCCGGCGTCCCGGTCGTCATCCACGAGATGCGCCCCGTGCGCGGTACCGACGCGCACAAGACCGACGGGCTCGCCGAGCTCGTCTGCTCGAACTCCTTCCGCTCCGACGATTCGTCCAGCAACGCGGTCGGCCAGCTCCATTGGGAGATGCGCCGTCTCGGCTCGCTGATCATGGCCAAGGGCGATGCCCATCAGGTGCCGGCAGGCGGCGCGCTCGCGGTCGACCGCGACGGCTTCTCGCAGGCCGTCACCGCCGCGCTGGAGAGCCATCCGCTCGTCACCATCGACCGCGGCGAGATCGCCGGCCTGCCACCGGCCGAATGGGACAATGTCGTCATCGCCACCGGTCCTCTGACCTCGCCTGCCCTGGCGCAGGGCTTGCAGTCGCTGACCGGCGAAGATTCGCTCGCCTTCTTCGACGCCATCGCGCCGATCGTCCATTTCGATTCGGTCGACATGGACCAGGCCTGGTTCCAGTCACGCTACGACAAGGCGGGGCCGGGAGGCACCGGTGCCGACTACATCAACTGCCCGCTCGACCGCGACCAGTACGAGGCCTTCATCGACGCGCTGCTCGCCGCCGAGAAGACCGAGTTCAAGGAGTGGGAGGGCACGCCCTATTTCGACGGCTGCCTGCCGATCGAGGTGATGGCCGAACGTGGCCGCGAGACCTTGCGCTGGGGCCCGATGAAGCCGGTCGGCCTCACCAACAAGCATAACCCGACCGTCAAGGCCTATGCCGTGGTGCAGTTGCGCCAGGACAATGCGCTCGGCACGCTGTTCAACATGACCGGCTTCCAGACGAAGCTGAAATATGGCGAGCAGGCCGCGATCTTCCGGATGATCCCGGGCCTGCAGAATGCCGAGTTCGCTCGGCTCGGCGGCATCCACCGCAACACCTATCTGAACTCGCCGAAGCTGCTCGACGGGCACCTGCGGCTCAAGGCCGATCAGCGCCTGCGCTTCGCCGGTCAGATCACCGGTTGCGAGGGCTATGTCGAGAGCGCCGCCACCGGGCTCCTCGCCGGACGCATGGCCGCAGCCGAGCGGCTTGGCCGCGAGCTGCCGCTGCCGCCTGCGACGACGGCTCTCGGCGCGCTGGTCAATCACATCACCGGCGGCCATATCGTCACCATCGACGAGGGGCCCCGCTCCTTCCAACCGATGAACATCAATTTCGGGCTGTTCCCGCCGATCGAGGGCGTTGCGACGACCGGCCCCGACGGCAAGCGCCTGAAGGGCCCGGCCAAGAGCGTCGCCCGCAAGCAGGCGCTCACCGCGCGCGCAAAGGTCGAGATGGACGCCTGGACGAGCAGCGTCGAGGCGAAGGCAGCCGAGTAGAACACTCCGTCATTCCGGGACAGGCCGAAGGCCTGAGCCCGGAACCCATGAACACGACGCCGTTCCAGAGGCTCATGCTCGCCCTTGTGACGAGCATCCACGTCTGCTCGAGACAGGCCCGGCCATGGCGGCAAACGGCATGCTCATGGGTTCCGGGCTCTTCGCCGACGCGAAGCCCTGGAACGACGATATGCTTCCGCGTCGCGAGATGCTCGGGTTTCGCCCGAGCGCGACGGCGCTTGCTTCTAAGCTTTCCGCGCCGCCCGCCACAGGATCCACTGTCGGCGCCAGGCCGGCAGGGTGATGATGGTCCGGTAGGGATCGTATCCCCTCGCCTCCATCCGCCGGAGATAGGGCTCCACCAGAGCCACCGGCAGGAAGGCCGGCTTCAGCGTCGGCGGAATCGACTCGCCGAGGCTCGCGAGCTTCTTCAGGTGGTTGCGGGCGATCTCGCGCAGTTCCTTGAGCGTGTAGAGCACGCCCGGGCCGCCCCGCCCGCGCACGATGTCGTCACGCGTGACGCCGTTGCGGGAAAGGATGTCCGCCGGCAGGTAGACCTGCCCTTCGGCCGCATGCCACGGGAAAGCGCGCATCAGCCCGGTCAGCGCATAGGCGACGCCGGCATGGCCGCAGGCCGTCGCCCCGCCCGGATCGCGTCCGCCTGCCAGGATCAGGCAGGCGAGTCGGATCAAGGCGCTGGAGGTTTCGCCGGCATAGCCCTCCAGGTCGCGGAGAGAGGGCATCGGATCGTCGTAAAGGTCGAAGATCCGGGCATCGATCAATGCCGTCAGCGGCGCGATCGGCAGGCGGTAGCGCCGGACCGTGTCGAGCAGGGCCGCGGCCACGGGATGCGCCTGCGTCTCGCCGGCCGGCTGGCCTTCCAGCACGTCGCGCCACCATTGCAGCCTGACCTCGCCCGGCAGCGGCTCGCTGACCAGCGCCCTTACCCGTGCAATCTCGAGGCTGAAGGCATAGAGGGCGTAGAGCGCCGCCCGGCGGTCTTCGGAGGCGTAGAGACCGGCGATATAGCGATCCTGATCCTGCTCGCGCACGAGCGTCGCGCAATGGGCATAAGCCTCCGGCAAGCGCGCCGGCGCGATCTCCCTGCGATCATCAGTCTCGGTCTGCGGCATTGTCCCGCCTCGGCCCGCCATCGTTAGGCCGCCCCTAATGTAGGGCACTCGCCCTGCCCCTGCTACGCGTCGCTCGCATGGCCGGCTTTCCAAACTGCCGGCAGGGTTCCTAGTCGATCGCGATCAACGCAGCGGCGACGCGTCGGTCCTCTGCGACGAGGATATTGTAGGTGCGGGCAGCCGCGCCTGTCGCCATACCCTCGACGGTGATCCCGGCCAGCCTCAGCGGATCACGCAGAACGGGCGGAATGAAGGCAATGTCGGCCCCTGTCCCAATCAACAGGAAGTCGATGCTCTCGGCCTCGTCCAGCACCGGCTGCAGGCTCTCGATCGTCACCTCGGAAAAGCGCGTCACCGGCCAGATGCGGATGCCCGCCGGCGTCGCGATAATCGAGCCCTTGTGGCTCATCTCCGCGAAGCGGAAACCGCCCGCCCCGATCGCGTCGAGCGGGAAACGGCCGGGAACGAAGCCGTCGAAGCGCGGCATGAAGCCGCTCAGGCCTTCGCCTTGGCGGCCGACGAAGCCTTGGCGCGCGCCGCCTCCTGCGCTTCCTCGCGGGCGCCGGCCGAGCGGACATCCATATAGAGCAGCACCGGCGTCGAGATGAACATCGCCGAATAGGTGCAGATCACCACGCCGAAGAGCATCACGAGCGCGAAGCCCTCGATCGCGGTGCCGCCGAACAGCACCAGCGCCAGCAGCGACAGGAAGGTCGTCGTCGCCGTCATCGCCGTGCGCGACAGGGTCGAGTTGACCGACAGGTCGAGAAGCTCGGCAACCGGCATCGTCTTGTAGCGGCGCAGCAGCTCGCGGGTACGGTCGAACACCACGACGGTCTCGTTCAACGAGTAGCCGACGATGGTCAGGATCGCCGCGATCGAGGTCAGATTGAACTCGAGCTGGGTGATCAGGAAGAAGCCGATCGTGAGCACGATATCGTGCAGCGTGCCGAGGATCGCGCCGATCGCCAGCGGCATCTCGAAGCGGAACCAGAGATAGATCAGCACGCCGACGATCGCGAGCACGACGCCGAGCGTTCCCGCCTGCACCAACTCGCCCGAAACACGCGGGCCGACCGTCTCGACGCGGCGGAATTCATAGTTCGAGGCGAAGGCCTCCCGTGCCTTCACCACGACAGCCTGCTGAGCCGTCTCGCCGCCCGGCTGCATGCCGAAGCGCATCGAGACCTCGCCGCCCGTGCCGAATTCCTGCACCTCCGCTTCGCCGAAGCCGAGCCCGTTCGCGGTATGGCGGATCTGGCCGATGTCGACGGCGCCCGCCTTCGACTGCATCTCGATCAGCGTGCCGCCTTTGAAGTCGATGCCGAAATTCAGGCCGACCGTCAGGAACAGCACGATCACGAGGACCGAATAGGCAGCCGACAGCGGATAGCTGAAGCGACGGAACCAGACGAATTTGAAGCGGGTGTTATCGGGAACGATACGAAGCAGGCGCATGCGCATGGCCAATCTCCTGAAGGGTTGGCAGCGTCAGAACGGGAGGTGCTTGGGCTTGGCCCAGCGATACCAGAGCGCGATCAGCATCCGGGTCAGCGTCACCGCCGTGATGACGGTGGTGAGGATGCCCAGGATGAACACGACCGCGAAGCCGCGCACCGGGCCGGAGCCGAGCGAGAACAGCGCCACCGCCGCGATCAGCATGGTGACGTTGGAATCGATGATCGTGGCGAAGGCGCGCTGGAAGCCGGCCTCGAGGGCCGAGACGAGGCTGCGTCCCTGATGTTCCTCCTCGCGCATGCGTTCATAGATCAGAACGTTGGAGTCGACCGCCGTGCCGATGGTCAGCACGATGCCGGCGATGCCGGGCAGCGTCATCGTCGCGCCGAGGAAGGACATCAGCCCGAAGATCAGGCCGACATGGACCAGCAGCGCGATGCTCGCGATCAGGCCGAAGATGCCGTAGGTCGCCAGCATGTAGATCACCACCATCACGGTCGCGATCAGGGTCGCCATCTTGCCGGCGCGGATCGAGTCGGCGCCGAGGCCGGGGCCGACGGTGCGTTCCTCGACAATGGTCATCTTGGCGGGCAGTGCGCCGGCGCGCAGCAGGATCGAGAGGTTGTTGACCTGCTCGACCGTGAAGTTGCCGGAGATCTGGCCCGAGCCACCCGTGATCGGCGACTGGATCACCGGCGAGGAGATCACCTTGTTGTCGAGCACGATCGCCAGCGGGCGGCCGAGATTCTCCGTGGTGATCTGGCCGAAGCGCTGGGCGCCGCGGATGTTGAAGCGGAAGTTCACGATCGGCTGGCCGCTGCGCGAATCGAAGGCCGGCTGCGCGTCGATCAGGTCGGCGCCGTCGACCGATGGCTGGCGCAGCACCGGGACGGTCTGACCGCCGGCATCCTGCGAGGGCAGCATGTCGACTTCGCTGCTGTTGGCGTCGCCGACGAGGCGGAACTCCAGCTTGGCCGTGTCGCCGAGGATCTGCTTCAGGCGCTGCGGATCCTGCAGGCCCGGCACCTGGACCAGGATGCGGTCGAGGCCCTGGCGCTGGATGTTCGGCTCGGTCGTGCCGAGCGCGTCGACGCGCCGGCGCAGAACCTCCATCGCCTGCTCGACGGCGCGGCGGATACGCTCGTTCGAGCCGGCTTCCGTCACCGTCAGCTGGATCAGCCCGTCAGGCTGCTCGGCAATGGCGATCGACTGGTTGCCCGAAGGGCCGAAGGCGCCGAGCGTGCCAATCGGCTGGGCGAGTTCGCGCAGCTTCGGCAGCACGCGGGCGCGCTCGGCCGCGTCCGGGACGCGCACCTGCACACCGCGTGTCGTGGTCTGGATGCCACCTTGAATGCTGATGCGCTCTTCGCGCAGGACGCGGCGGACGTCGTCGCGCAGCTGGGTCACCTGGCTGCGGACCAGCTCGGCCCGGTCGATCTCGAGCAGGACGTGCGAACCGCCCTGCAGGTCGAGGCCGAGCACCACCGCATGGATCGGCAGGAAGATGCGCGGAATCCAGGACGGCGCGTTCTCGGCAATGGACTTGCGCGTCTCCGGGGAGAACAGGTTCGGCACGGCGAGCCCGCAGCCGACGATCAGCACGAGCAGGACGAGAATGACCTTGCGGGCCTGGAGACGAAGCATCTGCGTGAACAGCCTTGTTGTCGTGCCTCAGATCACGTCGCATTCGGACGCTTCCGTCCGAATGCGAAAACGCGATCGATTGTCAAAGTCAGCTTTTGACCGGCTCGCTCTTGGAGCGGACGTCCTGAATCATGCCGCGCACGATGCGCACGCGCACGCCATCGGCAATCTCGGCCTCCAGCTCGCCGTCGTCGACGACCTTCGACACCTTCGCGATCAGGCCGCCCGAGGTCACGATCGTGTCGCCGCGGCGGACGTTCTTGATCATCTCCTGATGGGTCTTCGCCCGCCGCTGCTGCGGCCGGATGATCAGGAACCACATGATAACGAAGATCAGCAGGAACGGCACGAGCT
Organism: Allobosea sp. RAF48; assembly: GCF_052114025.1. NCBI lineage: Bacteria > Pseudomonadati > Pseudomonadota > Alphaproteobacteria > Hyphomicrobiales > Alloboseaceae > Allobosea > Allobosea sp. RAF48. The sequence goes on from NZ_JBFRDZ010000005.1 coordinate 277,909, forward strand.
GGATCAGCATGTCGGCGCCGCCACCGGCTCCTGTCGCCTGGGCGAAAGCGGGGGTGATCACTGAAGGACTCCTCTCTAACGACGGCGCAGCAGGCCGCCGGCCGCAAGACGCGGCAATAGCATCGCCCGGCCAAAATCGCGCGGACTATAGCCAGCAACGCCGTGAAATCAATCGGACATGCCCGGTCTCTCGGGCATGGCTCCTCACCTATGGGCTTGCTGCCATTCGCGCAATGCCCCTTGCGCTCGATCCACGACGCGGTTTAGCTAGCCATCGGAACCGTACCGGACGGTACGGTACGGTTCGACAGGATGAAACGAAGGCGCCAGTGCCATGACCACGACCGCGATCACCCCCGACCAGACCCTCGCGACGCTGCTGCGGATCGCCGATGCGCTCGAGCGCATCGCTCCGCCGCGGCACAAGCCGGCCGACCTCAAGGCCGCCGACGCCTTCGTCTGGCAGGCGGCAGGCTCGGAGCTGGTGCCGGTGCCGAAGGTCAACCGCGTGGCGCTTTCGCTGCTGCGCGGCGTCGACCGCGTCCGTGACACGCTGGCCGAGAACACCGAGCGCTTCGCCAAGGGCCTGCCGGCCAACAATGTGCTGCTCTGGGGCGCGCGCGGCATGGGCAAGTCCTCGCTGGTCAAGGCGGTGCATGCCGACACCAACCAGCATCTGCCCAAGGGCGCCCTGCCGCTTAAGCTGATCGAGATCCACCGCGAGGACATCGAGAGCCTCCCTGCCCTGATGAGCCAGCTGCGCAACGATCCGCACCGCGCCATCGTCTTCTGCGACGATCTGTCCTTCGACAGCGACGACACATCCTACAAATCGCTGAAGGCGGTGCTGGACGGCGGCGTCGAGGGCCGGCCGGAGAATGTCGTCTTCTACGCCACCTCGAATCGCCGCCACCTGCTGCCGCGCGACATGATGGACAACGAGCGTGCGACCTCGATCAACCCGGGCGAGGCGATCGAGGAGAAGGTCTCGCTCTCGGACCGCTTCGGCCTCTGGCTCGGCTTCCACAAATGCAGCCAGGACGAGTATCTGGAGATGATCAACGGCTATGCCGGCCATTTCGGGCTAGCGGTCGGCCCCGAGGAGTTGCGCCGCGACGCTCTGGAATGGGCGACGACGCGCGGCTCCCGCTCCGGCCGCACCGCCTGGCAGTACATTCAGGACCTTGCCGGCCGGCTGGGCAAGAAGCTGGAGGGATGAGGATACGTCATTCTCGGGCTTGACCCGGGAATCTCATGACCAGAAGGCACCGGCTTCCGAGATACTCGGTCAAGCGCGAGCAGGACGGCCTGGGGCAAACGAAAACGGGGCGGCCCTTCCTGGGGCCGCCCCGTCCTTTTTTCGATCGGGAGGGTCTCGCGAACCGATCGAAGGCTTAAATCTTGCGCCCGGGCCCGGCTCAGTTGTTGAGGTAGGGCGTCGGGTCGACCGGGCTCGAGCCCTTGCGCAGCTCGAAGTGGAGCTGCGGCGAGGAGACGTTGCCGCTCTGGCCCGAATTCGCCACCACCTGGCCGCGCTTGACGGTGTCGCCGCGCTTCACCTTGAGCTCGCCATTGTGGGCGTAGGCCGAGACATAGCCGTTCGGGTGGCGGATCAGGACGAGGTTGCCGTAGCCCTTCAGCTCGCTGCCGGCATAGGCGACGGTGCCGCCCTCGGCCGCCTTGACCGGCGTGCCTTCCGGAACCGCGATGTTGATGCCCTCGTTGCCGCCCTTGCTGTAGCCGTTGATCACGCGGCCGCGAGCCGGCCAGCGGAAATCAGCCTTGTCACCCGAAGACGCCTCCTCTTCCTGCTTGGGCAGGCTGGCGGTGGTCTTCGGCTCGGATGCAGGCTCGGCCTTCGGGATCGCAGTCGGCTTCGGCACTGCGGTCGGCTTCGGCTCGGCGGCAGGCGCGTTCGCCACCACGACCGGCTTCGCCGGCTGCTGAGCAGGAGCGGCGGCTTTCACCGGCTGCTGGACGGGCGCGGGCTTCGCCTCAGCGGTAGGCTTCGCGGCGGGCACGGCCGCCACGGCGGTGCCGACCTTGCGGGCATCGGCCTTGGCCTTGGCTTCGGCAGCGAAACGGGCACGGGATTCGCGCATGGCCTGAGCGTCTGCTGCGGCCTTCGCCTTGGCTTCCGCGGCAGCGGTCGCCTTGGCATCGGCAGCGGCCTTGGCCTGTGCCTTCGCATCGACAACCGGAGCGGGCTGACGGACCGGAGCCGGGCCGGCGACGAAACGTTGCGAAGGAGCCGGAGCCGGGGCGGCCTGGGGGGCCGGCGCAGCAGCAGCAACCGAAGCGGGGGCGCCGCTCGCGTTATAAACCGGGATCGTGATCCGTGTGCCCGGCGGCACGTTGGCGCTGCTCAGCCCGTTGGCGGACATGAGCGCCGCACGCGGCACGCCGTAGCGCGACGAGATCATGTCGAGGTTTTCGCCCTGCGCGATCACGACCGGCGTGCCGCCCTGCGCCGACCAGCCGGTGGCGCTGCCGGAAACGGCCTGCGGCGGCGCCGAACTCAGCGCAACGGCAGACTGCGGCGGCGGCAGGGGCTGAGCCCGCACGACCGGGGCCGACGGAACCGGCTGCAGCGGCGCGCTGGCAGAGCGCCCGATCGAACCGGTGGTAGCCGGGTCGCGAGCAGGCGCCGGGGCCTGTGCAGTCCTGAAGGGGTTGTCGAAAGGAGTCTCGGTGAAGCGCAGCGCATCCGAGGAGCAGGCGCTGACACCGACGGCAAGCAGGCACACCGTCGAAAGGCGACGGAGAGCGCGATGATTGATCGATCCGGCTTGGCTACGCATGAACAGAGTACTCGCGAACGACGCAACTCGATGACGGTCATTAAACTCCCGTTGAGGTTACGAAAGCGTTTCGCTGGCGAAGCCGTCTTCACTTTTTTGGATTTTCGCCGGCGGCGCTGGCCCCCCTTGCCATGTCACCGCGCGCCGCCGGTTGGTGCGGCCAGGCGTCAGAGCGCGCGCGAAATCCCGGGCACCAGCGGCGGCAGGCGCAGCACCGGCCCGGTCGCATGGTCGAACTGGTCATCGCCGAGGCGCGTGACCACCACCCGCCGTGCCACCCCCTCGATTCGCAGGGCGCCGACCAGCCGCCCGCCATTCGACAGCCGCATCAGCAGCGCCTCGGGCACCGTCTGTGTGACACCGTTGACGAGGATACGGTCGAAGCGGCCGAGCGTGCGATCGGGCTGGAAACCGTCCGCATGGCGCAGATCGATCAGTTGGCCGAAACCGCTGCCGCTGACCCGCTCATGCGCGGCGAGCGCCAGCGAACGATAACGCTCCAGTGAAACCACCTCGCCGCCCAGCGCCGCGAGCAGCGCCGAGACGTAGCCGGAGCCCGTGCCGACTTCGAGGACGCGCGCGCCGATTTGCATATCGAGCGCGCCGAGCAGATTGGCGACGGTATGCGGCGCGGTCATCGTCTGGCCGCAGGGCAGCGGCACCGAGACGTCCTCGCGCGCGAGATCGGCAAAGCGGGACGGCGCGAACCGATCGCGCGGCACCCGCTCCATCGCGCGTAGCAGCGGGAGGTCGCGCACCCCCCGCGCCCTCAGCGACAGCAGGAAGGCGACGGTGCGTTCGCCCTCGCTGGCCGGCGCCTCCTCGCTCATACCCCCTCCCCACCGCCTCTCAGGCGAAGACCTGCGCGAAGCGGGTCAGTGTCGGCTCATGGGTCAGGTCGAGTTCCAGCGGCGTGATCGAGATTCGGTTCTCGGCCATCGCGCGCAGATCGGTGCCGTTCGCCGGCTCCTTGCGGCTGCGCTGGAAGGCGATCCAGTAATACGGATTGCCGCGCCCATCCTTGCGGGGCTCGAGCTGGACCAGTTCCTGATCGCGCCGGCCCTGCACCGTGACGGAGACGCCCTGCACCTCGCCCGGCCCCGCATTGGGGAAGTTGAGGTTGAAGAGCACGCCCTCGGGAATGCCCTCCTCCAGCAGCCGGCGGATGATGCCCGGCGCGTGATGCTCGGCGCAGTCCCAGCGGATATTGGTGCGGTCGCCCGGCGTATAGGCCTGACTGACGGCGATCGACGGGATGCCGAGCAGCGTGCCCTCCATCGCGGCCGCAATGGTGCCGGAATAGGTCACGTCCTCCGCGACGTTGGAGCCGCGGTTGACGCCCGAGAGCACGAGATCGGGCTTGGCCTCGGCCAGGATCGAGCGAACGGCCATTATGACGCAGTCGGTCGGCGTGCCCGCCACGGCAAAGCGCCTCTCGCTGATCTGGCGGAGTCTCAATGGGTTCGACAGCGACAGCGAATGGGCGACGCCGGACTGGTCGCTCTCCGGCGCCACGACCCAGACGTCGTCCGAAAGCTGGCGCGCGATCCGCTCCAGCACCTCGAGCCCTTCGGCATGGATGCCGTCGTCGTTGGTTACCAGAATACGCATGTCAGGCCGCCTTCTCGATCTTCGTCACGCCGCGCATATAGGGCACCAGCACCTCCGGCACGGTGATCGAGCCATCGGCGTTCTGGTAGTTCTCCATCACCGCGATCAGCGCGCGGCCGACGGCCGTGCCCGAGCCGTTGAGCGTGTGCACGAAGAACGGGCCCTTGCCGTCCCTGGTCTTGTAGCGGGCATTCATGCGCCGCGCCTGGAAATCGCCGCAGACCGAGCAGGACGAGATCTCGCGATAGGTCTTCTGCCCGGGCAGCCAGACCTCGATGTCCCAGGTCTTCTGCGAGGCGAAGCCCATATCGCCGGTGCACAGCGTCATCACGCGATAATGCAGGTCGAGCTTCTTCAGCACGTTCTCGGCGCAGGCGAGCATGCGCTCATGCTCCTCGCGCGACTTTTCGGGGGCCGTGATCGAGACGAGCTCGACCTTCTCGAACTGGTGCTGGCGCAGCATGCCGCGCGTGTCGCGGCCGGCAGAGCCGGCCTCGGCCCGGAAGCAAGGCGTGAGCGCGCTGAATCGAAGCGGCAGCTCCTCCTCGGAAAGGATTGATTCCCTTGCCAGATTGGTCAGCGGCACCTCGGCGGTCGGAATCAGCCAATGTCCGCCGCCGAAGGCCTCGCCCCATTGCTCGGCACGGGCCTGCCCATGGCGCGCGACGGCAAGGTCGCGACGCTGCTTCTCGAAGAACGTCGTGATCTGATGGCGTTCTTCCGCAGAGATCTTGTCGTCGTAGAGTGCCTGCATCACCGAGTTGAATGTCGCCTGCTCCAGCTTGCCCTCCTCGGAAGCCCAGCTTTCCGCCAGCGACTCCCAGAGTTCGGCGGCTCGGCCATGGTCCTTCAGATGCTCGGGCATCTCGAAGGCGACGGCACGGAACTGGTCGCCCGCGAATTTCGGCAGCTGCGCGGTGCCGAACATTGCATCGTCGCGCACCAGCAGCGGCGGGTTCACCTCGGTATAGCCGTGCTCCTCCGTATGTGTATCGAGCATGAACTGCCCGATCGCCCGCGAGAGCCGCGCGATCTGCTTCTCCAGCACGACGAAACGCGAGCCCGAGAGCTTCGCGGCCTTCTCGAAATCCATCTGGCCGAGCGCTTCGCCGAGCTCGAAATGCTGCTTCGGATCATTGACACCCTTGAGCAGCCCGCGCTCATCTGGCTTCACGCCATGCATGTGCAGCACGACGTTGTCATGCTCGTCGGCACCATCGGGCACGTCGTCGAAGGGTATATTCGGGATGGCGGCGAGCTTCTCGTCCAGCGCCTCCTTGGCGGCCTTCTCCTCGGCCTCCAGTGCCGGCTGCTCTTCCTTGAGCGCCGCGACCTCGGCCTTCAGCTTCTCGGCGAGCGCGACATCCTTCGCGCCCATCGCCTTGCCGATCTCCTTGGAAAGCGCGTTGCGGCGCTCCTGCACGCCCTGGGCCTTGGCGATGGCGGAGCGACGGACATCATCGAGCGCGAGCAACGACGACGACAGCGGCTCCAGGCCCCGTCGAGTCAAGCCTCCATCGAACGCCGCGGCGTTCTCGCGAATCCATCTGATGTCGTACATCGTCGTCCGGCCGTGCATCGCTGCGGAATGCAGCGCAGGATGCTCTAGACCGGGACGACGCGTGAGGGAACAGGGTTCCTCGCCTCAACGCCCCGTCATTCCGGGCGAAACGCCGGAATGACGGAAGACGTTGCGCAAAAGGCCCTACTCGGCAGCCTCTTCAGCCGCCTCTTGCTTCTTCTCGACGCGGCGGACCGAGAAGATCGAGAGCTCGTAGAGCAGCAGCATCGGCACGGCCAGCATCAGCTGCGAGATCACGTCCGGCGGGGTCAGCACCGCCGCGACGACGAAGACGAAGACGATGGCGTAGCGGCGCTTGTCCTTGAGGAACTGCGAATCGATGATGCCCGCCTGCCCCAGCAGCGTCAGGATCACCGGCAGCTGGAACGCGACGCCGAAGGCGAAGATCAGGGTCATGATCAGCGAGAGATATTCGCTGACCTTGGGCAGGAGCGCAATACCGGCCTGCGTCTCGGTCGCTGCCTGCTGCATGCCGAGCGAGAACTTCATCAGCACCGGCATGGCGAAGAAGAACACCAGCGCCGCGCCAAGCGTGAAGAACACCGGCGTCGCCACGAGATAGGGCGCAAAGGCCGCCTTCTCGTTCTTGTAGAGGCCGGGCGCCACGAATTTGTAGATCTGCGTTGCGATCACCGGGAAGGCGAAGAAGCCCGCACCGAAGGCCGCCACCTTGATGTGCGTGAACAGCAGCTCGAGCGGGCCGGTATAGATCAGTTGCGCATTGGCTGCACTGCCGGCCGCCCAGACATAGGGCAGCACCAGCAGGTTGTAGATTTGCGTCGAGAAACCGAAGCAGATGAAGAACATGATGAGGAAGGCGATCAGCGACTTGATCAGCCGCGAGCGCAACTCGATCAGATGCTCGATGAGCGGCGCGCGCGAGGCCTCGATCTCATCGTCGCCCTCGCGAGGATTGGCGACGCTCATGCGGAAGTCTCCTCACCCTTGGCGGTATCGGCCTTGGGCTTGCGCTTGCGGGTGGGCTTCGGCGTGTCCTGCGTCGCCTCGCTCGAAGTAGCCTCCGGGGCGGGCGCTTCAGGCTCCTCCGGTGCATCCGCCGCGACCTTGGTTCGGCGCGAGCGTGCCGGCTTCGCCTTCTCGGCAGTCTCGCTCACCTCGGCAGCGGGTGCGGCTTCGGCAGCCGGGGCGCTATCGGCCACAGGCTCGTCCTGAGCCTTCGCCTTGCGCGTCCGCTTCGGCTTGGCGGCCGGAACAGGCTCGTCGGCGGGCGTCGGCGTCTCGGCGGCGATGTCGACCGGCGGCAACTCCGGCGTCGGCAGCGCAGCAAGCTTCGCCTCGGCCTCCTTCAGCGCCGCGTCATCGGGCGCAGCGGTCTCGCCCGCGCTCGACGCCGAAAAATCCTTCGGCTCCTCGATCGGCTTATAGTCGCTGTTGAGCGCGCTCGACACCGACCCGCCGACATCCTCGACCTGTTTCTTGAGGTCGGCGAGTTCGGCCTCGCGCATCGCCTCGTTGAACTGCCCCTGGAATTCGGTCGCCATGCGGCGAATACGGCCGACCGTCTGGCCGACCGTGCGCAGGGCTTTGGGCAGATCCTTGGGGCCGATCACCACCAGCGCCACCGCGCCGATCAGCACCATCTCGCTCCAGGCGATGTCGAACATCGACGGCTCGTCCTCCCGGCGCGCCTCCGTTCGGCCGTCAAGGCCGAGGGATCAGAACGCGCGCATCACCAAAACCGCGTCCAGCGGACGCAAGCCGCATCAGCCCTTGTGCTCGGCCTTGGCCTGAGCCTGCGCAGCCGTGTTGCTGGCCTGGGTATGGTCGATCACCTTGGGGTCGACATTCGTCGCGCTCGGCGTCGGCTCATCGTCCTCCGCCATCCCCTTCTTGAACGATTTGATGCCCTTGGCGACATCGCCCATCAACTCGGACACCTTGCCGCGCCCGAACAGCAGCATCACGATGACGCCGACGACGATCCAATGCCAAATGCTCACGCCACCCATGGCGAAACTCCTCCGAAATTGCCTCGACCGGGGGAAATCCCCAACCCAATCCCTGCCCGGTCGATCGCTCGGCGGCGGAACCTATTGATCTGCCGCCGGAAACACAAGGACTTCGTCGGACGGAATCTCAACGCCGACCTCGTCGCCCACCGCGATCTCATCCGACAGCCCCGCCCGCACCGAGAGCGCACGGTCGAACCCCTCCACGGCGATCAGCAGATGATCGACCTCGCCGAGGAAGCGCCGTGTGACGAGCCGCCCGGGCAGGTAGTAGCCCTTCGGCACGATCCGCACCCGATGTGGCCGGATGCAGGCGATCGCCTCGCTTCCCTCCGGCAGCCCCGGCGCCGCGAAGCGCCCCAGCGGCGTATCGATCGCGCCTCCCGAGACGCGACCTTCGACCTCGGTAAAATCGCAGAAAAATCGGGCGGCAAAGAGGCTGGCGGGCTTCCGATAGAGTTCCTCGCCCGTGCCGATCTGGACGATGCGCCCGGCCCGCATCAGCACGATGCGGTCGGCGATCCGCATCGCATCCTCCGGATCATGCGTCACGATGATCGAGGTAGCACCGGTTTCCTCCAGCAGCGCCGCGGTTTCGTCGCGCACCACGTCGCGCAGCCGCCGGTCGAGATTGGAGAAGGGCTCGTCCATCAGGAGCACGCCGGGACGCGGCGCAATGGCACGCGCCAGCGCCACGCGCTGCTGCTCGCCGCCGGAGAGCATATGCGGAAAGGCCCCGTAGAAATCGGCAAGGCCGACGCGCGCGAGCGCCCTGAGCGCGGTCGCCTCCGCCGATGCGGCGCTCTGCCCGCGCAGGCCGAAGCAGACATTCTCGCCGACGGTCAGATGCGGGAACAGCGCGTAGTCCTGGAAGACGAAGCCGACACCGCGATGCTCCGGCTCGACGAACCGGCCGGGCGCCGAAACGTCGCGCCCCTCCAGCAGCACCCGTCCGGCGCTCGGCCGTTCGACACCCGCGGCGAGCCTCAGCAGCGTCGTCTTGCCGCAGCCCGATTGGCCGAGCAGCGCAACGATCTCGCCCGGATTGACCGCCAGCGAGAGATCGGACAGCGCCGTCACCTCCCCGAAACGCTGCGTGACGCCCTCGAAGCCGAGCGCCATCGGAATCGCCGCGCCGGCTGTCCCGCGCCGGCCCCAGCCGAGCCAACCCGCCTTGATCTCGCTGCGTGCCAACCTCGTCTCACCTCTTCACCAACTCGCCGTCATCCCGGACAAGCCTCGAAGCGGCACCGATCCGGGATCCATGCCAGAGCGTTTCCGGCATGAGGTTCAGGCATGGATCCCGGGTCTCCGCTTCGCTCCGCCCGGGATGACGCGGGGCAATCGCCGCGCGAATAGCTGCCCTCACCCCTGTTGCGGCCCGCCCTCGCCGTCGTCAAGCGGGCTGAACAAGTCGCCGAGCGGGTCCTCGTCGTCGCGCAGGCCCGGATCATCGTCGGGAACCGGCACCTGCAGGTCGCGTGTCAGGCGCCCCTCGATGAAGCCGGTTCCCTTCAACTCCTCCAGGCCCGGCAGGTCGTCGATCCGGTCGAGGCCGAAATGGTCGAGGAAGCCGGGCGTCGTGCCGTAGGTCACAGGACGCCCCGGCGAGCGCCGCCGCCCGCGCAGGCGGACCCAGCCGGCCTCCAGCAGAATGTCGAGCGTGCCCTTGGCGGTGGCGACGCCGCGGATCTCCTCGATCTCGGCCCGCGTCACCGGCTGGTGATAGGCGATGATCGAGAGAACCTCGAGCGCGGCGCGCGACAATTTGCGCGGCGGCTCGGCCTCCGCCGCGAGCAGATATCCGAGGTCCGGCGCCGTTCGGAAGGCCCAGCCGCCCGCGACCTGGCGCAGGTTGACGCCGCGCGTGGCATAGCTCTCCACAAGCCGGGCCAGCACCTGCTCGACCGCGATGCCGGCCGGGATCGCACGGCCCAGTGCTTCTGCCGACAAGGGCACGGCCGAAGCGAAGAGCAGCGCCTCCACAATGCGCTGTGCCTGGGCGAAAGCTTCGACGCCGCCGCCATCCTCGGCGTCCAGGGTGTCGACCGGCGCGGCGGTCATGACGCATCCTTGCCGGCGAAGGGCAAAATCCGCGGGCGCGCCGAACGACGGCGCAGCTCGATCGGCGCGAAAGCCTCATCCTGCCGCAGGTCGAGGACCCCTTCCCTGACCATTTCGAGCATGGCCGACAGGGCCGAGGCCCTGACCGTCGCCTGCATCTCCCGCGCCGGCAGGCCATGAGACGTCATGTACTGCGTCAGATAGCTGTCCAGTTCGGTCCAGTCACCGGCCTCGCCGACCAGTCGCTGCAAGGCCTCGCGGGCCTCGACCAGCGACCAGACGACGCGATGGCCGACCGAGATATGCCCCTGCACCCGCTTCTGCCGCTGCTGCGCATAGGCCGCGAGCAGATCGTAGAGCTCGGCTTCCCAGACAGGCCGGGCGCCTGCGACGATCTCCTCCGGTGCGCCGCGAGCGAAGACGTCCTGGCCCAGCCGCTCGCGCGCGGCGAGCTTGCGCGCTGCCGCGCGGATCGCTTCCAGCCGGCGCAGGCGGAGCGCCAGCGCCGTGGCGAGATCGGCCGCGCTCGGCTCCTCGCCCTTGGGCGGTTCGGGCAGCAGCAGCCGCGATTTCAGATAGGCGAGCCAAGCCGCCATCACGAGATAATCGGCCGCGAGTTCCAGCCTGAGCGCCCGCGCCTGCTCGACAAAGGTGAGATACTGCTCGGCGAGCGCCAGGATCGAGATGCGATGCAGATCGACCTTCTGGCGGCGTGCGAGATCGAGCAACAGGTCGAGAGGCCCCTCATAGCCGTCGACATCGACGACGAGCGACGGCTCGCCTTCACGGCGCGCGGCGTCCTCCTCGAATGGCAACTCGGCCGTCATCTGAGGCCCTGCCCCGCTGTCATCCCCGAGGTGCAGATTTGGCTGTTCAGGCGCTCAAAGCAAGCGCGGCCGCCAATTCCGCGCGCGCAGCCCCGAGATCGATCGGCTCCGGCTCGTGCCGGATGCGGCCGAGCGCAGCCGCGGCGCGGCGGGCGCGGGCCCCGGTCATCTCCGGCACCGTGCCGGCGATGGCGACCATCTCTTCCATGATGCCGTGGCAGTGCAGGATCAGGTCGACGCCCGCGCGAATCGCGGCGCGGGCCTTGGCCTCGAAGGAGCCGGAGAGCGCTTTCATCGAAATATCATCGGTCATGATGAGCCCGTCGAAGCCGATCTCGCCGCGCATGATCTCGCGCACGATCTTCCGCGAGACCGTCGCCGGATGCTTCGGATCGAGCGCCGTGAACACGACATGTGCCGTCATCGCGAGCGGCATGTCGGCGAGATGCCGGAACGGGCGGAAATCATGCGCCCGCAGTTCGTCGAGCGATGCGTCGACGACGGGCAGGTTGTGATGGCTGTCGGCCCGCGCCCGGCCATGGCCGGGCATATGCTTGACGACCGGAAGCACGCCGCCGGCGATCAGCCCTTCCGCCGCGGCCCGGCCGAGCCGCGCCACCTGATCGGGATCATGGGCATAGGCGCGGTCGCCGATCACATCGTGACTGCCGGCGACCGGCACGTCGAGCACCGGCAGGCAGTCGACATCGATGCCGACGCTCTTCAGGTCATGCGCCATCAGCCGCGCCGAGAGCCGGACGATCTCGCGCTGGCGGACGGAATCGTTGATGGCGAGGAAAGCGCGCGCCGAGGGATATTTCGGCCAGTTCGGCGGCCCCATGCGCTGGACGCGCCCTCCCTCCTGATCGATCAGGATCGGCGCATGCCAGCCGACGGTCTCGCGCATCTCGGCCGTCAACGCGGCGACCTGCTCTGGCGTCTGCGTGTTGCGCTTGAAGAGAATGAAGCCCCAGGGGCGGGCATCCCGGAAGAAGGCCCGCTCATCCGCGGTGAGACTCGTGCCGAGGCAGCCGGCTATGAAGGCGCGCGATGTCATGGCACCGGGTTACGGCATCGGCCCGAAAAGTGGAATGCGGTTTTCGGGCAATGCCGATGCGAGAATGCAGAAAGCGGCGCGGGCGCGGTCAAGAACGATCCGCGCCCGCGTGCAAACTCACTTCACCTGCTGGTAGTTCTGCGCGTTGAACGCGTCGAACGGCAGCTCGGCGATGCGGAACCAGAGCTGCTCCTTCTTCCAGTACGGCAGGAAGGAATCGTAGAAGGTCTTGAAGTTGGGATTGCTGGCGGCGAGTTCGCCATACATGGCGAAGGCCTCCTTGAACGCGGCCGCCATCACCTCCTGCGGGAAGGGCCGCAGCTCGGCGCCGGTACCGGCGAGGCGAATCAGCGCATCGGGATTGTTGTGGTCGTACTTCGCGACGCAGAGCGCATTGGCCTCGGCGCAGGCCGCTTCCACGATCGCCTTGTAGGACGCCGGCAGTTCGTTCCACTTGTCCTGGTTGGCGAGGAAGCTGACATTGGCGTTCCCCTCCCAGAACCCCGGATAGTAGTAGTATTTGGCGACCTTCACGAAGCCGAGCTTCTCGTCGTCATAGGGGCCGGAGAACTCGACGGCATCGAGTGTGCCGCGCTCCAGCGCCGGGTAGATGTCAGCGCCGCCGATCGTCTGCGGCACGACGCCGAGGCGCGCCATGATGCGTCCGCCAAGGCCGGCGATGCGGAACTTCAGCCCCTTCAGATCCTCCAGCGACTTGATCTCCTTGCGGAACCAGCCGCCCATCTGCGCGCCGGTGTTGCCGGACGGGATGGTGTAGATGTTGTAGTTCTTCATGAAGGCGCGGCAGAGCTCCAGGCCGCCGCCCTGATAGAGCCAGGCATTCTGCTGGCGGGTGTTGAAGCCGAAGGGCAGCGAGGTCTCGAAAGCGAAGGCGGGATCCTTGCCGATATAAAAGCTCGCCAGCGTGTGGCTGCACTCGACGGTGCCGTTCTGCACGGCGTCGAGAGCCTGCAGGGCCGGCACGATCTCGCCGGGCGCAAAGACCTGAATCTGGAAATTGTTGTCGGTCGCCTCGGCGACGCGCTTCGCGACATGGGTCGAGATACCGTAGAGCGTATCCAGGCTCTTCGGATAGCTCGAGGTCAGCCGCCAGTTGATCTTGGGCTGCGACTGCGCGATGGCCGGCGCGGCTATGGCCGCGCTGCCGGCAGCGCCCGCGCCTGCGACCTTGACGAAATGACGGCGATCCATGGGGTAACCTCCAGCTAGCAACGGCCGCCGTGATGGTCGAGGCAGCCTTCTGTTGTTGGCAGGCTACTCGCACGGTCGCAGCAGCGAAACAAGCGCACCCCTCCCCCCGCCATGCGCCGGTCTCAAAGCAGAACGGCGGCACCCTGCCGGATGCCGCCGCCCGATTTTCAACCTGTTCTGCGCGCGCTCAGTTCTTCGAGATGAAGCACTGCCCGCCAGCCGCCTGGAGCGCCGAGCACATCGTCGACGCATCCTCGCGGGAATAGGGTCCGACGCGCAGGCGATAGACGGTCTTTCCGCCCGCCAGCTCCGTCTTGCGGACGATCGGCGACTGACCGCCGAGCTGCTGCGGATATTTGCGCTGCAGAGCGGCGAAGGTGGCGCGGGCCTCGGACTCGCTGCCCGGTGCGCCGAGCTGCACCACGAAATCGCCGGTGCCGGCGCGTACCGCGGCCGTTGCCGGAGCGGCGTCGGGGGCGGCCGACGCTGGAGCGCTGGCGAGACGGGTCGGAGCCGCCGGCGTGGTCGCGGCAGGCGGGGTCGTCGCGCGCTCCTGAACCTTGGGAGCGGCAGGAGCGGGAGCCGCAGCCGACCGCTGCGGCGAGGGCTGGGCGCTCGCCGTGGCAGTGCCGAGCGAGCGGCTCGGGGCCGAGCCCGTCGCGATCGGCTGATTGCCGTCGATGCCGGCCGGAACCGGCGTTCCGTCGGGACGAATCGCAACCGTACGGACCTTGCGCGGCTCGCCGAGCCCCGGCACAGGCGGCATCGGGGTCAGGCCAGGCTCGGCCGGCGTGATGCTGCGTTCCGCTGCGCTCGGCGCGGCAGCCAAGGCCGACCCGGCACCGGGCCCCGGCATGACGACGCGGGGCGGCAGCGAGCGGGCAGCCTGCTGCACGTCGACCGGCTGCTCCTCGTTGTTGACCAGCTTGCTCTGGCCCTGCGGAGCCTCGGCATTGCGCTCGTAGATCTGCTTGTTCTGGTTCGGGATCTCGGCGCCGCCCGGATTGGCGGGCTCGACCTTGACCGGGCCGCGATCGGCCGTGATCATCGGCGGCTGGCCGTCCTTGGTCGCAGGGCCGCCGCGCAGAGCGAAGGTCGCGCCGACGCCGATGAGGCCGACGGCAATGACCGCTGCGGCCGCCCAGAGCCCTTTGCGCGAGCGGCGCGGCTCCAGATCCGGCAAATCGTCTTCGGCATATTCGTGGACCGGAGCGCCGTGCTGGGCTTGGCCATAGGAATGCTGGGCCTGCGCGTAGGAATATTGCGCAGGCTCCTCATCATAGGCCGCCGGCATCGCATGGGTACCGACCTCCTCGTCGAGATCGCGGGCCGGCACGCCTCCCCGCACCGGCGCGGGCTGGGTGTAGGGCAGCGGCTCGGGCAGGTCGTAATCGTGGTGCTGAGGCTCGGCGCGGACCTGCTGCGGCACGACCGGAGCTACGGGAGCCGGCGCCTGCCGCCTCGGCTCGGCCTGCCGCAACAGCGCCTCGAATTCATCGAGCGCGCCACGCAGTTCCGCCGGCGGCGCAGCCTGCACGGGCACGGCTGGCGCGGGAGCCGGCGGCACCACCTCGAAGCTCGGCTCCTGCCGGGAACCCGGCCGCGGGGCCGGCGCGCGGCGCTCGGCAAAGATATCCTTCAGCGGATCGTCCTGCCCGACGATGCGGGTCAGCTCCGCCAGCGGATCAGGCGCATGGCCGGCGCGCGGCGCCTGCCCCGCCCCGCGAAGCTGGCGCTCGAGATCTTCAAGATCGAGCGCGAAACGATTCCTAGCGGGCTCACTCATGGTACGATCCATTGCAGCACAAGCTGCCTCCCCCTATGGAAAAGGCGATACCCCGTGCGGTCAACTTGACCTCGTGCGCGCTGCCGGAAAACGACCGTCAGCGCATCTCTTCCGGCGCCGCAACTCCGGCGACAGCCAGACCGGAAGCAAGGACGCTGCGCACCGAGTGCACGAACGCCAATCTTGCCAAGGTCGACTTTCGGTCAGTTTGATTAACGAATCGTAATTGCGGCGAGTCTTTGCCCTTGTTCCACAAAGAGTGGAAGGCGCTCGCCAGTTCGTGGACGAAGAATGCCACGCGATGCGGCTCATGAGCCGCCGCTGCTCCTTCGATGATTCGCGGATAGGCCGCGATCGCCTTGATGATCCCGACCTCGGCCTCATCGGTCAGGATTGAGAGATCGGCTCCGGCCAGCGCCTCCGACGAGAGATCGAGATCGGGGAAAACCTCGCGCGCCTGACGGAAGATCGAGGCGCAGCGCGCATGCGCGTACTGGACGTAGAAAACGGGATTGTCCTTCGATTGCTCGACCACCTTGGCGAGGTCGAAGTCGAGCGTCGCGTCGTTCTTGCGGAAGATCATCATGAAGCGCACCGCGTCGCGGCCGACCTCGTCGATGACCTCTCGCAGCGTGACGAAATCGCCGGAGCGCTTCGACATCCGCACCTGCTCGCCATTGCGCAGCAGGCGCACGAGTTGGCAGAGCTTGACGTCGAGCGAGCCCTGCCCGCCCGTCACTGCCTTAACGGCCGCCTGCATGCGCTTGACATAGCCGCCATGGTCGGCGCCCCAGACGTCGATCATCTCGGAGAAGCCGCGGACGAACTTGGAGCGGTGATAGGCGATGTCGTTGGCGAAATAGGTGTAGCTGCCATCCGACTTCAGCAGCGGCCGGTCGACGTCGTCGCCGAACTGCGTGGCGCGGAACAGCGTCTGCTCGCGATCCTCCCAGTCCTCGTCCTTCTGGCCCTTCGGCGGCGGCAGCCGGCCTTCGTAGACAAGGTCGCGCGAGCGCAGATCCTCGATCGTCTCAGCGACGGCGTCCTTGTTCCCGTCGACATTCTGGAGCGAGCGCTCCGAGAAGAAGATCTCGTGGACGACGCCGAGCGCCGCAAGGTCGTCGCGGATCATCGCCATCATGCCGTCGATCGCCGCCTTGCGGACGAGCGGGAGCCATTCGGCCTCGGGCTTGTCCTTCAGCCCCGCGCCATGCGCTTTCGCCAGCGCCTCGCCGACCGACTTCAGATAGTCTCCGGGATAGAGCCCCTCCGGGATCGCCCCGATATCCTCGCCCAGCGCCTCGCGGTAGCGCAGGAAGGCGGAGCGGGCGAGCACGTCGACCTGTGCGCCAGCATCGTTGATGTAGTACTCGCGGGTGACGTTGTGCCCGGCGAAGGCGAGCAGGCTCGCCAGCGCGTCGCCGAAGACGGCGCCGCGGCCATGGCCGACATGCATCGGCCCGGTCGGATTGGCCGAGACGTATTCGACATTGACCCGGGGCTCGGATCTCGGCTTGCCGCGCCCATAGTCCATGCCGGCTTCGATCGCGGCCTTGAGGACCGCGGTGAACACAGCCGGCTGCAGCGTCAGGTTGATGAAGCCGGGGCCGGCGATCTCCGCCTTGACGATCTCCGGATCCTTCGACAGCTCCTCGACCAGCAGCGCGGCCAGCGCGCGCGGATTGGTGCCGGCATCCTTGGCCAGCACCATCGCGGCGTTGGTGGCGAGGTCGCCATGGGCCGGATCCTTGGTCGGCTCGACCACGACGCGCGCGAGGTTGAGCCCGGCGGGAAGCGCGCCTCGCTCGGCAAGAGCCGAGAGCGCGGCATGGAGGCGGGCGGAAAAGATCTCGAACAGGTTCATCGTGGTCACATCTTGTCCGTTGAAAGCCTCTGAGCCCTCATCCCGAGGAGCAGCCCAGGCCGCGTCTCGAAGGATGCTCCAGGTGATTCCGGAGCCTCCCGGAGCATCTTTCGAGATGCGCTTGGACGAAGCGCTCCCCAGGGATGAGGGCTCATCCAGGCTCGAACATATTTGTACAGGCGCCCGGCCCTATCGCAGCGAGGGGGTGACGTCAAACAGGCGGCGGTGCTCGTCGAGCGCGTACCAATCCGTCATGCCGGCGATATAGTCGGCGATGCGGCGCATCCGGCGGTGATCGTCGAGCCCGTCGCAGCCGGCCGCCCACTCCTCCGGCATCGCAGCCGGATCGGAGCTGAAGCGGGCGAACAGCTCGCGCACCACCTGCGCCGCCTGCTCCCTGATCGGCGCGATCCGCGGGTGCCGGTACATGTTGGGGTAGAGGAATCCCTTGATGTCGCGGTCGGCATCCTCGATCGCAGGCGAGAAGGCGACGACCGGCGCATCCGCGCGCCGGATCGCATCGGCGTCGGCAGGTGCCAGCACCGCCAGTCGCGCCTGCGCCTCCCGGATCACGTCCTCGACGAATCGGGTGATCACCCGGCGGACGAGCTCATTGGTCAGGCGCGGCCGCTCCAGCCCGGGATGCAGCCGCTCGATCTCGTCCAGCAGCTCCGCCAGGAACGGCACGGCTCTGAGTTCGGCATGGCCGAACAGCCCGGCCCGCAGGCCGTCGTCGATGTCGTGGGCGTTGTAGGCGATGTCATCGGCCAGCGCCGCCGCCTGCGCCTCGGCCGACGCATAGCTGTCGAGCCAGAGATCCTGACGCTGCTGGTAGTCGACGATCGCGACCGGGATGCCGGCCTTGGCATAACGCGCAGTCGGCCTGCCCTCTCGGTCGAGCAACGGACCGTTGTGCTTGACCAGCCCCTCCAGCGTCTCCCAACTCAGATTGAGCCCGTCGAAATCGGCATAGCGCCGCTCCAGCCGCGTCACGATCCTCAGCGTCTGGGCGTTGTGGTCGAAGCCGCCGAAGGCCGCCATGCACTCTTCCAGCGCGTCCTCGCCGGTATGGCCGAAAGGCGTGTGGCCGAGGTCATGTGCCAGCGCCAGCGCCTCGGCCAGATCCTCGTCGAGGCCGAGCGCACGTGCCAAGGCGCGAGCGATCTGCGCCACCTCGATCGTGTGGGTCAGTCGCGTGCGATAGTGATCGCCTTCGTGCGAGACGAAGACCTGCGTCTTGTGCTTCAGGCGGCGAAAGGCGGTCGAATGGATGATGCGGTCTCGGTCGCGCTGGAACTCGCCGCGCGTCGCCGAGGCGGGCTCACCGATAAGGCGCCCGCGGCTGGTGCTGGAGCGGCAGGCATAAGGCGCGCGCCAGCGCTCTCCCGGCTCGATGCCGGGCGGCGAGGAGAAGCCGGAAGGCGGGCTCTGTGGATGCGGCATGGCTGCCCCGTCACGGCCCCGTGCTTGTAGAGGCGCTGCCGGGCCATTACCTTTCCCGGCAACCAAGGTGCAAGGAGCATCTGACCATGTCGACCGATCTTGCGGTCAATCCGCGCGGCATTGCGGTGACTGCAAACGCAGCGAAACGAATTCTCTCGGTAATGGCAAACGAGCCGCCGGGCTCGATGCTGCGCGTCAGTGTCGCCGGCGGCGGCTGTTCGGGCTTTCAGTACATCTTCGATGTCGGCCGGGAGAAGGCGCCCGACGATCTCGTCATCGAGCGCGACGGCGCCACCGTCCTGATCGACGAAACATCGCTCGATCTGCTGGAGGGCTGCACCATCGATTTCGTCGACGACCTGATCGGCCAGTCCTTCCGCATCACCAACCCGAACGCAACGAGCTCCTGCGGCTGCGGGACGTCCTTCGCCGTCTAGCGCACTAGCCGACCCCCCCGGAGCGACGTGTGGGTGCCGTGCGCGTCTCGACACGCCGCCCGAGCCGCGCGGTGGATGCCGCGACGATCACCTCTCCAAAGACGCGGACCAGATCCAGGTCGAGCTTGCTCTCCATGCCGATGAGGATGGCATAGGCCTCCTCGGGCGGCATCGGCGCTCTGTAAGGTCGCCGTTCGATAAGCGCCGCGTAGATGTCGCAGATCGTGATCACGCGGACAGGATCGGAGATCTGTTTTCCGCTCAAGCCCTGCGGATAGCCTGATCCGTCGAGGTATTCGTGGTGAGAGAGCACCGCGGCGAGAACCGTCGGTGCGAACCCGCCCTGAGCCACGAGCATGTCGTATCCGATCTGCGGATGTTGCCAGATGATCTTGCGCTCTTGCGCCGTCAGTTTGCCGGGCTTGCGCAGGATATCGAGCGGAATCCGTGCCTTGCCGATATCGTGCAGCACGGCCGCGCCGGTGATCAGCCGCCGATCGGCTTCGCCGAATCCGAGACGGTGAGCGAAGGCGGCCACCAGCCCCGAGACGAGCAGGCAATGCTGATAGGTGGCGTCATCGTGCTGCCAGACGAGATCGAGCCACGCGTCGAGATCCCCGCCTTCGGCCGCCCGGTTGAGAGCCTCGACACTGCCGTTGATCGCCGCAATCGGTATATGCCCATCGCTCGCGGCCGCGTCGAGCAGATCGCCGAGCGCTGCCGAGGCTGCGATGAAACGGCGCTGAATCCCGGCGCCGGCGCTCGTCGGAGCAGCCGACCCCAGCAAATTGCCGACCTTGTCCAGCAGAACGGACCGAGGCGTATCGACGGGCAGGACCTCGCGCGCGCCGAGTGCATGGGCCTGCGTCTGGGAACGCGGCGACATGTCTCTCAGCAAGAAAAGGCAGGGCGCTCCCGCGTGTCGATAGGGCGCCAGCACAGTGCGCGCCGTCTCGATGGCGCCCCGGCCCGACAGATCGAGATCGACGACGAGCAGCCGTCCGCGCTCCCTGGCGGAGCTAACCTCGTCCGGACCGGTTGCCGAACATGCCCCCCAAAGCGAGAGCGTGCGCTGTAGCGACTGGCGCCGGCCTTCGTGATCGCTGACGAGAACGAGAATGGGGAGGCCTCCCGAGAAGGCCTCATCATAACCGTGCCGATTGAGGAAGCGTAAAAGCGGACTGCCGGCTTAAGCCGATAGCCGGGGAAGTCCCCAGCAACAGGTCGGCGACACCCCCGGTTGCGCTGTCATGCTTAGCGGTTCGTCAATGGGAAACGGCAGCGCCGCCCTGCTCCAGCCGGACCTCGGCGGCCATCAGCCCCTTCGGTCCGGGTCCGTAGCGCACCAGTACGGTCTGCCCCGGGATCAGCTCGACGAGGCCATAGCGCCGCAGCGTCTCCATATGCACGAAGATGTCAGGCGCGCCTTCGCCCTTCGAGACGAAGCCAAAGCCGCGCAACCGGTTGAACCATTTCACCACCATGCGCTCGAGTCCGCTGGTCGGCGTCACGGCGACGTTGGTGCGCGCCATCGGCATCTCGGAGGGATGGCGCCCGGAGGAGGTGTCGATCGAAAGAACCCGCACAGCCTGGCGACCACGGTTCTTCTCGACCGCTTCGAGCACAATGCGAGCGCCCTCCGCTATCGTATTGAAACCATCGCGCTTCAGAATGGTGACGTGCAGGAGGATATCGGTACCGCCCGCCTCGGGAACGACGAAGCCGTAACCCTTCGAGACATCGAACCATTTGACGTAGCCGGCGATCTCGACCGGAACCTCGGAAGCGTGACCGCTTGGTCCATCGAGCCGCATGACGCGGTTGAGTGACTGGATGGGACCCATCGGTGGCCGCCCGCTCTCACCGAATTCGTCGGACATGTGCCGCTCACCCCCACGCACAACGCTTGATTCGTGTTGCCACGATAGCATCGCTGCGGATTCGGTATACAGCCCGCAAATGGTCGTCCACATCATCCGCGGGCTCCGGTGTTGCCGAAATAGCCCGCTCATGCTCGCGCGGCTGTCGGGCCGGCCTCCGACCGCACGGGTCACACCCCTTCGACTCAGGAGGCGAGCCGCCGCAACGCAACTCCGCTCTCCGCGCGGATGACGAGATCGGCGATCGGGTCGAGCTCCGTCGGCTCGCGGTTGAGGATGACGAGCTTGGCGCCCTGCCGCTTCGCGATCACCGGCAGCGTTGCCGCCGGGTAGACGACCAGCGACGACCCCACGACGAGGAAGAGGTCGCATTCCAGCGCGAGCGCCTGCGCCCGCATCATCGCCTCCTGCGGCATCGCCTGGCCGAACGAGATCGTCGCCGACTTCACCGGCCCCGTGCACATCATGCAACTCGGCGGCTCGCCGCTCGCCTCGAAGGCCGGGCGGATCGCCGCCAGTTCATGCCGCCAGCCGCAGGTGAGGCAGGTGGCGTAGGTGCCGTTGCCGTGCAGCTCGATCACCTGATCGGCCGGCACGCCGGAGGCCTGGTGCAGCCCGTCGATATTCTGCGTCACGATGGCCGGGGAGCGCCGGTCCGCCACCAGCCGCGCCAGTGCCCTGTGGCCGACATTGGGCCTAGCCTCGCGATAATGGTCGTCCATCGCGAATTTGCGGCGCCAGGCCTCGATGCGCGCTTCGCGGCTCTGCACGAAGGCCTCGAACGGAATCGGCTTGTTGACCATCCAGGGCGAACCGGGCGAGCGGAAATCCGGCACGCCCGACTCCGTCGAAATTCCCGCGCCGGTGAAGCTGAGAATGCTGTCCGCCCGGTCGAGCATGGCATGGAGCTCGGCGATCGCGTCCTCGGTCTCGTCCTGCATGGGGCCGCCCGCTCGGTTAAATGGAAGCCTTGCAGATATGGACCGCGCTTGCGACGCTTCCAAGGCGATTGACGGAACGGGGCGCACGCCCCAAACCAGTCGGATCATGCCGACGACCGCACCCGCCTCGTTCAATCCCGATCTCATCGACACCGGGCCCCCGCCAATCCCTGAGGCGCAGGGTTGGGCGCGGGCTTATGACGGACGCTTCGGCCCGCTGATCGACCTGTCGCAGGCAGTTCCCGGCTCGCCGCCGCCTCAGGCGCTGCTCGACAAGCTTGCCGAAGCCGCCGCCGATCCTGCCGCCACGCGCTATGGCGGTATTACCGGCGACTCCGGGCTGCGCGAAACCTATGCGGCGGAGATTTCGCGCGTCTACGGCGCGTCCTTCGCCCCCGGCGAAATCGCCGTCACCTCGGGCTGCAACCAGGCCTATGTCGTCACCATGATGGCGCTCGCCCGCGCGGGCGACAACGTGCTGCTGCCGACGCCCTGGTACTTCAACCACGAGATGACGCTGACCATGCTCGGCGTCGAGGCGCGCCCGCTACCCTGCGCGCCGGAGGCCGGATTCGTGCCGGACGCTGCGACGGCCGACGCACTGATCGACGATCGCACCCGCGCGATCGTACTGGTCACACCCAACAACCCCACCGGCGCGGTCTACCCGCCCGAGACGATCGCCGCCTTCGCCGCGCTCTGCGCCCGGCGCGGCATCTGGCTCGTGCTCGACGAGACCTATCGCGACTTCCTGCCGGCGACAGTTGCCAAGCCGCATGAGGTCTTCGCCACAAGCGGCTGGCAGGATTCCGTGATCGGCCTCTACAGCTTCTCCAAGGCCTATGCCGTTCCTGGCTGGCGGCTCGGCGCCATCACAGCCGGCGACGCCGCCCTCGCCCAGATCAGCAAGGTGCTCGACTGCGTCCAGATCAGCCCGGTTCGGGCCGGACAGACTGCCATCACCTGGGGCATCGACGGTATCCGCGACTGGCGCGAGCGCAACCGGGCCGAGATCAACGACCGCGCCGCACTGTTCCGTCAGGCGATGGCGCCGCTGAACGACTGGCGCGTGCTCTCGGCAGGCGCCTATTTCGCCTATGTCGCCCACCCCTTCGAAGGCACCCCGGCGGCCGATGTGGTGCGCCGGCTGGTCGAGGAGCGCGGCGTGCTCGCCCTGCCCGGCCCCTATTTCGGCCCCGGGCAGGAGAACCATCTGCGCATCGCCATCGCCAATGTCGCGGCCGAGCGGATCGGCCTGCTCGGCGACCGGCTCAAGGGTTTCTCGATCTGAGAGGTTTTCCGAGAGCGTCGCTGAACCGTCATGCTCGCCCTCGTGGCGAGCATCCACGTCTTGGATACCGCCATTGACGATTGAAGACGTGGATGGTCGGGGCAAGCCCGACCATGACGCGAGAGTCGGCCGGAGCCTCCGGACAGGAAGTCGCTTCTACCGGAAGAGCGCCCGAAAGCGGTCGCGATAGGCGAAGACAAGCAGCAGTCCCAGCACCGTCATGATGAGCGCGACGGGGATGCCCTGCGGGTTTAGCACGAGGTGGAAGAACACGATCACCGTCATGATAGGTGCAAGCAGCACGAGGCCGAAAGCCGGCGCCAGGTTGAGCAGCAGGCTCAGCCCCCCGGCGAGGTTCACCACCTTGACCATCGGCCAGATGAAGCCCGAGTTCTGAAGCGCCGACTCGAAGGCAAGCCCGCGTTCGCTCGTCGGCGGATGAATGAGATTGGTCCCGGTCGCCAGCCACCAGAAGCCGTCGACGGCGCTGACGAGGAAAAGCAGCCCGAGCAGAACACGCGGGATCGTAACGAGAAACACGGTCTTCATGATGTCCCCAACCGATGACAGAGAAGCCGGCACGCCTCGACGGCCGCGCCGGCCCGGTTCTTGGTCGCGGTCGGGACCGATCCGGTTCAAAGCGCGGCGAGAATTGGGAGCGTAGGCCTTCCGTCCCCAAGACTAACCTGAAAACGAGACTTGCCCGAAAACGAGGCCTCCCCGACGGCGTGACTTGCCCGAAAACCGGCCCGGCGACATCCGCCCACGCGCTTGTGAGGTGCACGCCGCCAGATTTCATGGCCTTGAAGCGCATCCAGCCACTGCGCAAAGCCTCCCAACGATGAACAGCCCCCTCGCCCGCCGCACCTTGCTTCAACTCGCCGGAGCCTCGTCGCTCACAGCCGCCGCCTCCTTCGCCGCCCGGGCCGAGGGCGGGCCGGTCTCAGCGCCGGCAGCGGGGCCTGGCTTCGCCAGCAAGACGCCGATCCGGGTGGGCGCCGCGGCGCTCAAGGTGCGCGATGTCGAGCGTGTAGCCAGCTACTACCGCGACGTCATCGGCCTGTCCGTGCTGGCGCGCGGCGCCGCCTCCGTCACCCTCGGCACCGGCGAAGGCGCCCTGCTCACGCTGGAGCCGCGGCCGGACGCGGCGCTGGAGCCTCCCACCTCCGCCGGGCTATTCCACATCGCTTTCCTGATGCCGAGCCGGCGGGATCTGGCGCGCTGGCTCGTCCATGTCGCGCGCAATCGCACGCCGCTGACGGGCTTCGCCGACCATAGCGTCAGCGAGGCCGTCTACCTCAACGATCCCGAAGGCAACGGCATCGAGGTCTATGCCGACCGCTCTGCCGAAGGCTGGCGTTGGGACAACGGTCGCATCGTCATGGGCACGCATCGGCTCGACGTCGACGACATCCTGTCGCTGACCGACACGAGCGCGAGCGACTACACCAGGGCGCCGGAGGGGCTGCGCATCGGGCACATCCACCTGCGCGTCGGCGATGTCGATGCGGGCGACCGCTTCTATCGCGATCTGCTCGGTCTGGCGCCGACGAGCCGGCGCGATACCGCGAGCTTCCTGTCCTCGGGCGGCTACCACCATCATCTGGCGCTGAACACCTGGAACAGCGCCGGCGCCGGACGGCGCGACGACGGCAGAACCGGTCTCGCCTGGTTCTCGCTGATGACGGAAAAGCCGGAGCTTATGGCCGCTCAGGCCGACCGCTTCGCGGCGGCCGGCATCGCGACGACGCCGCTGTCCGGCGGGTTCGAGAGCCTCGACCCCTGGGGCACGCGCGTCAGGCTGCTGCAGGGCTGAGCGAGCCCCGCCCGGCCCTCACATCGTCGCGCCGATCTGCCAGGGCACGAACTCGGCATCGCCATAACCGAGCTGTTCGGACTTGGTCTTCTCGCCCGAGGCGACCTTGAGCAGCTTCTCGAAGATCTCGCGGCCCTTCTGCTCAAGCGAGACGCCGTCGAGCACATCGCCGCAATTGATGTCCATGTCGTCGATCATCTTCTCGTAGATCGGCGTGTTGGTCGCGAGCTTCATCGAGGGCGTCGGCTTGCAGCCATAGGCCGATCCGCGGCCGGTGGTGAAGGCGAGGATGTTGGCGCCGCCGGCCACCTGCCCCGTGGCTGCGACGGGATCGTAGCCGGGCGTGTCCATGTAGACGAAGCCCTTCTCCGTCACCGGCTCGGCATAGTGATAGACCGCCGAGAGCGTCCTGGTGCCGCCCTTGGCGGCCGCGCCCAGCGACTTCTCCAGGATGGTGGTGAGCCCGCCCGCCTTGTTCCCCGGCGAGGGGTTGTTGTTCATGCTCATGCGGGCGCGCTCGGTATAATCCTCCCACCACTTGATGATCCCGACGAGCTTTTCGCCGACTTCGCGCGTCGCGGCACGGCGCGTCAGCAGATGCTCGGCGCCATAGATCTCGGGAGTCTCGGAGAGGATCGCCGTGCCGCCATGCTCGACGAGAATATCGACGGCGGCCCCAAGCGCCGGATTGGCGGTGATGCCGGAATAACCGTCCGAGCCGCCGCACTGCAGCGCAAGCATCAGTTCGGAGGCCGGCACCGTCTCGCGCACCGCCCTGTTGGCGATCGGCAGCATCGTCTTCAGCGCGTCGATGCCGGCGGCGACGGCCTTCTTCGTCCCGCCCGTCTCCTGGATCGTCAGCGTGCGGAAGACGTCGCTTTCGCTGATGCCATAGGCTTCCTTCATGCGGCTGATCTGGAAGCCCTCGCAGCCGAGGCCGACGACCAGCACCGCCGCCATGTTCGGGTTGCAGGCATAGCCCCAGGTGGTGCGCTTCAACACCTCGAAGCTCTCGCCATTATAGTCGATGCCGCAGCCCGTGCCGTGGGTGAGCGCGATCACGCCGTCGACATTCGGATAGTCGTCGAGCAGGCCGGAACGCTTCACTTCCTCGGCCATGAAGCGCGCCGCCGAGGCCGAGCAATTCACCGAGGTCAGGATGCCGACATAGTTGCGCGTGCCGGCCTTGCCGTTGGCGCGACGGAAGCCCTGGAAGGTCGCCTGTTGCTCGATCGGTAGCACGAATTCGGGCTTCGCCTCCGCAGCGAAGGCGTAGTCGCGATCGAAGGCGTGGAAGCCGGTATTGTGCTCGTGCACCCATTCGCCGGGCACGATATCGGCCGTTGCGAAGCCGATGATCTGGCCGAACTTGCGGATCGGCTGGTCCTTGGCGATCGGGGCGATCGCCATCTTGTGCCCACGCGGAATGCGCTTCAGCGCCTCAACGCCCGCCGCCGTCACGCCGGCATCGACCGGGTCGACGGCGACGACGACGTTGTCGGCAGCGTTGAGCTTGAGCGTGCGGGGCGGCACTGATTTGTCGAGCATGGCGAGAACCGAAACCTCCGGCACCGCGACGGCGGCGCGCGCTCCTAGAAATGCGCCCAACCGGCCGCGTTTTCAATCGGTTCAAAAGAGGAAACGGCCATGCGCAGCCGTGATGATGCGAAAAGCTGTCGGCTTAGCCGTGTAGGTCGGCTTTCGACCCCTAAGAGACGTCGTAAGCAAGGCAGCGAACGAGTTTCTACGGCTTATCATCTCAGAGCTCTCTGCTCGTCCAAGCAGGCCTCATAGTGCCAGCGCCAGTCCCATGTTCGTGATGCAGAATTTTCGGCGACAGCACGGGTCGCGTTTTCAGCGCATAGTCGAGCGTCGTCCGTTTTCCGCAAGAAAATCTCGCGGTTAATCTGCCCGTAAAGGGACAAGCTGATCAGAGTAGTCGCAGGTAACGACAGAAGCAGCGCACAAAGCCACGCTATCCCCGCAGGACGAGACATTCGCGAGCGTCGTTGATGCGGAAGCAGTCGCCATATGGCGGCTACGGAAATCAAGGCGCCGATCAACAAGCCGATGGCCAGCCCGATGGCGAGGGAGATAGTCATGTAGGCTGTAGTGGCACCACCCACGTCCGCTGTCGACCCAACTGAGACATTCGTCATGTCGGGCGGCTTGACACCTATAGCCCAATATAGAACCACACCGAATTTAAGAGCTGCCGACTGGGGATTGGAAATGAATGTTGGCCTGATTGGATGCTTTGCGAGTGCTCTGGCATTGGCTGGATGCCTGTCGGCTGAGGATCTCCGCAAAAGGACCTCCCTGCCAGCGCCGGAGCGTCATTCCACCGTAAAAATCCGAAAACAGGTCGCGTTGTCAGCACTTCGCGTTGGGGGATTCAGTCCAGAGACTGTGCTCGAAAACGTGAAGGCGCCGAAGTTCAGCGCCTTCCATGTTGAGGCAACCAGCTCAGGTGGAAAAGCCTATACGGAGTTCTGCATCGACGAGCCGCTCGGAACGCCTTCGGGGATCATCACATATGTCAAGCACTTCAAGGTCAAAGTCACTCTGTTCGAGGAGGCGGATGGGACGTTGACGGTACTTTCTGCCAGGAACAACAACTGCTTCAAGGAGCCTAACCAGCCATTTCCTGAGCTTCTGGAGATGTCACGCGCTGTCATCGATTACGAAAAGCGCCGCCCCGCCCCGTCAATACCTGAGAACAATCGCTAAGTGGCGGAGGCCCTGCGAAGTCGGCCTCCTTGGCATGGAAGCCATTGCCGCGAAGACAGCCCCTATTATCACGCGCTTCATGATGAGATCCGGGGTCATGCTCGTCAAACAACGAGCACTTAACGGCGAAGTTCTTCACGGCCGCAGGCAAGGGCGCTGGCAGGTGTCCGGATTAACACACCCCGGCGGCCGAAACACGAGAATGTCAGCTATCGACCCTCAACGGACATTCGGACACGAGGAGCCACACGACCCAAAGAAAAACCCCAGCCTTGGGGGCCGGGGCTCTCAAACGCACTCGAACTCTCTCGAGATCAGGCTGCCTTGCGGCAGCCTGCCGGCATCACGCCTTCGGAGCGGTCGGGACAGCCTTCGCAACGATGCCCTCGAACGGCTTGTAGGCGTCCTTGGCGAGAGCGGTGTAGAGCTCGCCCATCTTGGTGAGCTGGGCGACCGCGCCCTCGAAAGAGGTCTTGATGTAGTCGGCCTGGATCTCCAGGGCCTTGTCGAAGGTCTTCACGCCGGCGAGCTTCTCGAGCGTGGCGGTGCCAGCCTCGAAGGACTTCTTGGCGTAATCAGTCGCCTCGACGGCGATCGTCTGGACGCTCTTGGAGGTAACACCGAAAGCCTTCAGGGCCGCATCGACGTTCTCTTTGGAGGCCTTCTGGATGGTCTCAAACTGCTGGATCATGGGTCGTCTCTCCTGGCACCCCGGGTGCCGCCTCAGAGTGAATGGGCCAGAGCGGCCGTCGTGTCGCCCCAAGGTCGTATGAAGAGTTCACCACCGGGACTGCCTGCATATTGTGCATTGCAACATGAAAGTCAATAGGACGCTGCAATGCACCAAACGCAGATCGTTCCGGTCGCAACCGTTCAAGTTTTAACGGCTCCGTAACCGCATCCTCCTAATCTCGCCCTACTGTGTCCTGCGTGCCACGAAAAATGAGCGCGGGACGGGAACGACAGTGAGTTCGAGGCGAGTTCATGGTTCTGGGTTGCGTTGTGTTTCAGCGGCCGCGTCTGCGGGCCGTTGTCGGGCTGATCGGCATCGCCGCAGTCGCGGCCACGATGGCCTCCTCCCCGGCCGAGGCGCGCAAGCGCCGGCATCATGCTGCAGGCGGCGGCTACACGCCGCCCTACGCGGCGATGGTCGTCGATGCCAGGACCGGCCGCACGCTGCACGCGGTCAACGAGGATGCCGCGCGCATCCCGGCCTCGCTGACCAAGGTCATGACGCTCTACATGCTGTTCGAGCAGATGGAGCGCGGCCGCTTCTCGATGGATTCCGAGCTCAAGGTCTCGTCCTATGCCGCCTCGCAGCCGCCGACCAAGCTCGGCCTGCGCCCCGGCTCGACCATCGCGGTCGAGGACGTCATCAAGAGCATGATCACGCTCTCGGCCAACGACTCCTCCGTCGTCGTCGCCGAGAACATCGCCGGCTCCGAGGAAGCTTTCGCCGAGCAGATGACGCGCAAGGCCCGTTCGCTGGGCATGAACTCGACGCGGTTCTACAACCCCCACGGCCTGCCGCATTCGCCGCCGAACCTGACGACCGCGCGCGACCTCACCATCCTCGCTCGCGCCATCCAGGAGCGCTTCCCGAAATACTACCCGCTGTTCTCGACGCGGGCCTTCCAGTACGGCAGCCGCACCATCCGCGGCCATAACCGCCTGCTCGGCAAGGTCGAGGGCGTCGACGGCATCAAGACCGGCTATACCCGCGCATCCGGTTTCAACCTGATGACCTCGGCCAAGTCGGACGGCCGGCACGTCGTCTCCGTCGTGCTCGGCGGCCGCTCCGGCGCCTCACGCGACAAGATCATGACCGATCTCGTGCTGGCCAACCTGCCGCGCGCCGCGACCAGCGGCCGCTCCTCGGTGATGGTCGCCGAGGCGCCCGAGCCCGAGGAGCGTCCGCGCTTCGAGGAGCGCCCGCGCGCCGCGGCCGTCCAGCAGGTCGCCGCCGAGCCGGCGCCGATCCCGGTTCCGCGCCCGCGGCAGCAGACCGAAGAACAGCAGCCGCTGCCGGCTGCAGCCCGCGCCTATGCCCCGATGCCGACGACGACGCCGATCGCCCCGCCGCGCCCGGTCGCCATGGGCGCCCAGCCGGTGCAGCTCTCCGGCATGCGCCCGGTCACCGCGACCACGACGCCGTCCGCCATGCGCTGGTCGATCGGCGCCCAGCCGGCCGACGCCAAGGTTCTGCGCCCGCCGGCGAATGTCGACGTCACCTCTTCGATCACCAAGGCGCCGGAGCCCGTCGCCGAGCCGGTGGAGGTCGCCGAGGCCAAGGCCGAGATGCCTGCCGCCAGCGTGGCCCGCAAGGCAGACGCTGTTCCGGCGAAAGCGCAGGCTCCCGAGCCCGCCCCCGCCATGTCACACCAGGCGGCCGTCGTCGCCTCCGGCAAATGGGTGATCCAGCTCGGTGCGACCGATGACGAGGGCAAGGCCAAGGAGATCCTGGCCCGCGCCCGTGCCAAGGCTTCCGGCTCGCTCGCCAGCGCCTCGCCCTTCACCGAGAAGGTCGAGAAGGGCGGCTCCACCCTCTTCCGCGCCCGCTTCGCCGGCTTCGACGATCCCAAGGACGCGCAGAACGCATGCGCGCAGCTGAAGCGCGGCGGCTTCTCCTGCTTCGCCACCCGCAGCTGAGCATCGGACTCAAAAGTGGAATCCGGTTTTCGGGAGAATCCGATGCGCAATCGCAAAGACAGATCGCCGAACCTGCGTCCGTCAGGACGCAAGGCGAGCTGACCGGCCAGGGAAAGGAGTTCACGCCATGTCGCAGACGCACTCCCCTCACCCCTCGCTATCGCTGCTTCACAAGGACGTCCTTGGCCTGGTTGACGCGAGCGGCAAGGCCGCTGGTGCCCCCGGCATCCGGGTGGATGCGCTTCATCAAAGCCCGGTGGGCTTCGCGGACCGCCTCCTCGCTCGCCCCCGGCTGAAGCCCCAGGATCTCGTAGGCCTCCTGCTGCGTCATCGCGCCCGCGCCCGGCGCGCCGCGCTGCCCCGCGTCGCGATCACGCTGAGCGTCTTCACGCCAGCCGGGCGACCGGCGGTCGAGATATGCCTCTAGCAGGCGTGCTCCATCGGGATCGCGCGCCAGGCATTCACGCATCAGCGCGCTGAGTTCGCTCATCGTCAGGCCGTCGAGCGCGCGCCCCGCATAGGTGCCCGCCCTGACGCTGCCGGTCATCGCGCCGCTGTCGTGGTCGAGCTCCATCTCCAGCAGGGTCGAGCCGACCTTCGATGTCGTGCCCGCCGTCGGCCCGGACCTGTCGGCCCAGGGAAAGCGGATGCCGCCCGGCCCGGTCGCGCTCCAGCCGAGCAGCCAGGCGCCGACGCCGCCCAGGAATATCGCCATGTCCATCCGGCCGCGCACGATCAGCAGCCCGGCTACGCCGAGCGAGGCGACGCCGCCGACCGTCTTCATCACCCGCGCCAGCGCCTTCGGATTGGTCCCGGCGAAGAGCTTCGCCAGCCACCAGACCAGGATCAGGACGGCGACGCCGTAGAGCAAACCCACTAGCGCCCTCCGTCCATGGCGGCGATCAGCCCCTTCACCGCCGGGCTCGATCCGGCGAGCCGCAACATCGCCTCCCGGCCGCCGGCAGCATAAGCAGCCGCACCGCGCAGGAGTTCCAGCAGCGAGGCCGGCGCGTTGACGTCAAAACGCGCATGCGCCCCGCCAGTCAGCCGCGCGATCGTCGCGAAGGCCGCGCTCGCGGCGGGATCGAACCCCTCCTGGAAAACGAAGCCGCGGATGCCGCGCAGGCCGAGCTCTCCTGCCAGCGTCGCCAGCGCATCGACATCCTCTTCCATTGCGTCGCCGACAAAGACGAAAGCGCGCACCGGCACCTTTGCAGCCTCGTCACGGACATGGCGCAGAACGCGGGCGATCTGTGTCTGTCCGCCCTCGCAAGCAATCCTGCGCATCAACCCGGTCAGCCGCTCGGGCTCGCCGACCCATCCCGATGCCCGGCATTCGCCGATGCCCCGGAAATAGACGAGCTGGACGGCCAGCCCGCCGCTCTGTCCGGTGACCTCGAACATCCGCGCCTGCAGCGAACAGGCGAGATCCCAACTCGGCTGGCGGCTCATCGTGGCGTCGAGCGCGAAGACCAGCCGTCCGGCCTGGCCCGTTGCCAGCGGCGCCAGCCGCTTCGCCGCTCCGAGGAAGCGGTCGATTTCCCCTGGCTGCGAATGCCCTGTCGGCGTGGTCGCGGCGGCCTTGCCGACAGCGCGATCGTTCTTCTCGTTCATCAACCCATCGATCCGACGGAATCGTTCCGTTCGTTCTGATATTGGCCATCGCCACCGCATTTGCTACCCGTCCCGGACGGAGGTCGGCCTGTTCCTCTCAGCCCTCATCCTGAGGAGCGGACGAAGTCCGCGTCTCGAAGGATGCTTCAGATGGTTCCGGAACCTCCTGGAGCATCCTTCGAGACGCCGCGACGCGGCTCCTCAGGATGAGGGCTGCGAAGATCGACGCAGACGAGAAAGAGAAGTCCATGGCTGGGATCACGGTATTCGAGACGGTCGCCGCGATGCGCGAAGCCGTCGCCGGCTGGCACACGGCCGGCGAAAAGGTCGCGCTGGTGCCGACCATGGGCGCGCTGCATGAGGGCCACATCGCGCTGGTCACCGAAGGCCAGCGGCACGCAAGGCGGGTCATCGTCTCGATCTTCGTCAACCCGACTCAGTTCGCGCCGCACGAGGATTTCAAGAAGTACCCGCGCACCTTCGACGACGACTGCGCCAAGCTCCTCGCGGCCGGCGCGGATGCCGTCTTCTTCCCTTCGGTCGACGAGATGTATCCGGCGGGCTTAGCCACCCGGGTGCTGTTGCTGGGTCCGGCCGCCGTCGGCCTCGAAGACCGCTTCCGCCCGACGCATTTCGAGGGCGTTGCAACGGTCTGCTGCAAGCTCTTCACCCAGTCGCGCGCAGATTGCGCGATCTTCGGCGAGAAGGACTATCAGCAGCTCAAGGTCGTCACCCGCATGGCTGTTGATCTCGACCTCGGCATTGCCGTCGTGCCGCTGGCGACGATCCGCGAGGCGGACGGCCTCGCCATGTCCTCGCGCAACCGCTACCTCTCGGCCGAACATCGGGCGCTTGCGCCGGTCCTCCACCGCGTGATGCAGGACCTCGCCACCCGCATCCGCAACCGCGACGAACTGTTCAAGGCGGTCGCCGACGCGCAGAACGCGATCATCACCGCCGGCTTCGAGCTCGATTATCTGGAAGCACGCCACGCCGAGACACTCGCGCCGATCACCTCGCTCGCCGATGGCCCGATCCGCCTGCTGCTCGCCGCCCGTATCGGCAGCACGCGCCTGATCGACAACATCCCGGTCTGAACGCCGCCGCGACCATGATTGCGGCGTCAAACGGAAACGCTACGCTGGCAGGGCTCGGGAAGCCGTCGGGCCAGCCGTCGGCATCCTGAAAACGCCCGAGCCAGAGGAGAGCGGTGGATGATCCATGCATCGGGGAGCGCGGCGCGCGGCCGAACCACTTTCCTGTGCCGGGGCGCCGCCATCGTTCTCGCCTGCGCGCTGCTCGCCGACACGGCTGCCCAGGCCTGCACCCGCTTCGTCTATTTCGGAGCGAATGGCAGCGTCGTTACTGCGCGCTCGATGGACTGGAAGAGCGACATCGCCACCAATCTCTGGATTCTGCCGCGCGGCGTCGAGCGTACCGGCGAGACTGGCGCGAACACCGCGCGCTGGACGGCGAAGTACGGCAGCGTGATCGCCTCGGCTTACGACATCTCCAGCAGCGACGGCGTCAACGAGGCCGGGCTCTCGGCCAATCTGCTTTGGCTGGTCGAGTCCGAATATCCCAAGTTCGAAGCCGGCTCAAAGCCGGGGCTGAGCATTTCCCTCTGGGCGCAATATGTCCTCGACAACTTCGCCACGGTGAGCGAGGCCGTCGCCGCACTGCGTGAGGAGCCCTTCACCATCATCACGGACGCGATGCCGGGCGAGGACCGCCTCGCCACCGTGCATCTTTCGCTTTCCGATTCGAGCGGTGACAGCGCCATCATCGAATATGTCGGCGGCAAGCAGGTCATCCATCATGACCGCGCCTATCAGGTGATGACCAACTCACCGATCTTCGAGAAGCAGCTCGCGCTCGCCGAGTACTGGAAGCAGATCGGCGGCACCGTGATGCTGCCGGGCACCAACCGTGCTTCCGACCGCTTCGTCCGCGCCGCCTTCTATGCCAACGCCATCCCGAAGGACCCCGACCCGAACCGGGCCGTCGCCAGCGTTTTCAGCGTCATCCGCAATGTCTCGGTGCCCTACGGGCTGACGACGCCCGACCAGCCGAACATTTCGTCGACGCGCTGGCGCACCGTCTTCGACCATGCCCGCAAGCTGTATTTCTTCGAGTCCGCGCTGACGCCGAACACCTTCTGGGTGGACCTCAAGAAGATCGACTTCTCCACTGCGGGCGGCACCCGCAAGCTCGATCTCGGCAAGGATCAGGACCACACCTATTCCGGCGATGCGACCGGCAGCTTCGTCCCGGCCAAGCCCTTCGCCTTCCTCGGCCTGAAGGGTTGAGCCCGTCGCTTACAGAAGCCCGAGCCCAGCGAGCTCTCGCCGCAGCTCCTCCGGCATCTCGCCGAGATCGCCGCCATGCTCGGAAAGATCGCGCGGCGCGTCCTTGGCCTGGAGATAGCGCCAGCCCTGGAAGGGGCGGAACGGGCGCGGCTCGACCGGAACCACCGCCGGTTCCATCACGAGATGGCAGCGGCCGATGCCGTCCGCATCGGTGAAGGGGCGTATGTCGGTCAGGCGCTGGCGCGCCGAGATCTGCCCCTTGATCACCCAGTAGAGCGAGCCGCCATCGAGGATCTCCTCGATCTTCTTCGGCACCATGCGCGTCGTATGAAGCTGCTCGATCGGTTCGCCGCGCGCCTGGCGCTGGGCCACGCGCTGCTCGATCCATTCCTCGAGATCGCCGATCGATTCCGCGCCGACGCAGAGCTTGAGCAGGTGCAGGGACATGGTCGCTAAAATAGGCTTCGGAGAGCCGGCCGGCCAGCCTCTCCGGCCTTTCTCCACAGATCGCCTCAGGCGCGATGCGCCAGCACATTGACGAGCCGCCCGAACGGGTCGCGCAGGAAGAAGCGCCTGACACCCCAGGGCTCGTCAACCGGCCCGTACTCAATCGGCAAGCCAGCCGCCTCGACCCTGGCGAGCACCGCATCGAGATCATCGACCTCGATCGACAGGTCCGGCACCGGCGCGCCCGAGCCGCCCTCGCTGGCGAAGCCGAGCTGTGGCCGGGCCGCGTCGCCATCGGCCGCATAAGTCTGGATCCAGCCGTGGTCCATGACGGGGTGCATGTCAAAAATGCCCCCGTAGAAGGGTTTTGCCAGCCCCGGTTCGGCGGCTAGCATGTTCGCCACGATACGCTTCACCGTCATGCTCTTTCCCTCGACAGGCTACGGACGATCATCATGCGCGGACTCACAGGCAAGGCCATCCTCGTCACCGGCTCCTCAACCGGCATAGGCTATGCCATGGCCGAGCGCCTGATCGCCGAAGGCGCGAAGGTGCTGATCCACGGCCGCGACCGGGCCGATGTCGACGCGGCGGTCGCCCGTCTCGGCACTGCCGCCAGCGGCATCACCGGCGACCTCGCCGAGCCTGCCACGGCACAGGCCATCGTCGATGCCACGGTCGGCGCCTTCGGCCGCATCGACGGGCTCGTCAACAATGCGGGCATCTATCCGCGCGGCATCCTCGGCGAGACCACCGCCGCCTTCTTCGACCATATGTTCGCGATCAACACCCGTGCGCCGCTGCTCTGCGCCGAGGCGGCGATCGGCGCCTTCCGGGCCCAGAAATCGCCGGGCGCCATCGTCACCGTCGGCTCGATCAACGCCTATTGCGGACTGTCGAACCTGACCGTCTATTCGATGTCGAAGGGAGCGCTGATGACGATGACGCGCAACCTCGCCAACACGCTCGGCCCCGAGCGAATCCGCGCCAACCAACTCAATGTCGGCTGGACCTGGACCGCCAACGAGGACGCGACGCAGCAGCGCGAAGGCCAGCCGCTAGGCTGGCAGAACCATGTCCCGCTCCGCCATGCGCCGACCGGCCGCATCATGCAGCCGGAGGAGATCGCCGCGCACACCGCCTTCTGGCTCTCCGACGACAGCGCGCCCGTTTCCGGCCAGATCTACGAGGCCGAGCAGTTCCCGATCATCGGCCGCGGATGAACGAGATTTCTCCAAGGCCGTTCGAGCCCTGGCTCTCGCGCTGGAGCCTTGTCCCGGACGGCGCGCCGATCGCAACGCGCGCCAGCCGCCTTCTGCCCGTCCTGCGGCACGGCGCGCCCGCCATGCTCAAGCTGCCCGAGGCCGAGGACGAGCGGCGCGGCTACCTGCCGCTGGTATACTGGAACGGCGACGGCGCCGCCCGCCTGCTCGCCCGCAGCGAGAATGGTGAGGCGATGCTGATCGAGCGTGCCACCGGTCGGCGTTCGCTGGCCGCCATGGCCCGCAGCGGCGCGCAAGGCGACGACGAGGCGACGGCCATCCTCTGCGACGCGATCGCCGCCCTGCAGAAGCCGCGCGGCCCGGCCCCCTGCGGGCTGATCCCGCTCGAAACCTGGTTCAAGGATCTCTTTCCGATGGCGGACGAACGCGGAGGCCTCCTCGCCCGCTCGGCCGCGGTTGCGAACGAACTCCTCGCCGCCCAGCGCGAGGTCATGCCGCTGCACGCCGACCTGCATCATGACAACGTCCTCGATTTCGAGGGACGCGGCTGGCGCGCCATCGACCCGAAATCCGTGATCGGCGACCGTGCCTTCGAATACACCATCCTGTTCTGCGACCCAGACCTTGCCGATCCACAGCCGCCCGTCGCGGTCGCGCCGGGCGCCTTCGAGCGGCGGCTGGAGATCGTGCTGGCGAAATCCGGACTGGAGCGAGGGCGCCTGCTGAAATGGATCGTCGCCTGGTGCGGCCTCTCGGCCGCCTGGTTCATGGGCGACGACGATCCGCTGGCGGAGGTCAATTTGACCATCTTGGAGAAGGCGGCCGCAGCGCTCGCCAATTAGCGCTCCCTTTAGTCCAATCCTCGTCATCCCGGACGCAGCGAAGCGGAGATCCGGGATCCATGCATGAACCGTTCCGGAACGGATCCCGGATCGGCGCGGCTGCGCCGCTTGTCCGGGATGACATAGGGGGGGACGGCAGAGCCCTGAATCAAAACCTCAGCGATCGCCCACAAGCGATTCCATCGATTCGGCTATTCGCCGATCACGACCACCTTCGCACCCTCGGCCACCTGAGCTCCCGGCTCGCCCACGACCTCGCTGACCGTGCCGTCGCGTGGGGCTGTCAGCACATGCTCCATCTTCATCGCCTCGACGATGGCGAGGCGCTGGCCCTTGGTCACCGCCTCGCCGGCTGCGACGAAGAGAGCGACGAGCTTGCCGTGCATCGGCGCCTTGACCACGCCGCCGGAGCCGGCAGCCGCGTCGAGATCGACCTTGAAGGAATCGAACAGGGACACCGCCGTCTGGCGGCCGCGATGCAGGGCGAACCAGATGCCGCCTTCGCCCTCGGCCAGTGCGATCTCGTGCTCGCCCTCCCCGATCTCGTGACCGGGCAGGCTGACGCGCGCATCCTCGCCATGCCATTCGATCTGCGCCTCGATGCGCTCGCCATCGACCAGCAGCGGCAACCCGAGTGGCTGGCGCGGCATCAGCGAGAAGGAGTCGGGGTCGAGCCAGGGCGAGCGCGCCTCTCCTTCGGCCCGGCCGGCCGCCTCGATCATGCCGTCGGCCTGCCGCTCCTCTTCGAGCTGCAGGGCCGCCGCCGCCACGGCTGCTGCGTCGAGCGGCTGCGACTCGGCCCCGAGCGCGCTCATGTTGCGGTCGATGAAGCCGGTATCGAACGGCCCGGTCCGGAAGCCCTGGGCCTCGGTCAGCTTCTTCAGGAAGGCGAGATTGGTGCGCGGCCCGGCGACGACCGTTTCTCCCAACGCCGCACCCAACCGGTCGAGCGCCTCGTCGCGCGTCGCGCCATGGGCGATCACCTTGGCGATCATCGGATCGTAGAACGGCGTCACGGTATCGCCGGCTTCGACACCGGTATCGACGCGGATGCCCTCGCCCTCCGGGAATTGCAGCGCCCAGAGCTTGCCGGTCGAAGGCAGGAAGCCCTTCTCCGGGTCCTCGGCATAGAGCCGCGCCTCGACCGCATGGCCCGACGCCTTGACGTCGCCTTGCGTGAAGCCGAGCGGCTCGCCCGCCGCGACCTTGAGCTGCAGCTCGACGAGGTCGAGCCCGGTGA
Source organism: Allobosea sp. RAF48 (assembly GCF_052114025.1). Classification (NCBI taxonomy): domain Bacteria; kingdom Pseudomonadati; phylum Pseudomonadota; class Alphaproteobacteria; order Hyphomicrobiales; family Alloboseaceae; genus Allobosea; species Allobosea sp. RAF48. Next base: position 315,545 of record NZ_JBFRDZ010000005.1, read on the forward strand.
TCGCCTCCGTCACGGGATGCTCGACCTGGAGACGCGTATTCATCTCCATGAAGTAGAAGCGGTCGGCCCGCAGGCCGTCACGGCCATCGGCGATGAACTCCACCGTGCCGGCCCCGACATAGCCGACAGCCTTCGCCGCTTCCGTCGCCGCCTTGCCCATGGCGGCGCGCACTTCGGCCGTCATGCCCGGCGCCGGCGCCTCCTCGATGACCTTCTGGTGGCGCCGCTGCAGCGAGCAGTCGCGCTCGTAGAGGTGGACGACATTGCCATGGCTGTCGCCGAAGACCTGGATTTCGACATGGCGCGGCGAGAGCACGTATTTCTCGACCAGCACGCGGGCATCGCCGAACGCATTCTGCGCCTCGCGCTGGGCGCTGGTCAGGGCATCGGTGAAGTCCTCGGCCCGCTCGACCTTCTTCATGCCCTTGCCGCCGCCGCCAGCGACCGCCTTGATCAGCACGGGATAGCCGATCCGCTCAGCTTCTTCAGCCAGGAAGCCGGCATCCTGCTCGGCGCCGTGATAGCCCGGCACCACCGGCACATCGGCCTTCTCGACCAGCGCCTTGGCGGCGTCCTTCAGCCCCATCGCCCGGATCGCGGAAGCCGGGGGGCCAACGAAGACGATGCCAGCCGTAGCGCATGCGTCAGCGAACTCGGCATTCTCGGAGAGGAAGCCGTAGCCGGGATGGATGCAGGCTGCTCCAGCCTCCTTCGCCACGGCGAGAATCGTGGCAGCGTCGAGATAGCTCTCGCGGGCCGGTGCCGGGCCGATATGGTAGGCCTCATCAGCCATCTGCACGAACAGTGCCTCGGCATCGGCGTCCGAATAGACGGCGATGGTGTGCAGGCCCAGCCGCTTCGCGGTGCGAATGACCCGGCAGGCGATCTCGCCGCGATTGGCGATCAGGATGGAGGGCAGCTTGGCGGCGATCGTCATGGCGGCGGCATCCTCGAAAGACGTGCCGCCTTTATAGCCCGCCCGCCGCTTCTGTCTGCGCCTTGTTGCGCAAACCCGGTTGGGACGCTTCCGAATCCGCGCCCCGTCGCAGCGAGCGCCAGATCGCCCAAGTCGCCTGGAAGCAGAGCCCGGCGACGAAGAGATCGAACAGATATTCCGGCCAGCGCACCGGCGCGACACGCGCGGCAAGCCCGACCAGCGCGAAGCCCGTCGTCGAGATCGCATCGTTGCGGCTCGACAGCCAGGTCGCTTTGATCACTGGGTTATCCTCGCGCCGGAAGCGCCAGAGCGCGGCGATGACAAGCAGCGCGATGACGATGGCGCTCGCGGCGGCGAAGCCCAGCGTCCAGATCTCGATCGGTCGCGGGCGGAGGATCTTGTCCCAAAGGTCGTAGAGCGTGTGCAAACCGGCGACGGCCATGACGGCGCCGATCGCAACCGCCGCCAGCCGCTCGGCCCGCGCATCGCGGCCGAACACGACCGCCGCGATGCCGTAGAGCGCGACGTCGTAGACCCAGTCGACGGCGTCCTTGAACAGCTGGGCGTTGCCGATGGCGAGCGCCCAGGCGACGGTCGCCACCGCCTGCACGAGGATGCCGAGCGCGATGCCCCAGATCGTCAGCGTGTAGGCGCGGGCGAGCGCGGGGCTCGATGCCGAGCTTCCCGCGCCATCCTCATGGCCGGGCTCGTCCCGGCCATCCATGTCTTGCGTCCCTTCGACCACCCTCGCCCCTGTCATCCCGGACAAGCCGCGTAGCGGCGCCGATCCGGGATCCATGCCGGAGCGCGAGTCGGCAAGGCTCAGGAATGGATCCCGGGTCCACGCTGCGCTCCGCCCGGGATGACTGGCAAGGGCGGAGTTAACCGCGCCCGACGAGCGGGGCCTTCGTCGCCATCACCGTGACGAAGAGGATGTTCGCGTCGAGCGGCAGCCCGGCCATGTGCAGCACGGTGGTGGCGACGTGGTCGACATCCATCACCGGTTCGACCTTCACCGAGCCGTCGGCCTGCGGCACGCCGGTCGTCATCTTCTTCGCCATGTCGGTCAGGGCGTTGCCGATATCGACCTGGCCGACGGCGATGTCGTATTTGCGCCCGTCGAGCGAGGCGGTCTTGGTCAGGCCGGAGATCGCGTGCTTGGTCGCGGTGTAGGCCACCGAGTTCGGCCGCGGCACCTGTGCCGAGATCGAGCCGTTGTTGATGATGCGGCCGCCGCGCGGCTCCTGGTCCTTCATCGCCTTGAAGGCGGCCTGGGTGCAGAGGAAGGGCCCGGTCAGGTTGGTGTCGACGACCTTCTGCCAGTCCTCAAGCGAGAGGTCCTCGAGCAGCACGCCGCCCGGCGCGTTGACGCCGGCATTGTTGAAGAGCACGTCGACCCGGCCAAAGGCCTCCCTGGTCTTCGCGAAGAGGTTCTCGACCGAGGCCTTGTCGGTCACATCGGTCGAAACCGCGAGCGCCCGGCCCTTGTCGACGCCGGAGAGCGCGATCGTCTCCTCCAGCGCATCCGCCCGGCGCCCGGCCAGCACGGTGCGGTAGCCATCCTTCAGGAAGGCGATGGCGACCGACCGCCCCACGCCCGAGCCGGCACCGGTGATGATCGCGACCTTATTATGCCCAGACATGCGTTTCCTCGTGTTTCCCTAGGCCTAAATCGTTTGAGATGGCGAACGACCATAACGGCCGGAACCGCTCGGGGGAACTGTGCGGCGGCCCGCGCTCCATGCACTTGCCGCCCGCCAGCCCTGCCTTATCGTTGTAGTCGGGAGGACGACGCGATGACCAGCCTGAACCGCCGCCATCTGCTCGCTGCCGGCGCCGCTGCGCTCGCCGGCCCGGCGCTGGCCCAGCAGCCGGGCCACGAGCATCACGGCCCGCAATACGAGCGGCTCGCCCAGCCGGGGCGGATCGAGAAGCCCGCGCTTGCCGCGACGCAGAACGTCTTCGATTCGCCCGCGCCGAAAGCCACCGCGCCCGGCCGCTGGACCCCGAAGGCGCCGCTGCCGCTGCCGCGCTCCGAAATGGCCTGGGCAACGGCCTTCGAGGACAGGATGCATGTCGTCGGCGGCTATGGCGAGCAGCGCACGGACCGGGCCTATCACCATGTCTACGATCCCAAGGCCGACAAGTGGCAGGACGGCGCGCCCCTGCCCCAAGGCGCCAACCATGTCGGCGTCGCCTTCCTCGATGGCAGGCTCTACGCCATCGGCGGCTTCCTCGAGCAGAACCGCAAGCCGCATCCGCGTTGCTTCACCTATGACCCCAAGGCCGATCGCTGGGCGGAGATCGCGTCCCTGCCCCGCGCCGCCGGCTCCACCGCGGTCGTCGGGCTAGGCGGTGTGCTGCATGTCATCGGCGGCGCGATCGGCGAGACCACCGAGACCAAGCGCTCGATCGACTGGCATCTGGTCTATGACCCCACGGCCGACCGCTGGAGCGAACGCACGCCCCTGCCCACCGCCCGCGACCACACCGGCACGCTCGCCATCGGCAACCTGATCCATGTCATCGGTGGCCGGGTCGATTCCTTCCATACCAACTCGAACCTCCACCATTCCTACGATCCGGCCGCGGATAAATGGACGATGCGCACGCCCGCGCCGACGGGCCGCTCCGGCCATGGCGCCGTGCTCTATCGCAGCAAGGTCTTCGTCATGGGCGGGGAAGGCACCAATCGCGTCTTCGGCCAGATGGAGGCCTATGACCCTGCCGCCGACGCCTGGGAGCAATACGCGCCGATGCTGACGCCGCGCCACGGGCTTGGCGCCGCGCTGGTCGGCGATGCGATCCATGTCGCCGGCGGCGGCCCGATCATGGGCGGCGGCGTGCAGAGCGCGGTCCACGAGGCGTTTTCGCTGGGGTGACACCGGAACCCGGCCTGCGCAACCGCCCGAAACGGCTCCGGGAGCTCTTTGGCGAAGCAGAACCCAGCGGCGCCTCCGCTCTCCGAGTGCAGTTGTGTTAAGATAACCTTGGAACGGCCACGGGATTTCGAGGAGCAACCGGACGACCAACGTATCCAAAATCATGGACGACGATGGGAGGACCAACGATGGGCACAGGATGCGTTACGCTTGCCGCAGCCCTCGGGCTGCTGGCGCTGGCCGGCGGTGTGGCTAAAGCCCAGACGGCAGAGATGAGCTTTTTCGTCACCAGTGCCGGCTCCGGCAAGGGCGCGGACCTCGGTGGCCTCGAGGGAGCAGATGGGATTTGCCAGCGTCTCGCCCAGGCGGTTGGCGCCGGCAGCAAGACCTGGCGAGCCTATTTGTCGACGCAAGCAACTGGTGACGCGCCAGCGGTCAATGCGCGTGATCGTATCGGCGCCGGTCCTTGGCGTAACGTCAAGGGAGTGGTGATCGCCGCCAGCGTCGCAGATCTGCATGGCGCTGCAGCGAATCTCACCAAGCAGACCGCGCTGACAGAGAAAGGCGAGACCGTAAACGGCATCGGCGACAAGCCCAACGAGCACGATATGCTGACGGGCTCGCAGATCGACGGCACAGCATTCGGTCCGGGTGAGGACCGTACCTGCGGCAACTATACCAAGAGCGGCACGGAGGGGGCTGTGATGATGGGCCACCATGACCGCACGGGGCTCGATCAATCGCCGCCCGCGAAATCCTGGAACATGTCGCACCTCTCGCGAGGCGGCTGCAGCCAGGATGCTCTGAAAAGCACAGGCGGCGCCGGCCGCTTCTACTGCTTCGCTACCAACTGACGCGATTTCGCGCGGCGGCCGCCGAAGGTCACAACCGACGATCGGCGCCGTTCGCGCGGACGACGCCGCGGATTTGCGCGCCTTCCTAACCGCGATCCATCCGGTCGCCCTACGTCGGAGGCTGTGGAGCCGCCCGAGATTCTCGGGTCTCTCTGCCGTCGCCCGCGAATGACGGAGGCGGCGCGCGGCGGATCACATCCGGAACACGCCGAACTTCGTCTCCGGGACCTCGGCGTTGAGCGTGGCTGAGAAGGCCAGAGCCAGCACGCGGCGGGTCTCGGACGGCAGGATGATGCCGTCGTCCCAGAGCCGCGCCGTCGCGAAATAGGGCGAGCCCTCCTCCTCGTATCTGCTGCGGATCGGCGCCTTGAAGGCTTCCTCGTCCGCCGCCGGCCAACTCTTGCCCTCGGCCTCGATATTGTCGCGGCGGACGGTCGCGAGCACGCTCGCCGCCTGCTCACCGCCCATCACCGATATCCGCGAATTCGGCCAGGTGAACAGGAAGCGTGGGCTGTAGGCGCGGCCGCACATGCCGTAATTGCCGGCACCGAAGGATCCGCCGACCAGCACGGTGATCTTCGGCACTCGCGCCGAAGCCACCGCCGTGACGAGCTTGGCGCCGTCCTTGGCGATGCCGCGGGTCTCGACGTCGCGGCCGACCATGAAGCCGGTGATGTTCTGCAGGAAGAGCAGCGGAATGCGCCGCTGGCAGCACAGTTCGATGAAATGCGCGCCCTTCAGCGCACTCTCCGAGAACAGGATGCCGTTATTGGCGATGATGCCGACCGGGATGCCGTGGATGCGCGCGAAACCCGTCACCAGCGTCGTGCCGTAGAGCTTCTTGAACTCGTCGAACTCCGAACCGTCGACCAGCCGCGCGATCACCTCTCGGATATCGTACTGCTTCTTGAGATCGGTCGGGACGACGGCTTCCAGCTCGGCCGGGTCATAGAGCGGCTCGACCGGCTCGGCGATGTCGATATCCGGCCGCTTCACGCTGTTGAGATTGCCGGCGATGCGCCGGGCGATGGCGAGCGCATGGGTATCATCGCCGGCATAATGATCCGCGACACCCGAGAGCCGGGCATGGACGTCGGCGCCGCCGAGATCCTCGGCCGAGACCACTTCGCCGGTCGCAGCCTTCACCAGCGGCGGGCCGCCGAGGAAGATCGTGCCCTGCTTCCTGACGATGACCGTCTCGTCCGACATCGCCGGCACATAGGCGCCGCCGGCGGTGCAGGAGCCCATCACCACCGCGACCTGCGGGATGCCTTCGGCCGAAAGCGTCGCCTGATTGTAGAAGATGCGGCCGAAATGCTCGCGGTCGGGGAAGACCTCGGTCTGGTGCGGCAGGTTCGCGCCGCCGGAATCGACGAGGTAGATGCAGGGGAGACGGTTCTCGCGCGCGATCTCCTGGGCGCGCAGATGCTTCTTCACCGTCATCGGATAGTAGGTGCCGCCTTTGATCGTCGCGTCGTTGCAGATGATCATGCACTCGCGGCCGGCGACACGCCCGATTCCCGCGATCATGCCAGCGGCATGGACGTCGCCCTCATACATGCCGAAGGCAGCGAGCGAGCCGATCTCGAGGAAGGCCGAACCAGGATCCGTCAGACGCAGCACGCGCTCGCGGGGCAGCAACTTGCCGCGGGCCGTATGACGCTCGCGGGACTTGGCATTGCCGCCGAGCGCGGCAGTGGCGCGGTGCTGCTGCAATTCATCGCGCAGGGTTGCCCAGGCTTCGGCATTGGCGCGCGTTTCGGCCGAACTCAGATCGACCTTGCTTTCGATGACCGGCACAGCGCGCTCCCTCGACGACAATCCTTGCCCGAGGTTATGGCGCGCCACGTCTCAAACGCCAACCGGCACGGACGCCCGGACGCATCCCGGCAAATCCGCGCCGGGCGCTGCCGCTCATTCTCTCATCTTGTTGATCGAGCCGGTCACGGACGGCGCAGCGATTGCCCAGCCCCCCGGCCGAGGACGGGGTTAGGCATGGCTAACGAAGAGCATCAGGCCGGAGCCGTCGGCCCGAAGACGCGCTCGAAGGCCTCGCGCAACACCGAATCGGCCTCCGGCATCGTCACCGGCAGACCGAGATCGACGAGCGAGGTCACGCCATGCTGGCTGACGCCGCAGGGCACGATGCCGCCGAAATGCGAGAGATCGGGATCGACATTGAACGAGATGCCGTGGAACGACACCCAGCGGCGGACGCGGATACCGATCGCGGCGATCTTGTCCTCGACGGCTGCACCCTTCTCCGGCCGCCTAACCCAGACGCCGACCCTGTCCTCGCGGCGCTCGCCACGGATGTTGAAATCGTCGAGTGCACCGATCAGCCAGCCTTCGAGCGCAGCGACGAAGCGGCGCAGATCGGGCTGGCGCCGCTTCAGGTCGAGCATGACATAGGCCACGCGCTGGCCGGGGCCGTGATAGGTGAACTGCCCGCCCCGCCCCGACCGGAAGACCGGGAATCGCTCCGGCGCGATCAGATCCTCGTCGCGTGCCGAGGTGCCGGCCGTGTAGAGCGGCGGGTGTTCGACCAGCCAGACGCGCTCGCGCGCCTTGCCGTCGGCAATCAGGCCGGCGCGCAGCTCCATCTCGGCGACGGCCTCGTCATAGCCGGTCAGCCCCTCGGCCACGACCCATTCGACAGGCTCGGAGACCCCCTCCGGCAGGAAGGAGACGGCCAGTTCCTCACGCATCTTCACCATGGCTTAACCATGTTCCGTTCAATCTTTCCCAGCCGGACACCCGGCGCGACCATCGGCAAGCCTGATGCGCCGAAAACCGGCAGGCAGGCAAGTTTCGCTGGTCCAATTCTGAAGTAGGGTTCCGGAGGCAGGACTTGAAGGCCGATCTCGATCTCGTTCCTGTCGAGCTCACTGTCGTGCTGGGGCAGACCCAGATGCCGATCTACAAGCTGCTCCGACTCGGCCGCGGCGCCATCATCGAGCTCAACGCCAGCGAGACCGACGAAGTCCAGATTCTCGCGAACAACCACCCCTTTGCCAAGGGAATCGTCGTCGTCAGCGGCGCGAAGATCTCCGTCGAGATCACCCAGATGCTGAAGCGCCCGACGATCTACACGCTGCAGAGCGTCGCCGAGGCCGCCTGAACCGGCCCATTCTGGGGAAAATTCGATATCGTTCGTTTTTCCACAGTGACACCCTTGTGGCGGCGGATTCGATTTGCTAGATCGGCGCCGCTCCCTGGTTGCACCGCCCGCAACCGGAAACGAGCTGCGGTCGTGGCGGAATTGGTAGACGCACTACCTTGAGGTGGTAGCGGGGAGACCCGTGGAGGTTCGAGTCCTCTCGACCGCACCAAATTCGGATGATGTCCAGCGAAAGGCGACCCTCGGGTCGCCTTTCGTGTTTCCGGCGACATCGCGAGGCGTTGCGACGAAAGCTTTGCGGTCGACCGCAACACCGAATCGCGTCCTTGGGGCGGAATCACGGGGCTGCCGCGGATTGGGCTGACAGGCGGCAGAACTTTGGTAACGTAAACCGGCCGTCAAGCATTCTCCGCAATTCTCCGCGAGATGAACTCCCACCGCATGCAGCGCTCCCGCCTCCTGCCCTTTCTGGCTGCCGCCGCTTTCGCGGCCCTCGGCGGCTGCGTGGCGCTCGACAACTATCCGTCGAAGGGCGATGCCCGGCCTCATCCCGGCGTTGCGGCCGCCCATAGCTACCCGATTCACGGCATCGACATCTCGCGCTGGCAGGGCGATATCGACTGGGCTTCGGTCAAGGCGGCCGGCACCCGTTTCGTCTACATGAAGGCCACCGAGGGCGGCGACCATGTTGATCCTGCCTTCCAGCGCAACTGGGAGGGCGCGCGTCGCGCCGGCATCCCGCGCGGCGCCTACCACTTCGTCTACTGGTGCCGTCCGGCGCACGAGCAGGCAGTCTGGTTCAAGCAGCAGATCCCCAACGACGCCGATGCGCTGCCGCCGGTGCTCGACGTCGAATGGAACGGCCACTCCCGCACCTGCCCGCAGAAGATCGACCGTGAGCTGGCGCGCGAGAAGATCCAGCTCATGCTGAGGGAGCTGGAGCAGCTCACCGGCAAGAAGCCGGTGATCTACACGGACATCACATTCCACCGCGAGGTCCTGGAAGGGCAGTTCAACGAGTATCCCTACTGGATCCGCTCGACGGCAGCCCTGCCGGAAACGCGCTACAACAACCGCACCTGGGGCTTCTGGCAGTTCACCACCACCGGCCGCGTGCCCGGCATCAAGGGCGACGTCGACCGCAACGCGTTCTTCGGCACGGAAAGCCAATTCGCCGGCTGGCTGCGCGGCGAATACGACATCGGCACGCGCATTTGGGACAAGCGGGAGGCTGCTCCGCAACCGGCAACGGCTCCTGCGCCTCAGCAAGCCCCCGCGCCGGCTCCTGCTCCCGGCCCGGCACCGCTGCCGGCGCCGGAAGTACCGAGCGATGTGCCGGTCGCGCGCATCCCGGGCAGCGCTCCCTCCGTCGCTTCGGCCTTCCAGTCGAGCCGCATGGCCGCGAAGGCGGCTCAGGAGTCCGACCTCGACGATTGAGCAGGCCGCCAGCCCGGCGGTTAACCAAGGCTGAAACTCTTCGTTAGACTGCGCTGCAATTCTAACCGCTGCTTAACCACGCTCCCGCCATCTGGAGATGTGATGCGGGAGGAACACATGCCAGCGGGCAAGCTGACCAGCGGACGGACCGGGCTTGCAGCCCTTGCCCTTGCGGCGCTTCTGACCTGTTTTGCCGAGCCGGCACTGGCGCTCTATCCAAAGAAGGGCGACAGCGCCCCGCATCACGGCGTCCGCGATGCGCGGCGCAAGGTCATCCAGGGCATCGACGTCTCGCGTTGGCAGGGCGAAATCGACTGGGCGAGGGTCAAGGACGCCGGCACCCGCTTCGCCTTCATCAAGGCGACTGAAGGGGGCGACCACCTCGATCCGAACTTCAGGCGCAACTGGGCGGAAGCGAAGAAGCACGGCATCCCGCGCAGCGCCTATCACTTCGTCTGGTGGTGCCGTTCCGCGAAGGATCAGGTGCGCTGGATCAAGAAGCACATCCCGCGCGACCCCGATGCACTGCCGCCCGTCCTCGACGTCGAATGGCAGAACGATTCGCAATGCACCCGCAAGATCTCGCGCGAACTGGCGCTCGCCAAGATCGCCGAAATGCTGAAGGGTCTGCGCGAGCACACCGGCAAGAAGCCGATCATCTATACCGACATCAATTTCCACGAGGACGTGCTGGAGGGCGAACTCAAGGATCACCCCTTCTGGCTGCGCTCGACCGCCGCGCCACTGGCCAAGCGCTATGACAGGGATCGCTGGGAGTTCTGGCAGTTCACGACCACAGGGCGCGTGCCCGGCATCTCCGGAGATGTCGATCGCAACGCCTTCTTCGGCAGCGAGCGCGAGTTCGAAGCCTGGCGCCAGGGCCGCTTCGACATCGGCTCGCGCAAATGGCATGGCGGTGAGCCGAAAGTCGCCGAACACAAACCACTGCCGACGCCGGCGGGCGCCCGCGCGCCGAAGGCTGCGGGCGGGACGCAGCTCAAATTCGTCCCGCCGGGGCGCATCCCACCCGCGCGCACGGCCGCGAACCGCAACTGAGCTTCAGGCGACAACTGTCACGTCGCTGTCACATATGCGGCGCCCTTAGGCGCGCCGCCGACCAGCCTGCGGCGGTAGCGGAAGCAGACCATGCCCGGCGACGTGCAATCCCAATCCGGTATCATCTGGGCCTATCGCTTCGATGAGAACGGACAGCCGAGCAGGATTCCCCGCGAAGCGCTGCCGAGTCTTGCTCCGACGGAAGGCTTCGTCTGGCTGCATCTCGACCTCGTCCACACCCGCGCGCAGGCGTGGATTGCCGAGCAGGCCCTGCCGGACGCAACGCAGGAAGCTTTCCTTTCCCACGAGCAGCACCAGCGGCTCGACCATTCCGCCAACCTCGCCTGGGGCGTCTCGCACGATCTGATCCGCGACATCGCCGACAAGTCGGAGGATGTCGGCGCGCTACGCTGGATCATCAGCGACAAGTTCCTGCTGACCGGCCGCCGCGAGGCGCTGCATTCGATCCGCATGACGGCGGAAGCGCTCGACCGTGGCGAGCCGGCTGCGAGCCCGGCCGGGCTGTTCGAGCAGATCATCGAATACATCATCGACGACATCACAGATGCCGTCGTCCGTCTCGTCGAAGAAACCGACAGCGTCGAGGACCATATCCTGCTCGACAGGCTCCATGACGGGCCGCAGCGCGTCGGCGCCGTGCGCCGGACAGCCGTGCGCCTGCATCGCCAGCTCAGTGGACTGCATGTGCTGTTCCGCCGCTTCGCCGAGACCCAGTCCGGCCGCAGCGCCCCGGACGCGGTCAAGGCGGCGGCATTGCGGCTGCTCCAGCGCATCGACGGCCTGCACCATGATGTCCAGTCTGTACAAGATCGTGCTCGGCTGCTGCAGGACGAGATCGCCGCCCGCTCGGCCAGCCGCACCAACCGACAGCTTTATGTCCTCTCGCTGCTCACGGCGCTGTTCCTGCCCGCAACCTTCATCACCGGCCTGTTCGGCATCAATGTGAAGGGACTGCCCTGGGTCGAGTCGGATTTCGGCGCCGGCTTCGTGACCATGTCCTGCATCTGCGCCGCGCTGTTCACGCTGATCCTGCTGCGCCGCCGCGGCGTGATCGGCGACTGAGCCCCTGGAGCACCCGCCGATCAGGTTGCTCCAACCTGATCGGCGCGGCTCTGGGTCATGGACCCGCGAGAGCTGCTGCCGGCCGCTCCGTGATGCGGATCACGTCAAGCACCCCACCTTCGACCACCGGCAGAACCCGGTTCGCCGCGAGCCCGGTCTGGCTCTCCGGTTCCAGCATCACCGGCAGCAGCGCCGCCAGGGGCTGGTCGAGGCCGATATAGACGTCGCCGGGCTCGAGCTGAATCGAAGCCTGCTCGAGTGCGTAGCTGCCCTTCACGATCTGCCCGGCACCGGTGTCGTCACCGCGTCCATCCTCCTTGGCGCCGAGCTCGACCTTGACGACGCGGTAGCGCTCGCCCGCCACCGTCTCCGCCCTGGCGACGGTCTGCGTCGTAAGGCCGAGCCTGCGTAGCGCTTCGATCGCATCGCCATCCTTCGCGGGCAGGACGTAGCCGGCCGGCCGCGGACGCGTCAGCGTGGTTTCCATGTCGAGGGAGGAAAGCCATTTCACCTCGACCACCCGATCCTGCCCCGTTACCGGATCGATGAAGGTCAGCTTGCGCTGCTCCGGCTGCTGCCGCGCCGTGACGATGAAGGGCGTGCCGGGCCTGATCGCGACAACCTCGGCCTCCGCCCGGCGTGTCGCCGCCAGGATGTCTCCGGGCTGCCGGGCCGCAAGCGTCAGCATCGCCTCGGCAGCGACGACATGGGAATGGACCCGCCGCGCCAGATGTGCCCGGCCAAGCCCGACACCGCGCGTCTCCAGCAAAAGGCTCACCGCATTGCGCAATCCGGCAACGTTGCGCCCGGTATCGGCCCCGATGCTGCCCATCGCCACCGGCGAGGCCGGATTGGCGCCATCGGTCGTGTGATACCAGTCATAGGTGACGCCGGCCGCGTCGAAGGCGGTGCGGAGCGACGGCAGCACGACCTCGTCCTGGATCTGCTTCAGCGCCGGCGCGAGGTTCGGCACCGTCGCGGCCTGGATCATCCCGTCGATCCGCACCAGCCCGCCGGTCTTCTCGACCCAGCGCCCGCCGACAGTGAACTCGTGACAGTCGAGGAGGATGTCCGGGCGATAACGCGTGAACAATGCGGCGATCGCCCGGATCTCGGGGGTGCGCAACTGGGTGTGGTCGCGGTTGGGATCGACTCCATCTGCCAGGGCGCGGCGAAAGCGGTCAGCTCCATCGGGATTGCCGCGCGGCACGATCACGACATCGACCGCATCGAGCAGCGGCGTGAGATCACCAGCGCCGAGCCGCTCGGCCAGCACCAACATCGCCTCGCCGCCGGCCGGCTCGTTGCCGTGCTGCTGGCCGATCAGCATCACCACCGGCCTCTGGCCCTTGCCGACCGTATCGACGCCATGGCGCGTGAACACCAGGGCGGGCATGTCGCGTCCCTCCTGGCTCTTGGCCACGATCGACAGCGTCATCAGCGGCGCGCGGGCAGCGAGCCCGGTCAGGAACGCCATCATCTCGCTTTGGCTGGTAAAGTCAGCCTTGCCGGACGCGAAGGCCGGGGTGGTGTAGATGACAGGCGGATCGGGATAGCGCTCCGCCGCGGCCGCACTCTCGCGATAGGCGGATTCGGGCTTGAACTGGGCCTGGGCCATGCCGCCCAGCGCGACGATCAGACAAGCCGCGAGGATGTTCCGACCGCTCATGGCGCCCTCCCGGCCCGGTGCATCGGCGGCCATCCTAGACGTCGAGCCGCGCGCCCCGCAATGTCCGCGGGAGGTCCCGCAGAGATACGAAGACGGGTGCCTTCACGCAGCGGCAGGATGCGTGTTCACCTCGACCGTGACATGCGAGAGCGTGGGCAGATCGGCGAGCAGCGCCTTGTAGGCTGCGGGGGGCTTGGGTTGGCCGGTGACGATCGAGACGATCGCGCTGCGATGCCCCGGCCCGACCTGCCAGAGATGCAGGTCGGCGATCTCGGCTCCCTCGGCGGCGAGCCTCTCGCCGATGCGCGTTGCCAGCGCCTCGTCGGGCACCGTATCGAGCAGCACGGCGCCGGAAGCGCGCAGCAGCCCGATCGACCAATGCGCGATGACGCAGGCGCCGACGATGCCTATCACCGGATCGAGCCAGACCCAGCCATAGAAGCGGCCGCCGAGCAGCGCCGCGATCGCCAGGATCGAGGTGAAGGCATCCGCGAGCACATGCATGTAGGCGGCGCGCAGATTGGTATCCGCGCCATGGCCGCCATGGGCGTGGTGATGGCCATGATGGAGATGATCGTGATCATGGCCGTGATGCCCACTGCCGCCATGACTGTGACCATGATCATGGTCATGCCCGTCGCTCAGCAGCCAGGCGCTCACGAGATTGACCAGAAGACCCAGCACGGCAATCACCGTCGCCTGGGTAAAGTCTATCGCGATCGGCGAGTAGAGCCGCAGCGCCGACTCCCAGGCGACGGCAAGTGCGATGAACATCAGCAGCAAAGCGCTGGCGAAGGCGGCGAGATCCCCAAGCTTGCCCGTTCCGAAGCTGAAGCGGCGGTCGCGCGAATGCTGCCGCGCGAAGCGATAGGCGAAGGCCGCGATGCCGAGCGCCGCCGCATGAGTCGACATGTGCCAGCCATCGGCCACCAGCGCCATCGAGCCGAAGACCGTGCCGGCCACGATCTCGACAACCATGGTGACGGCCGTCAGGCCGACGACAAGCCAGGTCCGCCGTTCGTGGCGATCATGCGCACTGCCGAGGAAGACATGCTCGTGCTGGGCGGGAAAGCTGTTGGCATCCGACATCGGTTCGTTCCGCTGCGTCAGAGATATTTGGTGAGGGCCTTGAGCTCGTCGAGCGACTTGCGCGCCTCAGGCGTCGAGACGTGGGCGTGGTCGAACAGGTGATGCTCGATATGGTCGAAGATCAGCAGCGACTTGACCTTCTCCAGCGCCTTCTCGACCGCCTGGAGCTGCTGCACCACCTCGGGGACGGCCCTGCCCGTCTCAACCATCCCGACAACGGTGCCCAGATGGCCCTGCGCGCGGCGCAGGCGGTTGATGATGTCGGGGTCCATCGCGTGGCTCATGCTTGTATCCTATCCCCCTGGATAGGATATGCAACACCGAACCTCCGTGGCTGGATCGGTGTATTGCCGGTGCCGGCCGCGAGGCCCGGCTACGGCATCGACGCCAAACTGCGCCGGGCGCGCCTGCGCACTGACGCACCGCCGCCGACGCGGCTATAACGAGCGCAAGGGAGCCCCGCTCCCACCGATCTTCCGGGAGGTTCCGCCATGCTTGCCAACGCGCCGCGCCCGTTCAATTTCGACCTCGGCGAGACCGCCGACGCCATCCGCGACACCGTCCACGCCTTCGCGCAGGAGAAGATCGCCCCGCGGGCCGAGGAGATCGACCGCACCAACCAGTTCCCGCGCGATCTCTGGCCGCAGATGGGGGCTCTCGGCCTGCACGGCATCACGGTCGAGGAAGATTATGGCGGCTCAGGCCTCGGCTATCTCGAGCATTGCGTCGCGGTCGAGGAAGTCAGCCGCGCCTCGGCCTCGGTCGGCCTTTCCTACGGCGCCCACTCGAACCTCTGCGTCAACCAGATCCGCCGCAACGGCAACGAGGCGCAGAAGCGCAAATACCTGCCCAAGCTGATCTCCGGCGAGCATGTCGGCGCGCTCGCCATGTCCGAGCCCGGCTCGGGCTCCGACGTCGTCTCGATGCGCACCCGCGCCGAGAAGAAGGGCGACGCTTATGTCCTCAACGGCAACAAGATGTGGATCACCAACGGCCCGATCGCCGAGACGCTGGTGGTCTACGCCAAGACCGACCCGGAAGCCGGCTCGCGCGGCATCACCGCCTTCCTGATCGAGAAGGGCATGAAAGGCTTCTCGACGCACCAGAAGCTCGACAAGCTGGGCATGCGCGGCTCCGACACCTGCGAGCTCGTCTTCCAGGATTGCGAGGTGCCGGAGGAGAACGTGCTCGGCCAGGTCGGCCGCGGCGTCAACGTGCTGATGAGCGGGCTCGACTACGAGCGCGTGGTGCTGGCGGCCGGCCCGCTCGGCATCATGCAGGCGGCGCTCGACGTGGTCATGCCCTATGTCCACGAGCGCAAGCAATTCGGCCAGTCGATCGGCGAATTCCAGCTCGTCCAGGGCAAGGTCGCCGATATGTATGTCGCGATGAATTCCTGCCGCGCCTATGTCTATTCGGTCGCCAAGGCCTGCGATCGCGGCGAGACGACCCGAGAGGACGCTGCCGGCGCCATCCTCATCGCGGCCGAGAAGGCGACGCAGGTCGCGCTCGACGCGATCCAGTTGCTCGGCGGCAACGGCTATATCAACGACTACCCGACCGGCCGCTTGCTGCGCGACGCCAAGCTCTACGAAATCGGCGCCGGCACCAGCGAGATCCGCCGCATGCTGATCGGCCGGGAGCTGTTCAACAAGACGAAGTGAGGGTCAAAGGTGCCGTCATGCTCGGGCTTGACCCGAGCATCTCAGGACGAGATGCCTCAACAGACAGGGCGGCAACGCGTCCCGAGATTCTCGGGTCTGCGCTGCGCGCCGCCCGAGAATGACGCGAGGCCCCAATGCCCCTCTATTTCGCCTACGGCCTCAACATGGACCCGGCCGGGATGGCACAGCGCTGCCCGAACTCGCGCGCGCTCGGCCCCGCTCGCCTGCCGCGCCATCGCTTCATCGTCACCCGCGACGGCTATGCCTCGGCGATCCGCGATCCGCGCGACGAAGTGCACGGCGTACTCTGGGATTGCTCGCTCGGCGACACGCGCGCACTCGACAAGTTCGAGGACATCGCCAGCGGCCTGTATGTGAAGATCAGCCAGCCGGTGATCGTGCCGGGCGGCGCCAAGCGCGCACTGATCTATATCGGCCGCTCAGCCGATCCGGGAAAGCCGAAGCCCGGCTACATGGAGACGGTCATCGCTGGAGCAAAACAGTTCGGCCTGCCAGAGACTTACATCGCCAACCTGAATCGTTTTCTGACCAAACCGACTCTCGATCTGAAGCCGTTGAATCAGGATATGAACGCGCCGCTGCCGCCCGGCCCGGTGAAGGGTGTCAGGCCCCGCGCGCTCGCGCCGAAGTGACGGCCGAAACGCCGTCATGCTCGGGCTTGACCCGAGCATCTCGTAACGACAAAGCGGCTGGTGTGGCACGAGATTCCCGGGTCCGCGCCGAGCGCGGCCCGAGAATGACGTCTTGTGTTACACCGCCAGCCCCTTCGCCAGCTCGCTGACCTGCTTCTCGAACAGCGCGCGATAGGCGCCGTCCTCGCGGGTCAGAAGGTCCTCGTGCGGCCCCTCCTCGACCACCCGGCCGCGATCGAAGACCAGGATGCGGTCCATGGCCCTGACCGTCGAGAGCCGGTGGGCGATCACGATCGTGGTACGGCCTTCCATCAGGCGCTCGATCGCCTGCTGGATCAGCGCCTCCGATTCCGAATCGAGGCTCGAGGTTGCCTCGTCCAGGATCAGGATCGGCGCATCGGCCAGGAAGGCGCGGGCCAGCGCGACACGCTGGCGCTCGCCGCCCGAGAGCTTGATGCCGCGCTCGCCGACGAGCGTGGCGTAGCCCTTGGGCAGGCGCATGATGAACTCATGCGCGTTGGCGAGCCGTGCCGCCTGCTCGATCTGCGCCTGGCTGGCGCCGGGCCGGCCGTAGGCGATGTTCTCGGCCAGCGAGCGGTGGAACAGCACCGGTTCCTGCTGCACGATCGCGATCTGCCTGCGCAGGCTGTCCTGCGTGACATCGGCGATGTCCTGCCCGTCGATCGCGATGCAGCCTGAGGTCACGTCGTAGAGCCGCTGCACCAGCTTGACGAAGGTCGTCTTGCCGGAGCCGGAGCGGCCGACGAGACCGACCTTCTCGCCGCCGCGGATGGTCAGCGAGAAGTCGCGATAAAGCGGATCGTGATGGCCGCCATAGTGGAAGGTCACGTTCTCGAAGGCGATCTCGCCCGCCGTCACGCCCATCTCCACAGCGCCCTTCCGGTCCGGCACGCCATAGGGAAGATCGTGCATCCAGACGAGTTCCTCCATGTCGTTGACCGAGCGCTGCAGATTGTGGACGTGCTGCCCGACATCGCGCAAATAGCCATGGACCACCGCATAGGCCGTCAGCACGAAGGCGACATCGCCCGCACTCGCCTGCCCATTCATCCATAGCCAGATCACGAGGCCGATCACCGCGGCCCGCAGGAACAGCAGCACGACGAGCTGACCGGTGCCCGACCAAGTGCCGCGCACCCAGGCGCGCTCCGTCCTGAGGCTCCATTTCGCCATCACGTTCGCGAGGCGCAGATCCTCGCGCGCTTCCGCGCCATAGGCCTTCACCACCGGGTTGCAGGTGATGGCGTCGGCCAGCGCACCGCCGAGGCGGGTGTCCCAGGCATTGCCCAGCCGCGCCGCCGGCGCCACGAAGCGCAGCGAGAGCGCCAGCGTCAGCCCGATATAGGCCAGCGCACCAAGCGCAACGACGAGCCCCATCACCGGCCAGTGCCAGGCCAGCAGCGCGGTCATGCCGAGCAGGATGACGAGCGACGGCAGGAGCGCGATCAGGATCGTGTCGCTGAGCAGGTCGAGCGCCCACATGCCGCGGGTGATCTTGCGCACAGTCGAGCCGGCAAAGTTGTTGGCATGCCAGTCGGTCGAGAAGCGCTGCAGGCGCGCGAACGCCTCCTGCGCCACGTCGCGCATCGTGCGCAGCGTCATGGTGGTGATGCCGATATAGGCGAAATGCCGCCCGAACACGGTGATCGCGGCGAGCACCATCATCGCGCCGAGCGCCCACAGCGCCGCATCCACGGCGTCGACACCGCTCGCCACCGCATCGACGAGGCGGCCGGCATAGACCGGCGTGAACAGCTCGGCCAGCGTGGCGACAATGGTGACGCCCGCAACCCAGGTGACCTGCCCCGGCTGGCGCGCCCAATGGCGGAAGGTGAAGCCGAGAACGGCCCGGAACGGCTCCCGCCGCCCGGTTTGAGTATCAAGAGACATAGCGTCATTCGGCACCGAAACGGCACCGACTCCGGATCAGGCAGAGACGACGACGCGCGCCGCCTCCGGCAATGAATGAAAATGGTCTGGAAAAGGCTCAGGAGACCGCCGGTTGGCGGGCCTCGTGCGAAACCGACCTAGTGTCGAGGTGGTCGCAAGGGAGTGACAGCGGTGGTGACGATTACCATTCAGCCCTCCCTTTCTTGAGTTGGAGCCAGACCGTGAAGATGCCTGATTTGTAGGCACGGCGCAAGCCGTCCGCCCATGCACCGGCCGCACAGGACACTTTCGCCCGATTCAAATCGGGCGACGGGCGGTCACCAGAACAGCGCGAGGAGCCGGGCTGCGATCACCAGAAGAAAAGCGGCGATGATCGTCGCCAGCACCTGCTGGCGCTTGGCGCGATTCGGGAATTGTCGCGCGAGCAGCTTTCCGAGCGGCTTGCGGAAGATGAAAGCCGCAACCAGCAGAACGATGACGATATGGGACAAGGCTCGAGACTCAGCCCTTCCGCTCGGCGGCAGAGGTCTCGACCGGCGCACCCGCCTTCTTCCAGGCAGTGAAACCGCCGGCGACATGGGCGACCGGCTTCAGCCCCATCTCCTGCGCCGTCTTTGCCGCCAGCGCCGAACGCCAGCCGCCACCGCAGAAGAAGACGAAGCGCTTGTCCTCCTGAAAGACCGGCTTAGCATACGGGCTTTCCGGGTCGATCCAGAATTCGAGCATGCCGCGCGGGCAATGGAAGGCACCGGGCATGCGCCCTTCCCGCTCCAGCTCGCGAGGATCGCGTAGATCGACGAAAACCACGTCGTCGCGGCCGTGGAGCGCCTGCGCCGCCTCGATCGACAGCGTCGCGACCTCGCTCTCCGCTTCTGCGACCAGGGCCTTGTAGCCCTTGGTGATGGTCTGCGGCATCGCTGCGCCCTCCCGATTCCGCGCGCACCGTGGCGGCTTGCCGCCGCAGCGTCAATGCCGTGCCGCTTGTCGGCAGCGCGGCCTCCGCACAAGCTGCTTGCCTGGTCGGCGGGTGAAGTGGCAGAGCGACAGCATGCTCGGTTTCAGCAATCTGGACGTCATCGCCCTGGTGTTCTTCGCCGCCTCCTGGGTGGGATACCACTATGCCGTCGAACTCGGCCCCCACGCGGCCAAGACGCTGAACATGCGGATGAACTTGCGCCGCGCCCGCTGGATCAACGAATCGATGGGGCGCGACAACCGCATTGTCGACACTCAGGTGATGAACGGCCTGCAGAACGGCACGGCCTTCTTCGCCTCGACCTCGCTGATCGCGATCGGCGGCACGCTCGCCCTGCTGCAGTCGACCGACCGTGTCGTCGCGATCTTTTCCGATCTGCCCTTCGTGCCGGTGACGCAGCGCGCGGTCTGGGAAATGAAGGTGATCGGGCTTGCGGGCGTCTTCGGCTACGCCTTCTTCAAATTCGCCTGGGCCTACCGGCTGTTCAACTACTGCGTCATCCTGCTCGGCGCTCTGCCGCCAAAGGACGAGCCCAACAAGATCGCGAAGGCTCATGCCGTGCATGAGACGATCGAGATGAACATCGCCGCCGGCCGCCACTTCAACCGCGGTCAGCGCGCCTTCTTCTTCGCGCTCGCCTATCTCGGCTGGTTCCTTGGACCGGTCACCTTCCTCGTTTTCACAGGGGCCGTATTGGTCGCGATGTATCGCCGCCAGTTCGCCTCCGACGCCGCCCGCGTCTTCAACTATCCGAGCCAGTCATGAGCATCGACCCCGAGGCAATCGAGACCGCGATCCTCTCACTGCTGGCGCAGCAGGGGGGCGGCCGGACGGTTTCCCCGATGGATGTCGCCCGCGCACTCGGCAGCGACCACCCGGACGATTGGGGGCCGCTGATGCAGCCGGTGCGCCGCGCGGCGGTGAAGCTGATGAAGGAAGGCCGGATTGTCATCACTCGCAAGGGCCGGCCGGTCGACCCCGACGATTTCCGCGGCGTCTACAGGCTCACCTTGCCCGCCGACGATGCCTGACCTCACGGCGCCGGAAAGAGCGCGTCGGTGTAGCCCGCCAGCCGATAGGCGATGAGTCCGACCCATTCCTTGAAGCCGTTGTCGGAAATCTCCAGAGCCCTGTGCGCTCGACTATAGGGCCGAATGAAATCATCCGGCTCACCTTTCGACCAATAGTCGACCGGAAAGGCCTCGACCGGAAAGTTCGCCTTCCGGAAAACGCCCATCGAACGCGGCATATGCCAGGCTGAGGTCACCAGAAGCCAGCGTTCGCCTGGTTTCGGATCGACGAGACGGCGGGTGAAAGATGCGTTTTCGCGGGTATTGCGTGACTTGTCCTCGAGAATAAGCCGCTTTGGATCGAGCCCGAGGCCCTCGAACAGCAGCTTGGCCCCGTCGGCTTCGGTCGTTGTCTCTTCCGAGATCAGGTTGGCCGCGCCGCCGGTGAAAACCACCTTCGCCTCGGGATGAAGCCGCGCGAGCTCGACCGCCTTGGTCATGCGCGCCGCGGCAGAATTCAACACCAAATCGCCGCGCGCCACACCGACCGCACCACCGAGCACGACGATGCCGGTCACCGGCCCCTTGGCTGCATCCTGCTGCGGAAAGCGGTCCTCCAGCGGCCGGATGACCGCGCGCGACAATGGGCTGAAAGCCATCAGCCCAAGCGCAACCACCGACAGCAGCCCGAGCCAACGCGCCGGACGCGCAAAGCGCGTGAAGGCGAGCAGCGCCGAGAGGCCGGCGAGCAGGATGGCGAAATTGACCGGCGAGAAGACGAACCAGGCCAGCTTGGACAGGACGAAGAACATTGCTGGCTCGCGGCTTCAGACGGGTCACGAACAACTGCCGTCCTCCACCGTATAGTCGCAGGCGGACGCGGCACTCCAGCGCTTTCGGATCGCCACCATCCGCCAGATGGTCACAAACGCGACAGGCGACCGGCCTGGTGCATGCGCCGATCAGGCTGTTGCAACCTGATCGGATCAGTCTCTAGCGAATGATCTGGGGCGGGGATTGCGGCTGGCGCCCCGCCTGCGGGAGCCCCTTGGCAAGCTCGATGGCGCGCTCGGCAACCTCGCGCAGCTCGCAACCGGCCTGCCGCCCGGCTTGCAGTTCCTCGCGCTGGCTGGCGCCATAGAGCGCGCATTTCTGCGAGACATAGCTTTCCCAGGTGAGTTGCACGGCAGCCAGACGGCTGCGCTGGCCCGCATCGAGCGAGCGCCCGGTCACCTGCAAAGCGAGCGTCAGACGCTCGCGCCACGCCGCCTCTTCGCGCCGCGCGCAGGCGGCTTCGGCTCCGCGTGGATTGCTGCTGGCCGCCCCGACACAGGCGATGGCCACAGTGCCGACGCAGGCCGAAGGCGACGCGCCGTTATCGCGCAGGCAGCCTGCGAGGGACAACAGGTCGCCACGCAAGCTCGGCGAGCCCTGCGCCACGGCCGAAGTGGCCGCGCCGAGTGAACATAAAAGCAGAGCCGCGCGCAGACCGTTCATGCGGGGCATCATGACAGGGCTGCGGCCCGGATCAAGCACCGCGGCGGCGCCTCACGTGATCGGCAACGGCAGCGCCACCTGAGCCGCCGGGCGCGCAAAGAGCGCCTCGTACCAGCGGCGCACCGCTGGCCGCTCGACCCGGTCGACGGGCATGTTGAACCAGCGATGCGCGCCACAACCGACGGTGATATCGGCGACGCCGAAGCGCTCGCCCGACAGGAACGGCTTGTCCGCCAGTTGTGCCTCGAGGATCGTCATCAGCACCTCGGCCCGCTTCATGCCGTCGGCGATGGCCTTGGGATCGGTATAGCCCGGCACCTTGCGCACCACGCCCCAGAGCACCGGCGCCAGCGCCGGCTGCAGTTCGGACAGCATCCAATCCATCCAGCGCTCGGCCTCCGCGCGCCGCACGACGTCCGCTTCCCCGATATCTGCAGCGCCATAGCGCGCCGCCAGATAGCGCACGATGCTGTTCGACTCCCACAGGCGGAACTCGCCATCCTCCAGGACCGGGATCTGCCTGTTGGGGTTCATCGCGCGATATTCCGGCGTGTCGAGCCCGCCGAAAGGCCCGCCAACATCGATGCGCTCGAAAGCCTGCCCGGTCTCGCCGGCCGCCCAGACGACCTTCTGGACATTGATCGAGCTCAACCGCCCCCAGATCTTCAGCACGACAGGCTCCTCAATAGCTTCACACAGCCCTCATCCTGAGGAGCGCTTCGCAGAAGCGCGTCTCGAAGGATGCTCCAGATGGTTCCGGAGCCTCCTGAACGATCCTTCGAGACGCAGCCTTCGGCTGCTCCTCAGGATGAGGGCTCCGAATACCTTTTTAAGCGCTCAGGCGAATTCCATGATGACGGCGTCGACGGCGAGCGAATCGCCTTCCTTCGCCAGGATCTTGGCGATGGTGACGTCCTTCTCGGCGCGCAGCACGTTTTCCATCTTCATCGCCTCGACCATGGCGAGCGGCTCGCCCGCCTTGATCTCCTGCCCCACAGTGACCGAGATCGCCTTCACCAGGCCCGGCATCGGGCAGAGCAGGAACTTGCCGGTATCGGCCGCAACCTTCTCCGGCATCAGCGCGGCGAGCTCGGCCTCGCGCTGCGTGTAGACATGGGCGTTGGCATAGGCGCCCGCATGGCCGAGCGCGACGCCGTTCAGGATCGGCCGGACCTGCGCCGCGACCTTCACCCCGTCGAGCGTGCCGTGCCAGACCGGCTCGCCCGGCACCCAGTCGCTGACGACGCTGACGCTGCGACCCGGGAAGCCGATGACGACCGCCCCGCCCTGCTCCGTCACCTCGCCCTCGAAACGCTCTGCCCCGAGCTGGACGATGCGCTGCCGATCGAAGGCGACCTTGCGCCAGCCTTCCATCTGCGCCGAGACATGGCGCTTGCGCTGGTTGAGCTTGTGGTCGCAGGCGATGGCGATCGCCGCCATGCGCTGCGCCGTCTCGCCCTGCGGCTCGGGCAGGGAGAAGCCCTCGGGAAACTCCTCGGCGATGAAGCCGGTCGAGAGATTGCCGGAAATC
Source organism: Allobosea sp. RAF48 (assembly GCF_052114025.1). NCBI lineage: Bacteria > Pseudomonadati > Pseudomonadota > Alphaproteobacteria > Hyphomicrobiales > Alloboseaceae > Allobosea > Allobosea sp. RAF48. Next base: position 338,915 of record NZ_JBFRDZ010000005.1, read on the forward strand.
CAGCGCGGATGCTGCATCACCGCCGCGACGAAAGGAATGTTGTGGCGGATGCCGTCGATGGCGAAGGCATCGAGTGCGCGCGCCTGCGCCTTGATCGCGGCCTCGCGCGTCGGCGCATGCGTGACCAGTTTGGCGATCATCGGGTCGTAATAGATCGAGATCTCGCCGCCCTCGAAGACGCCGGTGTCGTTGCGCACGGTCGCCTCGCCATCCGGCCCCTCCGCGGGCGGCCGGTAGGTGACGAGCCGCCCCGTCGAAGGCAGGAAGTTGCGGGTCGGGTCCTCGGCATAGACGCGGCTCTCGACCGCCCAGCCATCGAGCTTCACATCCTCTTGGCCGATCGCCAGCTTCTCGCCATAGGCGACGCGGATCATCTGCTCGACCAGATCGATGCCGGTGATCATCTCCGTCACCGGATGCTCGACCTGGAGCCGGGTGTTCATCTCGAGGAAGTAGAACGACTTGTCCTGGCCGGCGACGAACTCGACCGTGCCGGCCGAATCGTAATTCACCGCTTTGGCCAGCGCGACCGCCTGCTCGCCCATCTTCTTGCGGGTGGCCTCGTCGAGCAGCGGCGACGGCGCCTCCTCCAGCACCTTCTGGTTGCGGCGCTGGATCGAGCATTCGCGCTCGCCGAGATAGATGACGTTGCCGTGCTTGTCGCCGAGAACCTGGATTTCGATATGACGGGGGTCGACGATGAACTTCTCGACGAAGACGCGGTCGTCGCCGAAGGAAGACGCCGCCTCCGATTTGGCCCGCGCGAAGCCCTCAGCCACCTCGCCGGCCGAATGGGCGATGCGCATGCCCTTGCCGCCGCCGCCAGCCGAAGCCTTGATCATCACGGGATAGCCGATCTCGTCGGCGATGGTCACGGCGTGTTCGGGGCTCTCGATGATGCCGAGGAAGCCCGGAACCGTGGAGACCTTGGCGGCAGCCGCCGCCTTCTTCGATTCGATCTTGTCGCCCATCGCGGCGATGGCGCCGGGGTTGGGACCGATGAAGACGATGCCGTTATCCTTCAACGCCCTTGCGAAGGCCTCGCGCTCGGAGAGGAAGCCGTAGCCGGGATGCACGGCCTCGGCGCCGGTCTGCTTGCAGGCGTCGATGATCTTGTCGATCAGCAGATAGGACTGCGCCGCCGGCGCCGCGCCGATATGGACCGCCTCATCCGCCATCTCGACATGCAGCGCGTCGCGATCCGCATCCGAATAGACGGCGACCGTCTTGATGCCCATGCGCCGGGCCGTCTTGATGACACGGCAGGCGATCTCGCCGCGGTTCGCGATCAGGATCTTCGAGAACATGCGCGGCATCCCCCGGCTTCAGACCAAACTGCAATAGCCGGGGTGTATGGGACGCCGCAACCGCCGTCCACCGATGCGAAAGTCGGCAATCGCATCGGACCGACCGGCGGAAGCGCCGTTTCAGCCCGAAGCTCTGACAAACAAATAGCTCACCGCGCGTCTGGAAGGGCGCGCGGTGAGCTATAGGCTAGGCCGTTGTGCGCGGATGCGCAGGTCAGTTCGCGAGCAAAGCCCGAGTCGTGCTGCCAGCCGCGACCCGTGCGACCGCCTTCGCAGCGCCCTTGGCGAAGGCGAAGGCAAGCAGCCCCTCGTCGCAGTGCTCGGCTTCGCGAGCGATCTCGAAGGCGATGCGCTGGGCCGTCACGGTCGGCCCTTCGCCGGCAGAAAGGGTCGTTACCAGCCAATGCGCCTTGTCGCGATCGATCACGCCGGTCGGGCGGTTCTCCCAGACGGCGAAGTCGACGACCAGCGCCACGAGGTAATCTGCATAAGCCTTGCAGCTTTGCACCACGGCCCGGTCGAGGGCCACCAGCACATCGATGATGTCGCGTGTCATGACGATGTCGTTCAAGATGTTCCTCTGAAGCATCTTGACGTCTTCATCATCGATAGCGCGACGATCCATCACACGATCGACGAATTCACGAAGCTCATGATCCATCATGCTTGAACCCCTGTCCGGCGTTGTTGTTTGCCGGTATGTCCCTGTTGTGGGAACACCATGCACCCGCCCCCCGCATCAGGTGGTTAACGCGCAAATCTGAACGGTTATTCAGGTTAAACAGAACTGAGTCGGTTTGGTTGCGAGGGTGTTACTGCCCGGCACGGAACCGCTCCGGACAGGCTGCGGCACCGGACACTTTTGCCCCCGGTTTCAAACGCGGAACCTCGATCCCACTGGCTCTTGATCGAGCGCGATCCGGCGCGGCTCCTCGCACCGAAGGGCCGCCGCATGGCTCCTGATCGGGCGGTACATCATGATTCTTGTCGAGAAGCCGACTTGTCCGAAAAGCAGATTCCACTTTCCGGTCGAACGCTCGGGCACGCGTGATCCGATCCGGTTATTTCAACCTGATCGGCCCGGCTCTAGGCCATGGCGGTCTTCGGCAATCCCAGCGTTCCAGGCAGTTCCGGGAACGCGCGCAGCACATGCTTGGCGCCGAGCGCGACGAGGCTGTCGACCGGCTGGAAGCCCCAGGACACTGCGACGGGCACGACGCCCGCCGCCACCGCCATCTCGATATCGAAGGAGCTGTCTCCAACCATCGCAGTGCGCTCAGGCGCTGCGCCAGTCTCCGCCAGCGCACGCTGGATCATGCCGGGATGCGGTTTCGAAGGCGCGTCATCTGCCGACTGCACGGTGTCGAACAGCCCCTCCCAGCCATGCCGGGCGACAATGAACTCGGCGCCCTTGCGCGACTTGCCGGTGGCGATGCCGAGCTTCAGCCCGGTATGGCGCTTCAGTTCCGCCAGCGTCTCTGCCACACCTGGAAACAGCGGCTCATCCAGCGAAGGATCGCTCTGTGCCTGCAGGCGCATCGCGCCGAAGACCTGGCGATAGGTCTCGGTGAGCACATCGTCGGGCTGGTCGAGCCCGGCGAGGCGCGCCATCGCGATATCCAGCGTCAGCCCGACGATGCCGAGCCCCGCCTCGCGCCCCGGATGCACCCGGCCGCAGCGCCGGAACGCCTCGTACTGCGCCCCGAGGATGATCGCCTCGGAATTGATCAGCGTGCCGTCGAGATCGAAGATGATGAGATCCATGACGGCGCTTTAGCGCAACCGGGCGCCGCAAGCCATTGCAGCACCGTCATGGCATTGTCCCACCGGGCTATGCAGCCTCACTCCCGGCTCAGCCCCTTGCCTCCCGTGCGCAGGCATCCACGGCCTTGCGCAGATCGGTTCCATCCAGCCCCTTGGCCCGGGCCTCCTTGCGGCACTCGGAACGCTGGGCGAGATCGGGCCGCTTGGCGTTGAAGCAGGCCGTCAGCGCAGCAACCCGCTCCGATCCCTGCAGATTGCGGCCATCGACCTCCTCCTTGCAGGCGACCCGTGCTGCAACTGCCGTGGGCTTGCCGTCGCGGGTGACGCCGTCCTGCGCGTAGAGCCGCACGCCCGGGAACTTGGCCTGCAGGCACAGGCGCATGGCGGCGCGCAGATCGTCCCCGGACAGCGCGACATTCTCGGAGAGACAGTCCTGCCGCGCTTTCGCACGCTCCGCCTGAGGGATCGATTGATCGGTGGCAGCCGCAGCTGTGACAGCCGGGGCCGAGGGTTTGGCTGGTGCAGCTGTCTGTGCTTGTGCGGCCCCCGCAAGGCCGAAAAGGAAGGCGGAAACAATCAAAACCGAACGCATGGTCAGCCCCTCCTATGACGAGAACATAATTAGAACAGAATGCGTTTTGTTCCGCAACTGTTCATCCTCATCTCATCAATCAGGAAGAGTGCGATTCGTCGAATGATGCCCTATTCGTCCGGTGCTTCGACGATCGGGTCGTAGGGCGCATCATCGAAGCCGAGCAGGTTCCAGCTCTGGCGCATATGCGGCGGCAGCGGCGCGCTGACATCGATGGTGCCCTTGCCGCGCGGATGCGGCAGCACGATCCGCCGCGCCAGCAGGTGCAGCTTGTTCTGGATGCCGCCGGGCAGCTCCCAGTTCTGGATATTGAAGTATTTGGGATCACCGATGATCGGATGGCCGATATGGGCGGCATGCGCGCGCAGCTGGTGGGTGCGCCCGGTCACCGGCTTCAGCGAAAGCCAGCCGAGCTTCTGCGCGGCAGTCTCGACCACCGCGTAATAGGTCACGGCATGCATGGCTCCGTCCTCGCCATGCTTGGCCACTGCCATGCGCTGATCACCGTCATAAGCCTCCTCGCGCGCGAGATAGGTCGAGATCCGGCCCTGGCGGACGCGCGGCACCCCGGCCACCAGCGCCCAATAGACCTTGCGCGCCGAACGCGAGCGGAAGGTCTTGGCGAGCGTCGCCGCCGCAAAGCGGGACTTGGCGATGACGAGGCAGCCGGCCGTGTCCTTGTCGAGGCGATGGACGAGGCGCGGCTTCTGCCCGTCCTTACCGGTCAGCGCATCGAGCATCTGGTCGACATGCCTGGTCGTGCCCGAGCCGCCCTGCACGGCCAAGCCCGCTGGCTTGTTGAGGACCATGACGTCGTCGTCCTCATAGAGCGTGATCGAGCGCAGGAAGCCGATGGTGTCGGCATCGGCCTTGGCCGAGCGCGGCCGTTCCGCCTGCTGCTCCAGCTTCAGCGGCGGGATGCGCACCGTCTGGCCTTCGCTGAGCCGGTCCTTGCTGTCGGCGCGCTTGCCGTCGACGCGCAGCTCGCCCTTCCGGACGATGCGCTGGATATGGCTGAAGGAGAGCTGCGGGAAGCGCGTCTCAAGGAAGCGGTCGATCCGCATCTCGTTTTCGTCCGGCGTCACCACGAGCTGCTGAACGCCGGTGGAGAGCACCTGCGCCGTCTCAGCCTTGACTTCGGCGCGCGTCGGCTTGGCAGCCGGACGCTGCGGACGTGGAGCGCGCTCCTCGCCCTCCGCCGGGCGCGCGGCGGCGCGGCGCCTGGCGTCATGGCTCGGCCTCTTGCCGCGCGGCGCCTCGGCCGCACGCGGCCTGCCGCCACGTCCCGGACCGTTGCCCGGCCCCTTGCCACCTGTCCTCATGACAGCCCCCGCATCACCGCAAGCCCGCCGACCAGCGCCGCCAGCGACACCACCACGGAACCAAAAACATACACCATCGCCGCCATCGTCTCACCGCGGTCCCAAAGGAGCACCGCATCGAGCGAGAAAGCCGAGAAGGTCGTGAATCCACCGAGTACGCCGGTCGCCAGGAACAGCCGCAATCCATGCGGCGTCCCCTCGCCCGCCCGGAAGGCGAACCAGCCGACGACCACACCCATCAGGGCCGAGCCGAGAATGTTGATCGCCATGGTCCCATAGGGAAAGTCCATGCCGAGCCAGCGCGGCGAGACAAGGTTGATGCCATGGCGCAGCACGCCGCCGATGCCGGCGCCCAGAAAGACGAGTGCGGTGGAAGTCATCCCTGTGAAATAGAGTGCACCGCCGCCGCGCACAAACGAAATCCGCCGCAATTGACTGCGCTTCTGCGGACGCCTCGCCTCGATGCCGCGGGGCGGCTGAGGCGACGGCGATGAACGGGCGGAATTCGACTGCGGCACAGGCGCGCCGGGCGCTGCTTCGGGCAGTGGCGGCGCTCACACTCTCCGGCATCGGCGGCACCTTAGCGGCGGCGCAGCAGGGCCCGGCTTCGGACTGGCCGACGGAGAAATGCAACCGCTACAGAAAGGCTTACGAGCAGGCCTTGAATCGCCAAGGCAAGCAGGGACTGGGTCCGGACTTCCTCGCCAGCCACGATGCGTTCCTCGCCTCGAACTGTCAGGCTCGCGCCGAGGTCTGCGCGCGTAGCAAGCAGGAACTTGAGCTCGCCAACAAGCTGGTGCTGATGGCGATGAACAGCGGCCTGTCCGGCACGTTCCTGCCGTTCTACTGCAGAGGATAGGCGTCCGGGCGCCGTCCCTCCGGACAAGCGGCGAAGCGGTGCCGATCGGGAATCGATCATAGAGCTCAGCGCCCTGCGATGGGTTCCGGGACTCCGCGGCGCTTCGCCCGGGATGACCGGCTACTTGTCGGTGTGCCTCAGTCCTCGCCGCGCTCGTGGCGCAGCCGCTCCCAGTATTCCAGCCGCTTGCGGAGCTCGCGCTCGAAGCCGCGCTCGGGCGGATCGTAGAAGCGCTGGCGGCCGAGCGCGTCGGGCCAGTAATTCTGGCCCGAGAACGCATCGGGCTGGTCGTGGTCATAGGCGTAGTCGGCGCCGTAGCCCTCCTCGCGCATCAGCTTCGTCGGCGCGTTGAGGATGGTCTTGGGCGGCATCAACGATCCACGATCCTTCGCCACCCGCACCGCCATCTTGTAGGCCGTGTAGGCGGCGTTCGATTTCGGCGCCGTCGCCAGATAGATCACGCAATTGGCGAGGGCGAGTTCGCCCTCGGGCGTGCCGAGCTGCTCATAGGTCTCGGCCGCAGCCCGGGCATGGAGCAGCGCCTGCGGATCGGCGAGCCCGATATCCTCGACCGCCATGCGCACCAGCCGGCGCGCCAGGAAGCGCGGGTCTTCGCCGGCATCGAGCATGCGGGCGAAATAATAGAGCGCCGCATCGGGGTCGGAACCGCGCACCGTCTTGTGCAGGGCCGAAATCAGGTTGTAGTGGCCGTCCTGCGCCTTGTCGTAGATCGGCGCCCGACGCTGGATCACGTCGGAGAGGCCGTGCTCGTCGAGAATCTCGCCCGGCTTGGCCGCCCGCCAGATCTCCTCGGCCAGCGTCAGCACCGCGCGCCCGTCGCCGTCGGCGAAACGCGCGAGCGCCAGCCGTGCCTCCGGCGTCAGCGGCAGTTCCCTGCCTTCCAGCACCTCGGCCCGGCCGAGCAGGAAGAGCAGCGAGCCCTCATCCAGCGACTTGAAGGTCAGCACCCGCGCCCGCGACAGCAGCGCCGCATTGAGCGCGAAGGACGGGTTTTCGGTCGTCGCGCCGATCAACGTGATCGTGCCGTCTTCCATGACCGGCAGGAAGGCGTCGAGCTGGGCGCGGTTGAAGCGGTGGATCTCGTCGACGAAAAGCAGCGTGCCTCGGCCACCGAGCCGGCGCCCGCGTGCAGCCTCGAACACCTTCTTCAGGTCCGCGACGCCCGAGAATATCGCGCTGATCTGCTCGAATCCGAGATCGACCAGACCCGCGAGCAGCCGTGCCACCGTGGTCTTGCCGGTGCCGGGCGGTCCCCAGAAGATCAGGCTGCCGATCGTGCCGGAAGCGACGAGCCGGGTGAGCGCGCCGTCCGGCCCGGTCAGATGCTCCTGCCCGGCGACCTCGCCGAGCGTCGTCGGCCGCAGGCGATCGGCGAGCGGGCGGGGGCCGGACTTGTCCAGCCCCGAGGCAGAGAAGAGGTCGCTCACCCCGGGAAGACCGAGGTGATCGTCTGGCCGTTGCGGGTGATCGTGACCTCCCAGGCCCGCTTGCGGTCCTTCAGGATCGTCTCGACCTCGCGCGAGTTGGTCATGCGCTCGCCGTTGAGCGCCATGATGACGTCGCCCTTCTGGAAGCCGACATTGGCGGCGTTGCTGCCTTCCTCGATCTCGCTGACGACGACGCCGTCGTTCCCGGTATCGATCGACAGCTCCTCGGCCAGCGCCGGCGAGAGATTCGCCACCGTCAGCCCCGACAGCGGCGAACGGCTCGTCAGCTTCACGGCGTCGCGCGGACGGGTCTCTGGCGCCGCCACGAGCTTGACCGGGATTTCGACCTTCTTGCCGCCGCGCAGCACCATCAGGACCGTCGAGCCGCCGATCGGACGGGTGGCGAAGCGGTAGCCGAAGGCTTCGGGGTCATCGACCGCGAGTCCGTCGACCGTGAGAATCACGTCCGAGCGGCGCAGGCCCGCCTGCTCGGCCGGTCCCTTCTCAACGATGCTGGCGACGACCGAGCCGGCCGGCCGGTCCAGTCCCAGCCCGTCGGCGACGTCGGCGGTCAGGCTCTGCAGACGAGCGCCGAGCCAGGGGCGGCGCACCGTCTTGGCGCCGGCCTTGGCGCTGTCGACGACGAGGCGCACCATCGCCGCCGGAATTGCGAAGCCGATGCCGACGCTACCGCCGGAACGGGAATAGATCGCGGTATTGATGCCGACGACACGGCCCTTCATGTCGATCAGCGCGCCGCCGGAATTGCCGGGATTGATCGCCGCATCGGTCTGGATGAACGACTGGGCGTCGCCCACGCCGATCTGCGTGCGGGCGAGCGCCGAGACGATGCCCTGCGTCACCGTCTGGCCCACGCCGAAGGGATTGCCCATGGCGAGCACGATATCGCCGACCTGAAGCTCGTCGCTGTCGGCGAGCTCGATCGCGGTCAGGCTCTTGGTGTCGGCGACCTTCAGAACGGCGAGATCGGTGCGCGGATCGCGCAGCAGGATCGTCGCCTCGACCTCGCGCTTGTCGGCAAAGGCAACCTTCACTTCGCTCATGTTCTCGATGACGTGGTTGTTGGTCACCACGAGACCGTTGCCGGCGTCGACGACGACACCCGAGCCGAGCGAGCGCTGCACCCGCTCCCGCGGCACGCCGAAACCGCCATCGCCGAAGAAGCGGCGGAAGAAGGGATCGTCCATGAGAGCGTTCTGCGGCCGCTTCTCGACGCGCGCACCGTAGACATTCACCACCGCGACGGCCGTCCGCTTCACCAGCGGCGCAAAGGAAAGCGAAATTTGCTCGCGGCTGTCAGGAACCTGCCGCGCCTGGCCGAGCGCGGGCCAGGGTGCGACGACCGCCCCGAGCGCGCATGCGAACGCGGCGGCGGCCAGCCCTCTGCGATATCCTGCGAAGCGTTCGGTCATACTGTCCTCATCCTGAAACAAAAAGCCGCCTGCAAACGTTAGGACTGACGCGACGCACCCGGCGTCTGTCAGTATACCCACCCCGCGCACTGCGGTTCCTCACCGACATGTTGTGCAACTCTTCAGGCTTCGCAAGCGGCCAGGGATATATCTCATGGGCCTGATCCGGCTTGTCTACGCCAGCCACAGCCTGCTCGGCGACTCCAGCCAACGCGCGCAACTCGACAGAATTCTGGCGACTGCGCGTCGCTTCAACCTCCAGAACCGCGTAACCGGCTTCCTGCTCGCCACCCACGGCTCCTTCGCGCAAGTGCTGGAGGGCACGGACGCCGATGTCCGTGAAACTTACGGCCGCATCATGGCGGATCCGCGCCATACCGACCTGCGGATCCTGCGCGAAGAGCCAGCGATGGAACGGCTCTTCGCCAACTGGGCCATGGGCGTGGCCGAGCATGACGAGACCACTCACTTCATCTTCGGCCTCTACGGCGTGACGCCGGAAAGAGATCTCGCCGCCCAGCCGCTGGAAATCATCGTCGATCTCGCCGGCGAGCTCTCCCGACGGCCGGCTTGAAAAGCGCGCTCATCTCGGCAAGCCTTGGAGCCGAAACGAAAAAGGGCGGCCCGAAAGCCGCCCATTTCCTAAATCGAACTGAACAGAGGCCGATCAGGCCGCCTCGTCTTCCGCCGTGAAGACCGGGCCGGAATCCTTGCCCTTGGCCTCGACGTCGCGGTCGACGAACTCGATGATCGCCATCGGGGCGTTGTCGCCGAAGCGGAAGCCCGCCTTCATGATGCGCAGGTAGCCGCCGTTGCGCTCCTTGTAGCGCGGGCCGAGAACCGCGAAGAGCTTGCCGACCAGCTCGACATCCTTGATCTGCGAGATCGCCTGGCGGCGGGCATGCAGGTCGCCACGCTTGCCGAGCGTGATGAGCTTCTCGACGACCGGACGCAGGTCCTTGGCCTTCGGCAGCGTGGTGGTGATCTGCTCGTGCTTGATCAGGGCCTGAGCCATGTTGGCGAACATCGCCTGGCGATGCTCGGCCGAGCGGTTGAAACGACGACCGCGGAAACCGTGATGCATTGTTTGGCTCCTTCGTTGCTTACGGCCGCCGTGCCACGGAACGGCCGTTCCTTATGCTCCGGCTCGCATGAGCCGGGCCAAAAGGCGCAGGCAAGGCCTGCGCCGTCGTTTTTCAGTAGTGCTCTTCGAAGCGCTTGGCCAGCTCTTCGATGTTTTCCGGGGGCCAGCCCTGGACGTCCATGCCCAGGTGCAGGCCCATGGTCGCCAGCACTTCCTTGATCTCGTTCAGCGACTTGCGGCCGAAGTTCGGGGTGCGCAGCATCTCGCCCTCGGACTTCTGGATGAGGTCGCCGATATAGACGATGTTGTCGTTCTTGAGGCAGTTGGCCGAACGCACCGAGAGCTCGAGCTCGTCGACCTTCTTGAGCAGCGCCGGGTTGAAGGGCAGCTGCGGCGCAGTCGAGACGGCCTCTTCCTTGCGCGGCTCCTCGAAGGTGATGAAGACGGCAAGCTGGTCCTGCAGGATGCGGGCGGCGAGCGCCAGCGCATCCTCGGGCGTGACCGAACCGTTGGTCTCGATCGCCAGCGTCAGCGAATCCTTGTCGAGGTTCTGGCCCTCGCGGGTGTTCTCGACGCGATAGGAGACCTTCTTGACCGGCGAGTAGAGGCTGTCGACCGGAATCAGGCCGATCGGCGCGTCCTCGGGACGATTCTGCTCGGCCGGGACATAGCCCTTGCCAGTGTTGACCGTGAACTCCATGCGGATCTCGGCCCCGTCGTCCAGCGTGCAGAGCACGAGGTCGGGGTTGAGGATCGCGACGTCGCCGATGGTGTTGATGTCACCGGCAGTGACGGTACCCGGGCCGGACTTGCGCAGGGTCATGCGCTTGGGACCTTCGCCCTGCATCTTGACCGCGATGGCCTTGATGTTGAGGACGATGTCGGTCACGTCCTCGCGGACGCCCGGGATCGAGGAGAACTCGTGGAGAACGCCGTCGATCTGGACGGCGGTCACGGCCGCGCCCTGGAGCGACGACAGCAGCACGCGACGGAGCGCATTGCCGAGCGTCATGCCGAAGCCGCGCTCAAGCGGACGCGCGATCACGGTGGCCAGACGCTTCGGGTCGTCTCCGACCTTCACTTCGAGCTTGTTCGGCTTGGAAAGATCCTGCCAGTTCTTGCTGATCACGACCGCACTCCTGGTGCTGAATTCATCTGGCGGCCACCGCCGCCCCGGACAGGCGCCCGCCCCTGCGGGCGCCTCTTGCAATGGTCAGGCGTCAGACGCGACGGCGCTTGCGCGGACGGCAGCCATTGTGCGGGATCGGGGTCACGTCGCGAATCGAGGTCACGGTGAAGCCCGCGGCCTGGAGAGCGCGAAGAGCCGACTCGCGGCCCGAACCCGGACCCGTCACCTCGACCTCGAGGGTGCGCATGCCGTGCTCGGCAGCCTTGCGGGCGGCATCCTCGGCCGCAACCTGCGCGGCATACGGGGTCGACTTGCGCGAGCCCTTGAAACCCATCGTGCCGGCCGAGGACCACGAGATCGTGTTGCCCTGCGCGTCGGTGATGGTGATCATGGTGTTGTTGAACGAGGCGTTCACATGCGCGACGCCGGAGACGATGTTCTTACGTTCGCGACGACGGACGCGCTGGGCTTCCTTGGCCATATCTCTTCTTCCATCCTTCAGGCGCGCCCGTCATGCCAGGCGCTGGGGATGCCGGCGGCCCGTCAGCGGACCGGCCGGCGTATAGACAGCGGGCCGGATCACCGGCCCGCCGAAACTCACTTCTTCTTGCCGGCGATCGGCTTCGCCTTGCCCTTGCGGGTGCGGGCGTTGGTGTGCGTGCGCTGGCCGCGGACCGGCAGCGAGCGGCGATGGCGCAGGCCGCGGTAGCAGCCGAGGTCCATCAGGCGCTTGATGTTCATCGAGACTTCGCGGCGCAGATCGCCCTCGACGAGGTAGTCGCGGTCGATCGTCTCGCGGATTTGGAGAACCTCGGCGTCGGTCAGCTGGTTGACGCGGCGCTCGGCGGCGATGCCGACCTTGGTGCAGATCTCCTGCGCCTTGGCGGCACCGATGCCGTGGATGTACTGCAGGCCGATGACGACGCGCTTGCCGGTGGGAATGTTGACGCCCGCGATACGAGCCATGGTCTCATCTCCATGTCGGCCGAAGCATCCGTTGATGCACCGGCGGTGGGGAATATCCCGCGTCCGGTGGAGGCCGGCTCATGCAGGACGTTGAACGGCTCCACGCGATAATGCGACGTCGTCCCTTCTCGCAAAGGCAACGGCATCGCTCGCATGAAACCGGATGGCGGGTCGTTAACTGGTTGATCGTCCCGAGTCAACCCGCCGCAACCAAGAAGCATGCCAAGGCCAGCAAAGCCAAGGCCGGACTGGATATTCGCCGTCATGCTCGGGCTTGACCCGGTATCTCGTGACGAAGGAGGTTCTCGAACCTCCTCCTGCAAGAGAGTCTTGGGTCCGAGCTGCGCTTCGCCCGAGAATAACGTCCCATTCTCGGGTCGGTCGCGAGCGCACGACCGTCCTTCCAGGCGCATTACAACTATACGCCCGGAATGACGCGCCTGAGTGCGAACTTTTACTTCTTCACGAGGCTGCACTTGCTCTCCGACAGCGGCGCGATGATCTCGGCTGCCGGGATCTTGCGGACGACCTTGAAGTAGTCCCAGGGCGCTTTCGAATCGCCCGGCGCCTTCACCTCGACCAGCAGCATATCGTTCATCAGCCGGCCGTCCTCCCGAACCTTTGCACCGGGCGCGTAGAAGTCGTCGACCGGCAGTTCCTTCATCTTGGCCGCGACCGCGGGGCCCGCGGCCGTGCCCGCCGCCTTCACGGCCTTGAGATAGTGCAGCACCGAGGAATAGACGCTGGCCTGGATCATGCCCGGCATCTTCCTGGTCCGCGCCATGTAGCGGTCGGCGAAAGCGCGGCTCGGCTTGTCGGCGTCGTGGTAATAGGCGGTCGTCGTGATCAGGCCCTTGGCCTTGTCGAGCCCGAGACCGTGGACGTCGCTCAGCACAACGACCATGGCGGCGAGCTTCTGGCCGCCATCGACCAGGCCGAATTCGCCGGCCTGCTTGATCGAGTTGATCGTGTCCGTGCCGGCATTGGCAAAGGCGACGATCTTGGCCTTGGAGGCCTGTGCCTGAAGCAGGAAGGAGGAGAAGTCGGGCGTCGAAAGCGGTGCGCGCACCGTGCCCAGCGTCTTGCCGCCATTGGCCGCGACGATCGCCTCGATATCCGCCGTGAGCTGATGGCCGAAGGCATAGTCCGCGGCAAGGATGTACCAGCTGTTGCCGCCCTCGCGCAGGACTGACAGCGCCGTACCCTTGGCCGAGGTCGCCGTGTCGAAGGTCCACATGAAGCCGGTCGCCGAGCAATCCTCGTTGAACAGCCGCGTCGTCGCCGGGCCGTTATAGAGCGCGACCTTCTGCCGTTCCTTGGCGATGCCGGCGACTGCGAGCGCCACCGCCGAATTGGTCAGGTCCGCGATCGCGGTGACGCCGTCGACGTCATACCAGCGCCGTGCCAGGCCGGCCGCGATGTCGGGCTTGTTCTGATGATCGGCCGCGACGATCTCGATCGGCTTGCCCAGCACGGAGCCGCCGAAATCCTCGATCGCCAGCTTCGCAGCCTCGACCGAGCCGAGGCCGCCGAATTCGGCGTAGTTGCCCGACTGGTCGTTGAGGATGCCGATCTTGACCGCATCCTGCGCCCGCGCGGCCGCCGGCATCAGCGCCAGCGCACTCGCGAACAGCATTGCACCCCATCTGGTCATGCGCCTGCTCCCTGTCCTGCACCGGACCGGAAGGTCGCTTCGCCTACCGGTCGAAGGTGCTCCACGCCGCTTTTCGCGGCTTGAGCCCAGCACATCCGCCCGAGGTGGGCCTGTCAACGCACAGGTGGAGCGAGAAAAGGCAAAGGCTGGCGCGCAAAACCGCACCGGAATCGAAAAACCCGGACGGGCCATCGCCCATCCGGGTTCGAATTTCTCTTCGCTGCTTGCGGATCAGCCCTGGGCGGCCACCGACAGCGCGTTCGCAATCGCTTCCGAGACGCTGTCGATCGGCTGCATGCCGTCGATCGCCGTCAGCTGGCCGCGCTTCTCATAGTAAGGCGCGACGATCGCCGTGTCGCGGTTATACGCCTCAAGCCGGGTCTTGAAGACCTCCGGATCATCGTCCTTCCGGACCGGCTGGCCGGCCGCCCTCGCCTCTTCGGCGCGGCGGACGATGCGGTCCACGAGCTTGCTCTGGTCGACCGTGAGCTCGAGCACCGCGTCGAGCTTCAGCCCTTTGCCCTCGAGCATCCGGTCGAGCGCTTCGGCCTGCGCCAGCGTGCGCGGGAAGCCGTCGAGGATGAAGCCCTTCTTCGCGTCCGGCTCCTCGATGCGATCAGCGACGATGCCGATGACGATATCGTCCGAGACGAGACCGCCCGCATCCATCACCGCCTTGGCCTTTTGGCCGATCGGTGTGCCGGCGGCGACGGCTGCGCGCAGCATGTCGCCGGTCGACAGTTGAGGAATACCGTGCTTCGCGACGATGCGCGCCGCCTGAGTGCCCTTGCCCGCCCCCGGCGGCCCCAGGAAAATCAACCGCATCTTAGCGCCTCGCTCCTCGCAATTTAGCCTTCTTGACCAGCCCTTCGTACTGATGGGCCAGCAGGTGTCCGTGGATCTGCGCCACGGTGTCCATCGTCGTCGTCACCACGATGAGCAGCGAAGTGCCGCCCAGCAGGATGATCGGGATCTGAGCATAGGTGATCATGAACTCGGGGATAAGGCAGACGATGGTCAGATAGCCGGCGCCGAGAACGGTGATGCGCGAGAGGATGCGGTCGATATGCTCGGCGGTGCGCTCGCCCGGGCGGATGCCCGGCATGAAGCCGCCATGCTTCTTGAGGTTGTCCGCCGTTTCGACCGGGTTGAACACGATCGCGGTGTAGAAGAAGCAGAAGAAGATGATCAGCGCCGCATAAAGGACCATGAACAGCGGCCGGCCATGGGCGAGATAGGTCGCGATGATCGACAGGAAGCCCGTGCCACCCGAGGCCTGCGAGAAGCTGGCGATCGTCGTCGGCAGCAGCAGCAGCGACGAGGCGAAGATCGGCGGGATCACGCCCGAGGTGTTGAGCTTCAGCGGCAGGAACGAGGTCTGACCCTCATACATGCGGTTGCCGACCTGGCGCTTCGGATAGTTGATCAGCAGGCGGCGCTGCGCACGCTCCATGAACACGCAGAACGCGATGACGCAGACCGCCATCACCAGGATGCCGAGCAGCAGCCCGGTCGAGATCGCGCCCTGGCGTCCGAGTTCGAGGGTCTGGGCGAGCTGTGACGGGAATTCCGCGATGATGCCACCAAAGATGATCATCGAGGTGCCGTTGCCGATGCCGCGGCTGGTGATCTGCTCGCCCAGCCACAGCAGGAACATGGTGCCGCCGACGAGAGTGAGCGTGGTCGAGAGCAGGAAGAACGGCCCCGGCTCGAGGACGAGATTGCCCGAGCCCTGCAGGCCGACGCCGATCGCATAGGCCTGGAATACGGCCAGCACGAGGGTCAGGTAGCGGGTGTACTGGTTGAGGGTCTTGCGGCCCTGCTCGCCTTCCTTCTTCAGCGCCTCGAAGCTCGGGATGACGCTGGAGAGCAGCTGAACGATGATCGAGGCCGAGATATACGGCATGATCGCCAGCGCGAAGATGGCGAGGCGGCCGACGGCGCCGCCCGAGAACATGTTGAACATGCCGAGCACGCCGCTCTGCGACTGGCGGAACAGGTCGGCGACCGCGTCCGGGTTCATGCCCGGCAGCGGGATGTAGGTACCCAGCCGGTAGACGACCAGCGCTCCCAGCGTGAACCAGATTCGCTTCTTCAGTTCGTCCGCCTTGGCGAAGGCCCCGAAATTGAGGTTTGCCGCAAGCTGTTCAGCCGCCGATGCCATGCGTCCGGTCCTTGGGTCTCAAGTCAGTCATTGAAGCACATCCCCCGCCGCCCCAGCGGTGCAATTTTCGGGTTTGTGCCTTGCGTCAAACAGTCGAACGGCGGCCTGGGCGCTGGCCCGGCCGCCGTTCGCAAACGTCATGTAGGCGCTAGGATCACGCCTGTGAAGCGGCAGCCAGAATCTTGACCGTGCCGCCGGCCTTCTCGATCGCCGCGACGGCCGACTTCGACGCGCCAGCGACCTCGAAAGCGAGCTTGGTCTTGAGCTCACCGACGCCGAGGATCTTCACGCCGTCCTTGGCCTGGCGGGTGATCACGCCGGCGGCGACGAGCGCCTCGACGGTCACGGCGCCCTTGGCGTCGAGCTTGCCGGCTTCCACTGCCTGCTGGATGCGGCCGAGGTTGACCTCGTTCAGATCCTTGGCAAACAGGTTGTTGAAGCCGCGCTTCGGCAGGCGACGATACAGCGGCATCTGGCCGCCCTCGAAGCCCTTGATGGCGACGCCGGCGCGCGAGGTCTGACCCTTCACGCCGCGACCACCGGTCTTGCCCTTGCCGGAGCCAATGCCACGGCCGACGCGGATGCGCTGCTTCAGAGCGCCTTCGTTGTCACGAATCTCATTGAGTTTCATGTGTCGCCCTCCTCACTTCGCGTCGATGACGCGCACGAGGTGCTTCACCTTCTCGACCATGCCACGCACCGCGGGGGTGTCCTGGAGGGTCGAGCGGCGGCGGATCTTGTTCAGGCCGAGACCGATCAGGGTCTGGCGCTGGGTGGCCTCGCGGCGGATCGGCGAACCGATCTGCTCGATGGTGAAGGTCTTCTCAGCCTTTGCCATGATTCCCCCCTCACGCTTCCGCGGCCGCATCCGTGCCGGCATCGCGGCGACGGGTCTGCAGGGCCGAAACCTTGAGCGAGCGACGAGCCGCGACCGAGCGCGGGCTATCCTCGTTCTTCAGCGCGTCGAACGTGGCGCGCACGAGGTTGTACGGGTTGGAGGAGCCGAGCGACTTGGACACGACGTCCTGCATGCCGACCGCCTCGAAGACGGCGCGCATCGGACCGCCGGCGATGATGCCGGTACCGGCCGGAGCCGCGCGCAGCACGACCTTGCCGGCGCCGTGGCGGCCCTGCACGTCGTGATGGAGGGTGCGGCCCTCGCGCAGCGGAATGCGGACGAGGCCGCGCTTGGCGGCTTCCGTCGCCTTGCGGATCGCCTCGGGAACCTCACGGGCCTTGCCGTGGCCGAAGCCGACGCGGCCCTTCTGATCGCCGACGACGACGAGCGCGGCGAAGCCGAAGCGACGTCCGCCCTTCACCACCTTGGCGACGCGGTTGATGTGGACGAGCTTATCCACGAACTCGGAAACTTCCGTTTCCCGGTCCTTACGCTCACGCGGCTCTCTAGCCATGTGTATGTCCTCTTACTTGCGCGGACGAAGATCGAAGCCCCGCCGCTCGCTCGAGCCTAACCCCATGCCTCATTGCACGGGGAAGCTGTGCATCGGGCCGAAAAGTGGGAACCACTTTTCGGAAGAACCCGATGCCTTAACGCATCGATCGTCGTGACCGCGCCCATTCTGGCGCGCGATGATCGAGAAACGGATACCGCCCGGCCGGCGTAGAACGCCTGACCGGGCGAAACCCGATAACCTCAGAAGCTGAGGCCAGCCTCGCGGGCTGCATCGGCCAGCGCCTTGACGCGGCCATGGTACATGTACGGGCCGCGGTCGAAGACCACATCCGTCACGCCGGCCTTGACCGCGCGCTCGGCGACGATCTTGCCGATCTGGCCGGCCGCCTCGACATTGGCGCCGGATTTGATCTGCGCACGCACGTCCTTGTCGAGCGACGAGGCCGAAGCGAGGGTGACCCCCTTCACGTCGTCGATGACCTGGGCGTAGATCTGCTTGCCGG
This sequence comes from Allobosea sp. RAF48, assembly GCF_052114025.1. NCBI lineage: Bacteria > Pseudomonadati > Pseudomonadota > Alphaproteobacteria > Hyphomicrobiales > Alloboseaceae > Allobosea > Allobosea sp. RAF48. The sequence continues at coordinate 356,554 of NZ_JBFRDZ010000005.1, forward strand.
TGCGATGCACCGAGAGGCGCGGGCGACCGTTGGCAACCGCCTTGATCGCGCGGCGGACGCGGGCCTTGCGGCGCGCAGTCACATCGTTCTGCTTGCTCATGGCTGGCGTCCTTACTTCTTCTTGCCTTCCTTGCGGAAGATGAACTCGCCGGCGTACTTGACGCCCTTGCCCTTATAGGGCTCGGGGCCACGATAGTCGCGGATTTCCGCGGCGGTCTGGCCGACGACCTGCTTGTCGATGCCGACGACGACGATTTCCGTCGGCTTCGGCGTCGTGATCGCGACACCGGCCGGGATTTCGTAGTCGATGTCGTGGCTGTAGCCGAGCGACAACTTCAGCACCTTGCCAGCGACAGCGGCCTTGTAGCCGACGCCGTTGATCTCGAGGCGCTTCTCGAAGCCGGCGGTGGTGCCGATCACGAGGTTGCTGATGCGGGCGCGCGAGGTGCCCCAGAGCGCACGGGCGCGCTTCGACTGCGAACGCGGCTGAACCGCGATCGCGCCGTCCTCCATGGCGACCGAGACGTCCTCGGGCACCTCGAAGGAGAGCTCGCCCTTCGAGCCCTTGATCTTGACGAGCTGGCCGGTGACCGAGGCGGTGACGCCCGCGGGAACCGAGACCGGCTTCTTACCGATACGAGACATTTGGATTTCTCCTGAAAATGAGCGGGGCGCCTGAAAGGTCAGAAGACCTTGCAGAGCACTTCGCCGCCCACGTTCTGCTCGCGGGCCACATGATCGGCCATCACGCCACGCGGCGTCGAGACGATCGTCACGCCGAGGCCGTCAGCCACGCGCGGCATGGTCTCGACCGACGAGTAGACGCGGCGGCCGGGCTTCGAAACACGCGAGATCGACCGGATGACCGGCTGGCCCTCGTGATACTTCAGCTCGATGTCGAACTCCGTCCGGCCATTGCCGAACTCGGTCTGGCTGTAGCCGCGGATGTAGCCCTCGGACTGCAGCACGTCGAGCACGCGAGCACGCAGCTTCGAGCCCGGGGTGGAAACACGCGACTTGCGACGCAGCTGCGCATTGCGGATGCGGGTCAGCATATCGCCGAGCGGATCAATGATCGCCATTGTCCAGTCCTCCTTACCAGCTCGACTTCACGAGGCCGGGAACCAGCCCCTTGTTGCCGAGCTCACGCAGCGCGACACGCGACATCTTCAGCTTGCGATAGAAAGCGCGCGGACGGCCCGTCACCTCGCAACGATTGCGAATGCGGATCTTGGCCGAGTTGCGCGGCAGTTCGGCCAGCTTCAGGCGAGCGAGGAAACGCTCGTCCATGGGCTGGTTGTCGTCATTGGCGATCGCGAGAAGGCGAGCCCGGCGGCCGGCGAATTTCTTCACCAGCTTCCTGCGGCGCTCGTTGTTCTCGACGGAGCTTTTCTTAGCCATCGATCTCTCCTGGTTTCCGCGTATGAACGCTTAGGTTCACTGCCGGAACGGGAAGTTGAAGTGCTTGAGCAGAGCGCGCGCTTCGTCGTCCGACTTCGCAGTCGTGCAGACGATCACGTCCATGCCCCAGACCTGGTCGACCTTGTCGTAATTGATCTCGGGGAACACGATGTGTTCCTTGATCCCGAGCGCGAAATTGCCGCGCCCGTCGAACGACTTCGGGTTCAGGCCCCGGAAGTCGCGCACGCGCGGCAAGGCGATGGTGACGAGCCGATCGACGAACTCGAACATCTTGGTCTTGCGCAGCGTGACCTTGCAGCCAACCGCCATGTTCTCGCGCAGCTTGAAGCCGGCGATGGCGAGGCGGGACTTGGTGATGACCGGCTTCTGGCCAGCAATCATGGCGAGGTCGCCGGCGGCGTTGTCGACCTTCTTGCGGTCGGCAGTCGCTTCACCAACACCCATGTTGATGACGATCTTCTCGATCGTCGGCACTTCCATGACGTTCTTGTAGCCGAATTCGGCGATCATCGCGGGACGAACGACGTCCTCGTAATGCTTCTTCATGCGCGGCGAGAGAGCCGCCTGCTGAGCCTCAGCCATCGATCAGATCCCCCGAACGCTTGGCGAAACGAACCTTGCGGCCGTCATCGAGCACCTTGAAACCAACGCGAGTCGGCTTGCCGTCCTTCGGATCGGCCACGGCGATGTTCGACAGGTCGATGGTGGCCTCCTTCGAGATGATGCCACCCTCGGACGTCTGCGACTGCTTGGTGTGCTTCTTGACGAGGTTGACACCACGCACGACGGCGCGGGCATCCTTCGGCAGAACCTGCAGCACTTCGCCCGACTTACCCTTGTCGCGGCCAGCAAGCACGACGACCTTGTCGCCCTTCTTGATTTTCGCAGCCATCACAGCACCTCCGGCGCCAGCGAGATGATCTTCATGTGGTTCTTGGCGCGCAGCTCGCGCGGAACCGGTCCGAAGATACGCGTGCCGACCGGCTCCTTCTGGTTGTTGATCAGCACGGCCGCATTGCGGTCGAAGCGGATCACCGAACCGTCGGCGCGCTTGACGTCCTTGGCGGTGCGAACGACGACCGCCTTCATGACGTCGCCCTTCTTCACGCGGCCGCGCGGGATGGCTTCCTTGATCGAAACGACGATGATGTCGCCGACACCGGCGTACTTGCGCTTCGACCCGCCGAGAACCTTGATGCACATCACACGACGCGCGCCGGAATTGTCGGCGACGTCGAGATTCGTCTGCACCTGGATCATGGCCTTGATCCTTCCAATCTGTGTATCAGGCGGTTTCCCGAGCGGCCTCAGCGCTGCTTGGGACTACGACTGACGGGGGTCGATCGCCCCCTGGCCTCAAAACAAAACATGATCCGCAAAAGTGGTTTCCACCTTTGCGGAGAGACATGTCCGGCTTCCTTCAGGCGCCCTGCCCGCCCCTGATTCGGGGCCGGGCAAAGCCGTCTCGTCTCACGCCTTGGGGGCGCCGTCGAGCACAACCCAGCTTTTCAGCTTGGAAATCGGCTTGGACTCCTCGATCCACACCGTATCGCCGACCTTGAACGAACCCGCCTCGTTATGGGCGTGATAGTTCTTCGTACGGCGAACCGTCTTCTTGAGGAGCGGGTGCGTATAACGCCGCTCGACCTTAACCACAACAGTTTTGTTCTGCTTGTCGCTGACGACGACGCCCTGGAGCACGCGCTTAGGCATTATCTTCTCCTCACGCGCTGGCCGCAACGGCCTTCGACCGCTGCAGCGTCTTGATGCGGGCGATGTCCTTGCGCAGTTCGGTGACGCGCGCGGTGTTCTCGAGCTGGCCCGTCGCCCTCTGGAAGCGCAGGTTGAACTGCTCCTTCTTCAGCTTGAGCAGCTCGTCCTGAAGCTGGTCCGTGCTCATCGACTTCAGGTCGGAAAGACGCTGTGTGCTTTTCATGTCGCCCTCCCTCACTCGGCGATGCGCTGGATGAACCGGGTCTTGATCGGCAGCTTGGCGGCGCCGAGACGGAGCGCTTCGCGAGCGATCTCCTCCGACACGCCGTCCAGCTCGAACATGATCCGGCCAGGCTTGACCTTGGCCGCCCAGAACTCGGGCGAACCCTTGCCCTTACCCATGCGGACTTCGGTCGGCTTCTTCGAAACCGGCACGTCAGGGAACACGCGGATCCAGACGCGGCCAACGCGCTTCATGGCGCGGGTGATCGCGCGGCGAGCCGCTTCGATCTGACGAGCGGTAACGCGCTCAGGCTCTTGTGCCTTCAGGCCGAACTGGCCGAAGTTGAGGTCCGTGCCGCCCTTGGCGACGCCGGAAATGCGTCCCTTGAACTGCTTACGGAACTTGGTGCGTTTTGGTTGCAGCATGGCTCTTCTCGATCAGCCTTACGCAGCCTGCTCGCGACGATCGCGATCGCGGTGATCACGGTCGCGGCCGCCGGAACGGCCGCCCTCGTCGGAAAGGCGCTTGTCCTGGGCCATCGGGTCGTGTTCCAGGATCTCGCCCTTGAAGATCCAGACCTTGATGCCGCACGTCCCGTAGGTCGTGAAAGCGGTGGCGACGCCGTAATCGACGTCGGCGCGCAGCGTATGCAGCGGCACGCGGCCCTCACGGTACCATTCGAGGCGGGCGATCTCGGCGCCGCCGAGACGGCCCGAGCAGTTGATGCGGATGCCCTCGGCGCCCAGACGCATGGCCGACTGCACGGCGCGCTTCATGGCGCGACGGAAGGCGACACGGCGCTCGAGCTGCTGCGCGATCGAGTCGGCAACCAGCGTGGCGTCGATCTCAGGCTTGCGCACCTCGACGATGTTGATCGTGACATCGGCCTTGGTGAGCTTCGAGACTTCCTTGCGGAGCTTCTCGATGTCGGCGCCCTTCTTGCCGATCACCACGCCCGGGCGAGCCGAGTGGATGGTGACGCGGCACTTCTTGTGCGGGCGCTCGATGATGATCTTCGAGACGGCAGCCTGCTTCAGCAGCTTCATCAGGGCGGCGCGGATCGCCATGTCCTCATGCAGCAGCTTGCCGTACTCGCCCTTGTTGGCGAACCAACGCGAGTCCCAGGTACGGTTGATGCCGAGGCGCAGGCCGATCGGATTGATTTTCTGACCCATCGTTCTCTCCTCAGGCCTGCGCTGCCTGCTCGCGCACCACGATCGTGATGTTCGAGAACGGCTTCATGATCCGGGCGCCACGGCCGCGGGCGCGGGCGTGGAAGCGCTTCATGACGAGTGCCTTGCCGACGAAGGCCTGGGCGACGACGAGATCGTCGACGTCAAGGTCGTGATTGTTCTCGGCGTTGGCGATCGCGCTCTGCAGGCACTTGCGAACGTCGTTCGCGATACGCTTGCGCGAGAACTCGAGATCGGCGAGCGCCGTAGAGACCTTCTTGCCGCGGATCAGCTGAGCGACGAGGTTCAGCTTCTGCGGCGAGACGCGCAGGTTGCGGGCGACCGCAACCGCTTCGTTCTCAGGCAGCGCACGGGGGGCGGATGCTTTACCCATGGCTTACTTCCTCTTCGCCTTCTTGTCGGCAGCGTGGCCGTGGAAGGTGCGCGTCGGCGAGAACTCGCCGAACTTGTGCCCCACCATTTCCTCGGACACGGACACCGGCACATGCTTCTGTCCGTTGTACACGCCGAACGTCAGACCGACGAACTGCGGCAGGATCGTGGAGCGACGGCTCCAGATCTTGATGACTTCATTTCGGGCTGAGGTCCTGGCGACCTCGGCCTTCTTCAGGAGGTATCCGTCGACAAACGGACCTTTCCAAAGCGAACGCGCCATGACGGACCTCAGTTCTTCTTCTTGCGGGCGTGACGGCTCGACACGATGAATGTGTCGGTCCGCTTGTTCGAGCGGGTCTTCTTACCCTTGGTCGGGAGACCCCAGGGCGTGACCGGATGACGGCCACCCGAGGTCCGGCCCTCACCACCGCCGTGCGGATGGTCGACCGGGTTCATCGAGACGCCGCGGTTATGCGGACGGCGGCCGAGCCAGCGCGAGCGACCAGCCTTGCCGTCGTTCCGGTTCATGTGATCCGGGTTCGAGACGGCGCCGACGGTGGCATAGCAGAGGCCCGAGATCAGGCGCTGTTCGCCCGAGTTCAGGCGGACGATGACGTAACCCTGGTCGCGACCGACGATCTGGGCGTAGTTGCCGGCGGAGCGGGCCAGAGCGCCGCCCTTGCCGATCTTGAGCTCGACGTTGTGGACGATCGTGCCGATCGGCAGCGAGCCCATCGGGGCCGCGTTGCCGGGCTTCACGTCGACATTGTCGCCGGCGACAACGGTGTCACCAACGGCCAGGCGCTGCGGCGCCAGGATGTAGGACTGCTCACCGTCCTGATACTTGATCAGGGCGATGAACGCCGTCCGGTTCGGATCGTACTCGAGCCGCTCGACGGTCGCCGGGATACCGGCCTTGCCGCGACGCTTGAAGTCGACGAGGCGCAGCGTGCGCTTGTGGCCACCGCCGCGGAAGCGGACAGTGATACGGCCGAGATTGTTGCGGCCGCCCGAGGAGCTCTTGCCCTCGGTCAGGGTCTTGACCGGCTTGCCCTTGTAGAGCTCGCTGCGGTCGACGATCACGAGCTGGCGAAGGCTCGGCGTGATCGGCTTGAAGTGCTTCAAAGCCATGATGGCGATCCTTCCCTCAGAGGCCCGTGGTCACGTCGATCGAGTGGCCCTCTTCGAGGGTCACAACGGCCTTCTTGACGTCCGAGCGCTGGCCGAGGCGGCCACGGAAGACCTTGACCTTGCCTTCGGTGACGATCGTGTTGACGCTCTTGACCTTGACGTCGAAGAGCTTCTCGATCGCCGCCTTGATCTGCGGCTTGGTCGCGGTGCGGGCAACCTTGAAGACGACCTTGTTGTGCTCGGAGAGCATCGTCGCCTTCTCGGTGATGACCGGCGCCACGATCACATCGTAGTGGCGCGGGTCGAGGTTCTTGGCTGACTGGCTCATTTGAAGCGCGCCTCCAGCGCATCGACAGCGGCGCGCGTCAGGACGAGCTTGTCACGACGCAGGATGTCATAGACGTTGATGCCCTGAACCGGCAGCACGTCGACATTCGGGATCGAACGAGCGGCCAGGCCGAAGTTCGTATCGATCTCGACGCCACCGACGATCAGCGCGCTCGACAGGTCGAGCTTGCCGAAATGACCCAGCAACACCTTGGTCTTCGGCTCGGCGAGCGTGGCATCGTCGATCACGATGATGCCGGCTTCCTTCGCCTTGGCCGAGAGCGCATGGCGCAGAGCGAGCGCGCGGACCTTCTTGGGAAGGTCGTGAGCGTGGTCGCGCAGCACCGGACCGAAGGCCTTGCCGCCGCCGCGGAACTGCGGAGCCGAAGCCGCGCCGTGGCGAGCGCCGCCGGTGCCCTTCTGCTTGTAGATCTTCTTGCGGGTGCGATCGACTTCCGAGCGGCCCTTGGACTTGTGGGTCCCGGCGCGGCGCTTGGCGAGCTGATAGCGAACCATGCGGGCGAGGAGGTCAGCGCGCGGCTCGAGGCCGAACACCGCATCCGACAGCTCGACCGAACCGGCCGACTTGCCCTCGAGAGTGGTGATATCGAATTTCATCACGCGTTCTCCTCAGCCTGGGCCGCAGGAGCCTCTTCCGCCTTGCCCTCGCCGGCAACCTTGAACTTGCCCGGCAGCGGCGCATCCTTCGGCAGGGCGCGCTTGACGGCGTCGCGGACATGGATCCAGCCGCCGGCGACGCCGGGAACGGCGCCCTCGACGAGGATCAGGCCACGCTCGACATCCGTCTGGACGACGCGCAGGTTCTGCGTGGTGACACGCTCGGCGCCCAGGTGGCCCGGCATCTTCTTGTTCTTGAAGGTCTTGCCCGGGTCCTGACGGCCACCGGTCGAACCGATCGAACGGTGCGAGACCGAAACGCCGTGCGTGGCGCGCAGACCGCCGAAGTTCCAGCGCTTCATACCGCCGGCGAAGCCCTTGCCGGTGGTCGTGCCGGAGACGTCGACGAACTGGCCGACGACGAAGTGGTCCGCGGTCAGCTCGGCGCCCACGGGGATGAGCGCGTCATCGCTGACGCGGAACTCGACCACCTTGCGCTTCGGCTCGACCTTGGCGACCGCGAAGTGACCGCGCTCAGCCTTCGAGACGTTCTTCACCTTCGCCGTGCCGGAGCCCAGCTGCACGGCCACATAGCCGTTCTTCTCTTTCGTGCGATGCGCGACAACCTGGCAGCTGTCGAGCTTCAGCACGGTGACCGGGATATGCTCGCCGGCATCCGTGAAGATGCGGGTCATCCCGACTTTCTGTGCAATCACACCGGAACGCATCGGTGCATACCTTCTTCTGGGGTCATGTCCATCCGGGGGAGCCGGAAACAGAGGACCCGTTCAATCGGATCAGAGCTTGATTTCGACGTCGACGCCGGCGGCGAGATCGAGCTTCATGAGGGCGTCGACCGTCTGGGGAGTCGGATCGACAATGTCGAGGACCCGCTTGTGGGTCCGCATCTCAAACTGCTCGCGCGACTTCTTGTCGATGTGCGGCGAGCGGTTGACGGTGAACTTCTCAATGAGCGTGGGCAGCGGAATCGGTCCGCGGACCTGAGCGCCCGTCCGCTTCGCGGTCGACACGATCTCGCGCGTCGAAGCGTCGAGGATGCGGTGGTCGAACGCCTTGAGGCGGATTCGAATGTTCTGACCGTTCATGGTCTTGTTCTCTCCGTGACGTGAAAAGGCGAAGGCCCGAAGGGCCCGCGCCCTCACGAAAACGCGTTACGCAATGATCGAAGCGACGACGCCGGCGCCGACGGTGCGGCCGCCTTCGCGGATGGCGAAGCGCAGCTTCTCTTCCATCGCGATCGGGGCGATCAGCGTCACCTCCATCGAGATGTTGTCGCCCGGCATCACCATCTCCGTGCCCTCAGG